>NZ_JH976121.1:111784-162613 GCF_000305755.2 Vibrio sp. HENC-03 | reverse complement strand
AATTGATTTTCCGATGTAGCGGTTTCCGACGTCTCGGAAAACCAAGTAGTTCTCTCAAAGTTACTTCTATTAACGACTCGGATTTCAGAAGCTTTAGAAAAAAATCAAAAAAAGTGTATTTGCGAGATTTGGCTAGAAAAATGAGAGAAAAGTAGAAAAAAAGCCTCAAGTTTCTGCAGCTTAAGCCGAGCGCTCTAAATTGAGCAAAGAACAACCAAAAACAGCTAGAAAGCAGTGAGTTAGATGAAAGAAAGGAATGTTTTATCTGGGAGGTAGAAAAGAAAAAGCCCCTTTTCCTTTGAGAGAACTGGGGCTAGGTTGGTAGCCAGAGCCTATGTGGAGATCAAGAGAAATGAACACATAACCGGCACACCGGGTGCAACTTTACATTGAAAATGATTGGCAGGTGAGAGATGAGAGAGCCGCACATTCTATTATAAAGTTGCTTGCCATAAGCCTGCATTCCCATCCACGTCTGAATGTATTGAATACAGGCTAGGTAAACTACTGCAATAGTGACATCGCAGAGTTTGGCAACTGTTTCGCTTGAGCAAGAATCGAAGTACCTGCTTGTTGCAAAATTTGAGCTTTGGTCATTTGCGTCGTTTCTTTCGCAAAGTCTGTATCTTTAATTCGGCTGTTCGATGCATCAACGTTTTCTTGGATGTTTGCCAAGTTATTGATGCTGTGGCTTAGACGGTTCTGCTTCGCACCTAGGTCAGCACGTTGTGAATCAACATACTTAAGCGCTGAATCCAGTACAGAAATCGCGTTCTGAGAACCTTGCACGGTTGTCATGTCGATATCTTGCACTGATGTGCGTACCGCTTCATCACTTAGACCTAGATCCGATGCTAGGCCACCAGAGATTGAAATCTCGCCTTGAACGTTCGGGTGCGCAACAAACACTTGTAGTTTGCCGTCTTCACTTACCGACGCATTGATCATATCAGATTGGCCGTTGATGTACGTTGCCAACTCTTCAATATCATCACCTGCTTTCGCATTGATGCTGATTTCTAGATCGTCTGGGTTGCCGTCTTCGTCTTCACCCATGCCTGGAAGCGTGATTTTTAGATCCGCTTTAGTTGGATCCACGCCCCAATCTTTGTCTTTGCCATTCTCAGAGAAGAAAGTCACACCGCCCATACGCTGGTCATCCGCACGGATGCTGGTTAGTGCCATGATCATCGCTTCACCAGAGCTTGAACCGATTTGGAATGCCGCTTCACCGAACGAACCGTTCAATAGACGACGGCCACCAAATGATGTCGTTTCTGCGATACGATTTAGTTCGTCAATCAATGCCGATGATTCTTCGTTTATCGCTTGGCGCTCTGCTGGAGAGTTAGTACCGTTTGAAGATTGGATCGCCAAGTCACGCATACGTTGCATGACTGACGTCGCTTCGTTCATCGCCCCTTCTGCCGTTTGGGCAATCGAGATACCGTCGTTTGCGTTGCGCATTGCCACATCTAGACCACGAGACTGAGCCGTTAGACGGTTAGAGATCTGTAGACCTGCCGCGTCGTCTTTTGCACTGTTAATCTTGTGACCAGATGATAGACGCTCCATCGAGGTGTTTAGCTCGTTGGTCGCCTTGTTTAAATAACGCTGCGCGGTCATCGCGGAGACGTTAGTACTAACTGTTACAGCCATTTTGCTCTCCTGTTGAGTTCGCAAGCTTTTGCGAAGCGGCCAGCTTTACTCTCATTTGGATAAGCACTGACCGTAAAAAATTACTTGCTAAATCTGCCCTATGGCAGGGTTTAGAATCTCGTAAGTCTGTTCTGACAACATCAATACAATTTGTGTGCCAACTTGTTTCAAACTATTTGCTCTTTTAATAATGAACAAATAAACAACAAGTTATTGGGCATACGGGGCAAGAGCCTTGCCTTACTCATATTTTGTTGTGTTGCCGAATCGCTGTTTCTTTATTGCCGCCTAGATTACCGTTGGTCTGATTGCCGCTTTCGGTCAAATCATGCCGCTTGGATCGCATTACTCAGTATTTTTCGTTGATTTCTCGCACTTAAGGCTTGGCACATAAGGCATTAAAATCGAACGGTTGAAATACCGAGCTCACCGCATAAACGGTAGGCGCATCAAATATAGTTAAACAACGTCAGGTCTTTGGTTTTACCAAATGCCTGTTGTGAGGCTTGCAACGCACGTGAGTTCTCACTGAACTCAATCACTGCCTTGGAGTAATCCAAGTCCTCAAAATTGCTCTTCGCTTTCGCCAGAGACAAATTAAAATCTTCGTGGTTTTGCTCTTGAATATCGAGCGTGCTCAACTTAGCACCCAAGTCGGTTCTGACTTTGTTCATGTGAACAAACGCCGCTTGGAATTCTTCCGTCATTTGATGCAGCTTTGCTGTCGCCGACGCGTCAGATACTGAGCTTTCCGACCACTGCATGGTTTCTTTGAATGCATCAAAAACACTGAAGGTTTGGCGCGGCTCTAGCGTAATGCTATCCCCTGCGGAAACCTGCCCTTTCAGTTGAATATTGATGCCTTCGTATTGGATGCCATCAATTGGCGAGTAGTCATCGACTTGTACGATGCTGCCATCTTTTTCCAATTGGTAACCAAACTTGCCGTTACTCATGTCCACAAAGGTCACTTTGTAGTTTGAGTTATCTTCTGACGCACTCGTTGCTTGACCAAGCAACAGCTCAGAGCCTTCTTGTAAATCGTATTGCGGCTCGAAATCACCAAACGGGTTTGGGATCTCCGAAAACAGATGATTACCCGGATAGTTGATGCCGAGCTCAATGTTGCTGGCGATCTTCATCTTGCGTTGGTAATCGTCACCGGTATAAACCACGCTGCCATCGTAATCACGAAAGAAAGGCTGCGATTTTGGCTTCGTGCCAGCAAAAACGTAGTTGCCCGATTCGTCTTGCGTATTCACTAACGCCAAGAAGTTGTTTGCAATCTCTTCCAATTCGCGCTTTTTCGCCGCACGGTCTTCCGGAGAAAACGCACCGTTGATCATTTCCATCGAGATACGTTTCGACTCATCAGTAAATTGCTCAGCGTTGGCAATCACCACTTCTTGGTTTTCTAGTCGGTTACGAACCAGAACAATGGCATCAAGATATTGTTTTAACTGCTCTTCTTGTTGACCAATGCTCTGAATATAGTGCGTCGCAAGTGGATCATCACTCGGCTTGGTCAACTGTTTACCAGAAGCCAATTGCTCCTGATTATGGTGAACTTTGTTTTCCTGACGGCGCAGGTCGTTCTGCACCGACTGGTAGTTATGGAAGCTAGAAATTCGCGTTAACATCTAAGGCCTCCTTTATCGCAACTGCAAGATGGTGTTGAAGGTGTCATTGGCCGCCTGCATCACACGAGAAGAGGCCATATACGCCTGTTGGAACTTCATCATGTTTGCCGCTTCTTCATCGAGGTTTACCCCCGATATCGACGCCACGCGCTCTTGTGCCGCTTCACTCTCTAACTGAGCAACATCGGCGAGTCGACTTGCGGTTGACGTTTTCAAACCCACATCAGTGTTCAAGTTGAAGTACAAGCTCATGATCGTCGATTCATTGCCGTTCATCTTCTTGTCGGTTTGGATGTTTTGCATCTTACGCAAGTTGCCGTTGTCACCTTCAGATGGCACTAGGTTCGCGGTAAATTTATCGTTCGCTAATGCGCCCGCACTTAACTCAAATACGGTTGCGCCGCCGTTTTTATAAGCGGGATGATTGCTTGGCAAACTGACTGAAACCGGTCCGGTCGGTGGATATGGCTGGGGCGCCATGATTACGTTGCCTTTGGTATCGGTTACCGCAAATTGGTCTCCGGTTGGAGAAACAACCACTTCAAATTCACGTAAATCACCCGCATCAACAATCTCAAATTTGGCATTACCTTGAGCAAAGGTCGTCGACGCTTCATAACTTTGCGCAGCAATGGCTTTCGGATCCGTGGTTTCAACTTTCATTTGCGCTGCACTACTACGGGTAGGACGAAGTAACACATGCTCACCGACTTTAGGCTCATTACGAACTTCAACCCGCATTCCGTCGATGTAGAGCGCATTACCAGCATCGGTATTAAGCTTAACGGTTTCACCATTTGGCTTAGTCACGGCGTAGCTGTCGCCATCGTAGCGTAATGAGTATTCGCCACCTTTCAGCGCGCTGATATCATTGATGTAAACCGCCATATCAGCCGTCGATTGAGGGCCTGCAACGACACGGGATTTCGCTAGTCGCTCTGAGTTCACATCAGTAAACAATGGGTCACCCACATTACCGTAGTGATCCAAACCTTGCGATTGCAGGTGGTTTACTTCACTAGAAAACGCAGTCGCTAAGCGGCCAAGCTCATCCATCACTTGTGGAATGTGTTCGTCACGCATCTTAAGTAACGCGCCAATTTTGCCGTCAATATCGTCTGATTTGATGGCTTTAATGCCACCACCTTCAACCATAGCAAGGCGACGTTGATGAACATCTGGTGAGCCATCAATCATCTTCAATTGGCTGGCTTCTGTTCCCGAAACAAGGGTGTGCCCATTACCGATATGGACATTAAAACCTTCCGAATTTTTACGTGGCGTTACCGTCACCTTGGTGTATTCAGAAAGCTCTTTGATCAGTTTCTCATGTTGGTCCATCAAGTCGTTATGAGGACCAGGAGTACGCATCATCAATCGATGAACATCGCGGATCTCAACAGCAAGTTGGTTCACGCGTTCAATGCCCATATCCAGTGATTTATTGGCCACATCGGATTGCTGACGCACAGTTTCATGAAATTCGTTTAGGGTATCGCTGAGTAACTTGGCTTTTTCCAACACGACTTTGCGCGCCCCCATGTCATTTGGGGTATCCGCCATGGTTTTTACCGCATCAAACCATTCGTTCATGTTTTCTGGGATTTTTTTCGATGCCACCGAAGACAACATGCTTGAGAGCAGATCGAGGTTCTTCTCGTTATCAAGCTTACTGGCGTAATTCGTGGTGGAAAGGTTTAGTTCTTTAACGGCAAACTCATCCCAAGAGCGGCGAACATTTTCCACATGCACGCCCATGCCGTAAGTTGACCCACCAAATTGACGCGGATCGTTGGTGCCTTGGATAACAGACTGACGGCTGTAACCCTCTGTATTCGCATTAGAAATGTTATGACCAGTCGTATTCAACTGTCGCTGAGCGGTAAGCACACTTTGTGTACCTACATTCAACAAATCTGACGCCATACATGCCCCCAAAAACGAAATAAAATCGGTATTGACCGATTACCTAGTTAGCAATTAGCAAAAGGTGTGCCAGTTTAGAAAAGAAAGAGAAAGCACGAAAAAAGAAAGGCTTGCACTGTGGCAAGCCTTCTCAAAATATCTATCAAGCATTCGTAATCGGATGAATCACATACTCTCGATTTTTTGTTTTACCTGCAGCACTTTGTCTGCGTAGCTTGGGTCAGTTGCGTACCCTGCGCTGTGAATGCCACGAATGAAGGATTCAGAATCACCACCTTGCTGAAGGGCAGTCTCGTAGCGCGGGTTCTCATTCAAGAAGCGGACGTAGTCGTTAAAGCTGTCTTGGTAATTGGAGTAAGAACGGAATGCCGCCGTCTCTTTCACAGGCGTGTTATCGTGGAACTCTAGCGTTTGAGTCGTCACTTTATCACCCTGCCAACTACGGTCAGCTTTAATGTTAAACAGGTTGTTACTGCTACCACGTGCGTTCTTAACGACTTTTTGTCCCCAGCCTGTTTCTAGCGCGGCTTGGGCCAATAGCAATGAAGGTTCAACACCCAAGGCTTTTGCTGCACGGTCTGCGTATGGCTTCATTGAATTAACAAAAGACTCTGGCGAATCAAAACGTGATGGCTCTGAGCCTGGTCGTGATAGCTGACCTGACTCAATCAAACGCTGCTCGATTTCACGCGCTTTCTTCGGATCCACACGACGGTATTCCACAGCATTGTTTGCTGCATCGCGCATGGCAGTTTCAGCCTTGTCGTCGCCTTGCCCAACCGTCAACTGCTTAACAATCATGTCAGCCAAACCCATCGAACCCGATGCACTTAAGTTACTCGCCATTTGCTCGTCCAGCATTTGACGGTAGAACTTTTCGTTTTGGCTGTTCATCAAGTTCGACTCAAAGCCTTCGTTCGCTTCGCGCATCGACTTCAACATCATCGAAGTAAAGATCGATTCAAACTGGCGAGCGGCCGCTTGCAATGCTTCATGCTCACCATCTTTGCCCTCTTTCACCGCTTTTTGACGAAGGGTATCAAGGGAACTGATGTCATGAATGAAACCGATATCGTTAGGATTGTTGACCATGGTTTCTCTCCTAATCGATTAGATGATGATCAGCTGGCCTTCAATGGCACCAGCTTGTTTCAATGCTTGCAGAATCGCCATCAAATCCGACGGAGCTGCACCGACTTCATTCACCGCACGGACTAGGTCATCTAGTGTCAAACCCGGTTCGAACTTGAACATCTTGCCTTTCTCTTCATTCACTTCGATATCAGAGTCCGGCACAACAACCGTTTGGCCACCAGAGAAGCCGTTTGGTTGGCTCACATTAAGGTTTTCTTTGATTGCTACCGTCATGCCACCGTGCGTCACTGCCGCAGGTTTCAGACGAACATGCTTGCCGACCACAATCGTACCAGTACGAGAATTCACAATGATTTTCGCCGCGCCATCTGCAGGGTCGAACTCTAGGTTTTCGATTGCCGATAAGAAGGCAACACGTTGGCTCACATCACGTGGAGCACGAACACGAACAGACGTCGCGTCAACCGCACTGGCCATTTGAGGACCAAGGAAGTTGTTTACCGCATCCGCCATACGTTGCGCAGTGGTAAAGTCAGAATCAAGCAGGTTGAATGTGATGTAGTCACCACGTCCGAATGGGTTTGGAATTTCACGCTCTACGGTTGCACCGCTTGAAATAAGACCAACCGTTGGGTTGTTGCCGACGATTTTAGAGCCATCAGCGCCTTCTGCACTGAAACCACTCACGACTAAGTTACCTTGTGCGACAGCGTACACTTGGCCGTCTAGACCTTTTAGGAAGGTTTGTAGCAAGGTGCCACCACGCAAGCTTTTTGCACTGCCGATCGAAGAGACCGTAACGTCCACTTGCTGACCCGGTTTTGAAAATGGCGGCAATGTTGCCGTTACCATAACCGCGGCAACGTTCTTAATTTTTGGTTTGGTACCCGGCGGCATTTGAATGCCGAAGTTTTGCAGCATTGCCGCGAAGCTTTGTTCTGTAAACGGGTTTGATTCACCCGTACCCGGTAAGCCTGAAACCAAGCCATAACCCACAAGTTGGTTGCTACGCACACCTGCCACTTGCGCGACGTCTTTGATACGTGCGGCTTGGGCTGTGGTTGCAAATAGCGCAACGCTCAACAGTGCTAATAGGATTCTTTTCATGCTTACTCAATCTCTTGCAGTCAATTTGCCGTCATTTCGACGTCTTACAGGGCTACATTAAAGAATCGTGCCAAGAAACCTGGCTCTTGCATATCTTGTGGTGAGCCTGTGCCAGAGTATTGGATTCTTGCGTTAGATACGCGATTTGACGCAATAGTATTGTCAAAATTGATGTCATCAGGGCGAATTGTGCCGCTTAGACGAATGTACTCATCACCCGTATTCAGCGTCATCCACTTCTCACCGCGGATCACTAGGTTGCCGTTTGCCAGCACCTCAATGACTTCTACCGTGATGTAACCGCTGATGCTGTTGCTTTGCTTAGCCGAAGAGTCGCCTGCAAAGGTGTTGGTGTTGTTCAGATCGTACGAGAAGTTGTATTTGCCGCCAATTTGCAGCTCTTGACCACCGACAGACAGAGGCTCCATCTTCGCATCGTTGGTTTTTGATAGATCGGCGTTGGCACTCTTAGTCGCACGAGTCGTTTCGTCGAGTGTTACGGTAATGATGTCGCCGATGCCACGTGGCTTAGAATCGTCGTATAGGTCGGTAATGTGCTCGGAGCTAAACAAAGAACCCGTTGCTGCCGCATAGTGCTCTGGTTTTTGTTTAGGGTGAATCGGTGCCCATGCCGGATCGCCTGCCACCGGATCGGTTCTGCCGCGCAAAGTATCAATGATGCCGCTGCTCTCTTCTTTCGACTTATCGCCTTCAACCGCATCCACCACCGTTGTCGCTTGGCTGACTTCGTCGGTTTCAATCGGCTCTAGCATCGCACAACCAGACATGGTCGTGATAAGTGCAAGTAGACAAATACGTTTCATCATTGGCTCCCTAAATCCCGATCTTAGTGATTACAACTGCTGGTTAACGAAGCTCATCATCTTGTCGACCGATGAGATTACTTTTGAGTTCATTTCGTACACGCGCTGCGCTTCGATCATGTTGACCAGCTCTTCCGTCACGTTCACGTTAGATGCTTCCAGCATGGATTGACGAATTTCACCCAAACCATCAAGACCAGGGACACCTTCTTGTGGGTCACCACTTGCGCCAGTTGGTAGGTAAAGGTTCTGACCGATTGGCTCAAGACCACCCGGGTTTACGAAGTCAGTAATGGTTAGCTGACCAACCACAACGTTGTTTTGCTCACCACGAATACGCACAGAGACTTCACCGTCTGTACCAACCGTGATAGAAATTGCATCTTCAGGAATCACAATTTCCGGCTCTACTGGGTAACCAGAGCCAGAAGTCACTAACGTACCTTCACCATCCAACGTGAACTGACCATTACGGGTGTAACCGATGTTGCCGTCTGGCAAAGTTACTTGGAAGAAGCCATCACCTTCCACCATCATATCGAGTGCATTAGTGGTGGTTTGCGCGTTGCCGTGCGTGTGCACTTTTTGCGTCGCAACCACTTTAGAACCAGCACCCAGCATCAAACCACTTGGCAGTTCCGTGTTCTGAGAAGATTGGCCGCCTGGCTGGTTGATGTTTTGGTAGAACAAATCTTCAAATACCGCACGGCTCTTTTTGTAACCAACGGTTGAGGCGTTCGCCAAGTTGTTCGAAATCGTTGCGATGTTGGTCTGTTGGGCGTCTAGACCTGTTTTACTTACCCATAGTGCTGGATGCATTGTGAACCTCTAACTCTGTTAACTCATACGAAGCAATGAATCTGAAGACTTATCCATCTCTTCAGCGGTGCTCATCATTTTGACCTGCATTTCAAACTGACGTTGAAGGTCAATCAGAGCGGTCATTTCACCTACGGCATTCACGTTACTACCTTCAATAGCACCAGTTTGGATGCTGATAGAGCCGTCTGCTTCGTAAGGCTGGTTTGGAGTTTTATGGCGGAATAAGCCATTGGTATCTTTAAACAAGTTTTGATCGTCTGTGCGTACAAGCTTGATACGATCAACCACTTCTAATTCTTCAGCCGGCGCACCTTGAGGCAGTACAGAGATGGTGCCGTCACGACCGATTTCGATTTTGGAGACTGGGATTGGCAAAGTGATTGGCGCATCGTTTTCGCCCAACACCACATGACCACTTGCATTCGTTAGCAAGCCGTTTTGATCCACTTTTAGGTTACCGTTACGCGTCAAACCTTCTTTGCCAGTTTGGTCCATAACAGAAATCCAGCCGCTGCCTTCTACCGTAATATCGAGGTCACGACCGGTTGTGATCACACTGCCTTGCGCAAAGTTATGTCCTGGACGTTCTGTCATGCTGAATACACGTGAAGGCAAACCTTCACCATAAGCTTGCATAGAGCGAGCTTGTGCTAAGTCAGCACGGAAGCCAGTTGTACTCACGTTTGCCAGGTTGTTGGCACGCAATTGCAGGGCCTGCATATTTTGCTTGGCGCCGCTCATTGCGAGAAACAGTGCGCGATCCATAAATTACTCCAAAAGTTCTCTGTACAAGGGAGTAAAAGCAATAGTTATGCCAACATGAAAATAATGTTATTAATCAAAAACTTGAATATAAATTGAGGGTTTTCAGATGGCAATTCAGGATGAATCAGCCAAGAGAGAGGCAATGTTTTGATCCGCCTAGCGGCAACAGCGGCAAGCTAGAGATCAAAGCATGCCCAACCTAAACTGAGGTATTTTCAGGTTGAGCACCAGATGAATGTCATGATGTCATCAAACGATACGGCAAGTGCACGCAGCGTTTGATTAAGCAGATGATAGAGCTATCTAACGAGCGCTCTAGCGAATCTGCAGGATATTTTGTTGTAGCTGGTTGTGTACTTCTAGCGCACGTGAGTTCGCTTGGAAGTTACGCTGAGCAGAGATCAGATCCACCAGCTCCTGAGTCATATCAATGTTTGATTGCTCTAGCATACCGTTGTTGATAGTACCGAAAGAGCCTTTGTTTGATTCACCCCAGATCTTGTCACCAGAGAACTGAGTTGAATCCCATTGAGTGCCGCCTTTCTTATCCAGACCTTGCTCGTTTGGAACACGCACTAGCGCCACACGACCCAATGTTACGTTTTCACCGTTTGAGTAAGTACCCAATACGCTGCCGTTTTCATCAAAGTCTACTTTAGTCAGGAAGCCCGTTGTCGCGCCATCTTCATCGAACTTAGTCAGTTCAAATGGTGCAGCAAACTGAGTCGCTGAGCCTAAACCAAAGTTAAGTGTTTGCGCAGGATCCGCACCGTTTAAATCCACTGGGTTAGTGTTTGTCGCAGGATCGCCCAACGCTACCGATGTGATTGGCTGACCGTTGTTTAGGCTTGCCAACGTACCATCGTTGTTGAACTTCATCGTGTGACCAACGTGACCCGTTGGCGTTGCAGCATCACCGTTAGCAACGTTCAATGGCTTCTCACCGCCTTTGTCTGTCACTGTGTAGTAAGTTTGCCACGTGTTCGGCTGAGTTTGGTCTTTCAAGTAGTAAGTCGTTAGCTTGTAAGACTGACCCATCGAGTCATAAATCGTTGAAGAAGTCGAACGGTTGTATGTATCTGGATCTGAGAAATCAAACTGCGTTGGATCTTTCAAATCACCATTAGCCGGTAAGTTCACACCCACTTCAATGTTCGCTGTTTGCTTTGGCTTACCAAATTCTGCAGGGATATTGATTGGTTGTGGCTCGTAAGACGATACCTCACCAGACTCAGGATTTACTTGGTAACCAAGTAGGAACTCATCGTTCGCTGTTACCATGTAGTTTTCTTTGTTCAAATGGAACGCACCGTTACGTGTCATTTCATTTTGCTGTGGGATAAGGCGATCTTTCGCTACTGCGAAGAAACCTGTACCCGACACACGCAAATCCATTGGGTTGTTGGTGTAAATGCTTGAACCTTCGTGGAACTGTTGTGCCACTTGGTTCGCTTGCGCACCGCCACCCGGAGTGGTTTTTGCGTTAGTGAACAAAGAGTTTGAGTACACATCGCTGAATTCCGCACGAGACTCTTTAAAGCCGTACGTGTTGGCGTTCGCAATGTTGTTACTGGTGGTGTTCAAATCCAGTTGAGCGGAGGACAAACCGCTTAAAGATACATATGACATTCCAAAATCTCCTAACCTGACGCGCTATTGAATTACGCTTTGCCGACTTCCAATACTTCTGCAAGTCGAACTGGCGATTCAAAACCTGCCAGATTGAGTAATACGTTTCCGTCGCCCTTACCTAGCAATACACTGTTCACGTTCGCGTAAGTAGACACTGGGAACTCTTGAGACTCCCCATCTACCAAGCCAGACGCTTTCACATTGTATTTGCCAGCAGGCATTGGATTTCCGTTTTCATCATTACCGTCCCAAAGCACACGAGTGTCGCCGGCTGGTTTCGCACCTACCTCAAAAGTACGCACCAATTGGCCCGCTTCGTTTTCCACTCGAACAAACAGGTTGTCGAGAGGTTGTGCAAGCTTAACCATTGCCGCCATTGTTGCATTGTCTTGCTTTACACCCGCCGCGCCTGGGACCAACACGTCACGACCAACCAAAGAGGAAGCTTGTAACGCTTGGTTTGATGTCATTGACGAGTTCAAACTCTCGAACTGAGAGTTCATCTTGCCGATGCCATCTACGGTCGCAAATGACGCCATTTGCGCAATCATCTGGTCATTACCTACCGGCTTAAAAGGGTCCTGTTGAGACAATTGCTTAGTGAGCAAAGATAGGAAGTCTTCCTGTTTCAGGTCCTGCTTACCTGTGCTCTCTTCAGTCTTCTTGTTCTCTTGTAGGCTCTTAAGCTGGTCGATATAGGACAAGCCGCTTTGACCAACGTTGTTAATTCCGGCCATACGCTACCTCCTTATCCTTATTGACCCATCTGCAGCGTACGCAGCAGCATTTGTTTACTAGAATCCGCTACTTGCACATTGGTTTGGTATGCGCGAGAAGCCGAAATCATGTTTGCCATTTCTTCCATTACATTCACGTTAGGCTTGTAGATGTAGCCTTCGTCGTTTGCAAGGGGATGGTCTGGGTTGTACTCCGCATTCAGCGGTTTATCGCTTTCTACAATACCCATCACTTTCACTGGCACCGTATCACCGCCACGCATGGCGTTACTTAACTCAGCACCAAATACAGCATGACGCGCTTTATAAGTGTCTTTCGCAGAGCTGCTGACACTATCGGCGTTCGCCAAGTTGCTTGAGGTAGTATTCAGACGAACGGATTCAGCGCTCATTGCGGAACCTGTCACATTGAAAACGTTAAATAAGCTCATCTAAATTATTCCCCTTTGATTGCTTTGGTTAAGTTCTTGAATTTGCTGCCTAGAAAGTCGAGTGATGCTTGGTGTCTGATTTGGTTTTGCATAAATAAGTTACGCTCTAAATCCAAATCTACCGTGTTGCCATCGCCCGTATCTGGTTGCGTAGGAAGACGATATAGTTTGTCCCCGACCAACGTCGTAGTGGCAGGAATGTGCCGACCATCTGTACGGCTAAGACCAATGCTTGCCCCAGATGTTGCCGCCTGCAATTCCTTAGCAAAATCTAAACCTCTTGATTTGTAGCCAGGCGTGTTAGCTTGCGCGATGTTGGTGGAAATCACCTCCGCATTGCGCTCACGTACGCCCACCGTGTACTGGTGGATGCCTAGTGCGTTGTCAAAAGATATAGCCATGTTTGCCTCTACATTAAGAACTGACCGTTATTAATAACTAAAAAGCAATTAGCGTGCCAAAAATAGAACATGCCGTTTTGCCGCTTCAGTTATCGAGGTAATGGATTGCAATAAGCAAGCCAAAGTGATTGATGAAATGTCATATCGAGCCAAGTAATCAGCTCGGCTCACTAAAAAATATACACCCGATGCCTGCCCATAGGCAAAAATGACGCTGGCTTTTACAGCAGAGAGGGAGAAAAAGGAAGCAAGAATGAAACGAGAAAAGCGGGAGAAAAAAGAAAAGCCTGACACAAAGGTCAGGCTTTTGAAGTGGTTAAAAGAGTCCGCTATTTTAGCTTGTAAATAATACCTGGGTTGCAGCGCACCATCTCAAATTTGTCTGTCAAACCCGTCAGTGATTCTGACGCACCCAGCAGTAGGTAACCGCCCGGGTTTAGGCTGTTTGCCATTTGGTTCAGTACTTTCGATTTCATCTCTGGTGAGAAGTAAATCAGTACATTACGACAGAAAATGATGTCGAACTTACCCATTAACGCGTAGCTCTCCATCAAGTTTTGTGGACGGAAGTTCACTAGGCGTTTTACGTTGTCTTTCACTTTCATGCGGCCATCACCTGCATCTTCAAAGAAGGTGCGACGACGCTCAGGCGAAAGACCACGACCTAAGGCAAGATTATCGTAAACACCCGCACGGCACATATCCAACATACTTGCAGAAATATCCGTCGCGGTGATCGACACGCTTGGCAATAGACCTGGCTTACGCTGCTGCGTTTCCAGAATGGTCATTGCCATTGAGTAAGGTTCTTGGCCTGAAGAGCTCGCAGCCGACCAAATTTTGATTGGTCGTTTGTTTGCCGCCATCTCCGGCAACAGTTTGTCAGCTAATACCGTGAACGGATAAGTATCTCGGAACCACAATGTTTCGTTAGTCGTCATCGCATCAACAGCGGCAATGCGTAGTTCACGATTGCGGCCTGTCACGACATCACGTAGCAAATCCGACAGCGACGCCAGCTTGAATTTTGTCACAAGCGGGCTCAGTCGGCTGCGCACTAGGTATTGCTTACTGTCACCTAATACGATGCCACATTGTGATTCTAGAAAACGGCTAAAGTCACGATACTCTTGATCACTGATTGTAATAGCAGTCATTAATGTCTCTTTTATTGTGTTAATGCAGATTTAACCGCGTTACCCAATTCATCTGGGTTAAATTTCGCAATGAAGGTGTTAGCACCTACGCGCTCAACCATCGCTTGGTTGAAGACGCCACTCAATGAGGAGTGCAGGATAACATAAAGGTTCTTCAAATCTGCATTTCGGCGAATTTCGGCCGTTAGTGTGTAGCCATCCATCTCTGGCATTTCGATATCTGAAATGACCAAAGAGATCTGATCGTAGATGCTACCTTCTTGTGCCATTTCAAGCAGCTTATTGTACGCTTCTTTACCATCTTTCACAGAGACAACTTCAAAACCGATTGAAGTAATTGCACGCTCAACCTGTTTACGCGCTACCGTCGAGTCATCCGCGATCAATACGCGGCGCACGATTGGCTTCTCTTGTTCAGCAACTGCGATCTCTTCGCCGATGCTTGAATCCATGGTTTCGTCTACTGGTGCAATCTCTGCCAAGATTTTCTCAACGTCCAGAATTTCTACTAGCTCGTTGTCGATGTTTGTTACCGCTGTTAGGTAGTGCGCTTTACCAGCACCATCAGGCGGCGGCAAAATCGCTTCCCAATGCATGTTAATAATGCGCTCAACCGAAGACACCAAAAACGCTTGGATAGTACGGTTGAATTCAGCAATCACAACAAAACACTTATCGATATCTGTCGTTGGACGGCCACCGATTGCCAAACTTAAGTCAATCACTGACACGGTATGGCCACGGATATGAGCGACACCTTTCACTAGCGGGTGTAGGTTTGGCATTGAAGTCAGCTTAGGGCACTGTAGTACTTCTTTTACTTTGAATACGTTAATGCCGTAGCGCTGTCGTCCCATCAACCGAAAAGTGAGTAGTTCCAATCGGTTTTGGCCGACGAGTTGCGTACGCTGATTCACCGAGTCAAGAATCCCCGTCATATGCTCATCTCCATCTCAAACTTTTTGTTTTTAAATGATACTCTACGACTGGCAGGCATAATACCAGAGAAACAGTATGGCGTATCATAATATGAATTCAACACCATTTACTATGACAATATGTAGAGCGTTATTTACAAAGTACGCTAAGTCTATCGGCATTTTGCTCAGTATGTTTAGCTTTTTTGTTCATTCAGCAACGGAAAGTCAGATCGAGCAAATCCGAACCGCCGCCGAGCAGCACATTCTTAGCACGGTAGAGCAACCAGCGGGAGGAAATTTGTCCGTCAATGCGGCAAATATTGATCCACGTATCAAAGCCACCGATTGCCCAGAGCCCCTTGATACATCTGCATCTTCAACCAGTAGCACACGCAGTAACATCAACGTATTGGTTGAATGCCCCGTCGATGACTGGAAGGTTTATGTTCCTGTGAGGATCTCAGCATCGGTTCCGATGATCGTTTCAACGCGTCAACTCGGCCGTGGTGAGATCATCAGCGCTTCTGATGTGACAACTTCAATGATCGAATTACAGCGTTTTCGTAAAAATGGTTTTAGCAATATGGATCAAGTGATCGGTTCAAAGCTAAAACGTAACGTTCGCCTTGGCGATGTTGTAGAACGCAATGATGTCTGCGTGGTATGCCGCAATGAGAAAGTCACGATCAAAGCCGTAAAATCTGGTATGACGATCACCACGCAGGGCACGGCATTACAGGACGGATCCGCTGGAGATCAAGTAAGAGTGAAAAATGATAAGTCCCAACGTATAATAGAAGGAATTGTGACAGGCATTGCGGAAATCACCATCACCTTCTAGGGTTGGTTGGTGTACGGCAAATCGATCAATAAAAATGCAAAAAATCACTAAAGTTATTTTGCCCTTGGTCGATAGTCTGGATACCAGTATTACGATACGAGTTTAAGGTTGAAACATGGCAGGTATAGATAATATACGTTCAGGTCAGATGATGACGACAACAAGTCGCGCACCTGCACGAACGGATTCTAGTGCAACCAGCACAACGGAATCGAAAAAAGCGCCAGCACAACAAGACGCGGTATCACTAAGCCAACAAGGCAAAGCAGTCAGCAAACTCCAGAAGGACATGGCAGCTTCTCCGGCTTATGACAGCGCAAAAGTGGCGGCAATCAAAGAAGCAATTGCAAACGGTTCATACAAAGTTGACCCAGAGAAACTGGCGGACAACATGATCAAGTTTGAAAACGAATTGCAAGGCAAAAGCTAACTGACTTAGGCCCAAGGTAAGAATTCATGGCAGCATTAGTCGATCTTGTTAACTTCCAGCTAGAAAATGCAAAAGCACTTTCTGGTGTGTTACGTCAAGAAACACAGGCGATCAGCGCACGTGTATCTACTGAGATCGAGAAACTTGCCAAAGAAAAGATGACACTCATTAGTCAATTAAGAACAACTGACCAGCGAATCGCCTCTCACCCGCACGTCAATCAACTTACCGAAGATGCAAACCTAAGTCAGGTTGTCGCACAGATCCAATCTATCATTCTCGATTGTCAGCAAGTAAACCAAATGAACGGTGAATCGCTCAATCGTGCTCAATCCAGTTTCAATAAACTTAACAACATGCTTCAGCGTACCCACGGTAAGGTCGGTATGACCTACAACGCCGGCGGCAAAACGCACACTATTTCGACTCTAGGCACTAACATTAAAGCCTAACTCTTTGAGATCATCCCACGACAGCTCTATTGACGTTGTCTTTTAGCCAGTAACTCTCTTCCCCAAAATATCGTCAGAACGTAACCCAAACCTAACGTTCATAAAGCCTAACGCGCATAAAACTCACACGTATAAAAAAGCGACCGATTGTTGCCAACCCGTCGCTCAAATAGATTATCTGTTTGTGAAGTTGTATTAGAACAAGGTCTGCTGACGCTTCTCAGGCACCTGTTGTACTTCACCGTAGTCACGCAGTTTATCCATCTTACGGATATCCAAACGCAACTCTGTCACATAGCTATCTTCTACTAAGTAACTACGTACCACTTCTGCACCTCGAATAACGCCATCGACCGCGCCCGACGTGCTTTCAATGCCTAGACGTTGATCAGCAAGTTCTGCACGCCCACTCACTCGCATACCATACACTTGCTCAGCAAGTTCACGGTAGGCATCAATCTTAGACGCACGCATTGCACGAACACGTTTCTCTTCGACAGTACGGCCAGTTTGCTCACTTACGCTTGCATAACCCACCGCCAATAAAATCTCATCTTGGCGCATCTGTTGTAGAGGCTGACATCCCACCAGCACCAATGTTGCGATAATAAATAATAACTTCTTCATGCTAGTTTCCTACGGGCGGAGAATCACAGTGTATGGCTGACGAATAGTAGGGTCAGAACGAATAAGCACGCCATCTTGGGTGCGGATGCTGTTCAGCGTATCCAAATCACGACCAATACGATCCGCAGGTAAGAAACCTTGCGCCGTTGCAACCACGATGCGGCTCTGCATGCCTACAACACGAGCATTCACGAGCACACCACCTTCTTGGCGAAGCATAGTGCCTGTCAGCACGTACTGGATCTCTTGCTCTTGTGCCAAATCTTGCCAATCACGACTCAGTGCGAAATCGCCTTGCTGAGTCACTTGGATTGAACCTGTGGTTTTGAAATCCACGACTTTAAAACCACGGCGTTGGAATTGGTGAATAAACCCTTCCGATACCGAGTTACCAAGCCAGTTGGTTGCATCCATGTTTTGCAGATCGACAAAAGAAGTAATCGCAATCGGTGTACGCGACGATACTGCAACGTTCGAAACCATCAGCTCTTCCGTCATGCTCTCAATGAAATAGTCCATCGTGTGACGCGGACTGTCCATCAGCATGAATTGGCTGCCAGAATACGGTTCTTTACCATTGTAAATTGGTGAGTACGCGCACGATGTTAAAAGCGTCATCATCGATGCGGCAACAAGCCATCTTTTCATGGTTTGATTCTCCAGATAATCTTAGGTGTTACTGCTCTTTTTCGACTTCATTTCAATAAAACGTAATCTTGGAACAGTCTTTGCTTTTCTTCTGTTTGTCGAACGAAAGAAAAGCCCACCAAACTTCACTGAAATTGGTAAAGCAATATTTATACCCGAACGGTTACTAACAATGAAAAAATTATTTTTTAGCCTAATATCAATCACTTTTATATTGATGACGCCATTTCGTGCGGCGGCATCTTGGTATGAAGTGACAGGCGTTGCCACTATCGTTTCTTCTGAAGAAGCGGCAAGGCTGCATGCGTTGGAAGACGCGCTCTTCAAGGCTGTCAACTTTTCGGGCGCAGACATTGGCAGCATCAGTAACTTGATGCCATTGCTGGAAGAAAACCGCAAAGAGTACCAATTCACCAACCATGAAGTACGTTACATCCTGGTCGAATCAGAGCGTAAACGCAGCGGCAAAGTGGAAATGAGGATCCGAGTGGACATTTATCCATCGGCAACGGGTTGCCACGTGGATCAATACAAGAAGACGATCTTAGTCGGCAACATCGACGTCGCCTCTCCTCAACAAGCGGTCATGGGCCAAATTTACAATGTTGGTGATGACTTTAGCCACGTGGTCAATCGTCAGCTTGATCAAACCTCACGCAGTTTTGTGTCTGTTGGTACTACCGATTACTCCATCAGTGCTAATTACCCAGAGCGCACTAAGATGATCGCGCAAGACAATGGCGCGCAATACATCATCGGCGGTGTGATTACCGATTTGACCGCCACGATCGATGCCAAGCTGCTTAAAGATGACGTGATCAACCGCCAGTTTGCGATGGAGATGAAAGTCTTCGACGGAAAGACAGGCCACGAGGTGTACCACAAGAACTATCGCGAAGTGGCGCGTTGGCCATTTGCTAAAACCAGCCAAGTCGATACTCGCAGTGCTCGTTTCTGGGCATCGACTTACGGTGAGATGATGCTGCGCGTTAGCCGCAACATTATGTTGGATTTGGAATCAGAACTGTCTTGTAAAATCACTCTGCCAGAAGTCGTGGCTGTATTTGGTAATACTGTAACCATGGATCTGGGTCGTATGCACGGCGTACAAGAGGGTGACCAGCTGCAATTGTGGCACACAGCGTCTTTCATCGACCAAAACGGCTTACCGCGTAATAAGGTCTCTCAGAGCGATATTACCCTAAGAGTGACTCGTGTTTACGAACACGAAGCGGAGCTGACTATTGAGCAGCCAAACCTTGCCTCTAGTGTGCAAATTGGCGACGTAATGAACAAGATGCTTTAGCAAAGCGTATAAAGCTTTGCGATATGCCTGCTTTTGAATATCATAGGCAACGCATCTTATTTGATTACGCCCCCATGGCACAGCTGGATAGCGCAGTCCCCTCCTAAGGGACAGGTCGTAGGTTCGAATCCTACTGGGGGCGCCACTCATCGCCTTAGCTTACTTTACTTAAGCTAAGGCTTTTTTATGTCTTTTGATCAGAGAAAGGAAAACAAGAGAAGCTAACCGTATCGTTATTTGAGGTCGATGCTGTTTAGACGCCCCATAAAGGTCAATATTTCGAGATTATCTTTGTGTGCATCAAGCAAGGCTTTTTTGGTTTGCATATAAGCCGCAAGCTTGCCGTACTTGTTGATAGACCGCACGACCGTTTTGTACTTGTATTCGCCCGCGTCATTGAACTCACGCCACTTTGCAATGTAACAAGTGTCACGGTTGTCTGGGTCATCCAGCGTCGGATTTGGTTTGTGGACTATCTTAGGCTCCACACTGTGTGGCAACCGCGTCATTAAGTACGGGTCTTTCAATAGTCTCCGCCAAAACTTCCCCCACATCTCACGCCCGAGCTCATTACGCAGTTTGATGGCCTTCTTAAGACCTCTCTTTTCTCCAATGCGCACGAATCCAACGGAACGATGCAAAACGGTATCTTCCGGTGTGTGGATATGAATCTTAAAGGCTGTCTTGCCTTTCGAAATGAAGCGGTGTCCAGTATTTGTAATTAAATTGCTCTTAGACATAGTGCTAACTAATAATTCTATTAATAGCTAAAAGGGTAAGCAAAACTCATAGATAATTAAAGTAATAAAATACAAAACTGTAAATAGCATCAGTGTTGATTCTTTTTTGAAACATCTAAATTCAGATGTAAAAAAGCCCCAAAGAGCGAACTCTTTGGGGCATTCAGCGCTTAAGGCTTCTAACGGTCAGATAGGAGCTTATTGCTGAACTTGGTATTCGAACTCAGGAACAACAACTTCTACGCGACGGTTTTGTTCACGGCCTTCACGAGTCTCGTTTGAAGCGATTGGGTTGTTTTCACCTTCGCCACGAGCGTGAATGCGATCTGCGTCGATGCCTTTTTCTACAAGAGCGTTAGCTACAGATTCAGCACGCTTCTCAGAAACTTTTTGGTTGTAAGCTGCTGGGCCTGAAGTATCTGTGTAACCAATTACGTCAACGTTCGCTTGTGGGTACTCGTTTAGGAATGCTACTAGGTCGTCTAGTTTCGCAGCGCTCTCTGGTTTAAGAGTAGTGCTGTTTAGCGCGAAGCTACCAGTACCGATTGTTTGAGTTTCGAAAGTCTTAGTTACTACTACTGGAGCAACTTCTTCTACAACCACTTCTTCAACTACTGGCTCTTCTTCAACAACAACTTCGTCGTTACCGCCGAATTTGAACGCAACGCCTAGAGTTGCAGAGTTGCCCATTGCTTTCACTGAATCGTTGCTGATGTCAGTGATTGTTTGGTATTCCGCACGTGCTGTTACGTTTTCGCTGATGTTGAATTCAAGACCAGCTGCACCTAGGTAAGAGTAGTCATCTTTACCATCGTTCATCATTAGGTAAGCACCACCCACTTTACCGTAAAGTGCGATGTCTTCTGTGATTGGTAGGCTGAATTTAGGAGCAAGAGTGATTGCTTCTACGTGGCCACCGAAAGAAGTTTGGTCGAAATCACCTAGGTTGTCGAAACCAGCTTCTACTGAGAAGTAGTCATTCATTTCGTAACCAACAAAAGCACCTAGAGTAGAGCCATCTTTGTCACAAGCTTGACCAGCTACACAAGCGTCTTCCATCCAAGACTTACCCATCTTACCGCCCACGTATACTTCTGCGTGTGCTGCTGAAGCCATAAGTAAAGAAGCTGAAATTACCGCTGCTAGTTTTTTCATTATTGATTCCTCTAAAAGAAGTTCTCTTGTTCGTAACGAAATGCGCCGCCTGACTGACGTTGTATTTCAATTCTTTTATTCAGTTCCTTTGAGTTTGATACCGAAGTAACTTCCGACTGTTTGCATAAAAGTCACTTGGGTATGCCTCCTGGTCAGTGGTGCATATCGCTCCCTCACTGACGGCGAGCACTATAACTCCAAGAAATCCCGAGACAAATCCCAAAACTGTCAATTTAATGTCATCGAAAAGCATGACTTAATGTGATCTAGAGCACTCTAAAACGAGCTGCGACAATGACGCAAACGTTTGCGCGACATTTCGAAAAAGAATAGGTAAAGCAAATTAACTTCTCATTAATGAGACGATAAATGGGGAACTTTATGGATTGTGTTTTTAATTCAGAGAGATATTTCGTATGAAACAAGCAAATACGCATTTACAAAGGTTATATTTGGATAAGTAAAACTTATCAATTTTTGAGCAACTTGATGATAAAAGATACACAAAGGACAACCGACCTTGGTGAAATTAGGCCGTTTTCCTAGCAGAAGATACAAAAAAGCCGCGAAGTTTATCGCGGCTTTTGACTATTTATTCAGGCAATTATGCGTTTGCTTCACGCTCAGCGATGAACTCAAGCGCCATCTTGATGCGAGCAACACAGCGCTCTTTGCCAATCAGTTCCATTACTGCGTCTACAGAAGGAGACTGACCGCCACCTGTTACTGCTACGCGCAGTGGCATACCGATTTTGCCCATGCCGATTTCTAGCTCTTCACATACTGCTGCGATAACGCCATCTTTGATGTTCGCTGTCGTCCACTCAGTCACTGCTTCTGCTTTCGCTAGAGCAAGCTCTAGAGGCTCTTTAGCAACGCCGCGTAGGTGTTTCTTCGCCGCGCCCGCTTCAAACTCAGCGAAGTCTTCGTAGAAGTAACGGATTTGCTCAGCTAGCTCAACTAGCGTGTTGCAACGCTCACCCACTAGCTTGATCACTTCAGTGATAGCTGGGCCGTTTGTTACGTCTAGTTTTTGTTGATCTAGGTGCCATTGTAGGTGCTGTGCAACGTACGCTGGATCTGAGTTCTTGATGTAGTGGTTGTTCAACCATTGCAGTTTGTCAGTGTTGAATGCTGACGCTGACTTAGATACTGCGTTTAGGCTAAATAGGTTAATCATTTCTTCTTGAGTGAAGATCTCTTGATCACCATGAGACCAACCAAGACGCACTAGGTAGTTGTTTAGTGCTGCAGGTAGGTAACCCATATCGCGGTATTGCATTACTGATACAGCGCCGTGACGCTTAGACAGTTTCGCACCGTCATCACCTAGGATCATTGCACAGTGTGCGAATGTTGGTACTGGCGCACCCAGTGCTTCGTAGATGTTGATCTGACGAGGCGTGTTGTTGATGTGGTCTTCACCGCGCACTACGTGAGTGATGCCCATATCCCAGTCGTCAACCACTACACAGAAGTTGTACGTTGGCGAACCGTCAGTACGACGGATGATCAGATCATCCATTTGTGTGTTGCTGATTTCGATACGGCCACGGATTTGGTCATCAAATACTACGCTGCCTTCTTTCGGGTTACGGAAACGGATAACACATGGATCGCCATCTTTTGCCGCTTCGTTTGCCGCTTTGATCTTTGGATGGTTAGCATCGTAACGAGGCATTTCTTTGTTTGCTTCTTGCTCTGCACGAACTTCGTCTAGCAGCTCTTTAGATGCGTAACATTTGTATGCTTTGTCTTCTTCTAGAAGCTTATCAACCATCTCGTTGTAACGATCAAAACGTTGAGTTTGGAAGTAAGGACCTTCGTTCCACTCAAGACCTAGCCATTCCATGCCTTCTAGGATCGCATCAACCGCTTCCTGAGAGTTACGCTCAAGGTCAGTATCTTCGATACGTAGAACGAATTCACCACCTTGGTTTTTAGCGTATAGCCAAGAGTAAAGTGCAGTACGCGCACCACCAACGTGTAGGTAGCCAGTTGGGCTAGGAGCAAAACGAGTTTTAACCGTCATCAGAGTTCCTTAGGGGTAATGAGCAACGAGAGGGCTCTCGTTGTAATATCAAGGATAAAAGTGGCGACATTTTACCACCGTAAGTCGATTCTACAATCCTTCCGTGTGGTTTAACGCCAGAAATACAAACAGGGCAGCACCGATTAAGGTACTGCCCTCTTATTTATAGCGACAAAATACTTAGAACAACAGAAAAGCTATCGCAAAAGAAAGTTACGAATGCCGATTATTTTAGATTCTGCATCGCCCACTGCATGAATTCTTGTTGCTCTTGACGGCTTAGTTCACTGAATGACTCTTTCAATGTCTTAGTGACAGCCGGAGACGCCGCGATGCTTGCTTTCGTCGATTGTTTGTTCATTGCTTTGTTGTAATCAGCCACTTCACGTTCATAGTCGCGGAACCCTTGTAGGCCGCCTTTGCGAAGTTGAACCATTGAAAACTCAACATCTTTACCGCTTGCATCTTTCAGCGTCAGTTTCGGATCCATTTCAAATGCTTTGGCTTCTTCAATAGTGCGGAACTTATTGTATGTCAGTGTCAGCTCTGCATCTTTCGGTGCATCGAACTCAAGTAAAAGCGGCTGTGAATCAAACTTACGACGCTTGCCATCTTCAAACACAATTTGACCAACATTCACAGCAAGTTGATTTGCACCATCTTCAACTTTGATGCTGTTGTTATCAGAGATCCACTCAGGGTAGACGAACTCACTGTTGAGAACGCGAGGAACCAATTCCGCTTGCAGAGTCAGTTGAGCAGCAAATGCAGGCGCAGAAAGGATTGCGCAAAGTCCTAATAGTGTGGTTGTTTTTTTCATCATGGTTTTCTCGTCTTATACCAATTTAGATAAGCCACTGAAACTAACAGGCCGGTCATTCCAATGGCTTATGTGAATAAGTATCAAGACAAAAAGGGCGTTTCCGCCCTTTTAGCTGCTTCTATATTAGAAGTAGTATTCAACACCTACAGAGAACTCGTCGTAGTCAGCAGACTTCCAACGTGCTTTAGTGTTATCGTCTAGTTGAGACGCACCGTCACCGAAGTCTAGAGTACGTGCACGAGCGTAAAGTACTGCAGATGGGTCTACGAAGTACATGATCTGTGCAGATAGTACATCATCTGCTGTGTTGTCGATTGTCTTACCGTCACGTTCTAGGTCAAAGTTTGCTGCGTAACCCAGTTTGTACTGCCAGTCACCTGTTGTGTACATCAGACCTGCAGACATCGCATCTTGCTTCTCGTTTACACCGTTGCTTGCGTCAGCTTCCATGTATTTGTATTGAGCGAAGAAAGAGATACCGTTTTCAAACCAACCTTGAACACCTACTAGGTACGTGTTGTTTTCCCAAGTTTGACCTTCACCTTCGATGTTGCGGTTACCTTCGTATGCAGCATCCAATTGTAGTGGACCTAACTTGTAGTGAGCCGCGATGCCGCCCCAGTAATCGTCGCCTTCACCTAGACCAGCTTTGTCACCTGCACCCGCTGCAATATCTAGAGAGAATTTGTCAGCAAACATTGGAGAGTCCCAACGGATTGTGTTTGATTGACGGTCTTGGTACTTAGCACCACCGATCGCACCACCCCAGTCGTAAACATCGCCTAGACCTGGGTTAGATGCTGGCCAGTCAACCAACTCGTACATTGGAGTAAGAACACGACCTAGACGAACTTGACCCCAAGACGCGCTTTCAAAACCTACGAATGTGTCACGCTCACCAAGACCTGCACCTTCACCACCGAAGCTTGGGTCTACGTAGCCACCTTCGATTTGCCAAATGAACGTTGGTTCAAAGTTAGCGAATTGCTTTTTACCACGGAAGCCGATACGTGATTCGTTGTTTAGCTGCATGCCGCCCAAATCGTCGTCAGTTGCTTTGCTACCAGAATCGTAATCGCGGTACGCGGCCTGCATCGCGATAATGCCGTAAACTTCGTAAGAGAAAGAGTCTTTAGTTAGGTACTCTTTCGCTGCATCACTGTTTGCACCATCAGCAAAAGCTGAACCACTGAACATCATGCCTGTGATTGCAGTAGCAAGTAGGCTTTTCTTTAGGTAAGACATTTTTAACCCCTATATTTTTAGTTTTTTCCATTTTCAAATTCGCTAACTAGGACATTGCAGGAACTTGAAACAATGTGTGGACGGGGCAAATATGACAAACTTTTTTCGCAGTAAAAAACTTTCCAAACCGCAATCTGAGCAAGTTCAAAATCAGAAGATCAAAAGCAATATAAACCAATAATAAACAACAACTTATAGTGACAAATAAAAATATAAAAACGTCAAAACCACTCAATCTCTCTCTGTTTTTATATAAAAAGCTCAAAAATCGTGAGCGCCCTCACTCAACTTTTAGGCGTTTTAACGGAACTTTATATTCAGAGAGAAAAAACTTTGAGATAACTCGCAACAATCCCTGCACAAAGGCTGTGCAATAACGTCGATTTTGACGAATTTGTTTCGCGTCGAAAAACTTGACCTTCCCCTTGCAGGAAGGTTTATGCTCTGCTCATTACTATTATTGAGGACAAATTATGTATCAGTTCGTTGTACCTATGTCAGGGCTCAACTGCATGGGCTGTGCGAGAAAAGTTGAGAAAGCTTTACATGCCAATCACAGTGTTGAGATCATCAATTTGTCCCCGACCATGGTTGAGGTGAAAACCGAGTCCCCTCTTTCTTCTATTGTTGAATCGATCGAGTCCCTGGGTTATCTCGCTGGTCATCAATTTCAGTTCCATCTAGCTGGATTAAGCTGCGGCGGCTGCGTGAAGAAACTCTCTTCTTTATTAGAGGAGAATCAAGACGTCATTGCGTTTCAAGCGTCGACAACCCAACTCGATATCACGACCCTACTCTCAGAGCAGCAAGTGATCGATCTTGTGGCAACTCTTGGCTATACCGCTAGCCTTGATTCTATTGAAGTAGAAGAAGAAAGCTCACCAGAGATTGAACAGGCAGAAAAGCAAAGCAATATTAAAGATGCACAGGTGCCACCAGCGAGTATTCAATTGCAAATGCTGATTCAAGGCATGACGTGTGCGAGTTGCGTCTCTTCAGTAGAGAAAGCACTTACTAACGTAGAAGGCATTGAGAAAGCACAAGTAAACCTTGCTGAGCAAAGTGCATTAGTGTTCGCCACTCAAGATACAGAAGCCCTTCACCAAGCGATCGTTGAATCCGTAAAGCAAGCCGGTTACCAAGCAGAGATCTTGCAAGACGCAGCAACCCAACAAGAAAAGCAAGCAGCTCAGCAACTTGCCCAACAAAAACGCTTCAAGCTAGATGCCATTGCTGGCTTAGTTGTCGGTGCGCCACTGATGTTGTGGGGAGTGTTTGGTGGCAACATGGTGATTCGCAATACGAACGACCAGCTAGCTTGGGGCGCGATTGGTATTCTGTGTCTCTTACTGCTTGCAACCGCGGGTAAGCACTTCTTTACTAACGCATGGTTAGCAGCCACTCACAAACGGGCCACCATGGATACGTTAGTCGCGCTAGGTACTGGTGCGGCATGGTTCTATTCAATGCTTGTGGTGATTTTCCCAGACTGGTTCCCTCTTGCTTCACGCCATGTGTACTTTGAAGCGAGCGCAATGATCATCGGCTTAATTTCTCTTGGTCACTATATAGAGGCAAAAGCCAAAGCGAACACCACACGCTCACTGCAGGCTCTGATTAACCTGCAACCTCAACAAGCGACTGCGATTACAGAACAAGGTGACCAGCAGATCGCAGTCGAGCAAATCACGCTAGGCATGAAACTGCGCATCAAACCGGGCGAGAAAGTGCCAGTAGATGGCGTTGTGATACAGGGTGAATCGTACATTGATGAGTCGATGCTAACCGGTGAACCCGTACCAGTGTTAAAAGCGCAAGATGCGCAAGTGTCTGCCGGTACATTAAATACCGATGGTGGATTAGTCATTGAAGCAACAGGCATCGGCGCGAACACTATGCTGGCTCGAATCATTCGCATGGTACGCACAGCGCAAAGCAGTAAGCCTGCCATTGCCAAATTAGCAGACCAGATTTCATCGGTATTTGTTCCGGTCGTAGTCGGCATCGCAATCCTTGCCGCTTTGGTTTGGTTTGCCGTAGGTCCAGAACCTAAAGCCAGTTACATGCTTGTAGTAACGACCACAGTGCTGATCATCGCCTGCCCTTGTGCGCTAGGCTTAGCAACGCCATTGTCGGTTACCGTTGGTGTAGGTAAAGCCGCAGAGCTCGGCATTCTGATCAAAGACGCTGACGCACTGCAGTTGGCGAGCAAAATTGACACGGTCGTATTCGATAAAACTGGCACGCTTACTCAAGGTAAACCGAGTGTGCAGCAAGTGTTTACTCACGCCACCAGCCAAGAGCACATGCTTGCTCTGGCATACGCGGCAGAACGTCAATCGGAGCACCCGTTGGCAAAAGCCGTGTGTGATTACGCGAGAAAGAACAAGACTGAAAGTGTTGAATTGAGCGCATTCGAGAACATTCGTGGCCGTGGCATCACCGCGACTTACCAAGCACAACCGCTACTCATCGGCTCATTGCAATTTATGCAAACCGAGCAGATTGATACCAGCTCAATGAAGCAAGCAATTGAAGATTGCGCAAACAACGCTTGGACACCAGTAGCTGTAGCGCTGAACAACGAACTGATTGGTTTAATTGCCATCGCTGACCCGATTAAATCTGATGCCAAGCAAGCGGTGTCTGCATTAAAATCGCAGGGCATAAAAACCGTCATGCTCACAGGCGACAACCAACACGTTGCCAATGCCATCGGCAAAGAGCTCGGCATTGATGAAGTCATCGCTCAAGTGATGCCCGACGAGAAAGCACAACATATTGAACTGCTGCAATCTCAAGGCCGCACAGTGGCGATGATCGGTGATGGCATCAATGACGCACCAGCCCTTGCGTTGGCGGATCTTGGTGTCGCAATGGGAAGTGGCAGTGACGTGGCAATCGAAAGCTCACAAATGACCATTCTCAATACATCACCAATGGCCGTTGTGCATGCGATTGAACTCTCGCGCGCGACACTTAAGAACATGAAACAAAACTTGTTCGGCGCCTTTGTTTATAACTCGTTGGGTATCCCTATCGCCGCAGGCGTACTTTACCCAGCGTTTGGATTTTTGCTCAGTCCTGTCGTTGCAGGTGCAGCGATGGCACTGTCTTCAATCACGGTCGTCAGTAATGCAAATCGACTACGACTGTTTACCATTAAGTAAGCGACACTTCTTCTCGAGGATATTATGAAGTTGAAACTATTGACCTTTACAATGCTTGCTGTCACATCGGCGAACGTATTAGCCGCTGATGTCATCAACCACAAATCGCCATACTGTGGCTGCTGTGGCGAATGGACAAAACACATGGAAGAGAACGGCTTTACTGTGGAAGAGAAGCTGCATGATGACATGAATGCGATCAAACGCGATTTGGGCATCAAGAACGAACAGCTTTACTCTTGCCACACCGCAGAGATCGATGGCTACGTATTTGAAGGTCATATTCCTGCAGACGACATTAAAGCGTTTTTGGAAAACCCACCTCGAAATGCGAAAGGCCTGACTGTACCGGGTATGCCAATGGGCTCTCCGGGCATGGAGTACGGCGATAAGAAAGACAGCTACGCTGTTTACGCCTACAACGAGAAAGGTCAGGTTTACGAATACCGCTACCACAAAGGTAACGACCAATAAAAACAAAGCCCAGCGATTCAAACCGCTGGGCTTTTTCTTAATGGACAGTTAAGACAAACTTTTTAATTAGAAGCCGTAAGACGCACCGAACACGAACGCGTTGTTCACTAGGCTGTCACCCGCTGAGTTTTCTGCACCGTGAGCTTGGCTACGGAACTCAAAGTATGGCTGTACGCCTTTACGAGTCCATGTTGCACGCAACTCGTGGTCCATAGTCTCTGCTTCAATCATGTAAACGTTGTTGTAGCTGAAGGTCACGTCTTCGTTCATCGCGTAACCAATGCGGTTATCCATGCGGTAATCTGTATCTGCATCAGCGTCTGTTGCATCAATGTGTGCACGAGTACGGTTGCTTAGCGAGATGCCGTTATCGAAGTTGTAGCCGATTTTAACCAAAGGACGGTATTGGATACTCTCACCCGCAGAGAATAGGTGTTGGTAACCTGCTGCAACCCATAGGTGATCAGTGATGTTAAATGCTTGCTCACCACCCACAGTGATTGCTGGAGTTGTGTTACCTGCGCCGCCGTTTTCAGTTTCTAGTTTACCTAGTTGAATGCCGTCAAACTCAGTGTAAACCGTGAAGCCGCCGAATTGGTTATCGAAAGTGTGGCCTGCTTCTAGCGTTGATGTCATGTCCGAACCGTGGATTCGGCCATCATCGTGGAATTGGATGTTACCCGTTACGTAAGATGAGCCTGCGAAAGCGCTTGATGCGAAAACAAGAGAAAGTGCACTTAGTGCAAAAACGTTTTTCATAATTACTGCCTTTATTTGTTCACGTTATGCGATGAGATGTCCGGCTATCACTTGCCCTTCATCGCAAACATTGGGATGTGCCTCCCTGGCGACAGCAATACTGCGCAATTTAATTCGCATTGAAAAATAAATCGTTTAAAACAGTGATCCAATTCAAATCGACATTTTCGAAATCCAAAAAAGTTTATTAAATACAGCATCTTGCTATAAAACCTAAAAATTTGTCAAAAAAATAAAGTGTGAACTCAGGCTAGTTACACTCTTAAATCAAGCATTAAACAAGCATCGAGATCACACTATTCTTTTCTTTCTAAATTACGAACTTAATTATCAGTAAAAAATAATCAGACATTGATCACGCTTATTTTCCGCAGAAAAATAAACAAAGCCCTCAACATAAGTTGAGGGCTTTGAGTAAGGAACAATGATTTTAGTGAATGATTAGCAGAATTACTTCACGCTAGTCACGCGGCTTGTCTTCTCGCCTGTTGCAGATACAGAGCGAATAAACACTTCACCTTTCACATTTGGACGAGCATTGTCTGCGTAAGTTAGCCAGTTCTTGCCGTCTAGAGAGTATTGAAGCTTCACACCTGGGAACTGAACGTTCATTGCTAGCTTGCCATCTTCTACTTTCGCACCTGGTACAGGTAGGCGGTAGTCGATACCTGATTTCTCTAGCTTAGCCAGTTCACGTTGGCCAAGTACGTTCGCAAAGCGGTTGTAGTCTTGGTTTAGCGCAGCTTTGTCTACTAGGTTAGAGTTTTGCGAGTATTCAACACCCACTTTGTAGTCGTTTTCCCAATCAGCACGGTGCCATGCACGCTCAGCGGCTGCTAGTACGCGAGGGAATACCATGTACTCGTATTGCTCGTCGTTACGTACTGTCTCAGACCAAAGCTGTGCTGATAGACCGTAGAAAGGTTTCGCTTCGATTTCACCTTTACCAGTGAAGCCGTTACCATCGCGGTCTACAGAGGTTTCTGCGTTCTGAGGCATGTTCTCTGGTGCAAAACCAAACATCTTACGAGTGTCTGTTGCACGCGTCGCCCAGTAGTAACCACGCTCTTTCGGGTCAACTTCGTATGGCATGTCCATGTACACGTAGTCTGGGTTAGAAACGATCACGTCGTAACCTTTCTTAGACCACTCGTACACTGATGATGTGCCGCCCCAGTAAAGAACGTCCCAGAAGTTAACACGTGTGTTTTCTGTAGCGAACGCTTTCTCACCTTCACTGTATTTAAGACCATCTTGCCAAGCTTGGAAGTTTGGAATGCCCTTTTCTGCCACAATCTTAGACACTTCTTCTGCAAAATGGCTTGGTAGATGAGCAAAGTCGCTTACCGTACCGTCTGCAATTAGCGTCTGACATTGTGGAGATTGTGCGAATGGCTTGTCTTGTTTAGACAGATCTATCGTACCTTTCCAGCTTACTTTGTCTTCAGCGTTCACGTCTTGGAAACCAGCACCTAGCTTGATGTTTTTCGCTTCGTCACCACCAAAGTGCCATGTTGTTAGCGGCGTACCCGCTTCTTGGTGCATTGCTGCTACTTCTGAAATCACTTTATCAACAAAGCGAGTTGAAGATTCCATACATGGGTTGATGAAGCTTTGCTTGTTGTAGAACTGAACCGTCGTCACGTTCGATGTATCTTGAGGATCCATCAGGCGGTACTCGTTCGCTTCTGCTTCTTTACCTTCTTCCATTAGACGGTCGTAACGTGCTTCCATTGATACCACTGCTGCACGAGCGTGTGCTGGCATATCGATTTCAGGAATCACTTCGATGTTACGCGCTTTCGCGTACTTCAAGATGTCCACGTAGTCTGCTTTGCTGAAGAAGCCAGAACCAAAGTTGTCTGTCGTTGCACCTGAGCCAAGCTGAGGCAGTAAACAGCTTTTCTCTTCCAAATCGAAACAACGGTTAGCACCCACTTCCGTCAGCTCAGGCAGACCCGGGATTTCTAAACGCCAGCCTTCATCATCCGTTAGGTGAAGGTGTAGTTTGTTCATCTTGTACGCTGCCATTTGGTCAAGCGTTGCAAGAATTGCGTCTTTAGAGTGGAAGTTACGAGCCACGTCCACCATCACACCACGGTAATCAAAACGCGGCGCATCTTTAATAGACAGTTGTGGTAGAGAATCAGCATTTTGGCTATCTACCAGGCCAAAGATAGATTGTACTGCGTAGAAAGCACCTGCTTGGTCAAACGCTTTAATCGCAATACCGTCGCCTTTGATGCTCATTTCGTAAGCACCAGATTTTGCTAATTCACCGGTGAAGTCTGCAGGAACAACAGTGATGCTTACAGGAAGATCACCACGAACATCCACACCTACCACTTCTGCACGATCTTGAATTGCTGCGTATTGAGTCGCATCGAATGCGTCTTTAGGCAGCGCAATACCCGCCGCGATATCTACCGTACCTTTACCTGCTTCAACAGACATTGGCGTTGGTAGTAACGTGGTTGATACGTCTTGTTTTGCTAGGTCTTCGTTCTTCTCGAAACGAGACACAGCGTTTGCAAATACGTTGTTGTCATCTGGCGTACGTTTTAGGTTGTTACCCTCAAGGCCAGTCACGAAAGATGCAACGTCTTCTGTGTTAAGAGAAGCGATCATCTTTGGCTCTGCATTTGGTGCAGCAACAAACGCGCCTGGCATGAAGTCAGTTTCAAATAGCTGCCAGTATTCAGCAACAAGAGGAAGCACAACCTCTTCACCCGCAGCAAAACCATCAAACTTATCTGTTGGTTCTAGTTTGTGTAGGTCACCCGTTACGCGAGAGATTTTGAACTGTTCGTTTTCAACATCCAGAATCAGACGAATGCTGTGGAAGTAAATAGCCCAATCTTTAGAGTCAACCGCTTCACCTTGGTTAACTAGCGTCATGTTTACTTTGTTACAAGACGCCCACTCAGCACCCATGTCTTGACATGCAAGACCTTCATTTGCGCCGTGGTTAGTCAACACTTCATATTGAATATCAAGGTTGTCAGCCAATGAGTTTACAACTTGTTGCTCAGAGTTCTGTAGTGAAGAGCAACCTGCCAATGTAGCGATAACAGAAGCAGCAATCAGACTATGTTTCAACATCTTACTTTCCCCAAAAAGTCAGTGGTTCAAAACGACATTTATCAAAAATGGTGAGCACCTAAATGCGAGGCGCTTAACAGTTGCATTCAACATACAAGCAGTTATTTCTAAGCGTAAAATTAATGGAACTAAGAAGTGATCCAGCTCAAATTCAGCTTCAAGCAGAAAAATATAAACACATTAATTTCAATCACTTAGTTAAAACGTTAAAAACGACCAACTTTTTTTGACGAGTTTGTTGCGATCTCAATCACGAATATTGATGGGGTTCGACTGGTTTTATAGGATTTTGATCACTATTGGTTATTAAGTGAACCATTAACAACAAACTCAATTGAAACGCTTTCGTGAATTAGCTCTCATTTCTCCGCCGTTAAAACTCGTCAATATTTTTAAAAATGACGATTTTGCCGAACCGTGTTATAGATAAGATGCATATTGAATTCGAGGAGCAAAATATGTTTCGACTCTTGTCCGTAATGTCATCTCTGATCGTCTTTTTTACTTCTTATTCAGTTCAAGCCGAGCCACAGCATTGGCTAGCAAAGAAAGGCGACATGGAATACATGATTATTGGCTCCGTCCATGTGGGTGACAAAACCATGTATCCACTGCCAAAAGCCGTCACTCAGTTCCTCAAAACCAGTGATGGCTTAATCATCGAAGCCGATGTTCGAAATACTGAAGGCGTGACCTACCCAAAAACTGCATTTATGGCCAAAGATGTTTTAGATAGAACCCAGCGCAAACATCTTGCTGAGATAGCCAATGACTTAGGCCTACAAGAAGCACAGTTACTCAATGCGCCGCCATGGTCTGCGGCTTTAACCATTCAATTGATGTTGGTAAACAAACTGGGTTATGCATCCGACCAAGGCGTCGACATGCACTTGATTAACCTAGCCGATAAAAAGCAAGTGCCGGTGCTGCCTTTGGAAAGTGTGCAGTTTCAGTTGGATTTAATCGCGGGACAAAAAGATGGTGGCAAAGAGCTACTGCTTTCTTCGATTGAAGAATACGATGGCGGTGAAAAACTGGTGCAATGCTTGATCGACAGCTGGAAGAGCGGTGACGGCAGCACATTAGAAGAAGCATCGATGAGTGAACAATCGAGCGATGAGTTCAACGAAGCTTTCTTGTATGACCGCAACCGAGATTGGGCTAAGAAATTAGATTCTGGCAGCGTGCTACCGAAGAAGTCAGGCCAATACACAATTGTTGTCGGCAGCTTGCACTTGGTCGGTAAAGACAACCTCATTGAACTGCTCGAAAAACGCGGCTTTACGATTGAACCACTTGGCAATACACGTAAGGCAGACTGCGATATCTAATCAATAGCTTTTTATATGTGGGATTCGGGAACAAGTCCCGTCAACCCCCTTCTTAATAAAGATACCTTTTATCTTCATTCTCAAAGAGTACCCCTCGATTCCCAAAGCGAAGCGCTCCCGACTCTCGGAGCGTAGCGTTTCTAACTGAGAGATTCCCGACTGCGCTCCTTCGTCGCTTTCGGGAATGACGCCTTTGAATTCAGCGCTTTTTGTTCGTCATCCTCAAGAGCGAGGGACGAGCGAGTTGGGGATCTCTTCCGTTTTCATTTACAAATGGACGAAAACTAATTTGCTTCAAAGCGTTCCGTCTCTCACATCTCGAAGGACGGAGTCCGGTCCCACGCGAAGCGTTCTCGATTCGAAAGCCTCAAATGCAAAAAAGCCGTAGCATTTCTGCTACGGCTTTCTCTAATACGGTCGATGAAGAGCCATATTCTAACTTCAGGCGAACCCCATTTGGTTCGCTACTATCAAAGCCAAATTTGCAACCGCTGAAACGACGAAAGCCTGCTAATTGAGCAGGCTTTCTGAAAGTGGTCGGTGAAGAGGGATTCGACGCGGCTGGGCTTCCAGACCCCGACCCGCAGGTCCCAAATAAATATCACCAAATACGAAAAAGGCTCTACATTTCTGTAGAGCCTTTTTCTCAATATGGTCGGTGAAGAGGGATTCGAACCCCCGACCCTCTGGTCCCAAACCAGATGCGCTACCAAGCTGCGCTATTCACCGAGATGTTTAACTGAGGACTTATCCCCGTCAACGGATGCGTATATTACGGATTCTTTAGAGAGACGCAAGCGCTTTTTACAAAAAAACCTAATGTCTTAATTCGATTGACGATTTACTGAACACTAGCACGTGAAATGTGACTAAGAACCCACAATAAAATACAGATTATTAACCTTGGCAACATAATTGATCCAGATCAGTGTGCAAAAAATCACCACCCATTAACGTTGTCCATGTCGGGAACATCTTGGAGGAAACATATGGACTTTTGGCTTGAACTCCTATTTGGTAATGCGGTGGGACTATCGTCAATGATAGTAATCTTTGGGACAATTGGACTGATGTTGTTTTTCAGCGGTTTCTTCATTTACAAGATAATGAACGACAAATCTCCTCACTAGATCTCGCTTAGCTCTAGAAACGCTTTGCACCGGAGTTGGTAACCTGCCTGCTCCGGTTTTTTATTTGATCCCAGTACACCACTCGTTGATATAATCTAACTATTCCTACCCTGTTCTTTATGAGATTGCCGTTATGTCTCAAGACAACGATTTTGATCTGTTCCAACAGATGATGGGCGATGTAAAGCCTATCGACCAAGACACTGCCGAGCATAAAAAAGTGCACCAAGTGACGGATGCTCAACTGGCGAAACGCGAAGCTGCAATTTGGCTTACGGAAGATGATCCAGAATACTTATCGATTGACCATGCAGAAATGCTCAAACCCGATGACTTTATCGAGCTCAAACGTGATGGAGTACAAGATGGCGTATACCGCAAACTGCGCCTTGGTAAGTACCCGATCCAAGCTCGACTTGATCTGCACCGTAAGACGCTAAAAGAAGCGCGCGACGAAGTCGTTAAATTCCTCAAACAATGTATCGAGATGGACATTCGAACGGTCGTCATCGTGCATGGACGTGGTGAACGTTCAAATCCACCAGCATTAATGAAGAGTTTTGTCGCGAGTTGGCTACAACAAATTCGTGAAGTGCAATGCGTTCACAGTGCTCAACGATTCCACGGTGGCAGTGGTGCTGTGTACGTTCTATTAAGAAAGAGTGCTGAAAAGAAAATGGAAACCCGTGAACGTCATCAAAAACGTTTAGGCTAACCGGATTCTCGGTGCTAGAATGCCCGACCTTATCTCGCCTTGCTGCTTTAATTAGCAGCAGGCACTTCAATTAACCGCCGTTGTGAAACGTTAGGAGACTTACATGTCACAAGACAACGCAAAACGCTTAAACAAATACATAAGCGAAACGGGCTTCTGCTCGCGTCGTGAAGCAGACCGCCTTATCGAGCAAGGCCGTGTCACTATTAATGGTCAACAACCAGAGATGGGCACAAAAGTACTGCCAGGCGATGATGTGTGCGTGGATGGCAATCCTGTTGCAGCGAAAGAAAAACCAATTTATATCGCGTTGAACAAACCAACCGGTATCACTTGTACTACTGAGCGTGATATTCCGGGCAACATCGTTGATTTCATCGGCCACAAAAAGCGTATATTCCCTATCGGCCGTCTGGATAAACCTTCCGATGGTTTGATCTTCCTAACCAACGATGGCGACATCGTAAACAAGATTCTGCGTGCGGGTAACAATCACGAGAAAGAATACGTAGTGCGTGTTGATAAGCCCATCACCGGTGAATTCCTCAAGCAGATGTCGAGCGGCGTGAAGATCCTTGATACGGTTACTCTGCCTTGTAAAGTAGAGAAAGAAACCAAATTCTCTTTCCGTATCGTACTGACTCAAGGTTTGAACCGTCAGATCCGTCGTATGTGTGAAGCGCTAGGCTATGAAGTATTCAAACTGCGTCGCGTACGTATTATGAACATCTCACTTGATGGCATTCCTAACGGTAAGTGGCGTTATCTGAATGACGATGAAGTGGCAGAGATCCTAGCAATGTGTGAAGGCTCTGTGGGCACAGAAGAAGCATCAAAAACAGATTCTAAAGGCCGCAACATTCGTAAAGCGACCGACGCGAAGCTGTACGATAGCCGTGAAGAGAACCAAGGTTCAACGGCGCGCCGCAACCAGAAAACACGAACTTTCCGTGGTAACAACGCAGATGAATTCCGTCATGCACCGAATTCGAAGAAAGGCCAACAGCGTCGTCAGCGTGATGATGAAGGCGGACGTCCCGCAAAAGAACATTACAAAGCGAAACCACAAGGTGAACGCAGCAGACCGCAAGGCGAGCATGGTAAATCGCAGCGTAAGCCAGATGCATCGAGCAATACGCACTCAGCAAACAAACCTCAATCACCGAGTAAGCCTAAGCAGCATTACATGAACCCAAATGCCGCGAAGCCAAGCAAACCAGCTAAACGCACTGGTGGTACATTGAGTCTGAAGAAGTAACGCTTCACTGACTGACAAAATCAAAAAAGGACGCTAATGAGCGTCCTTTTTATTTGTCATGTATTTAGAGACAAAGAGGGGCAAACTGACCGCGAGTTAAGCTCAGCAAATCTTTCGGGGCTAACTCGATTTCTAAGCCACGTTTACCTGCACTCACACAGATTGTGTCTTGCTCTGTTGCGCTTTCGTGCAAAAAAGTCGGTAGTGCTTTCTTCTGCCCCAGTGGGCTAATCCCACCAACAACATACCCTGTGGTTTTTTGCGCGATTTCGGGATCGGCCATATCAGCCTTTTTTCCCTTCGCTGCTTTCGCCGCCAATTTTAGGTTCAGCTTTTGATCAACAGGGATAATCGCAACCGCAAGGTTCTTTGGCTCGCCGTTCAAACAGAACAACAAGGTTTTGAATACTTTCTTTGGATCTTGTCCCAATACCTCAGCCGCTTCTAATCCATAGCTGTCTGCTCTTGGATCGTGCTCGTATTGGTGAATGGTGTGTGTAACTTTTTTCTTTTTCGCAAGATTAATGGCCGGAGTCATCAAGATTCTCCTTATAAAACAAAAAACGCTGCACCTAGTAAGGAGCAGCGCTTTAAGTTAATGGTATCAGCGACTTTGAGTCAATCGCTTTTTACTTGTAAACGATGTCACCAGAAGGCGCGTACTCATTTACATCAATTGGACTATGTGATTCCAAGAACTCTTTCAGTACCTCTGCATCTGTAAAGCCCGTGTTGACGTAACCCGGATGAGTATTCACTTTCGGATAACCATCACCACCTGACGCGTTGTAGCTTGGTACGGTAAAGCGGTATTGACCATCTAGGCGAAGCTGTTTTTCACCGATGAAAACATTCGATACTTTGCCATTTTCAACCGTCATGGTAATACCTGCAAACTGAGCGTAAGCACCAGAGTCAACAGGCTTTGTCGCTACGACGTTTAAGTAATCGAGCACTTCTTTACCCGACATATCGACGTAAGACACCATGTTGCCAAATGGCTGAACCGTCAGCACGTCTTTGTAGGTGATGTCGCCTGCTTCAATCGAATCACGAACACCGCCTGAGTTCATCACAGCAAAATCCGCTTTAGCGCGCTCCATGTGAGCTGTTGCAATCAAACGACCAAGGTTAGTTTGTTGGAAACGAACAACGTTGCGGTCACCTTCCAGTTTGCCGTTAGATTCGGCAATTTTTACATTCAACTGGCCCTGACCTTTTTCTTGGTAAGGGCGAAGGAAATCCAGCATTGCCGAGTCTTGTGCGATTTCATCTTGAACCAATACACGTTGAGACTCGCCGTTCACTTTGATTTTCTTCTTCAAGTTAACCGGAATCAGATCGTAGCTCACCATCGACAATTCGCCGTTGCGGAACTCGTAATCAGCACGACCAACATACTTACCCCACTCGTACGCTTGCACGATGTAAGTACCGTTTTGCTCATCTGGCTTACATTCGTCACCCGGCTTAAAGTTCTTCTTAATGACGTTAGGGCCTTCCATACAAACTGGCTCTTGTGAGTGACCACCCACAATCATGTCCAAATCACCTTCATTTAGGTAGCGAGCCAAGGCAACGTCACCGGGAGCATTTACACCACGGTTGCCGTTTTCGTAGTGACCCATGTGTGTCACTGCAAAGATAAGATCTGGCTTTTCAGTTTGCTTTAGTTCAGCAATCAGCTTTTTCGCTTCTTCTTTCGGATCGCGGAAATCAACCTCGCCGATGTACTCTGGGTTACCCAGTTTTGCCGTGTCTTCTGTCGTAAGGCCAATCACGGCAATCTTAATGCCTTGCTTGTTGAACATGGCATAAGGTTGGAACAATCGCTCGCCGGTTTCTTTGTCGTAAATGTTGGCAGACAGCATCGGGAAATTTGCCCACTCTTGCTGTTTGAACAACACTTCCAGTGGGTTATCGAATTCGTGGTTACCCAGCGCCATTGCGTCGTAACCAATCTTACTCATGCCTTTGAAGTCAGGCTCAGCATCTTGTAAGTCAGACTCAGGAACACCAGTGTTGATATCACCACCTGATAGTAGAAGCACGCTACCGCCTTCGGCTTGAATCTCTGCACGCAGTTCATCAATCAGCGTCTTACGTGCCGCCATGCCGTACTCACCGTACTTGTTTTGCCAAAAGCGACCGTGGTGGTCATTGGTGTGCAGTACGGTCAGTTTGTAAGTTGTGTCTTCATTCCATTCGTGTGCTGGTTGCGTGGCACATCCGGCAAGAGTTGCCAAGATAGCTGCGCTCAAAGCGGTTTTTACAATCAGGCGTTGCTTCATTGTTTTACCTTTTTATCGTCTGGGGTCCACTGCATTGCGCGCTCAGCAACCAAGAAACGGGGTTCTCATTGTGCTAAAACGCGCAAACTTGGCGCTAGTGTAAATCACTAAGGTATTGATTTCATGTTTCTGCGACGCACTTTACTCATAGCAAACCAATTCGCCGCAAATCTAAGCAAATTATAGACATAATCAAGGTGGTGTAAGGGAGAAGCGAGAAGCGAGAAGCGAGAAGCGAGAAGCGAGAAGCGAGAAGCGAGAAAAGGATAGTGAGACAGAATCAATGTGTCGATACAAAAATGGCCAGCACACAGGCTGACCATTTCATTTAAACATTCACAACAACCGATTATTTGATATCGATGTCCGCAAAGCTCTTGATTAGATCGTCTAGCGATTTCATTTGCGCTAGGAACGGCTCTAGTTTGTCTAGCGGTAGCGCAGATGGGCCATCACAACGTGCTTGATCTGGGTTCGGGTGCGCTTCAATAAATAGACCTGCAATACCTGTTGCTAGACCTGCTTTCGCCAGTTCAACCGTTTGCTCACGACGACCGCCAGATGCCGCGCCCGATGGGTCACGCATTTGTAGTGAGTGCGTTACGTCAAAAATGATTGGGCTGCCTTTCGATGCGTTTTTCATCACACCAAAACCAAGCATATCAACCACTAGGTTGTCGTAACCGTGGCAAGAACCACGCTCACAAAGGATGATGTTTTCGTTACCACACTCTGCAAACTTCTCAACGATGTTACCCACTTGACCAGGGCTCATGAACTGAGGTTTCTTAACGTTAATCACCGCACCTGTTTTTGCCATTGCTTCAACAAGGTCAGTTTGACGAGCAAGGAATGCAGGAAGCTGGATAACGTCTACTACGTCAGCCACTGGTTGAGCTTGTGCTTCAGTGTGAACATCAGTGATGATCTTCACGCCGAACGTGTCTTTCAGCTCTTGGAAGATTTTCATGCCTTCTTCTAGACCTGGGCCACGGTATGAGTGAACAGAACTGCGGTTCGCTTTGTCGAACGACGCCTTAAACACGTATGGGATACCAAGCTTGTCCGTTACTTTTACGTAGTGCTCACAGATCTGCATAGCAAGATCACGAGACTCAAGAACGTTCATACCTGCAAATAGGGTGAATGGCTTGTCGTTAGCAACTTGAATGTCGCCAATATTAACGATTTTCTGTTCCATTTTGATTCTCTTTTATCTGTCTTCGACATGCCGTTTGAGCATGCCGATAAAATTAGTGAAGCGTAACGTGCTTTTCGCTCATGGCGTTAACTTGTGATTTTAGTAGCTCTGATGCCGGATCGTCTGGGCATTGGTCAATAAAGTACTGAAAATCAGACACGGCTACCTGATGGCAATCCAACTGCTGGAAGATAAAACCACGGTCACGAATCTCGTATGGGTCATCAGGTACAAACGTCAACGCAAGATTGGTACAGCGCAGCGCCAATGTGTAACGCTCTTCACGTAGCATGGCGCTCTTAATCAACGCCAACCAACGACCAATCACAGTCGGGTTGTCCGCTTCTTCAAAGTGTTCTGGCTTTAATGTTGCCAGCGGGCCTTCTTGACCAATCAACCAAGCTTGGAGGATTTTCTCACCGACATACTCACCGTTAAACGGGTTAATGTAGTCTGGTGTTTTGTGCATCCAATCCACTTTGATCAAAAACTGAGTCGGGAATGTCACCCCTTTCATCGGGAAGCCAAGACGATTGCCCAAGTAAAGCAAGATGGCACCAAGACTGACCGGAATGCCTTTTTTGCGCTCCAACACTTTATCGATAAAGCTGTTGTCAGAGATAAAGTACTCTTGCTCGTCGCCTTTAAAGCCCCACTCATAAAAGAATAAGCGCAGAAACGATTCGAAACGTTGTTCTTCATCCGTCTCGTGAACCAAGATAGCTTCCGCTTCTTTATAAAGGCGTTCTAGTTCCAGTTTTGCCCAATGGACATTGGTGTCTGGATTGATGGAATGGTTTAGCTCTAACGCGCCTTCCACCAACGCCATGTTGTCAAAATCTTCGTCAAAAAACTCAAGCATGAAGATTACCCAAATAGGTTTGGATTTTTAGATACTGCAATATTGGCGGCCATGACTAACCAGCCCAGAGCGCCAAAGAAGGCAAAAATTCTCAGCAGCTTGTTTTTCGCCATTTTCAGAGCGAAGAAACCAAGAGCGATGTACGCCAGCACACAAGTGATTTTGTTGGTTAGCCAAGGTGCAGCATCCGTAAATGGAATGAAGCCAGTCACCATAATTAGGCCGATACCTGACAGCAATAGCGCCGTATCAACAATATGTGGGATAACTTTCAAGAAGCGATTGTTGCGCTTTGGAGAATCCATCATCAACAATACAAATCGGATCGATAGTAGCGTCGCGCTCAATGCGATCGTTACTAAGTGAATGTGTTTTAGAGCTACGTACATTTTCTTTCTCTTTTATAAGTTACTGCTGACTTGCTCGTTATTATTGCGGTTTGTAACAACCGAGCGTCACTCGATCGTTATCACCATAGTCTTTTTCCGTAACGACTTGTTCAAAGCCAAAGTGCGTCATGATCTCACGAACGGCTTCGCCCTGATCATAACCATGTTCGAAAGCGAGCCACCCACCTTCTTGCAAATATTGACGCGCAAGATCAGAGATATGGCGAATATCGGCCAAACCATTTTCATCAGCGACCAACGCCGATTTTGGTTCAAAGCGCACATCTCCTTGAGAGAGGTGTGGGTCTTTTTCGTCGATGTACGGTGGATTGGAGACAATTAAAGCAAACTTTGTTCCGCTGGCAATAGGTTCGAACCAACTACCTTGATCAAACGTCACATTTTTGATGTTTAATCGCGACGCATTGTGCTCAGCCAGCTCTTTCGCCTCTTGCTTAAGATCAATCCCCATCACTTGGCGATTTGGCATCTCAGACGCCAATGCTAAAGCTATCGCGCCAGTTCCTGTGCCAAGGTCTAAGATCGGTCCCGTTTGTCCAAAAGTCTTATCTAGTGCGACTTCAACCAAACGTTCAGTATCTGGTCTTGGGATCAATGTGGATGGCGAGACTTTAAGAGGTAAAGACCAAAACTCACGTTCACCAATGATGTAAGCCACGGGCTCACCAGCGATGCGTCGTGCCAAGAGTGCATCAAATTGAGCTTGTTGCTCGGTTTCTAATGCTCTTTCTGGCCAGGTCAGTAGGTAGGTTCTTGGTTTGCCAAGGACATGGCAAAGAAGGACAGCTGCATCGAGAGAAGGCGACTCTTTGCCGCCTTCTGTCAGAATTGCCGTCGCACTTTTCAGTGCTTGCTCAATAGATTGAACTTGGCTCATCGATTAGCCGTTCTCAGCTAGCGCCGCTAGTTGGTCTGCTTGGTGCTCTTGAACTACTGGATCGATCAGGCTTTGTAGATCACCTTCCATCACTTCGTTCAAACGGTAGATGGTTAGGTTGATACGGTGATCAGAAACACGACCTTGTGGGTAGTTGTAAGTACGGATGCGGTCACTACGGTCACCAGAACCTAGTAGGTTACGACGTGTGTCAGACACTTCTGCCGCACGACGCTCTTGCTCCGCTTGAACGATACGCGCAGCAAGTACTGCCATCGCTTTCGCTTTGTTCTTGTGTTGTGAACGCTCGTCCTGACACTCTACGACTGTACCAGTTGGTAAGTGAGTAATACGGATTGCAGAATCCGTGGTGTTAACGTGCTGACCACCCGCGCCAGATGCACGGAAAGTATCGATTTTCAGGTCTGCCGCTTTGATTTCTGGCAGATCCGCTTCAGGGATTTCCGCCATAACCGCTACGGTACACGCAGAAGTATGAACACGACCTTGAGATTCTGTAGCAGGAACACGTTGTACACGGTGACCGCCTGACTCAAACTTCAATACGCCGTATGCACCGTCGCCGCTCACTTTCGCGATCATCTCTTTGTAACCGCCGTGTTCTGCTTCGTTAGAAGACATCACTTCGATACGCCAACCACGCTTCTCTGCGTATTTGCTGTACATGCGGAACAAGTCACCCGCGAAGATGCCTGCTTCATCACCGCCTGCGCCAGCACGGATTTCAAGGAAACAGTTACGGTCATCGTTTGGATCTTTTGGAAGAAGAAGAATTTGTAGCTCATCAGTCAGACGCTCGATCGCATCTTTTGCTTCTTTGATTTCTTCCTGCGCCATTTCACGCATTTCTTCGTCGTCTTCGTTAGCCATATCTTCAGCAGCGATGAGATCATCTTGCGCTTGTTGATACGCTTGGAAGCAATTAGTAACTTCTTCTAGCTGAGAGTACTCTTTTGATAGAGCGCGGAATTTATCCTGATTTCCAATTACATCAGGATCACCAAGAAGATGTTGAACTTCTTCGTAACGTTCTACTAGCGTTTCTAGCTTAGTCAGAATAGAGGCTTTCATAGTGTCGTTTTCTTAATAAAAAGCGTGAGTTACAGATCATCCAAACCAAGGGTCTGGCGGATAACCGTTAATTTTGCTGGTTCGCCCTGCTCGGCCGCACTTTGCAGCGCACGAGTTGGAGCGTGAATCAGTTTGTTGGTGAGTTTATTACTAAGCTCGCGCAGCACTTTCTCTGGGTCTGCGCCCGTTGCCAATGATTGTAGGCTCTTACTTAGCAAATCTTCACGAATTTCGTTGGCCGATTTACGATAATCACGAATACTGTCCACCGCTTGGAGTGAACGTAGCCACGTCATAAATGCCGCGCTTTCTTCGCTGACGATCGCTTCTGCTTGAATCGCTTCTACTTTACGTTGTTCAATGTTGCTATCGATGATCGACTGCAAGTCATCCACCGAATACAAGTAAGCATCATTCAATTCACTGACCTGCGCTTCCACATCACGTGGTACCGCAATATCCACCAAGAGCATCGGTTGGTGACGACGTTTCTTCAACGCAGTCTCAACCATCCCCTTACCAATAATAGGCAGTGGGCTCGCCGTTGAGCTGATCACGATGTCTGCTCTTGATAAATGGTCCGGAATTTCATTCAAGCTGATCACTTCTGCCCCAAATTGCTCCGCTAACACAAGAGCACGCTCTCGAGTACGGTTTGCAACAATCATCTTAGTACAGCCGTTCGACGCCAAGTGCTTCGCCACCAATTCGATGGTTTCACCTGCGCCAACCAACAATACTGTTGAGTCAGACAGTGATTCAAAGATGTGTTTCGCCAGTGTACATGCAGCATAAGCCACCGACACGGCGTTACCACCAATATCAGTTTCTGTTCGAACACGTTTTGCGACTGAGAAAGTCTTTTGGAACAACTTATCAATCGACGCATCCACCGCCTGATGATCTCGGGAATCAGAAAACGCTTGTTTTACCTGACCCAAAATCTGAGGCTCACCTAGTACCAGTGAATCAAGGCCGCAAGAAACACGCATCAAGTGCTTAATCGCCGCTTGCTCTTCATGGACATAAAGGCTGGGCATCAAGTCTTCTTGATTAACTTGATGGAACTGGGCTAGCCAGTCGATAAGCTTATTTCGCGCTCCTTGCTTCACGTCGCAGTACACTTCGGTACGGTTACAGGTAGAAACAATCACACTGCCATTTACGGCTTCATGGTCTCTGAGTTGCTCAAGTGCTGGGCCCAATTTATCGGGTCCGAACGCCACTTTCTCTCGCAAGTCAACAGACGCTGTATTGTGATTGATTCCAATAGCAAGCAAGGACATCTAACGTGGTATCTCTGAGATCGGTTATAAAATAGGTTCAGAATTTTACTGTAAGCACGCATTTATTGAAAGGGTAAGCCGGATTTGTTTTCCTTCGCTCGGCTTTTCAATGCTATAGTTGTGAGCGATTACCGATGAAACTGATTAATAAGCCATCAAACATGACCTTACGCTCCTTTCTCATCTTGCTCTTATCGAGCCTAGTACTCGCGGGTTGTAGTTCTGTTCCTGAAAGTGTCACCAGCGTAGAGTGGCAAGCGCACGAACAGCGACTGGAAACCATTGATAACTTTCAAGCTACAGGCAAACTTGGCTACATTGGCCCTGATCAAAGACAAAGCCTGAACTTTTTCTGGAAGCACTCTTCCGCCTTAAGCCAATTGCGCTTAACCACTCTGCTTGGTCAAACCGCATTAAAGCTCACGATTACCCCGCAAGGCGCGACGGTCGAAACGTACGATGACCAAGTGCTCTCTGCTCGTGATGCTAACCAACTCATTTTCCGTTTGACCGGTTTGATGATGCCAGTCGACCACATGCCAGACTGGCTACTCGGCTTACCAACCGATGCAGACTCTTTCCAGCTTTCACCAACCAATACATTACAAGCCCTCGATAAACAGATCGGCCTGAATGATTGGAACATCGCGTATCAACGTTACGGTGACATTGAATGGCATCAACAGACATTGCCTCTACCAAGCAAGTTAAAGTTGAGCACAGCAGACGTAAAAATTAATTTAGTGATCACAAAATGGAACATCACCCAATGATCGATATTTCAACCCGCTGGCCATCTCCGGCGAAATTGAATCTCTTTCTTTATATCAATGGCCGCACTGAAAACGGCTACCACGAGCTACAAACACTATTCCAATTCGTCGATCACGGCGATGAACTCACCATTCAAGCGAACGACTCTGGTGAGATCACCATTTCACCTGAGATTGAAGGTGTTCCTCTAAAAGATAACTTGATCTGGAAAGCTGCCACGGCGTTGCAACGCTACGCAAATTGCTCCTACGGTGCCCATATTGATCTTCATAAGATCTTACCGATGGGTGGTGGCATTGGTGGCGGCTCTTCAAATGCGGCAACAGCGCTGGTTGCACTGAACTACCTATGGCAAACCCACTTAAGTGATGATGAATTAGCCGAAATCGGCCTTGCGCTTGGTGCGGATGTACCCGTTTTTGTTCGCGGCTTTGCTGCGTTTGCGGAAGGTGTTGGCGAGAAACTTTCTCCGGCTCATCCAGATGAGAAATGGTATTTGGTTGTTCACCCAAATGTTTCCATTGCAACCGCCGACATATTCGGTCATCCAGATCTGACCCGAAATACGCCGAAACGCGATTTAGAAACGCTTTTAAACGCGCCAAGCGTAAACGATTGCGAAAAAATTGTACGAATGCTCTACCCAGAGGTTGATAAGCAACTTTCATGGCTGCTACAATACGCGCCGTCAAGATTGACGGGGACAGGATCTTGCGTTTTTGCTGAATTTTCGAGCAAAACCGAAGCGGAAACTATCCTTGCACAACTCTCTGATAAAGTCTCGGCATTTGTCGCTCAAGGGCGCAATGTTTCGCCACTGAAAGAGACTTTGGCTGAATACCAATCAGCCTCACACCGACCTATTTAAAACTGGACGCAAACCCGAGGTTTCCACCGTGCCTGATATGAAGCTATTTGCTGGTAACGCAACACCTGAACTAGCCCAACGTATTGCTGATCGTCTTTACATCTCTCTAGGTGATGCATCTGTTTCTCGCTTTTCTGATGGCGAAGTTGCAGTTCAAATCAACGAGAATGTTCGTGGTAGCGATGTTTTTATCATTCAATCCACTTGTGCACCGACTAACGACAACCTAATGGAACTGGTTGTTATGATTGATGCAATGCGCCGTGCTTCAGCAGGCCGTATCACTGCAGTTATTCCTTACTTCGGCTACGCTCGCCAAGATCGTCGTGTACGTTCTTCTCGTGTGCCAATTACTGCAAAAGTTGTTGCTGATTTCCTATCTAACGTTGGTGTTGACCGCGTTCTGACTATCGACCTACACGCAGAGCAAATCCAAGGCTTCTTCGATGTACCAGTTGATAACATCTTCGGTACGCCAGTACTTCTAGAAGACATGCAATCTCGTGGTCTAGAAAACCCAGTAGTGGTTTCTCCTGACCTAGGTGGCGTTGTTCGTGCTCGTGCAACAGCAAAAGCGCTAGGCGATATCGACATCGCTATCGTTGATAAGCGTCGTCCACGTGCAAACGTTTCTGAAGTAATGAACCTAATCGGTGACGTTGAAGGTCGTGACTGTGTGATCGTTGATGACATGATCGATACAGGTGGCACACTATGTAAAGCAGCTGAAGCGCTAAAAGAACGCGGTGCTAAGCGTGTATTCGCTTACGCAACTCACGCTGTTTTCTCTGGTAACGCTGCAGACAACATCAAGAACTCAGTTCTTGACCAAGTTATCGTAACTGACTCTATCTCTCTATCTAAAGAGATGGCTGCAACTGGCAAAGTAACTACACTGAGCCTATCTCGCATGCTAGCTGAAGCGATTCGTCGTATCAGCAATGAAGAGTCAATCTCTGCAATGTTCAACTAATACGAACATTTCAGTTAGACTGATTTTAAAAGCACCCCTCTTTGGGGTGTTTTTTTATTTGTATCGATAGGCAGAAAATCCCTTGGTCGCCCACTGTGAGAATTCTGTGCTATCATACTGCGCTTTTTGAGATTCCAGAGAGATCCTAACCTTGACTCAACCAATCAAACTTCTTGTTGGTCTTGCTAATCCGGGACCAGAATACGCCAAAACTCGCCACAATGCGGGCGCTTGGGTTGTAGAAGAATTAGCTCGCGTTCACAACGTTACCCTGAAGAACGAACCAAAGTTCTTTGGCCTAACAGGACGCATTATGGTCAATGGCCAGGATCTCCGTTTGCTAATCCCAACCACCTTCATGAACCTATCTGGCAAGGCGATCGCAGCACTTGCGAAGTTTTACCAAATTAAGCCAGAAGAGATCATGGTTGCTCATGACGAGCTAGACTTACCGCCAGGTGTCGCTAAGTTTAAGAAAGGTGGCGGTCACGGTGGCCATAATGGTCTGCGTGACACGATTAGCAAACTGGGCAATAACAAAGATTTTTATCGTCTTCGTATCGGCATCGGCCATCCGGGACACAAAGATAAAGTGGCAGGTTTTGTACTAGGCAAAGCTCCAGCAAAAGAGCAAGAGCTACTAGACGCCGCAGCTGACGAATCAGTGCGCTGTCTAGATATCCTAATTAAGGATGGTCTATCAAAAGCACAAAATCGCCTCCACACGTTCAAAGCTGAATAAGGTTACTATCATGGGTTTTAAATGTGGCATCGTTGGTCTTCCTAACGTTGGTAAATCAACTCTGTTTAACGCACTAACTAAAGCGGGTATTGAAGCAGCAAACTTCCCGTTCTGTACCATTGAACCAAACACTGGTGTGGTTCCTGTGCCAGATCTACGTCTAGATGCTCTAGCAAAGATCGTTAACCCACAGAAAGTTCTGCCTACTACAATGGAATTCGTAGACATCGCTGGTCTAGTTGCAGGTGCATCTCGCGGTGAAGGTCTAGGTAACAAATTCCTAGCGAACATCCGTGAAACTGACGCAATCGGCCACGTTGTACGTTGTTTCGAAAACGACAACATCGTTCACGTTGCAGGTAAAGTATCTCCAATCGAAGATATTGAAGTTATCAACCTTGAGCTAGCAATGGCTGACCTTGATTCTTGTGAGCGCGCGATTCAGCGTAACGCTAAGAAAGCAAAAGGCGGCGATAAAGACGCAAAATTCGAACTAACTGTTCTAGAAAAACTGCTTCCTATCCTAACGGAAGGTGGCATGGCGCGTACTGTTGAGCTTACGAAAGAAGAACTAGCAGCAATTGGCTACCTAAACTTCCTGACGCTAAAACCAACTATGTACATCGCTAACGTGAACGAAGATGGTTTTGAAGACAACGCTTACCTAGACGCAGTACGTGAGTTTGCAGCAAAAGAAAACAACGTTGTTGTTCCTGTATGTGCAGCGATCGAATCAGAGATGGCTGAACTAGAAGACGACGAGCGTGAAGAGTTCCTAGCTGACCTTGGTATCGAAGAACCAGGTCTAAACCGTGTTATCCGCGCGGGTTACGAACTGCTAAACCTACAAACTTACTTCACAGCTGGCGTGAAAGAAGTTCGTGCATGGACAATCCCTGTTGGTGCAACTGCGCCAAAAGCAGCAGCGAAGATCCACACTGACTTTGAAAAAGGCTTCATCCGTGCAGAAGTTGTTGGTTACGACGATTTCATCCAATGCAACGGTGAAAGCGGTGCGAAAGATGCAGGTAAATGGCGTCTAGAAGGTAAAGAATACATCGTTAAAGATGGCGATGTTGTACACTTCCGCTTCAACGTATAATTAAGTGAATGAATTTTAAACACTTCATTTACATAAAAAGCCAGCCGTAGTGCTGGCTTTTTTTATACCTTTCATAAACAACAGAAAATAAACTCCCTCACTCCAAGCCAATTTATTTCCAGTTTTAGATCATAAACGCGCCTCTTTGTTTAAAAAGGAAGCGAACGATGGATTTTGCGGGATTTATTGAAAAAAACTGTTGACGGATCTCACTCAACTTCGCATAATGCGCGCCGTTCCCGACAACAAGGCAACTTAGCGACGAGAACGAAAAATATGGTAATGGCTACGTAGCTCAGCTGGTTAGAGCACATCACTCATAATGATGGGGTCACAGGTTCGAATCCCGTCGTAGCCACCATTCCTAAACATTCTTTTATTAGAATAGTTAGGAATAGATGCGGTCGTGGCGGAATTGGTAGACGCACCAGATTTAGGTTCTGGCGCCGCAAGGTGTGAGAGTTCAAGTCTCTCCGACCGCACCATGTTTTAAGTAGTAGAAATACTACTGCCTGCAGGTCTATCGCCAAGCGGTAAGGCAGCGGCTTTTGATGCCGCCATTCCCTGGTTCGAATCCAGGTAGACCTGCCATTATTCCAAAGTGAGATTCCTTTAAGAAAAAGGGTTGTCACTTAGAGCGTGAAGGTTTATATTGTCTCGCTCAAAAAGATGGCTACGTAGCTCAGCTGGTTAGAGCACATCACTCATAATGATGGGGTCACAGGTTCGAATCCCGTCGTAGCCACCATTCTTTCTTTAATGAAAGAAAAAATTCAACGATTAGTTTTTACCAATTAACTAATGGTTAATAGATTTCAAGATGCGGTCGTGGCGGAATTGGTAGACGCACCAGATTTAGGTTCTGGCGCCGCAAGGTGTGAGAGTTCAAGTCTCTCCGACCGCACCATCTTGAATCGAAAATAAATAAATATATGCGGTCGTGGCGGAATTGGTAGACGCACCAGATTTAGGTTCTGGCGCCGCAAGGTGTGAGAGT
>NZ_JH976121.1:111161-111716 GCF_000305755.2 Vibrio sp. HENC-03 | reverse complement strand
TATTTATTGCCTGCAGGTCTATCGCCAAGCGGTAAGGCAGCGGCTTTTGATGCCGCCATTCCCTGGTTCGAATCCAGGTAGACCTGCCACTATTTTAATTATTGAGTTCACTCAGTAGTTATGCGGTCGTGGCGGAATTGGTAGACGCACCAGATTTAGGTTCTGGCGCCGCAAGGTGTGAGAGTTCAAGTCTCTCCGACCGCACCATGATTAAAGTCTCTTTTATTAGAGCAATGTAGGGCTATCGCCAAGCGGTAAGGCAGCGGCTTTTGATGCCGCCATTCCCTGGTTCGAATCCAGGTAGCCCTGCCATATTTTCCCTTTAAAGGGAGGTTATTGAGGTTTTACCAATTCTCTCGATAACAACAATTAAGACGCGGTCGTGGCGGAATTGGTAGACGCACCAGATTTAGGTTCTGGCGCCGCAAGGTGTGAGAGTTCAAGTCTCTCCGACCGCACCATCTTAATTAAAAGAATACATATGTTGTTAAAACATATTGTTGGCTACGTAGCTCAGCTGGTTAGAGCACATCACTCATAATGATGGGGTCACAG
>NZ_JH976121.1:110218-111087 GCF_000305755.2 Vibrio sp. HENC-03 | reverse complement strand
TTATTGTCTAGGTTTTACCAATTTCCTAGATGATTTAGAAAAGTCGCGGTCGTGGCGGAATTGGTAGACGCACCAGATTTAGGTTCTGGCGCCGCAAGGTGTGAGAGTTCAAGTCTCTCCGACCGCACCATACTTTTCTAATTTGATATGTCTTTTGACTATCACCCGTAGGTCTATCGCCAAGCGGTAAGGCAGCGGCTTTTGATGCCGCCATTCCCTGGTTCGAATCCAGGTAGACCTGCCATTATTTTCCCTTTAAAGGGACGTTATTGAGGTTTTACCAATTCTCTCGATAACAACAATTAAGATGCGGTCGTGGCGGAATTGGTAGACGCACCAGATTTAGGTTCTGGCGCCGCGAGGTGTGAGAGTTCAAGTCTCTCCGACCGCACCATCTTAATTAAAAACATATTGTTGGCTACGTAGCTCAGCTGGTTAGAGCACATCACTCATAATGATGGGGTCACAGGTTCGAATCCCGTCGTAGCCACCATTTATTCAGATAAATAGTTTATACTTAAGACTATTGATCAAAAGCGTTAAAGCGCGGTCGTGGCGGAATTGGTAGACGCACCAGATTTAGGTTCTGGCGCCGCAAGGTGTGAGAGTTCAAGTCTCTCCGACCGCACCATACTTTCCTTAAGTGGAAAGCACTTAGTTGAAAGACTAAGACCTGTAGGGCTATCGCCAAGCGGTAAGGCAGCGGCTTTTGATGCCGCCATTCCCTGGTTCGAATCCAGGTAGCCCTGCCATTACAAAACGTTGTTAAGGTTATACCAATCACCTTAGTAACTAAAAAACACGATGCGGTCGTGGCGGAATTGGTAGACGCACCAGATTTAGGTTCTGGCGCCGCAAGGTGTGAGAGT
>NZ_JH976121.1:76131-110208 GCF_000305755.2 Vibrio sp. HENC-03 | reverse complement strand
GAAAAACCCAGCATTAATTTGCTGGGTTTTTTCTTTTTTCCGATTCTGGACTCGGTAGATCTCTGATTTATCGAATTAAAAAAGCGAGCTCATGGCTCGCTTTTTTTCTATCTATTGCTTTTCGACCTGACGCTTAACAGTATCCAGACTTACATACCCAATGCGTACTTCAATACTTGTGCTTTGATCGGTCCTGAATTTTCCGCCAACTTTAATGCCGCATTACGAGCGAACTTCAGTGGCCCTAAATCATTACTAAAGCCTTTGTAGAACACATCCATGCCCGTTTGCATTAGCAAGTTATCTGGTCGACGAGCGCGCTCATACTTGGCGAGTAATGAATCATTAAGTTGCTCTTGCTGATCCGTCACTGAAAGCAGGACATCAACATCCTTGAAGCCAAGATTCACGCCTTGCCCAGCAAGTGGGTTAATTGTATGAGCAGAATCGCCCACTAATACGCAATTCTTGTTTGAATAACTTTGAGCATGACGGCGAGTCAGTGGGAATGAACCAAACTGTAAAACGTCGATATCACCCAATTCAGCAGGGAAATGACGTAGGATCTCTTCTTTTAACTGAGGTTTGGTCATCGCGCACAATTGCTTAATGCGTTTTGGCGAGTCATACCACACCAGCGAGCCCTGCCCTACTTCTTTGCCATCTTCAGTTAATGAGCATAGTGGCAAGAACGAGCGTGGACCTGACGGAGTAAATTGCTGCCAAGTGATGTCTTGCTGAGGAAGTTCGGTTTTCACGTTGATCAGCATGCAATGTTGACGGTAATCCCATGCGGTTACACCAATACCCGCCAATTGACGAACTTTTGAGTTCGCGCCATCGGCACCAATCACCCAACTCGCTTCAAACTGCTCACCACTTTCTAGTGTTACACGGTTAACCTCGGCAAATTCAATGTCTTTTAGTCGTTCTGGGCACATCACCGTTAAGTTGTCGTATTGTGCGAAAGTTTGCCAAAGGCCTAGTTGGATTAGGCGGTTTTCAACAATGTATCCTAACTGCTCCAATGACAGTTCATCAGAATGAAAACGAGTACGGCACTCTGGGTGTTCCCACGTTTCCAAGCGGCGATAAGGACACACTCGCATGCTCTCAATTGCTGACCATGCACCTAATGAATCAAGTAGCTTCACTGACTGATGAGAAATCGCAGAGACGCGAATATCCAACGCTTGGGAAGCCTCAAACGCCTTTGGCTCTGAGCCTTCTACCACTACAACGCTTCTGCCTTGCTTGGCAAAGCCAACAGCCACCGATGCCCCGACCATGCCGCCACCGATTACGGCGATGTCATACTTGTTCATTTTTTGCTCTTCATCATGTTGATTAATTGGCGTTTTTTAATTGTACGTTCCGTGGCTATTTTTACAAAATTGTTTAACAAAAAACCTTGCTGTATATAGGGCAAAAAACTAGATTTCATCAGGGTTTGCAGAGAATTTGTCAGATCACTAGTCAGGTGCTTTTTAAAGCAGTACAATACGCCGCTTACCGCCGAGATGGCGGCTATAATTTGAGCAATAGCTCTCCGATTTAAGAACAACTGAACGAGCGAAAGTGAGATGAGTAAGAAACTGCTAATTAAAACCTGGGGCTGCCAGATGAACGAATACGATTCATCAAAAATGGCCGACCTGCTTAATGCTGCAAACGGCTATGAGCTGACCGAAGAGCCAGAGGAAGCAGACGTACTTCTACTTAACACCTGTTCGATCCGTGAAAAAGCGCAAGAGAAAGTTTTCCACCAGCTTGGCCGTTGGAAGACACTAAAAGATAAAAAGCCTGGCGTAGTTATCGGCGTAGGTGGTTGTGTAGCAACTCAAGAAGGTGACCACATCCGTCAGCGTGCTCCATACGTTGATGTTATTTTTGGTCCACAAACTCTTCACCGTCTTCCTGAGATGATCAAACAATCTCAATCGGATGAAGCACCAGTAATGGACATTTCATTCCCAGAAATCGAAAAGTTCGACCGTCTACCTGAGCCTCGTGCTGAAGGTGCAACGGCATTCGTTTCTATCATGGAAGGCTGTTCTAAGTACTGTACTTACTGTGTAGTACCGTACACTCGTGGTGAAGAAGTAAGCCGTCCAATGGATGACGTACTGTTCGAAATCGCTCAGCTAGCAGATCAAGGCGTACGTGAAGTAAACCTACTGGGTCAAAACGTAAACGCGTACCGTGGTCCTATGCACGACGGTGAAATCTGTTCATTTGCAGAACTGCTTCGTTTGGTTGCGTCTATCGATGGTATTGATCGTATCCGCTTTACAACAAGCCACCCGTTAGAGTTTACTGATGACATCATCGCAGTATACGAAGACACACCTGAGCTAGTAAGCTTCCTTCACCTACCAGTACAAAGTGGTAGTGACCGAGTGCTGACTATGATGAAACGTCCTCACACTGGGATTGAGTACAAGTCGATCATCCGTAAACTGCGTAAAGCACGTCCTGATATCCAAATCAGTTCAGACTTTATCGTTGGTTTCCCTGGTGAAACAGACAAAGATTTCCAAGACACAATGAAGCTAATCAAAGACGTAGACTTTGACATGAGCTTCAGCTTCATCTTCTCTCCACGTCCAGGTACGCCAGCGGCAGATTACCCTTGTGACCTATCAGAGCAAGTGAAGAAAGAGCGTCTATACGAGCTACAACAAACCGTAAACGCACAAGCAATGCGCTACTCTCGTCTAATGCTAGGCACTGAGCAACGCGTTCTGGTTGAAGGTCCTTCTAAGAAGAACCTAATGGAGCTTCGTGCTCGTACAGAAAACAACCGTGTAGTAAACTTTGAAGGTAGCGCAGACCTAATCGGTCAGTTCGTTGACGTGAAGATTACGGATGTATTTGCTAACTCACTGCGTGGTGAGCTAGTACGTACAGAAAAAGACATGGACCTTCGTAGCGTGATTTCACCAACGCAAATGATGGCGAAAACGCGTCGCGAAGATGAGCTAGGTGTAGCTACTTTTACGCCATAAGCTCGTACAAATAGCCATTGAGAGCCTGGTCGTTATCAGGCTCTCGTTAAATGGCATAAAATGAGAGGCAACATTGAGCAATAAAATCGTAACGCTAGAAATCAATCTAGAACCTTCAGACAACCGCCGACTAGCAAGCCTGTGCGGTCCATTCGATGACAACATCAAGCATTTAGAACGTCGTCTAGGCGTCGAAATTAACCACCGTAGCGACCTTTTCACCATTGTCGGTAAACCTCATACCGCAGCTGCTGCGCTGGATATCCTGAAAACCCTTTACGTAGACACCGCTCCTGTACGCGGCGAAACGCCTGATATCGAACCAGAGCAGATCCATCTGGCAATCAAAGAATCAGGTGTACTGGAGCAAAACACCGAGTCACATTTCGAACACGGTAAAGAAGTCTTCGTTAAAACGAAAAAAGGCGTGATCAAGCCTCGTACACCAAATCAGGGTCAATACCTGATGAACATGGTGACGCACGATATCACTTTCGGTATAGGCCCTGCTGGTACAGGTAAAACTTACCTCGCGGTTGCAGCAGCCGTCGACGCACTAGAGCGCCAAGAGATCCGCCGTATTTTACTTACTCGACCTGCAGTTGAAGCGGGCGAGAAACTGGGCTTCCTACCTGGTGATTTGAGCCAGAAAGTCGACCCATACCTACGCCCTCTCTACGATGCCCTATTTGAAATGCTGGGCTTTGAGCGCGTAGAAAAGCTGATTGAACGTAACGTGATTGAGGTAGCACCTCTTGCTTACATGCGTGGTCGTACTCTAAACGACGCCTTCATCATTCTTGATGAAAGCCAAAACACCACCGTTGAGCAGATGAAGATGTTCCTAACGCGTATCGGCTTCAACTCTCGCGCAGTTATCACTGGTGACGTCACACAGATTGACTTGCCTCGTGGTGCAAAATCGGGGCTTCGTCATGCAATTGAAGTACTGAGCGAAGTTGATGACATCAGCTTTAACTTCTTCCAAGCTGACGACGTAGTGCGCCACCCAGTGGTTGCTCGTATCGTTAACGCTTATGAGAAGTGGGAAGCGCAAGACCAGAAAGAACGTAAAGAGTTTGAAAAACGCCGTCGTGAAGAACGTGATGCCAAACTGCTAGAAGCAGCCAAAGCAGAACTGAGCGCACAAGTCGCGGCAACTAAGGAATAACCATGGCAATTGAACTTGATTTGCAACTGGCAGTCGAAAATGAAGAAGGCTTACCTTCTGAGCAAGATTTCCAATTGTGGCTAGATAAGACTATTCCTCTATTTCAGCCTCAAGCGGAACTGACGATTCGTATTGTCGACGAGCAAGAAAGTCACGGGCTAAACCACGAATACCGTGGTAAAGACAAGCCGACCAATGTGCTGTCTTTCCCATTCGAAGTGCCACCAGGTATGGAGATGGATCTACTGGGCGATTTGATTATCTGTCGCCAAGTTGTTGAAAAAGAGGCAGTAGAGCAGAACAAGCCTCTACTAGCACATTGGGCGCATATGGTTGTACATGGCAGCTTGCATCTGCTAGGTTATGACCATATCGAGGATGATGAAGCTGAAGAGATGGAATCCCTCGAGACAGAAATCATGCAAGGTATGGGTTACGAAGACCCGTATATTGCTGAAAAAGAGTAACTTTGGTTGCTCGACAGGGAAAGGCGAACCACCCAGATAACCATCTCGTGCTCGTCTTTCTATGTGAGCTATCACACATCTGATAGCGTTACTTAATTGAGAAACAATGAACGAAGATAATTCTCCCTCTTCTAATGAAGGCAAGAAAGAAAAGGCAGAAGGTCCGAGTAGAAAGTCCTTCTTTGAACGTCTAGGTCAACTATTTCAAGGCGAACCAAAAGACCGCCAAGAGCTTGTAGATGTAATCCGCGACTCTGAAATTAATGACCTGATTGACCACGACACCCGCGACATGCTTGAAGGTGTTATGGAAATCTCCGAAATGCGCGTGCGTGACATCATGATCCCGCGCTCGCAAATGGTTACCGTTGAGCGCACAGACGATCTTGATACTTTGATCGCGCTAATTACTGATGCTCAACACTCTCGCTACCCTGTGATCAGCGAAGATAAAGACCATGTGGAAGGCATTCTACTAGCGAAGGACTTACTCAAATACTTGGGCTCAGGCAGTAACCCATTTGATATCGAAGAAGTAATTCGACAAGCAGTGGTTGTACCGGAAAGTAAACGTGTCGACCGTCTGTTGAAAGAGTTCCGTGAAGAACGTTATCACATGGCGATTGTTGTCGATGAATTCGGTGGCGTTTCTGGTCTCGTGACTATCGAAGATATCCTTGAAGAAATCGTAGGGGATATTGAAGATGAGTTCGATGACGATGAAGAAACCGATATCCGTAAGCTAAGCAAACACACGTTTGCTGTCAGAGCTCTGACAACCATTGAAGAGTTTAATGAGACATTCGGTACCAACTTCAGCGATGAAGAAGTGGATACCGTTGGCGGCATGGTAATGACTGCTTTTGGTCACCTACCATCGCGTGGCGAAGTCGTAGAAATTGAGGCATACAGCTTCAAAGTAACGGCTGCCGACAACCGTCGTGTCATTCAACTACAAGTGACGATTCCAGACGAAGAAACGCTGGTTGAAGCCACTCAAGAGTAACGCGATACCCTAACAACGGGAATATCAGAAAAATATAATGATGAATGTACTCTTTCATCGCCTCAAGCGGCCCTTAGTGGCCGCTTTTGTTGGCGCCTCCACTACCCTAGCATTTGCCCCTTACCAGTTATGGCCAATCGCCATACTCAGCCCTGCTATCCTACTTATTCTTCTTGCAAACCAGTCACCTAAGCGTGCGCTGTGGATCGGTTATGCATGGGGTTTAGGACAATTCGCTACGGGTGTAAGTTGGGTTTACGTCAGCATTGCTGGCTTTGGCGGTATGCCGCTGATTGCAAACCTCTTCCTAATGGGCCTACTGATCGCTTACCTGTCGGTTTACACCGGCCTGTTTGCTTGGCTCAGCAATAAGTTCTTCCCTGAATTCACGATAAGCAAAGCCCTCCTAGCAGCTCCAGCGTTATGGCTCGTTACTGATTGGCTGCGTGGTTGGGTGATGACAGGATTCCCTTGGCTATGGCTTGGCTACAGCCAAATCGACTCGCCTTTCGCAAGCTTCGCCCCTATCGGTGGTGTAGAGCTTCTAACGCTATTCATTATGATCAGTGCCGGTTCGCTCGCTTACGCTTGGGTTCACAAACAGTGGTTAATGATCATCATCCCTGCGGTGCTATTAAGTGCAGGCTTTGGCATTCGCCAATATGACTGGGTAACACCTCGTATTGAAGACACTACCAAAGTGGCGCTGATCCAAGGTAACGTTGACCAAAATCTAAAATGGTTACCGAGCCAACGTTGGCCAACCATCATGAAGTACGCAGATCTAACTCGTGAAAACTGGGATGCAGACATCATTGTCTGGCCAGAGGCTGCCATTCCTGCGTTTGAAATCGAAGTACCATCTTTCCTAAGAAACATCGATGCCGCCGCGAAGATGAACAACAGCGCCATCATAACCGGTGTCGTGAACCAAGGTGAAGACGGCCAGTTTTACAACAGCATTCTATCGCTGGGTGTGAATCCATACGGCGATTACAGCTTTGATATGGATAAGCGCTACCACAAACACCACCTATTACCATTTGGTGAGTTTGTGCCGTTTGAAGATGTACTGCGTCCACTAGCACCATTCTTCAACTTACCGATGTCATCGTTCAGCCGTGGTGACTTTGTTCAGCCAAACATCGTGGCGAACGGTAAGCATATGGACCCAGCACTGTGCTACGAGATCATCTTCAGCGAACAAGTACGCCAAAACGTCACTGACGACACTGATTTCATCCTAACGCTGTCTAACGACGCGTGGTTTGGTCATTCGATTGGTCCATTGCAACACATGGAAATCGCGCGTATGCGTGCTCTTGAGCTTGGTAAGCCACTTATTCGCTCTACCAACAATGGCGTAACCGCAGTGACAGACCACAAAGGCAAGGTAATTGAACAGATCCCTCAGTTTGAAACCGCTGTGCTTCGTGCAGAACTTGTTCCAACTGATGGACAAACACCATACCGTGTTGTCGGCACTTGGCCGCTGTACATTTGGTCGGCGCTGAGTTTGCTGCTTGCTTGGTGGTTACCAAGAAAGAAAAAGTCATAAACGCAAAAAAGAGGCTCTAGAGCCTCTTTTTTATTCTATGTTCTTTCGACTACAAACGTTATGGCTTGAGTGACTGACGACTAAATCCTGTGTGATTGCACTTGATACATGGAATGATCACGGTCGGATGATTATACGTCGTCTTATGACCACACTCGTCACAGACTAAAGTACCAAGGCCAATCACCTCACCCGCTTCATAAAGCCCTTGATGCTCCAAATCATCAAATAGCTCGACCCATTCCACTTTGGTTCGATCGGTAATATCGAGCAGACCTTGCCAAATTGAATCAGCAATCGTGAGATAGAAAGGCCCACTCTTACCTTCTTCATAGTTGTCGGAAAACTCTTTTAAATCGGCTTTTACATAGGCGGATATCAGTGAGAGTTCGTCTTTGGTCATGTCGTTGGCAGCATCCACCACTTTGCCCGACGTTTCGAATACTTTGTTAACTTCATCCGGACTGTGCTTCAAGGTTTCAATCACATCCTCGAGCATTTCCTCATAACCTGCTTTACGTTTAGGCATAACTGACCTCCATCTTTCCACTACCAAGCGTCACTTCAAGGCGCATGGGTATAGATTGGCTATTGTTGTGATCCCTAGCTTTAGGTATTCTATGACGATCTATTTAAGTCTGTTCTAACCGAACTCACAAATTCCAAGATAACCGGATACCATCGATGCAAGAACAATACAATCCACAAGACCTTGAACAGAAAGTTCAAAAGCACTGGGATGACAACAAGACCTTTGTTGTAAGTGAAGACCCAAACAAAGAAAAATTCTACTGTCTATCCATGTTCCCATACCCAAGTGGCCGACTGCACATGGGTCACGTGCGCAACTACACCATCGGTGACGTAGTATCTCGTTTCCAACGCCTACAAGGCAAAAACGTAATGCAACCAATCGGTTGGGATGCGTTTGGTCTACCTGCAGAAAACGCAGCGGTTAAAAACAACACCGCGCCTGCACCTTGGACTTACGAAAACATCGAATACATGAAGAACCAACTTAAGCTTCTTGGCTTTGGTTACGATTGGAACCGTGAATTCGCAACATGTACACCTGAGTACTACCGTTGGGAACAAGAGTTCTTCACTAAGCTTTACGAGAAAGGTCTGGTTTACAAAAAGACTTCTTCTGTTAACTGGTGTCCAAACGACCAAACTGTTCTTGCAAACGAGCAGGTTGAAGACGGCTGCTGCTGGCGTTGTGACACTCCAGTAGAGCAAAAAGAAATTCCTCAGTGGTTCATCAAGATCACAGAATACGCTCAAGAGCTGCTAGACGATCTAGACAAACTTGAAGGTTGGCCAGAAATGGTTAAAACCATGCAGCGCAACTGGATTGGTCGTTCTGAAGGTGTCGAGCTTAAGTTTGAAGTTAAAGGTCAACAAGACCTAGAAGTTTACACAACACGTCCAGACACACTAATGGGTGTGACTTACGTTGGTATCGCAGCGGGCCACCCTCTAGCGGCTATCGCAGCAGAGAACAACCCAGAACTAGCAGCGTTCATCGAAGAGTGTAAGAACACTAAAGTAGCAGAAGCTGAATTGGCGACAATGGAGAAGAAAGGTATGGCAACAGGCCTTACTGCTATTCACCCATTGAACGGCCGTGAAGTTCCTGTTTACGTAGCAAACTTCGTATTGATGGACTACGGTACAGGCGCTGTAATGGCAGTACCTGCACACGACCAACGTGACTTCGAATTCGCAACTAAGTACGATCTAGATATCGTGCCTGTTATCAAGCCAGTTGATGGCAGCGAGCTAGACGTTTCTGAAGCGGCATACACAGAGAAAGGTGTACTGTTCGATTCAGGTGAATTTGACGGTCTAGAATTCCAAGCAGCATTCGATGCAATCGCAGCGAAACTAGAAGCAGAAGGCAAAGGCACGAAGACTGTTAACTTCCGTCTACGTGACTGGGGTGTATCTCGTCAACGTTACTGGGGTGCGCCAATCCCAATGGTAACCACTGAAGACGGTGAAGTTCACCCAGTACCAGCTGACCAACTACCTGTTATTCTTCCTGAAGACGTGGTAATGGACGGCGTAACAAGCCCAATCAAAGCAGACAAAGAATGGGCGAAGACAACCTTCAACGGCGAACCTGCTCTACGTGAGACAGATACGTTCGATACGTTCATGGAGTCTTCTTGGTACTACGCACGTTACTGTTCACCACAAGCTGACGACATCCTAGATCCAGAAAAAGCAAACTACTGGCTACCAGTAGACCAGTACATCGGTGGTATCGAGCACGCTTGTATGCACCTATTGTACTCTCGCTTCTTCCACAAACTGCTACGTGATGCAGGCTACGTGACTTCTGACGAACCGTTCAAGCAACTACTGTGTCAAGGCATGGTACTAGCAGATGCGTTCTACTTTGAGAACGAGAAAGGCGGTAAAGAGTGGGTTGCTCCAACTGACGTTAAAGTTGAGCGTGACGGTAAAGGTCGCATCACTTCTGCTACGGACAATGAAGGTCGCAACGTTGAACACTCAGGCATGATCAAGATGTCTAAGTCGAAGAACAACGGCATCGACCCACAAGAGATGGTAGACAAGTACGGTGCTGACACAGTACGTCTATTTATGATGTTTGCTTCACCAGCAGACATGACACTTGAGTGGCAAGAATCTGGCGTAGAAGGTGCTAACCGCTTCCTGAAACGTGTTTGGAAACTGGTTCGCACTCACGCTTCAAAAGGCGCTGCTGAGTCTGTTGATACAGCTGCACTTTCTGGTGACCAAAAAGCGCTACGTCGCGACGTTCATAAGACTATCGCAAAAGTGACTGACGATATCGCTCGTCGTCAAACATTCAACACTGCGATTGCCGCTATCATGGAACTGATGAACAAGCTTGCGAAAGCGCCTCAAGAGTCAGCACAAGATCGTGCGATCCTTGATGAAGCACTTAAAGCCGTAGTTGCAATGCTTTACCCAATCACTCCGCACATCTCATACGAGCTATGGACTGCGCTAGGTGAATCAGACATCGATAACGCAGTTTGGCCAACGTTTGACGAGAAAGCACTGGTTGAAGACGAGAAGACTATCGTTGTAATGATCAACGGTAAGCTACGTGCGAAACTAATTGTTGCTGCTGACGCTTCAGAAGAGCAAGTTCGTGAGCTTGGTCTAAACGATGAGAACGCGAAGAAGTTCCTAGATGGCCTAACTATCCGTAAAGTCATTTACGTACCAGGTAAACTATTGAACATCGTTGCAAACTAGCCTCTCGCTATTAACGAAACGCAGCTTGCAAAAACTCAACGCCGAGCGAACTTATTCGTTCAGCATGAGTCTTTTTAACAGGGTGAGTCATCACCCTGTTTATTTACCTCAAACCATTCACGTCGAGTGGTTTAAGGTAAATAACCCCTTCAATTTAGGATGAATACAATCAATGCGCTTTTTCTCTTTGATTAAACTACCAGTGGTATTGGTATTAGCGGGGCTTCTTTCTGCCTGTGGTTTTCACCTTCGTGGTGAGTACTCCGTTCCGGAAGAACTGCACACAATGTCTTTCACGAGCTACGACGAATACAGCCCTCTTACGCGCTACATCCGCGATCAACTTGAATTGAATAAAGTCGACTTGGTTCAACCATCTTCGAACACACCAAACCTGCATCTCATTGAAGCAACCATCGACGAGCGCACGCTATCTCTGTACCAAAACAGCCGTGCTGCAGAAAAAGAACTGACTTACGTAGTGAAATACCGCGTGACCATTCCAGGCTTCGGCGCAAAAGACTTTACGACAACGGTAAACCGTAACTACCTAGACAACCCACTAACTGCACTAGCAAAATCGGTAGAACGTGACGTTATCGAAGACGAAATGCGTCAACAAGCGGCTAGCCAAATGATGCGCCAGCTAGGTCGTGTTCGAGCGGAATACGAACAAGGCCACGTTTCTCCTGAAGTGACAAACGCTAACTCTACGAACACAAACTCTTAATCAGAATGCGAATTTTTGCCGACAAGCTGGCTGACCATCTAGCGAAACACATTAAGCAGGTTTACCTGATCTTTGGTAATGAACCTCTGTTGATTCAAGAAAGCCGTCAAACGATCCAAAACATGGCTCGTCAACAAGGCTTTGAAGAAAGACACCGTTTTGCTGTCGATGCCAGCTTAGATTGGAATCAAGTGTACGACTGCTTCCAAGCGCTAAGTCTATTCTCTAGCCGTCAACTCATTGAGCTGGAGCTGCCAGAGGCAGGAGCTAACGCAGCGATCAGTAAAGAGCTGGTCAACCTATGTGAAATGCTGCACGACGACATCATGCTTGTGGTTGTAGGTAGCAAGCTGACCAAAGCGCAAGAGAACGCAAAGTGGTTTAAAGCTCTGAGCGGCAAAGGCGATTGGGTAAGCTGTTTAACGCCGGATTTACAGCGTCTACCAATGTTTGTTCAAGCACGTTGCCGAGCTTTAGGGCTAAAAGCTGATCAACAATCGCTGCAAATGTTGGCACAGTGGCACGAAGGTAATTTGTTCGCGCTATCGCAAAGTTTAGAGAAACTTGCTCTACTCTATCCTGATGGTGAACTGACCGTTGTACGCTTAGAAGAGGCTCTAAGCCGCCATAACCACTTTACAACGTTCCACTGGATTGATGCTCTGCTTGCTGGCAAAGGCAACCGTGCCCAACGCATTCTGCGCCAACTGGAAGCAGAAGGCGTAGAAACCGTTATTCTGATCCGTAGTGTCCAAAAAGAGTTCAACCAACTACTGAATATGCACCGCGACTTGACCCAAATGGGCATGAGTCAGGTGTTTGAAAAGCATCGAGTGTGGCAAAACAAACGCCCACTCTACAATGCTGCGCTGACTCGTCTGTCAGCCTCACGAATTTGTGCACTTTTGTCTCTTTTGGCGCACGCCGAGATAAAAGCTAAAACCCAATATGATGAATCTGTGTGGCCAACGATCCACCAGTTGAGCTTAGAAACCTGCTCTCCTGATATTAAGCTGGCAATTTAAAATTCAAAGCGTGATATAGTGCGCGACCAGTTTTGATAACTATCACTCAAAACGCCCACAGACAGAAAAGAAAATACCGAGGAAAACCGAGTGCTTCGCGAAGAACTTAAAGACTTTTTAGCCGATAAAGCCGACGACATGAAAGCGGAAGAGATTGTTATTCTAGATGTAGAAGGCAAATCAAGCGTGACAGATTACATGATCATTTGTACTGGTACGTCTAAGCGTCACGTTTCATCTATCGCTGATCACGTCGCATCTGAAGTGAAGAAAGCAGGTCTAGAGCCGCTAGGTATGGAAGGCGAAAATGAAGGTGAATGGGTTGTCCTAGATATGGGTGACGCAATGCTTCACGTGATGCAAGAAGAGCACCGCGAGCTATACCAACTAGAAAAACTCTGGGGTTAATCGTTTGAAAATTCAACTAATTGCCGTCGGCACAAAAATGCCAAAATGGGTCGAAGAAGGTTTTCAAGAATACCGTCGTCGTTTCCCACATGATATGCCACTCGAGTTGGTTGAAATCCCTGCGGGCAAACGCGGCAAAAATGCAGACATCGCGCGTATCTTGCAAAAAGAAGGCGAAGCGATGTTGGCAGCCGTGCCGAAAGGTGCACGTATCGTCACCCTAGATATCCCGGGCAAAAAGTGGGACACCCCACAACTGGCAGAGCAATTGGAAGCGTGGAAACTCGATGGACGTGACGTATCGATTCTGATCGGTGGCCCTGAAGGTTTAGCTCCAGCATGTAAAGCCGCAGCAGACCAAAGTTGGTCACTGTCAGCCCTGACGCTACCGCACCCACTTGTGCGTATCGTGATGGCGGAAAGTTTATACCGAGCGTGGAGCATTACTGCTAACCACCCTTACCACCGCGAATAATCGCTACTAAGCTGTAGAGACAAGCGTTAATGATTCGTAAACGCCGCAGTCAAATTCGAGATTACCAAGCAGAAGCGCGCCTATTTTCTAGTCGCGCTATTTTTGCTTTTCTGGGTATCGTCATTTTGATGGGCTTGCTGGTCGCCAACATGTACAACATTCAGGTGAACCAGTTCCAAGACTACCAAACCCGTTCTAACGACAACCGCATCAAAGTGGTGCCAATTGCACCTAACCGTGGTCTTATCTATGACCGCAACGGTATTTTGCTCGCTGAAAACCGCCCTGTCTTCAACCTGGAACTGACTCCAGAAAAAATCAAAGACATTGACGGTACGATCAAAGAGCTACAAACCATCCTTGAGATCACGCCAGAACAGGTCGAGCGTTTCCATCGTGAACGCAAACGTACTCGCCGCTTCAAGTCAGTACCATTACTGACTCAATTAGATGAAAGCCAAGTGGCTGTCTTCTCGGTAAATCAATACCGATTCCCAGGTGTGGAAATCAGCGCAACACTGAAACGTTATTACCCATTCAGTGAAGTTCTCACTCACGTTATCGGCTATGTATCGCGCATTAACGACCGCGATATGCAGCGTCTGATCCGTGAAGAGAAAGATGCCAACTACCAAGCGACTCGTGACATTGGTAAGTTAGGTATTGAAAAGTACTACGAGGATTTATTGCACGGGACTGCGGGCTATCAAGAAGTTGAAGTCAACAGTCGTGGCCGCGTGATCCGCACCTTAAAGTACGTACCACCGATTCCGGGTAAAGACATCGTATTGAACCTTGATATCAACCTACAGCTCTACGTACACCAACTGCTTGATGGTCGACGTGGCAGTGCTGTCGTACTTGATCCAAGAGACAACGGCGTACTTGCGATGGTGTCGAGCCCAAGTTACGACCCGAACGCGTTCGTTCACGGTATTTCCGGCAAAGCATACCGCGCCCTACTGAACGATAAGAATCGTCCGTTGGTAAACCGAACGACGCTAGGTATCTATCCACCAGCTTCAACCATCAAGCCATTTATGGCAGTGGCGGCGCTGGAAGAAGGGGTTATCACGCCAAAAACAACGCGTAATGACCCGGGTTACTGGCGCATTCCAAATTCAGACACTCGTCCATTCCGTGATTGGCTACGTTGGGGCCATGGCCGCGTTGATATCATTAAATCGATTGAAGAATCCGTAGATACCTTCTTCTATCAAGTTGCTTATGATATGGGCATCGACCGCATCTCGAATTGGATGATGATGTTTGGTTTTGGTGACTACACGGGCATCGATATTTACGAAGAAAGTAAGGCCAACATGCCGACTCGTGAATGGAAGATGGCTCGTCATAAAACGCCTTGGTACAAGGGTGACACGATTCCGGTTGGTATCGGTCAGGGTTACTGGACAGCAACGCCTATGCAGATTGCCAAAGCAACCTCAGTACTGGTCAACGAAGGGGCTGTGACCGCTCCTCACTTATTGAAAGCCACCATCGATAACGGCGGTGATTTCGAAGAGCAAGAAAATTCAGAATACGTCACCTACCCACCTATTCAAAATGTGCCAGACAAGTACTGGAATATGGCGAAAGAAGGCATGCGTTTAGTAAACCATGGTACGAAAGGCACCGCTCGTCGCTCTTTCTACAACATGGATTATCAAACCGCAGGTAAGTCTGGTACGGCTCAGGTATTTGGCCTTGGCGAAGACGAAGAGTACAACGCCGATGAAGTCGCAGAACACTTACGCGACCACGCCTTGTTTACTGGCTTTGCCCCATTTGAAGACCCTGAAGTTGTGGTATCAGTCGTACTAGAAAACGCCGGTGGTGGTTCGAGTAACGGTGCGCCAGTCGCGAGAAAGATCTTCGACCGAGTCATTATCGGCCCTGAAAAAATAGAACCTGATGAAGAGCAAAACAACGCGAAAGAAGAGGTAACGCAGTAATGAAAATGGATCCCTCTACAGGTAAAAACCGCGCCCTGTTTGAACGCTTCCATATCGACTTGCCGTTATTGCTCGGCATCTTTGCATTGATGGGCTTCGGCCTAGTTATTATGTACAGCGCAAGTGGTCAAAGCTTGGCGATGATGGATCGTCAAGCGATGCGTATGGTGCTGTCTTTGGTAGTGATGATCGTTCTGGCGCAAATATCGCCCAGAACCTATGAAAGCCTTGCCCCATTGATGTTTATTGGTGGTGTGGTGCTGCTGTTTGGTGTGCTGTTCTTTGGTGAAGCCTCCAAAGGTGCTCAGCGCTGGCTAAACCTTGGCTTCGTTCGATTCCAACCTTCCGAACTTCTCAAACTCGCGGTGCCGTTAATGGTCGCGCGTTACATCGGCCGCCAACCACTTCCGCCGACATTCAAAACACTCATCGTCGCGCTAATTATGGTCTGCTTACCGACCATTCTTATCGCAAAACAGCCTGATTTAGGAACGTCGATTCTGATTGCCGCTTCCGGTATTTTCGTTATCTTCTTGGCAGGTATCAGTTGGAAGATCATTGCGGGCGCTGCAATCGCACTCGGTGGTTTTATTCCTATTCTGTGGTTCTTCTTGATGCGCGAATACCAAAAAGTTCGCGTACGTACTCTGTTTAACCCAGAATCAGATCCGCTTGGTGCGGGTTACCACATTATCCAAAGTAAAATCGCGATTGGCTCTGGTGGTATTTCAGGCAAAGGTTGGCTGCAAGGTACTCAATCACAACTGGAATTCCTTCCAGAGCGACACACTGACTTTATCTTTGCAGTAATTGCAGAAGAATGGGGTATGATTGGATTTCTTTGCCTACTAACCATCTATCTATTTATTATTGGCCGAGGTCTCTACCTCGCGAGCCAAGCGCAAACTGCGTTTGGTCGAATGATGGCAGGCAGTATTGTACTCAGCTTCTTTGTGTATATTTTTGTAAATATCGGCATGGTGAGTGGCATCCTACCTGTAGTAGGCGTACCTTTACCGTTGATCAGCTATGGTGGTACCTCAATGGTGACGCTGATGGCTGGTTTTGGCATTCTAATGTCGATCCATACGCATCGAAAAGCATTCTCTAAGGCAACCTAGACCATGCAAAAACGCGCTTTATATTCCTTAGTCTTCTCTGCTGTGATTTTGGCCGGCTGTTCTTCTACCGACCAAAAAAAGCAAGACGGCCGTTATGAACTTGAATCCGACGTGGCTCCTGACAAACCACTTTCGGTCGAGCACATTGAGGATGCGCATCCTAAATATGAGCCGTACAGCCTAGGGGGTAACAGCGATTACAACCTACGCGGTTCGGATTACAAAATCGTTCGTGATGCGAAAGGCTTTACAGAAAAAGGCCGTGCCTCTTGGTACGGCAAGAAATTCCAAGGCCACTTAACATCGAACGGTGAAATCTACGACATGTATTCGATGACAGCGGCGCACAAAACGCTGCCACTGCCAAGCTACGTGAAAGTAACTAATACCGACAATGGCAAATCAACCGTTGTACGTGTTAATGACCGTGGCCCTTTCCACGAAGGTCGCATCATTGATTTGAGCTACGCCGCGGCACATAAGCTAGATGTCGTAAAAACCGGTACTGCGAACGTAGAGATTGAAGTCATCACGGTAGACAAACCAACCGATGAAAAGTCACTCGCTGCGCACCCGAGATATGTCATCCAAGTTGCTTCTTCAAAATATGAAGATCGAGCGCGAACTTTAGGCCAAGAGCTTGGTCAAAAGCTGGATACGGAAACTTTCTTGGAATCAACGAAAGATACGTATCGCTTGTTGTTGGGTCCATATACTGACTATTCCCTGACGCAAGCCACTCTGGATAAAGTAAAGTTGCTCGGCTATTCGTCCGCATTTATTAAAAAACACAAAACTGGCAAATGACCTTGGTGTCATGATTTTCTATGCAGAGCCCCTCTTACATAAGTGGGGATTCTGGTAAGATGTCGACAGTTAACCAAAAAATTTGAATTACCATGAATAAAAATAAGTTTGTGAAATCTATTCTCGTTTCTTCGGTTGCCCTATCTGCAACCATCGCTCAATCTGCTTTTGCTTCACCAGTTGTTGTCCCAGATGCGCCTCAAATCGCAGCTAAAGGCTATGTCCTTATGGATTACAACTCAGGTAAAGTTCTGGCTGAGAAAGAGATGAACACAAAATTGTCTCCTGCTAGTCTGACAAAAATGATGACCAGCTACGTAATTGGCCAAGAGCTAGCGCGTGGTAATATTTCAGAAGACGATGATGTGACCATCAGCAAGAATGCTTGGGCGAAAAACTTCCCTGATTCTTCAAAAATGTTCATCGAAGTAGGCACAACGGTTAAGGTTCACGACCTAAACCGCGGCATCATCATCCAATCAGGTAACGATGCTTGTGTAGCAATGGCAGAACACATTGCTGGCTCAGAAGACGCATTCGTTGATCTAATGAATGCATGGGCAAACACACTAGGCATGAAGAACACGCACTTCGCGAACGTTCACGGTCTAGACAACCCGAACCTATACTCAACGCCTTACGATATGGCGCTACTTGGTAAAGCACTGATCCGTGACGTACCAGACGAGTACCGTATCTACTCTGATAAGAAATTCACTTACAACGGCATCACTCAGTACAACCGTAACGGTCTACTGTGGGATAAGAGCATGAACGTTGACGGTATCAAAACGGGTCACACGAGCAATGCAGGTTACAGCCTAGTAAGTTCTGCAACAGAAGGTCAGATGCGTCTGGTTGCTGTTGTAATGGGTACAAAAGATGCGAACGCACGTAAGTCAGAAAGCAAAAAGCTACTGAGCTACGGTTTCCGCTTCTTCGAAACAGTGGCACCACACAAAGCGGGTGAAACCTTCGTAGAAGAAAAAGTATGGATGGGTAACAAAGACACAGTAGCGCTGGGTCTTGACCAAGATACTTACGTGACGCTGCCTCGCGGCGAAGCGAAGAACCTAAAAGCAAGCTTCGTACTTGAAAAAGAGCTAGAAGCCCCAATTAAGAAAGGTGATGTAGTTGGTAAGCTATACTATCAGATTGATGGTGAAGATATTGCTGAGTACCCACTAATGGCACTGGAAACAGTAGACCAAGGCAGCCTATTTAGCCGCATGTGGGACTACATCGTATTGTTGTTTAAGAGCTTCTTCTAACAGTCGCTTCTGACCAACAAACAAGTCTGCAAAGCCGCCAACTAGGGCGGCTTTGTTAATCTTGAGTTCACCCTAATTTGACTGTACTATTTCGCACCGCAACGAATACCAACTGGAGTTACCGATATGCTAACCATCAACTCTGATGCAAAATTGAAAGACCTGCTTGAGTTCCCTTGTTCATTTACATACAAGGTAATGGGTCATGCAAAGCCTGAGCTTCCAGAGCTAGTTCTAGAAGTTATCCAGCGCCATGCTCCAGGTAACTACAGCCCAACAGTAAAACCAAGTGCTAAGGGCAACTACCACTCGGTGTCTATCAACATCACTGCAACGTCTATCGAGCAGGTTGAAACCCTTTATAAAGAACTGGGTGAAATCGACATCGTACGCATGGTTCTATAATTTTTTGATAAATTAAATTTTTTTTGAAAGCAGCTTCGGCTGCTTTCTTTTTATTTATCATATAGATAATGCAAACCAACTCATCTTTCAGTTAAAAATCTGTTACTCAGCTGTAGAGCATCGGGGTCATCCGGTTTATAATCCAAAAACTTTATTTATTAGCGACAGGAATTCCCATGCAACACCAACTTGTTGTAAAACGACTTGGACGCCAAGATTATGAGCCTGTATGGAAGGCGATGCATGAGTTCACTGATCAACGCACAGACGACACGCCTGATGAAGTTTGGTTGGTAGAGCACAACCCAGTATTCACACAAGGTCAGGCGGGTAAAGCCGAGCACCTAATCAATACGGGTGACATTCCTGTTGTTCAAAGCGATCGTGGTGGTCAGGTGACTTATCATGGCCCAGGTCAATTAGTCGCGTACTTCTTGATCAACCTGCGTCGCAAGAAATTAGGAGTGCGAGATCTCGTTACGCACATCGAGAACCTCGTTATTAACACTCTTAAGGCATACAATATCGATTCTGCTGCGCGACCTGACGCTCCGGGCGTTTATGTCGACGGTAAAAAAATATGTTCTCTCGGACTTCGCATTCGAAAAGGATGCTCATTCCATGGTCTAGCGTTGAACGTCAATATGGACTTAGGTCCGTTTTTACGTATAAACCCATGTGGCTATGAAGGAATGGAGATGGTTCAGGTTAGCCAAGTTGGTGGGCCAGAAGACATCGAAGCCGTGGAAAAACAACTAATACAAGAACTCGTTACTTTGCTTGATTACGAGCAAGTAGAATTCAGCACAGAAGCACCTTCTCAAGGTAACAAAGCATGAGCAAACCAATCCAGATGGAAAAAGGCGTTAAATACCGCGACGCCGACAAGATGGCATTGATTCCCGTAAAGAACATGCCTACAGAGCAGAAAGAAGTGCTACGTAAGCCTGATTGGATGAAAATCAAGCTACCAGCCGACAGCCAGCGTATTCAAGACATCAAATCAGCAATGCGTAAGAACAACCTTCACTCAGTATGTGAAGAGGCATCTTGCCCTAACCTAGCTGAGTGTTTTAACCACGGTACGGCCACTTTCATGATCCTAGGCGCGATCTGTACTCGCCGCTGTCCATTCTGTGACGTTGCCCATGGTCGTCCGCTTGCTGTTGAAGCTGAAGAGCCGAAGAAACTAGCGAAAACCATCGCAGACATGAAGTTGAAGTACGTTGTAATCACTTCAGTTGACCGTGATGATTTACGTGATGGCGGTGCTGAGCACTTTGCTAACTGTAACCGCGAAATCCGCGAACTGAACCCGCACATCAAGATTGAAACGCTGGTTCCTGACTTCCGTGGTCGTATGGATGTGGCACTTGATCTAATGAAAGACAACCCGCCAGATGTCTTCAACCACAACCTAGAAACAGCACCTCGTCTGTACCGTAAAGCTCGCCCAGGCGCGAACTACAAGTGGTCACTTCAATTGCTGCAAAAATTCAAAGAGCAGCATCCAAATGTACCGACGAAATCAGGTCTAATGATGGGTCTTGGTGAAACCAAAGAAGAGATCATCGAAGTACTGAAAGACCTTCGTGCACATGGCGTAACCATGCTGACTCTTGGTCAGTACCTAGCGCCAAGCCGTCACCACTTGCCAGTAGAACGTTACGTTCCACCTTCAGAGTTTGACGAGCTAAAAGAAATCGCACTAGAACTTGGTTTCACTCACGCAGCGTGTGGTCCATTTGTTCGCTCTTCTTACCATGCCGATATGCAGGCTCAAGGTATTGAGATTAAATAAGCACTCGCTTGTTTTGAAAAGAAAGGTTGGCTCAGTGCCAACCTTTTTTGTCTCTGCTGAATCTAAACTATTGTCGCTCTGATAACGAGCCTATCTCCCCAAATCAAAAGCGCGTCATTCAGAGAACCTAAGCGATATCAGGAATCTCATTTCAGCGCACTCTAAACAACAGTGAAAAAAGAGATTCCCTATCCCGCTCGTCCCTCGCTTGTAGGGAATGACGACGTTGGCTCTTGAGTAAATTCAAAGTATCTTCAGAGTCCAATCATCACTTTCGTTTTCCACTCAAATACTCCCAAGCCGCCACATAACAACCAGCCTCTCAGAAACCAAAACTCGTCATTCCGAAGAGCCTAGGCGATATCAGGAATCTCATTTCAACGCACTCTCTAAATAGCAGTGACAATTATAGATTCCCTATCCGCTCGTTCCTCGCTTGTAGGGAATGACGAAGTTGGGCTCTTGAGTAAATTAAAAGTATCTTCAGAGTCTAATCGTCTCTTTCGTTTTCCACTCAAATACTCCCAAGTCGCCACATAACAACCAGCCTCTCAGAAACCAAAACTCGTCATTCCGAAGAGCCTAGGCGATATCAGGAATCTCATTTCAACGTACTCTCTAAGCTGATATTTCCATACGCTAGAAAAACAAAAAGGCCCTCAAGTGAGGACCTTTCATCAATCAAATAATCAAACCGAATCGCAGAAATAGAACGAGTCCGCCTGAGTTATTTTCAAAGAAAGCGAATTTACACAGAGAACTATGCGTAAACTGGTAGACGCTTACAGATTTCTAGAACTTTCTGTTTTGTCGCTTCGATAACTTCTTCGTTGCCGATGTTATCTAGAACGTCACACATCCAGTTTGCTAGCTCTTTCGCGTCATCTTCAGTGAAGCCGCGACGAGTAATTGCTGGCGTACCAACACGGATACCAGACGTTACGAATGGGCTGCGTGGATCGTTTGGAACAGAGTTCTTGTTTACTGTGATGTTTGCTGCACCTAGTGCTGCATCTGCATCTTTACCAGTGATGTCTTTGTCGATTAGGTCAACTAGGAATAGGTGGTTCTCAGTACCGTTAGATACGATCTTGTAGCCACGCTCTTGGAATTGACCAACCATTGCTTTCGCGTTTTTCACTACGTTAGCTTGGTAAGCTTTGAATTCTGGCTCCATCGCTTCTTTGAACGCTACAGCTTTACCAGCGATAACGTGCATTAGAGGACCACCTTGACCGCCAGGGAATACTGCTGAGTTCAGCTTCTTGTACAGCTCTTCGCCTTCGTTAGAAAGGATAAGACCGCCACGAGGACCCGCTAGCGTTTTGTGCGTAGTCGTTGTTACTACGTGAGCGTGTGGAACTGGTGTTGGGTACTCGCCTGCTGCGATTAGACCAGCAACGTGTGCCATGTCTACGAATAGGTAAGCGTCAACTTTGTCTGCGATTTCACGCATGCGTTTCCAATCAACGATTTGTGAGTAAGCAGAGAAACCACCGATGATCATCTTAGGCTTGTGCTCAAGCGCTAGCTGTTCCATCTCGTCGTAGTTGATTTGACCTGCTTCGTCGATACCGTAAGGAATAACGTTGTAGTGCTTACCAGAGAAGTTTACTGGTGAACCGTGAGTTAGGTGACCACCGTGCGCTAGGCTCATACCTAGAACTGTGTCGCCTGGGTTTAGAAGCGCCATGTAAACTGCGCTGTTTGCTTGAGAACCTGAGTGAGGCTGTACGTTCGCGTACTCACAGCCGAATAGTTGGCATGCACGATCAATTGCTAGTGCTTCAGCTTTATCTACGTACTCACAACCGCCGTAGTAACGCTTGCCTGGGTAGCCTTCAGCGTATTTGTTCGTTAGCTGAGAACCTTGTGCTTCCATTACACGTGGACTTGTGTAGTTTTCAGAAGCGATAAGTTCAATGTGTTCTTCCTGGCGAAGTGTTTCTTCCTGGATAGCTGCGAACAGTTCCGCATCGTAATCTGCGATGTTCATATCACGCTTAAGCATCTGTATCTCCTGACTCAGATTAGTACTGAAAGTTGCAAAAAAACCGACGAATGACCTAACGCAAACGTTTTCGTCACCGTAATGGCGCGCATTCTACATAATTTGATCTAGGTCATAAAGAGAAATTTACAATTTTTCTCATGCAGTTTTTTCATGATGACAAGTAAGGATTATCATGGCGATGTTGCAATCGTTTAACCAAGATCCACTAACTGTCAAATTTGTGCTTTACACCCTGTAAAACAACAATTACATAGGTTTACCGCAAATTTTACCCTCTAGCTACCGAAAAGATCATCTTTTTACTACTATGCACGCCCTATTTATCATTAACGACTGCATATTAGATGGAAAAACACTCAAGAAAAGAAGACTGGATGGCAATTCTTACAGGTACCTTTTTGGTAGCTCAAGGCGTTTTCTTTCTCCAATCCGCAGACCTCTTAACCGGAGGAACAACAGGATTGGCTCTGCTTATTAGCCAATTTACACCTTTTACGTTTGGTGTGCTTTACTTTTTAGCCAACTGTCCATTTTACTTGCTCGCATGGAAACGCTTTGGCCGTCGTTTTGCGATTAATAGTGCAATTTCTGGCGCTTTGGTTTCTATCTTTGCGGATAATCTGTATTTACTGATTTCACTCGAGTCGATTAACGAGATTTACTGTGCCGTAGCAGGTGGCTTGCTTATGGGCTTGGGTATGCTGATCCTATTTCGTCACCGCTCAAGTCTGGGTGGCTTCAACGTATTGTGCTTATTCATTCAAGATAAGTTCGGTATCTCAGTAGGAAAATCTCAGATGGCGATTGATGCTTGTATCCTATTTGCGTCTTTCTTCTTCGTCACACCTTGGGTTATCGGCCTATCGATTCTTGGTGCATTCGCACTAAACCTAGTGCTTGCGATGAACCACAAACCACATCGCTATTCTGTGAGCTACGGTTCATAACCTTTCTATAATAATTGGAGCGCAATTTATAAGATTTTGCGCTCCAATGCCTATATAATATCTCGCCATTTCCTAATCATTCATGATGGTATGCGCGACTTCCTACAACAAGCCAAACAAACCAACAGTCAGATTGTTATTGGCGAGCTGATCTACAACCCAGAGACTCAAACACTTCACAAGCAAGCGATCGTTATCGATCTTGAGCCGCGTAGCATCGAGTTATTAGAACTGTTGCTCACCAGTGTTGGCCACCCGCTGTCTGCAGAAACCATCATAGAGACCATTTGGCAAAGTAAGTTTATCTCAAAGAACGTACTTACCAATCGAATCAGTACACTTCGAGCCTTACTGCAAGAACACTTACCAGAGCACGATGCCGCTAAGCTATTGGTGACCTACCCGCGTAAAGGCTACTTCCTCAACCCAGCGAACGTTCAACTATTGCCACCAGCAAAGTCGAGCAAGCGCAAAGCAAAACTCGCCAATGAGGGTAAAGCGCCCTCTTCACGTAAACTTGGGGTTGTTTATGGCTTATGTGCTTTATTCGCGCTGACTGCTATTGGATTGGGTGTGGTTCTCTGGCAACAACAAGGCATTTCCACTCAGCAGACGCGTAACCAACTGCTGATCCCGAAAGTCGAGCTTCTTCTAAATCGCGTCGATGCGATAGGCACCGCTGCACGTGAGTATCGTACCGTAGTGAAAGCCATCTTGCTCCAGCAGCAAGTCGAATACCCTTATACTGATATTGCCAACCAAGATGCTCCGAGCTACTTTCTCGATCCAATCAACGAGACGCCTTATTTCCCCGGCGCACGCAACATGCAGACCAGTGATTATCAGCTCAATATCGAACTCAAAGACAGTCCGACAGAGGGCATGATAAAAGCGCAAATGAACCTGATTTACCCAGCGACAGGAAAATTAGCGTTTCGAAATCAGTACGTCCTACGTATCGACCACCTGCAATCAGACTTATTCCGCTTGCACAGCGACATTGCTCAGTACTTCAATCTGCCAGAACCTTCAAAAAGCACTTGGCACTTTACAGACACACACGAAAAGATGTTGCTCGACGAACAGTTTTCCAACTCACCAATTGATCACATGGACGAGTTCACTGCTATCACCATCGCTCGCCATCTTGCGTTGTACGAACAAGATAAAACCAAACTAGAGGAATACCTCACTCAGGCTCAATCGGAATTTGATGTCCTCCCCGACGAGCTGAGTTTGTGGCTTGGTATCTTGCACTACAAGTTAGGTAATCTCGATAAAGCCAAAACGTTACTGACGACGCCAGCTGGCGACTCACGAATTCAAAACGCCTTGGTGTACACCTTCGTTTCTCATATCGCTTACAAGCAGAATAAGCTCGACCAGTTCCGCCTCAATTACATGGAGTCTTTGGTGGCTCTGCTGCGCGTCATGCCTTCTGAAGAATTATTCAGTCGCTTGTCACAACCAGAATCAAAAGAGACCTGCTTACAACCTTGGACAAAACTGCGTGTCAGCATTAAAGAGAAAGAAATTGTGATGCGTTGGAAGGCGCTAATCGAAGAATACTGCACGAATATCGACGCTGAAATTACTCCCGATAAAACAAAGACCTAAATATAAAATTAAGCTTTCATTAAACTCTGTTAGCTTTTGTTTTTTGCCCTTTTTCTGCCACAAAACTTAGCATGGCGACATTCAAATAACGGCTCGATTTATCAGCCTTCTAAAATTAGGAATGTAAACTCATGCTTAAAAAAATGACGCTTATCGCAGCAGCTACGATCGCACTTTACGGCTGTGGCGGCGGTTCTTCTTCTGGCTCTTCAAGCGGCAATAAAGGTCCACAAAACAGCTTTGATTACCCGATTTCAAACTCATCTTTTGCACCAGTATCAAGTACAAAATTGCGCTACGACATTGCTTCTGATGAACAGCAAATCGGTACAGTGACGATGGACTTTGAGGCGATGAGCAGTCAGGAGCTTATTGATGCTTTGTCTAACATTCCACAATCGGCACCTGTGATTCAAATCATCCACGATCTGGTTAACAACGGTATCACTCAATTTTATCTGTCTGAGCAAGTTGAAGAGAATGGCGAAGACGATAAGTCGATCTACTTTACCGGCACCGATGGCGCACTACACGAAATTACCGATGCTTACCTTGTTAACCGTATCTCCATCGCAATGCTTATGGATAGCAGCCCTGTGTTTCGCGTGGAAGGTTCGACGGTTAAGGAGAAAGATCCGAACATTGATATTAGCGTAAACACCATCTCTATTGATTTATCGCTGAATGGTGAACAAGTGGCTAACCTTCTGAATGGTTTTGAGGATCACGAATGGGTAGAACAGCTGCCAGATAACGCAAATTGCAAAGCTTGGTGGAGCCAACAAATCACTGAGACAGGCGCGCGTAAAACCTTCACTGTATCTGGCAAATCAATTGAAGCGGCATACCTAACCGAGAAGAACACCTACAACCTAAGATGTGATGGCATGGATTCAATGGAATTTGAAACATCAGCAGAGCGTTGGTTTAACCCAGCACTAGGCTTGATTGAGCAAGTTGAACTGTTGAAAGCCGAACAGACTCAAATCAGTGAAGAGAAAGCAACTCTGAGCACGATCGAGAAAGCATAAGCCGCAATCTTATCTCATAGAAAAAGGCTTTGGGGAGCACTCCAACGCCTTTTGTTTAGGATCGAAATCCTTAGGGGTATTCTTTATTTGCCTTTAAGACTCAATCAGTAAGATGCGTGTTTCGTAAGGACGCAGAACTTGGTGATTGGAAGCAATCGCGCTGGTCGCATTCTGATAGTTGGAAAGCAGATTCTTGGCTTTGCTCATATCAAAGCGCTCTGGTAACACACACTCCACTTCTTCGCCGTAGTAGTTGTTAATACACAACAGCGTTTGTTTGTCGTTCTGACGAGCGTAAGCAAAAATACGTTTGTGCTCTGGCAGCAAGTCCTCGTAACGACCATCAGTGATCACCGGAACCTGTTTACGCAGTTCAATCAAGCGCTTGTAGAAGTAGAACACTGAGTTCAAATCGGCAATCGCGGCTTCCGCGTTGATCTCTGAATAGTTCTGAGCCACTTCTAACCACGGCGTGCCTTCAGTAAAGCCCGCATGTTTCGCGCTGTTCCATTGCATTGGCGTACGTGAATTATCACGCGATTTCTGCGCCAAAATCGCCATCATATCGTCGTGAGATACGCCATCGCGATTGACCATAATGTCGTACATGTTCGTGCTTTCAACATCGCGATATTGGCTGATTTCGGTGTAACCCGGGTTGGTCATGCCGATCTCTTCACCTTGATAAACATAAGGCGTGCCTTGCATCATGTGTACCGATGCCGCAAGCATTTTGGCAGATTCAACACGGTATTGTTCGTCGTTACCTAATCGGCTCACAACGCGTGGTTGGTCGTGGTTACACCAAAACAGCGCGCCCCACCCTTTGCCATTTAAACCGGTTTGCCAATGGTTGAAGATCTGTTTCAGTTGAATGAAATCAAACGGCGCTTTCGTCCATTTATCACCATTAGGGTAATCGACTTTCAGGTGGTGGAAATTGAACACCATCGATAGCTCTTTGCCATCTTGCGCTGAATACTGCTGACAATGCTCTAGTGTGGTGGACGACATTTCACCCACCGTCACGCTGCCATATTTTTGGAACACCGCTTCACTGATCTCTTGAAGGTATTCATGCACACGTGGGCCGTCGGTGTAGAAACGGCGACCATCACCAATATCGTCACTTGGGAAATCTTGCTGCTTGGAAATCAGGTTGATGACATCCAGACGGAAACCATCGACACCTTTTTCTGCCCAGAAGCTGATGACTTCTTTCACTTCTTTACGCACTACTGGGTTTTCCCAGTTTAAGTCCGCTTGCTCTTTAGCAAAAAGGTGCAAATAGTACTGACCCGTTTTTTCATCCAGTGCCCAAGCGTTACCACCAAACTTAGATTGCCAGTTGTTTGGCTCTGCGCCATCTACCGGATCTTTCCAGATGTAGTAATCACGGTACGGGCTGTTTTTGTCACCCAATGCTGATTGGAACCACTTGTGTTCTGTCGAAGTATGGTTGACCACGATATCCATGATGATTCGAATACCCAGCTGGTGAGCCTCAGCCAACAGGGTATCGAAATCTTGCATAGTGCCGAAATCTGGGTTGATCGCGTAGTAATCGGAAATGTCATAACCATTGTCGATCATTGGCGATTGATAAACCGGCGTCAGCCAAATCGCATCCACACCAAGGTGTTTTAGATAATCCAGTTTAGAAATGATCCCTTTAATATCGCCCGTGCCTTTACTTCCACTGTCACAAAAGCTTTTTGGGTAAATTTGGTAGATGGTTGCGGTTTTCCACCAGCTCTCATCATGCTTGGTCATTGCCATTTCTAACGCTCACTTACCATTAAACGGAAACTTAAAAATCTTAAAAAATAGAGGAGATAAACGAGGCAGCCAAATCACTGCCTCAGTTTGAATTACGCGTTAGCGGTTTCTAACTCGCCTTTCATCTGTGCGCGCTTATACAACACAAGCGTCAGCGCTACTGGGACCACAATCGCCACCAACATCGCCAGAGCAAATACACCCCAGAACTGCGGTTGGATAGACAAGATGCCCGGCAAACCGCCCACACCGATACCGTTCGCCATCACTCCTGCGCTGCCACAAATAGCAGCGGCAATCGCACTACCGATCATCGCGCTCAGCATTGGGAATTTGTATTTCAAGTTGATGCCGTACATCGCTGGCTCAGTCACACCAAGATAAGCAGAGATAGCCGCAGGTACTGAGATATCACGCTCGCCATGTTTTTTACTGATGATAATGATGCCGACTACTGCAGACGCTTGAGCAATGTTTGAAAGTGCAATCAGAGGCCAAATTGGCGTGCCGCCTAGCTCTTGCATCAGTTGAAGATCAACCGCGTTGGTGGTGTGGTGAATACCGGTAATTACCAATGGCGCGTATAGGAAACCGAAGATGGTAGAGCCAATCATTGCGAAGTCACCCGTCATGGCTGCTTTTGCTGCGAAAGCAACGCCGTCACCCAACATACGACCGAATGGGCCAATGATAGAGTGCGCAAGAATCACAGACACGATGATAGAAACAAACGGCACGACCACTAAGTAAAGGTAAGACGGAATGATGCGTTTTAAGTTGGTTTCAATAAACGCCAGAGCCATACCAGCGAGCATTGCCGGAATCACTTGCGCTTGGTAGCCCACTTTCTCGATGGCAAATAAGCCAAAGTCCCATACTTCAGGCACTTGCTTACCAATTAGGTAGGCGTTCATTAACTGTGGCGAAACCAGCGTGACACCCAGTGTGATACCCAGAATCGGAGTACCACCGAGCTTTTTCACTGTCGACCAACACACGCCAACCGGTAGGAAGAAGAAGATTGCCTCACCAATCAGCCATAAGAAAGAGTGTACCGTAGCCCAAAACTGGCTGATTTCCGTTAGCGTTTGACCATCAAACATCTTGATGTCGCCAATCACGTTACGGAAGCCGAGAATCAGACCACCGGTGATGATCGCAGGTAGCAGTGGTACAAAGATTTCAGCAAGGTGGGAAATACCACGCTCAACGATGTTCATGTTTTGACGAGCAGCGTTCTTAGATTCATCTTTGCTCGATTCACTTTTGCCGCTTAGCTCGATCAGTACTTTGTAAACCTCATCAACTTCTGTGCCGATGACGACCTGAAATTGACCTGCGTTGGTAAAGCAGCCCTTCACCATAGGCAGTGCATCTAACTGTTTTGTATCGGCTTTGTCAGTGTCATTCAACACGAAACGCAAGCGAGTTAAGCAGTGGCTTACACTGGCAATATTGTCCGATCCCCCGACCAGCTCAATAAGACGCTGTACATCTTGACGCGCAATCTTACTCATAACTTTGTCCACCCTGTATTGGATACATTCAATTCATCGTTTTATTTTTATAATGGGAACATTCCCATTTGATGATTTTAATAGTGCCATTTTGCATTCAAAAACAAAATGGGAACAGTCCCATTAATTGAGAATGATCACAGTATAATTTTAGAGCAGATCATCGAAAGGAGGATTAATGACGGATAGGCTGCTGGGTAAAATGCACCACAGACTCATCACCATTTAATTGATTAATCAGCATTTTAGCGGCTTTTTCACCGGCATGAGAGTAGCCTGGATCCACACTGAAAACATTAGGGAAGAGAAAAGAAAGTAATTCGTTACCACCGACACCGGTAACCACCACGTCTTCACGTCCCACTTCTTGCAGACGTTTAATTACACCGAGAGCGATAGTGTCACTGGCACAAGCGATGGCTTGCGTATCGGATTGAAGGACTTGATCCACCAACTGATAAGCACTTTCGTGGTTGAGCTTGCCGGTTTGGAAGCAAGGTTCGATGTGCTTTTTCTCACACCAAGCTTGGTAAGCGTTTAGGCGAGCAAGACCCGTGGTGCGGTCTTCTGGATCAACACCAATGTAGGCAATACGAGAAATAGATTGTTGTTCCAGGTGAGAGAGCGCCATATCGATAACGCCTTGGTTGTCGTAGTTGATCGAGGAAACCATTTGCGTGTCCATCGCGATCACGACAATGCGATTGCCCCACTCCGCCAAAGCTTGCTCATCACATCCAGTAAAGCCAAACACGATCACCCCATCGACATTGCGACGTTTAAGCACATCCAAATGCTCATTGGTTTTATCGCGATCGAATTGGCTCTCCATGATCACCACGTCATACCCTGCTGAGTACAAAGCGTTGAGCATAGTGCCAACAGCGCGGTTTTCCGATGGTGAATCCAAACGAGAGATGATCACACCGATCACTTTCTGGCTGCCACCACGCATCGACTGCGCCGACTTTGATGGGACGTAGCCTGATTCACGAATGATTTGCTCTACCTTCTCACGCGTTTGCGGTTTTACCTTGGGATCATTGGTAAGCACACGACTAACCGTCGATTTGCCCACGCCAGCCAATTTCGCGATATCAAGAATGGTGAGTTTTTTGCTCATAAGTGTTCAGACTAAAAGAAGGAATCAAACAAAAGGGAAGCAGCGGCTTCCCTTATCTCAGTCAGTAATGAAGATTACTTGTTTAGGTACGCAGGCACGTCTGCAATGCTATCTAATACTACCGTTGCAATGGCTTCGCCTTGTTCTGTCACTGGCTTACCAGTACGAACCAAAATCTTAGTGCCAACGCCTGCTGCTTCTGCTGCCATCATATCTTCGGCTTTGTCACCGATCATCACAGATTTCTCCATGTCGATCTTCAAGAAGTCACGTGCAGAAATGAACATGCCTGGCTTTGGCTTACGGCACTCACAATCTTGCTTGTACTCACCAATACCATGTTCTGGATGATGTGGGCAGTAGTAGATGCCATCGAACTCAACGCCATTATCAGCGAAGTTCCAGTCCATCCACTGAGTCAGAGATAAGAAACGGTCTTCGCTGAATTTACCACGTGCAATGCCAGATTGATTGGTCACAAGCACCAACAGGTAGCCTTTATCTTTCAGCGCTTTTGTCGCTTCAAAGACACCGTCAATGTACTCAAAATCATGTTCGTCATGAACGTAGCCGTGGTCAACGTTGATCACGCCGTCACGATCGATAAAAACAGCAGGTTTTGCCAAAACGTATTTCTCTATTTACTCGGTTTCATCAGATTATTACATACCTTATAAGCACTCACACTATCTAATTGGCGTGAGTGAGCGACAAAACAGTTGATTTGTCGCCCGAGAATCGGTAAATCTTGAATATCCCTCTTTTATATCCCTTTCCGCCAAACATCCTCTGTTTTATTTTCCCAACAGAACATCCATACATTTAGACGTCTAGACGTAAAAATATCTATTGACTTACTACTGCTTAACCCATAGCATCAACTGAGAATTGAGATAGAGTTCAAAATTTACTCCTGTTAAAAGCCGTTTTTAACAGCGAAGTTCCCAGTATCTCTGTGCAGGTTGAAACATGATAGAAATAAAAAACGTCAATAAAGTGTTCTACCAAGGCAGTAAGGAAATTCTTGCCCTTAAGGACATTAATCTAGATATCGCGAAGGGCACCATCTTTGGTGTTATCGGCTCATCGGGCGCGGGTAAAAGTACCCTGATCCGTTGTGTGAACATGCTGGAAGCCCCAACATCGGGTTCCATCATCGTAGATGGCGTTGATCTAACCAAATTAAGCAAAAAGCAATTGGGAGAAACTCGCCGTAACATCGGGATGATCTTCCAACACTTTAACCTGCTGTCGTCTCGTACCGTTTTCGACAATGTCGCACTCCCTCTTGAGCTAGCAGGCAAAGACAAATCGCAAATCACAACAAAAGTGACTGAGCTACTAAAGCTTGTTGGTCTTTCAGACAAACATGAAAGCTACCCAGCAAACCTAAGTGGTGGTCAAAAGCAACGTGTGGCAATTGCACGTGCACTGGCATCAGACCCTAGCGTTCTGCTGTGTGACGAAGCAACCAGTGCGCTGGATCCAGCAACGACGCAGTCCATCTTAGAACTACTCAAAGAAATTAACCGCAAGCTAGAAATCACCATTCTTCTGATCACTCACGAGATGGAAGTGGTTAAGAGCATCTGTCACGAAGTGGCGATCATCGGTGATGGTGAGCTAGTGGAAAAAGGCACCGTTGGTGAAATCTTCGCGCATCCGAAGACGGCTCTGGCACACGAGTTCATTCGCTCTACTTTGGATCTTTCTATCCCAGAAGATTACCAAGCTCGCTTACAAACCACGCGCGTAGAAAACAGCTACCCACTGGTTCGCCTAGAGTTTACTGGCGCTACCGTGGATGCCCCTCTGATGACGCAAATCGCTCGTAAGTACAACATCGACGTGAGCATCCTAAGTTCTGATCTCGATTATGCTGGCGGCGTGAAGTTCGGCATGATGGTCGCAGAACTGTTTGGTAGTGAAGAAGACGATAACGCAGCAATTGAATTCCTGCGTGAGCACAACGTGAAAGTAGAGGTACTTGGCTATGTCCTTTAATACGATTTCAGAATGGCTGAGTTTAAACAGCAACCTACTTTTGGGCGCAACGTGGGAAACCTTTTACATGGTGGCGGTTGCGGGCATCGTTGGTTTCGCAGTCGGTATTCCTCTAGGTGTGATTCTGCATACCACTAAGAAAGGTGGCCTGCTGGAAAACACCAAACTCAACGGCATTCTTGGCGCGATCGTCAACGTGGGTCGCTCGGTTCCTTTCCTAGTATTGATGGTTGCGATTATCCCAGTAACCAAACTGTTGGTTGGTACCTTTATCGGTACAACAGCAGCAATCGTACCTTTGACCATTGGTGCTATCCCATTTGTGGCGCGTCTAATCGAAGGCGCACTACTGGAAGTTCCATCAGGTTTGGTTGAAGCCGCGCAATCTATGGGTGCGACACCAACACAAATCATCACAAAAGTTCTGCTTCCTGAAGCAATGCCGACTATTGTTAACTCAGTGACGATTACCCTAGTAACACTAGTAAGCTATTCAGCAATGGCGGGGACAGTAGGCGGCGGCGGTCTTGGTGACGTAGCCATCCGTTATGGCTTCCACCGTTATGATGTAGTCATCATGGCCGTAACTGTCGTGATGCTGATTGTTCTAGTACAAATTATTCAGTCTATCGGTGATGCAATCGTACGCCGCGTAGACCACAGATAAGAATTGAAAATACCAATTATAAGGAGATAAAGATGAAATTTAGCCTTAAGAGTCTTTTGACTGTTGCAACTGCCGCTTCTGCACTGGTTCTTGCTGGTTGTGGCGAAAAAGAAGTTGACGTGAACAAAGTAAAAGTTGGCGTTATGGCAGGTGCAGAAGCACAAGTTGCTGAAGTTGCAGCAAAAGTTGCTAAAGAGAAATACAACCTGGACGTTGAGCTTGTTACCTTTACTGATTACGTAACACCAAACGCAGCGCTAGATGATGGCTCAATCGACGCAAACGCGTTCCAACACAAGCCATACCTAGACCAGCAAGTAACTGACCGTGGCTACAAGCTAGTAACGGCTGGTAATTCTTTCGTATACCCAATTGCTGGTTACTCTAAGCAAGTGAAATCGGTTGATGAGATCGAAGATGGCGCTCGTATCGCAGTACCAAACGATCCAACCAACCTTGGTCGTTCACTTCTACTTCTTGAGCAACAAGGTCTGATCGAACTGCGTGATGGCGTTGGTCTACAAGCAACAGTACGTGACATCGTTGGTAACCCGAAAAACATCACTATCGTGGAGCTAGATGCAGCACAACTTCCACGTTCTCTTGATGACGTAGCGGTTTCTATCATCAACACGACTTACGCAAGCTCAATCGACCTAACACCTGAGCGTGACGGTATCTTCGTAGAAGACAAAGAGTCTCCATACGTAAACCTAATCGTTGCTCGTGAAGACAACGTTCAAGCAGCTAACGTACAAAACTTCGTGAAAGCATACCAAACTGATGAAGTTTACGAAGCAGCGAAAGACATCTTCAAAGGTGGCGTAGTTAAAGGTTGGTAATCCCCTCTTTCTACAACACTTGAAACTTAAAAAGGGCGCTCATCAGAGCGCCCTTTTTTGCATTTGTTTT
>NZ_JH976121.1:0-76101 GCF_000305755.2 Vibrio sp. HENC-03 | reverse complement strand
TTTTCATTGCGGTTTTATATCGCTAGAACAGCTGAACTTCGTCTTGCTCAACCTTCTTTTGATCCTGTTCTAGCTGCGTATCCACTTGCGGATGTTTAAACACATAAGGCGCTAAAAACGCAGTAAAAGGGATAGTAAGCACAATGCCTACACTGCCCGCTAACGCATTCACCACTGCGAGTCCTACCAACGGCATGTTCATAAACTGGCTTGCTGGCATGTTAAGTCCCCACACCATCATGATGGTCGTCAATGAGCCACCAGCAAACGCCAAGATCAAGGTGTTAGTCATGGTACCCATGATGTCTCGACCAATGTTCATCGACGCTCTAACCAACTGCTTTGGTTTGAGTTTCGGGTCGGTTTGTTGCAGCTCCGCGTACGCAGATGCAATCGAAATCGCAACGTCCATAACAGCGCCAAGTGCCGCAACGACAATCGTCACGAACATCAACCAACGGATGCCCATCTTCACCGACGTTAGGTAAATCACGTCTTCGCCTTTGTCGAGGTAAATGCCTGACAAGTGTGCCATTTCGCCAAACCACTGCGCCATTACACCCGCAGCGATTACGCCAAGTAACGTGCCGCCCATGGCGCATAAACTCTTCCGGTTATAGCCAGAAACGAGAATAAAGCTGACCACGATGATCACCACCATCAATAAGATGCTGACCAACATCGGATTCCAACCCGCAAAAATACTCGGCACCAATACGCCAACGATCAAGGCCGCTGTAAAATAGAGCGCGACCATCGAGTTGATGCCCTCTTTCTTGCCAAAACTCAACAACAGCGCGCAAAACAGTGCAAGCATCAGGTAAATAGCGTCTGATCGTTTGTGGTTATACGCCCAATAAACGGTGCCATTGGTAGTTTCGCGGATCATCATGATGAAGGTATCGCCTTCACTGACATACACGTTGTGCTGGCGACTAAGAGGATTGGTGACTTCCACCTCTAAGCCTTCGCTCTCTCCCTCAAGGATTTTTGCCATGAAGACTTGTTTGCCTGTCATCACATCTGGCACGAGCGGATCTGGCGCAACATGGTTTGAAATCGAACGTGTGACGGTCGCTTCAACAAACTCTTGTTGCTGACGAGATTTAGGACGGAAATCTTCACTCCACGAAGAAGAAAACTGAAAGATAAGTGTGGAGATAAGGGTAATCAGTAGGGTGAAACCCCATCGGTTATAGATTCTTTTGATCATGAAGCACTCTTCTACATCACTCACTAAACGGGCTTTGCCTCTGGTGAGTAAAATTAGGCGCGGTAAAGATTACCGCGCCCACATGCAGGATTAATGAGTTGGGTTACAACCTGCGACTTTCTCATCAAGGGTCGCCGCGTCTTTGTTAGGGTTAACAAAGTAACTAGACGAATCATTGATGTTCACAGACTTAACAATCGCTGGGTATTTCGGGTTTTCCAAGTCAATCGAGACACAGATTTCCATGTTCTTCAATTGATCCCACAGCGCTTTGCCTTCGCCCTCACGCAGTGTCGTGATATCACCGCTTGGTAGGTATTGAGTGAATGACCAGTTACCAACGCTACCATTGAAATCTGCCACGTTGATACCTTTGTTCTCTTCAACATACGCCGTCAGCATGTCGCGAATTGCATAAACTTGTTCATTCACTGAGTCGTAGAACACGTCGTCTTTGCTAGCCCAACCAAACTTCTGGATTTGCGAACCAAAACGGTAGCTGTTCATCGCCACTTTGTAAGTCGCGTTTGGATCGAACTGCTCGCCACCAATGCTGGTGATGTTTACGCGGCTACCTTCATTCGTCACCGTGTTGTTTTCATCCAACTCTAGAGACGGTTTGCTTAGGTCCACAGTGAACTCGATATCACCATCGAATTGATCGTACAGGTAAGCTGGCGCGCCTTTCTTAAACGACACCGTAATGTCACCTGGTTGATACTGGTTGAAGTAAGAGTATGACCACTCAATGAAGCGTTTTAGGTTCGCACCTGTCATCTCAACACCAAGCAAGGTGTTATCGTACTTGTACAAGTTGGTCGATTTACCTTTGGTGTACACTTCACCATCGATCAGGTTAGATTGATCAGAGAACAGCGACGCAGCAGACACAACCGCACCATTACCTTCACCGACCGCTTCTTCGATTTTCTGCATTTGGATTTGGTTAATCACGTCCATTAATGGCGTATCAACCACTTTCGCAAGGTGAATCGTCGAGTACAAACGCTCTGCCGTGTAGTTGTAATCCGTCGCAGTCGCTTCATCTGGGAAACCTGTTGCGCTTGGTGTGAAGTCACCCGTGACACGGCCAAGTTCGCGAGTTGCGTCTTCAACCGAGATATCGTGCACATATTGGAATTTCGCTTGCAGCGCTTGCTCTTCTTCCACCTTCTTCGTGCCAATGTTGGTCAATGTGGTGTCTTCCATCGTCCACTTGCCATCGACTTTCTTCAGTTGAATTTCAGCTTTCGCTAGGTAAGCACCCCACTTGCCTGGTTCAATGATTTTCACGCTTTGCGCGCGATTGTCTTGGTTGTATTCGCCAGACTTCGTTTTATCTTCAATCAGCGTATTTTCACCGCCAATGTCTGATGTGGATTTGCTGATTGGTGTAACAGTGCCATCTGCATTCACTTGCTCGATGTAGTTCGCGTGTTCGTGACCCGCTAAGATGACGTCGAATTTATCTGCCATTGCTGACGCGATTTCGTAAACGCCCACACCACCGTCTTCTTGACGACCAAGGTGAAGCGCACCAACAATCACATCTGGATTGTATTCAGACACCAGTTGATCAACCGCTTCTTTGGTTGCATCCAATTCGTTCTCAAACTTCAAGCCTTTAAAGTGATCCGGAGCAGACGCTTCCCAGTTCGGCACGTTCGATGGCGTTAGACCAACGATCGCCACTTTCACACCTTCCACTTCAAACATTTGGAACGCACGAATGTAGTTCACATCGTTACTTTCCCATTTGATGTTTGAAGACAGTACCGCACCATTAAAATGATCGAGGTTGCGATCGACAAACGAACGCTCAAAGTTGAATTCATGGTTGCCTGGTACCCAAACGTCAAAGCCAAGAGAGTTCATGCTCTCGACCACTGGGTGAGTTGGATCATCGTTGAATAGCTGTGCGGAGTTGCCTTGAACCGTATCACCGATATCAATCAGGATCATGTTTGGATGTGCTGCTTTTTGGTCAGCAAGCAAAGTGGCCACACGAGTAATACCCGCGTCATCGTCTTCTGCGTTCAGCGCGTAGTCAAAACCAAACAAGCGACCGTGTAGATCCGATGTTGCTGCGATAGCAATAGTTACTTCATCCGCTTGTGTTGCTTCACCTTTCACAACCACATCTGGCGTGTTGGTTAGTGTTTTACCTTCTGCGACTACAGGGCTGTAATCCGACGGTACCTCTACGTACTTGGTGTCATCGTCGTTACAACCAGCCATTAAGCCGACAACAGCAATGCAGACTAGGCTTCGTTTAAATAAAGTCATCTCAATTCCTTCCAGATTATTTTTTTATATATATTTTCGGAAGGGGCCCTCTTCCCAAAACCTCAAAAAGGATATGGATATTATTTGAAATTTTTGAGAAGCAAACGTTTCAATGCTTATAAACCATGCAACTGAGTTACATTTTTCTTTAAATGTGAACAAAGATCACAATCAAGGGGATGAGAGGAATGGTCAGTGAAAATGCTTTTTGAATCAATATATTGATAAAATCAATAATAGATAATTTGACTAAGCAGCTTCGATCCATTTATCGCGATAGAAAAAAGCTGGCATAGACGCCAGCTTTAGAAAATAGACTACTTGATGTGGTCCCAAGAGATGTTGGAAACGATTCGGCAATCGTCGCACTTAAAGTAGAAGATGTCGTGTAGTGGCTCATCGAGTAACCACTCACCACCACACTTTGGACACTTGCGCGCTTTTTCCGCTTCAAGTGACTCACCACCAACTCGGTATTGGTAGTAATACGTCGGGATCTTAGTGAGGTATTCAATACGACCTCGCAAATCCCAACCTCGGCGGAACAGCACACTGTCAGCATCGCAAATTTCGTGCAATGCCGCGTGTTCTGCACGACACCCGCCAGCCATTTGGATTTCATCACACGCTTGCCATTCGGTTTGCCATTTCACCACTGCTTTGTAGTCACCATTCAGTGTTGCCCCATTGCGGTAAAGCGGAATTGGCAACAGTGTCTCGCCGCTGCGCAGTGGAGAACATGTATGAACATACGTGGTGTAGAGCACTTGCCAGCTTGGTGTTTCTTCTTCCGCCGCTTCTTCTGAGTTCAAATCACGACCCAACATACGCATTTTCGGCGCAAGCAACGACGCTTCCGACAAACGATTCATGCACACTTTGACGAAGTCAGAATGGTAGCGAGGGTGCAAACTGTCTTGCTCTGGGCAAACGACGCGAACATAAAACTCGCCATCACCCATTACGATAGGAAATTCACGACCAAGCACCTGACCGTTGTAGCGCAATGCGTCCATCAGACCATTAATCGCTTTATCTACGGCGCTTACGGTGGTGTTATCAAAACACTCAAACTGCAACTCAACAACGTACATGCTTACACCGCTGCCTCAAGTTTGCTTAGAAACTCGGTCAGTGTTTCAGCCAATACGTCACGTTTATCAGAACCCAAGCGCTCAAGAATGACATTACCGGTTAAGTTACAGATTGAAATCACATCCAGCTCAGCATCAGTCGCAGCAATAAATACCGTCGGCTTTAGTTTTAGGCGACGCTGAGTCACAAGGTGACCAAGAATGTTCTCTTGCAAACGAGTAAAGTCATCGTCACTCCACACTTGCAGCAGTGTCAGTTCATTACCTTGCCAAGTCGCGTCCATATCTGCGCTGTATTGCGAACCGTAGAAAAGCTTAATGTCTTCATGCAACGTCAGCTCAATTGCGTTCTCAACGTTGGTGAAATCTGCCATCTCTTCACGTGGAACCGATTTCCACAAAACGACCTCATCACGTTTCTCTTCTACACACGGAGAAACAAGATCAGCAAGCTCTTCACTGCGTGGCAGTTCGTTGTGTTTGTCTTGCCAAGCTTGTTGGTAGCGCAGGCTAAAGTCCTGTAGAGCCTGAGGAACGGTTTGGGTCATGAAGGTCTCCTGGTTTGTTTTTATCAGGTTGCGGTATCTGCCGGATGGCAATTAATCAGCGGATTCAGTAAAATTCTCGCCATTCTAATCGAAAATGACCACAAAGTATGAGCAAATATTCTGACGCTAAAGAGCTTGCTGGCCTGACTCTGGGTAAAAAGACCGAGTACGCAAACCAATACGACGCAAGCTTGCTGCAACCTGTACCTCGCAGCCTAAACCGTGACGACCTTGAACTTGGCGACAGCCTGCCGTTTATGGGCCACGATATTTGGACGCTGTACGAGCTATCTTGGCTAAACAGCAAAGGCTTGCCTCAAGTTGCGGTTGGCGAAGTGTACATTCCAGCAACCAGCGCAAACTTGATTGAGTCAAAGTCGTTCAAACTGTATTTAAACAGCTACAACCAAACGCGTTTCGCTACTTGGGAAGAAGTGACTGAGCGTTTGACGCAAGACCTATCGGCATGCGCAGGTGAGAAAGTACTTGTGGAAGTAAACCCAGTAACGCATTACACCAATCAACCTATCGTGACGATGGAAGGCGAGTGTATTGACGATCAAGACATCGAAATCACCAGCTACGATTTTGACGCTGCACTGCTTGAAGGTGCGGCTGGTGATGAGCAAGTAGAAGAAATTCTTCACAGCCATCTGCTGAAATCTAACTGTCTGATCACCAACCAGCCAGACTGGGGCAGCGTAGAAATTCGTTACCAAGGCGCTAAGCTTGATCGTGAGAAGTTGCTTCGTTACCTCGTTTCATTCCGTGAGCACAACGAGTTCCACGAGCAATGTGTGGAACGTATTTTCACTGACCTGATGAAGTACTGCCAGCCAACGAAACTGACGGTATTTGCACGTTACACACGTCGTGGTGGTTTGGATATCAACCCTTACCGCTCAACGGAACAAGACAAGCCCGCGCACAATAACCGCATGGCGCGTCAGTAATCTGAGTAGATAATGAAAAGTGCTTGAGTTCCTCACTCAAAAACTAATTGCTTAAATACTCAAAAACGCTCAGCTATCTGTTGGATTGCTGGGCGTTTTTCTCTACTATTGTTTATTCAAAAACACGTAAATTACGACACAGTTCGAGGGAACGAAAAGGATGTTTTGGGACAGTTCGCGTCTATTTAGGCTGATTGGCTTTCTTTGCTTATTGTTAGCACAGCCACTTCACGCGACCATTTTATCTTCCGCTTTGCTTAATGAAGCTCAGCAACTGGCTGAGATCGACCCCGTACAGGCAAAGCAAGCGGCCAAAAACTACCTTTTGCAACGCGAACTGACAGAGCGCCAAGACAACGGCAGCCCTTCTTCAATGTCTCGCGAAGAGACCGACCGAAGCATCCGCACGCCAAGCAGCACGATTGAAGCACACAAAATCATCGCGCAAGCCGACTACACAATGGGCAACATTCGCTCTGCCATCAACAACCTCGATGAAGCAGAACGCCTCGCCAATGAATATCAATTGCCGTACATGAATCTTGATGTGCAACTGATGCGCAACCAAATGATTTGGATGTACGACAAAAACTATGCAGCCGCAGAAGAAAAGCTCGACCAAATCGAAAAACAGATTGAAGAAGCCAATCCAGTATTACAACGCACCGACAGTGTTCGTTATCGCTTGGTCATGCAACGAGCACTATTAGCAGCCAACAGTGGTGACAGCGTTAATGCCGATCGCTTATACACAAAAGCGAAGACCATGCTGGAAGACAACCGTTCTGATCTGACTCTGATTGATTACCACACCGCCGTTGGTGAGTTTTATCTGAATGACAAGAAATACAACCTTGCCCTTTCAGAGCTGCTCTACGGTTACTGGCAATCCATTGAGAGCGATAGCGGCGCACGCCTTGCGAAAGTAAATCGCTTGCTGGCTCGCCTGTTCCAAGAGCGCCGAGTGTATGACAAAGCAATAGAATACCTCTCTCAGGCGGCTGATTATTACGATAGCTACCCAAGTTCACCGATTTTGGCCGACGTGCTAGAACAAATGGGCGACATCTATTTCTACCAAGGCAAGTTTAATCTGGCTTTGGTGCACTACTTCAACGTACTGGACCATGACAGCACCAGTAAAAACATCAACCGCATCATTAAGATTCGTCTGAGCTTAGCGGCCACTTACTTACAGCTCTACAACTATGCATTAGCAGAACAGTACCTAGACCGCTCAACCGATCTATTGGAGTACGCAGACCTACCTCAACTGGAAGCCAAAGCTGCCTTGTTGCAGTCTGGCTTGGCGTACCACCAAAACGACAGTAAAGACGTCATTGAAAACGCCAAACGAGCGCTCGATTTAATTGAAAAAGCCCCAGATGATACTGGCTTTATCAAACAACAATCTTACCGCTTATTGGGTCTGGGCTATGAACAAGCTGGCGAGTACCAACTGTCATTACAAGCGTATAAGAAATACGCCAGCCTAGTGCGCCTAGAACAAAAGCAGCTTAACCAAATCAGTGAAGATGCGTTCCGCCAACAAAAAGAATTTGCCGAGCAAAGTATTCATCACGTAGGCCAAGCTGAGAAATTGGCACAAGTCGAAATGGAGCATCGCAAATTCCAAAAAATCTCGTTTGCGTTGTTCATTACTGTCTTGGTCATGTTCCTGTTCATCATGCGCCGTGGCGTCATCAATCAACGCCAAACCGCTGAGATTGAAAAACTGCGTGATGACCTGTTCACCCACTCCCGTTCTCGCCTGCGTAACCTGCGTATGTTGAATGTGAAGTTGTCCCGCTCATTGAAGAAATCGAGTGACACCTTTGAGCAGTGGCAAATGGGTGAATTGATTCACGAACCTTTGAACGACCGTTTGCGCTTCGTGATGATCGATCTGCCGTTTCTGCGCAGCATGTACGTTCAGCATGGTTACAAAGCTGGTTTAGAGTTAGAGCGTGCTTTTGGTGAGTTCCTAGCAGAACGTATCCAGAAACCGACACGTTTGTACCATTTCTCAGATGCAAACTTGTTATACATAGAGCCAAATGCCGATCGTGACGCATCAGCAGAAGCGACGTTTGAAAAATTCCAAAGCTGGGTAGATGAGTTCGCGGCCAAGCACAACGTCAACCGCATCATCCGAATGGGCATCAGTGACTACCCATTCTTACCACGTGCATACACGGCAATTAACGATGAAGAATTACTCGATCTATTGCTGCTCGCCACACACATTGCGCGTGAAGTCAGCTTAAAAGATAAACACAGTCATTGGGTGTTCTTGAAGGCCATTGATAATGCTCCGGCAGCGAGCTTTGCAACCGATGACATAAGGACTGCCTGCCAACACGCCATCAACCAAGGGCTAATTAAAATTCATTCTTCGTACAAGAATGAGGACGACATCAAAAAAATATTAAAAAACGGATAATTAACCAACGGTTGAGCGTGATCAGTGATGACGCTATAAAGTTTTTTGTTATTATCAAATAATCGTCAGTAGTACATGGACTTAACCGTAGTCACTTCATGGGAATCTTGGAATCCGATATTCAGTCGCAGCTTCATCAGCTGAGTTGTCAACTTGACCAACTCAGGCTGACTCATCGTGATACTTCGCTCAAATTTCAACGTGAGCAGCAAGTTCTTAAGCGAGTTGTGGCATCATTGTCTTCTGCTTGTCAGGGTTCAAACTCTCAAGTAACCAACTACCTGCGCGAAATTCAGCAAGAACTGGAACATCAAAAAGATGTCAGTACGCTGATACCTCGCTTAGCAGTGCTAGAAAGAATGCTCAAACAGCAGTCTAAGGCGATGGAAAAACAAAACGGTTATCTCGACGAACAAATCAAACACAGTGGTGAAACGCTTCAACGTATCACCGGATTGCCTGCGCAGCTAAAACGTGAATTGCGCAATCTGATGAGCTTTTCTGAAGTTCATGCAGGCAAGAAAGTTGACCAAGCCACCAAGCTGCTGAGCATCTACGAGCGCGCGCTCAAGATCATCACTTCCAATTCTCGCCTTAACCTTGGTGAATTAGAACACGGCCCAGATAAGTCCCAACTAGAGTGTCTTGCAAGCGACTTGCAGCACACCATCACCGAACTCGATTTTGAAGGTGAGTCTGGCGACCAACTGTTGGATATCCGAGCTAAGTTGCTGTTGGGGGTTAACGCAGAATCTCTGATCGAACTGACTTTAAATACCCTCAAATTGGTCGTAGAAGCGACTAAATACGAGCGCAAATCATCAGAGCAGTTCTTAGAGCAGTTGAATACCTCACTGTCTAGCAATCTAAAGACGGTTCATCAGAACGTCGACCAGCATCAAACCTACTTTGAACATCGCCAAGAGCTGAACTCAGAGATGACCACTTTGGTTGAACGCAGCCAAGAATCTCTGGAACACGCGCAAGATCTCGAAGAGTTGAAAGGTGAAGTATCACCATTGCTGGCCAAGATGGCTTCTTTGACTGAGCGCTTAAGAATGACCGAAGAGCGCGAACAAGCCCTTCAAGAACGCTTAAGCTACAGCAAGAATCAGCTCGAAGCCGTATTTGAAACGACTCAAGACTACCGTCGCCGCTTGGAAGACCAAGCACAACGTATGCTGCTAGACCCTTTGACGAAGGTATACAACCGTGCCGCCTTCAATGATCGCTTAGAGTTGGAATACCGTCGTTGGATTCGCTCACAACAAAATCTTCGCGTAGTTCTGTTTGATGTTGATAACTTTAAAGCGGTTAACGACAGCTATGGCTACACCGCTGGCGATAAAGCACTCAAGATCATTGCTCGCACCATGAGCAAACGCGTTGCTGATACGGAAACCGTAGCTCGTTTCGGTGGTGAAGAGTTTATCTTACTCATCCCAGAGCAAACGGAAGAGTACACTCTTGAGCTGATGAAAAACATCCAGCGCGACATCAGTAAACTGCCATTTAAGTTCCGTGAACAGAACATCATGATCACCCTAACAGCCGTCTCTACTTGCTTTAAAGAAGCGGACAACCCTGAATACGTATTAGATCGCCTTGCCAATATGCTCAAAGACGCCAAGCAGCGCGGCGGTAATCAGGTGAACTGGGGTTAAAAAGCGTTTAAAAAACAACCAAACAAACGCTTTTTACGTCTTGTTCTGTCATATTGCCTCAAATTTTCAACGGGTTATCACGTTTCTCCTCTTTTAGTCTGCTAAGCTGTTTAAACGCTATAAATCAAAGTCTGCCAACCACTGAGTAGAACGATACGTACAAGCTAAGTAGGTGAGTTGGTTTATTCCCTCAAAAGAACGCATTAGCAAGGAGGCCTTATGATTACCCATATAAGCCCCGCAGGTAGCATGGATCTGCTATCACAACTGGAAGTTGAACGTCTTAAAAAAACCGCATCAAGTGAGCTTTATCTGCTCTACCGTAACTGTACACTTGCGGTCCTCAACTCCGGCAGCCACACAGATAACTCAAAAGAGCTATTAGACAAATACCTTTCGTTCGATGTTAACGTCGTACGTCGTGAGCGCGGTATCAAACTTGAACTAGCCAACCCACCTGAGCACGCATTTGTCGATGGTGAGATCATCAAAGGCATTCAAGAGCACTTGTTCTCGGTTCTCCGTGACATCGTGTATGTCAACATGCACCTCGCGGATAACCAGCGTCTGAACCTCACTAATGCCACTCACATTACCAATCTCGTGTTCGGCATTTTGCGTAATGCTGGTGCACTAACACCGGGCATTGAGCCAAACCTAGTGGTGTGTTGGGGTGGTCACTCGATCAACGCGACCGAATACCAGTACACACGCGAAGTAGGTAACGAACTTGGCCTGCGTGAACTGAACATCTGTACTGGCTGTGGTCCGGGTGCGATGGAAGGCCCAATGAAAGGTGCGGCAATTGGTCACGCGAAACAGCGTTACACAGAACAGCGCTATCTTGGCCTGACAGAGCCTTCAATCATTGCGGCTGAGCCACCAAACCCAATCGTGAACGAACTGGTGATCATGCCAGATATCGAGAAACGTCTCGAAGCCTTCGTTCGTATGGCGCACGGCATCGTTATCTTCCCTGGTGGCCCTGGTACTGCCGAAGAGCTGCTGTACATCTTGGGTATCATGATGCACCCAGAGAATGCTGATCAACCTATGCCGATCGTCTTAACCGGCCCGAAAGAGAGTGAAGCTTACTTCCGCTCTATCGATGCGTTTATTGCCGATACATTGGGTGAAGAAGGTCAGAAGCACTATCAAATCGTGATTGATGACCCAGCGGAAGTGGCGCGCATCATGAAGCGTTCAATGGAAGACGTTCGCCAACATCGTAAAGAGAAAGGCGACGCATACAGCTTTAACTGGTCGTTGAAAATCGAGCCTGAGTTCCAACTGCCGTTTGAACCAACTCATGAGGCAATGGCAAGTCTAGATCTGCATTTGAACCAACAACCGCAAGTACTGGCTGCAAGTCTTCGCCAAGCCTTCTCTGGCATCGTTGCGGGTAACGTCAAAGCGGAAGGGATTCGAGAGATCGAACGCAAAGGTCCATTCACCATCAACGGTGACCCAGTACTGATGACCAAACTCGACAAGCTATTGAAAGACTTCGTAGAGCAACACCGCATGAAACTACCAGGCGGTACTGCTTACGAGCCATGTTACCGTATTGCCCATAAGGAAAATGGTGGTCGATAGATAACTCAGCTTTCGTTACACTAGGGGCATTACGCCCCTTTTTTATTGCTAAGTCATTATGTCTATTCATCTTGTTATCATTGATGCCCTAAACCTGATCCGCCGCGTACACTCAGCGCAACCTGATCCAACTGACATAGCAAGAACCATCACCACTACCGGTAGAACCCTGACTCGCATTCTGTCTGAAGCGCAGCCGACGCACATCATCGCGGTATTCGATCATCACGAACAAGACCGCGGTTGGCGTGCAGAGATCCTTCCAGACTACAAACAAAACCGCAAACCTATGCCAGAACCATTGATGCAAGGCTTAGACGCGATTCAACAAGCGTGGTGGGAACAAGGCATTGATTCACTGCTGTCTGAAGGTGATGAAGCAGACGATCTTGTTGCGACCCTCGCAACCAAGGTCGCGAGTCACGGCGAAAAAGTCACGATTGTCTCGACCGACAAAGGCTACTGCCAACTGCTCTCCCCGACTCTGCAGATCCGAGATTACTTCCAGCACCGCTGGCTAGATGAACCGTTCATCGAAAAAGAGTTTGGCGTAAAACCATCTCAGCTTGCGGATTATTGGGGTTTGACGGGAATCAGCTCAAGCCAAGTTCCGGGCATTCCGGGGGTTGGACCTAAAGCAGCCAAAGAGATCTTAACTCAATTTGAAGACATTGAAGCCGCTTACGCGAGCGAAGAACTGGTAACGAAATATCGTAAGAAGTTTGATGAACATATTGAGTCAGCCCGCTTATGTAAAAAAGTCGCGGCGTTGAAATGCGATATCGAACTCGGCTTTAACCTACAAGACATTCGCTTTACCGGACCAAATAAAGCGCAATAGCAGCCAACTTCAGACATTAAAAAGCGCCTATTGCAGGCGCTTTTTTGCTTCTACTCTATCGTATACTAATGCGTAGATTAGTGCGGAGAGATGTTAGACAGACACTGAATGTGAATCGTGATCTCTTCACGGTCATGGTACAAGTGCTTAGCTTGCAGCTTGAACTTCACCTTGTTCTCAATCAGGAACATTTTTAGGTTTTCAAGATCTTGCAGCACTTCGTCGTAACGACCTTTCATTGGAAGCTTAAGGTTGAAGATCGCTTCTTTCGCCCAACCCTTTAGCAGCCATTGGCCCATAAGGTGCGCAACGCGTGCTGGCTTCTCAACCATGTCACATACAATCCAAGTAACGTTCTTACGGTCTGGTTCAAATTTAAAGCCATCCACCATGTGGTGTTTAATTTGACCCGTTTCCATTAGGCTATCCGCCATCATGCCGTTATCCACACAGTGAACGAACATCGAACGTTTCACCAATTGGTAAGTCCAACCGCCCGGACAAGCACCTAGGTCGACACCCCACATGCCAGGAGCCAAACGCTCATCCCATTCTTCACGAGGAATGAAGACGTGGAATGCTTCTTCTAGTTTCAAAGTAGAACGGCTTGGCGCGTCTGCTGGGAATTTAAGGCGAGGAATACCCATGAAGAACTGCGAGTTGTTGCCCGGGTATGAGTAACCGACGTAACAATGACCCGGAGCCACAAAGCAGATGTGCAGCACAGGCTTCTTCGCGTTGTCTTTGTTCCACATCAGACCTTTACCACGCATCGCTTGACGCATTGGTACCGTGAACTTACGGCAGAACTTCAATAGCTCTTTTGCTTCGTTCGTGTCTGGGGTTTCAATGCGCAGATCGCCACAACGTGGGAATTCTTCGATCTCTGACAGTTCAGCAAGAATTGGGCTGATGCGGTCGTCGCTTGGTAGCGCTTCAAACTCAGCCGCCACAGCAAACATCTGACGTGCAAAAATCAGGGCGCTAAAGTCCAGACCTTTAGCAAGCTTGTCTGCGTCTCCATCTTGGTAACACTCGAAGACAACATAACCTGAGTTTTTCTTCACACGAGGGAAGCCATACACTTCCAACTGTGTCGCTTTGTCCTGAATTTCACCAGCACACTCTTTCTCAAAGCCAGAACGGCAATAGAGCATTAGTTGTTTCACTTGGAGACCTCTTTGATATTAAACGCAGCAAAAAAGAACAGACACCAACCGATCATGAACAAGAATCCTCCCATAGGAGTGATGGGTCCAAACCACTTAATGCCCGTCAGCGCCAGCGCGTAAAGACTGCCGCTAAAACAAAAGATGCCGATGATAAAGCAAATCGCGGCGATGAAAAAATACTTTTGTGCTTTTTGTCCCAAATTCAACAGCAGTAAGATGGCACACAATGCGATAGCTAAAGTATGGATGAATTGGTACAAAACGCCGGTTTCAAACACGCCCAACAAATAAGGGGATAACTTAGCTTTCAAACCGTGCGCTGCAAATGCACCTAACGCCACCGAGGTTAAGCCAGAAAGACCAGTAAACGAGAGTAACCACTTACTTTTCACGGTACACCTCTATAATAAATGCCGCTAACTGCTCTACCGTCGAGGTAATGTTGCCTGCTTCTGTGTAACCAGAGCTCTTACGTGGCTTAAAGCTGTGGTCACCATCGGGCAAAAAGCGCACTTTCACTTGCTCTGACAACGCAAAACCATCGAACTCTTCGCGCTTGCCGAATGTATCGCGCTCACCTTGTAGAATTAAGGTTGGCTTTTCAATGTTGGCCAGATGTTCGCCTTTGTATTTCTCTGGTTTGCCCGGAGGGTGAAAAGGAAAACCTAAACAGGCAATACCCGCCACCAGCTCATTATCGGCAAGCAAGCTCGACATGCGACCACCCATCGATTTGCCACCAATAACAATAGGTTGAGAAGCAAAGTGAGTGATCACTTCTTCATAAGCTTCCAGAAGCTTTGGCGCACGATCGGGCGGACGCTTCTTGCCATCTTCCGCTCGCTTAACCATGTAAGGGAAATTAAAACGCACCACGCGTATGCCCTGCTCAACTAATCCTTTGGCAACGGCAGACATGAAATCGTGTTCCATGCCTGCACCAGCACCATGAGCAAAAACAAATAGCGGTCCGTTTTCAGGTCCCTCAACTATCCAATGGCTCATCCAATACTTCCTCTTGTTCTTTTCTTGCAGTGGCCAACATCCAATCCCTAAACGTTGCGATACGTCCCATGTCCGCTTGCTGTTCGTGACACACTACATAGAAGGCATTCTTCGACACCAACACCTCATCAAATGGCGCAATTAAGCGTCCCGCTTCCATTTCAGGTTTGGCTAATACGTTGTTCCCTAGTGCTACACCTTGTCCGTGCGCAGCCGCTTGAAGCACCATGGTCGAGTGGCTGAAAATAGGACCATGATTTACATTGATACCTTCAATATTGTGCTGACGAGCAAACTGCTTCCAATCTTTACGAGAGGTGTCATGTAACAAGGTATGCAATTTAAGGTCACTTAGAGATTCTAATGGTTTGTTACCTAAAAGTAACGAAGGTGAACAAAGTGGGATCAAAAACTCTTGGTAGAGTTTATCGGCACGCAAACCAGGCCAATTACCGCGACCATAATAGATAGCCACATCAACATCATCGGTCAGTGAACCTTCGTCCATATCTACCGCTTTAATACGTACATCAATGTCCGGTTCTTGCGCGTTAAAATCAGCCAAGCGCGGAACCAACCACTGAATAGCAAAGCTTGGTGGCAAACTGATGGTCAATGCACCTTTTTCACTACGTTCCAATACCTTATCGGTCGCTTCTGCAATCGAAGTGAAGATATCTTTAATGTCTAGGAAGTAACTTTGCCCTTCTTCGGTAAGCAAGAGAGAGCGATTTCGGCGACGGAAAAGCTTCAAAGATAAGAACTCTTCTAACGCTTTTATTTGGTGACTTACTGCCGCTTGGGTAACGAATAGCTCTTCAGCAGCACGGGTAAAACTGAGATGACGAGCAGCCGCTTCAAAAACGCGAAGCGAATTCAACGGAGGCAATCTGCGAGACATTATGGGACCTCAAGTAGGATTAGTTTTTTTTATCTGAAACATTATAAAATGTCCGTTGCCGAACAGCCAGATAAATTCTATATTTCATCCCGCAACACGAGCCTGAACGGCTTGATTCCATTTGTGAATCAATTGGCTTCGTTGTTGCGATGTTGTGTTTGCAAACTCGTATTTCGAGTTAGGTAGATTTCTACCATATGTTTTGTCCACACTCCCTGTGACAAAACAGATACTTCCTGTATTTATTTTGACCTGTCTGTCAAATTTCTTGCACCGCCTTATTAGGCGGTGTTTTTTTATCTAAAAAATCTCACCTTCTTCTTCCTTCAGAAAATGGCATCAGCATCACTTTTGCGTTCTCATTTCGGATTAATTATCGTTATATCAATACAAATTCCGAAGGATGCGATTGAGGTCAATCTTATCACTTCACAAAGAATAATTTTGCGTGCGCTAAAACGAAAAAAGCGCAAACTGATTTCTCAATTTGCGCTTTTGTGACTGTCTGTTTTACAACACGATTATGGGCGGTAAACCTTCACGTTGTTGAAGCCTTGTTCTTGCAAGTAAAGCGCTTGCAGACGGCTCATCACACCACGGTCACAGTACAGTAGGTATGTCTTAGCTTGGTCTAGATCGCCAAACTGAGTACCTAGCTTGTAGAATGGGATGTGTTTCACATCAACGCCATCGATTTCTAGTGGGCTATCGTCTTCCTCTTCAGGGCTACGAATATCCAATACGATTGCATCGCCTTCTACTGCTTGTACTTGCTCAACTTCTGGTGCCGCTTGCTCAGATTCTTTTGCGATGTCACGGATGTCCATCATGCGAGCTTCTTGAACCACTTGCTCAAGGATGCTGAAGTCGAATTTCTCTTCTTCTGCTTCTAGCTTGCCTTTCACCGCTTTCACAGTTGGCTTTTTAGAGATAACACCACAGTATTCTGGCATCGTCTTCGCAAAGTCTTCTGTACCGATTTCACGCGCTAGGTTGATGATGTCTTCTTTGTCCCAGTTGATTAGCGGACGAAGAATCAGCGTGTCTGTCACGTTGTCGATGTGGCGTAGGTTCGTTAGTGTCTGGCTTGATACCTGACCTAGCGCTTCACCGGTTACCAATGCTTCGATCTTCATCTTCTGAGCGATCATGCCTGCTGCACGCATGAACATACGCTTCAGAATCACGCCCATTTGGCCGTCATCAACTTTCTCTAGGATTTCTGCCACTACTGGTTCGAAATCAACTGAGATGAAACGTACTTTTGCTGAAGAACCGTATTTGTTCCATAGGTAGTGAGAAACCTGCTTAACACCGATTTCGTGTGCTGGACCACCTAGGTTAAAGAAACAGTAATGTACTTTTGAACCACGTTTGATGTGTAGGTAGCTTGAAACACCAGAGTCGAAACCACCTGAGATAAGGCTTAGTACGTCTTCTTGCGTACCTAGTGGGAAACCACCTAGACCTTTATGACGCGCCAACACTTGGTTTAGCTTGTCGTTAGTCACTTCAACGTTGATCGTTACGTCTGGCTTGCTTAGCTTAACTCGAGCGCTTTCTACCGCTTGGTTAAGACCGCCACCTACGTAACGCTCTAGTTCAATAGAAGTAAAATCGTGCTTACCGCGACGCTTAGCGCGCACAACGAAAGTTTTACCTTCGATCAGTGAACCGCTTAGCTCCAACACTTGCTCGAAGATATCGTGCAAGTCTTTGAATTCGGTTTGTTTTACTTCAAGAATGTGGTGAATACCTGGCGTGTGCGTCAGGATTTCTAAAACTTCAGCGTGAAACTCGTCACTCTCAGAGGTCACTTCAATGTGATCACGACGGTTGAATACCGCGACAGATTCCGTACGGCTCTTAACGATGTTACGAATGTTGCACTCTAAAATCTTTGTGAAGCGCTTACGCACAGATTCACTTTTTACAAAAATTTCTGGATGGGGCTTTACAATAAATTTCATAGTCTAGTTCGCAGGTTAGGTTCGCAATCAACAATGAGTGATAACTCCGCACTAGGTGTTCATACGCAACAACATCATGAGTTGTTCACACCCAGCTTTGTGAGCTCACTTTTAAAGGCGCAAGATTATACACCCAAGCGAAATGGAAAGACAAAAAAAGCGAGCCAACGCTCGCTTTTAGTATAAGAACAAATGTTCGGTTATTGAATTACTGGCACTTCTTCACTGTAGAGTGGCTCGCCTTGCATGATGCTGATTTCTACGCGGCGGTTTAGCGCTCGGTTTGCATCAGAATCGTTTGGAGCCAATGGTTCAGTATCCGCCATGCCACGCACACGTAAGCGTTGATGCGAGAATCCCCTAACCTTCTCCATTTCTTGAGCAACCGACACCGCACGTTGCGACGACAGATCCCAATTAGAGCGGTACAGTTCAGAATCCAACGGTTGGTTATCCGTATGACCTGATACTCGAACAATGCCCGGCACGTCTTTGACCAATTCCGCGATTTGACGCACTAACGGTCTAAACTTCGGTTGTAAGAACGCAGAACCCTCTGGGAAAGCGCCTTTCTCACGCATTCGAATCACGATCTGCTGACCAAGGTTTTCGACTTCTATAGCCCCTTGCTCAATCTCACGCTCCAACGCTTTCTTGATGCTTTCCATCAAGGTGTCCATCTCTTGCGAAGTTTGCTCAGACTGCTGCTGTTGCATGTCTGATTCCGCCGATTGGTTGTTTTGCGTTGACGTTTCTGGTGATTGACCACCCGTTAACTTGCCTTGGTCGCGCTTGGTGCCACCCGCTCGGTCAGATTCTCCCTCGTGAAATTCTAACGTCTGCTGGGTGATGTCCATGGTCTGCTGCATGATGACATCAATTGGCGTTGGTTCCGGACGACCCGGTCTAAACTCTTGGGCAATGATGCTGGTGCCTTTTGGAATGTCCTTCACCTCAAGTTGATTCTGAACACCGAAAGCAAACTTCATCGACCCCGCGATCTGTTTGAACTTCAGTACGTCCATTTCCGAAAACGAAAGCAGTAGTACGAAGAAACACATCAGCAATGACATCAAGTCAGCGAACGTCCCCATCCACTGGGGGAGGCCGGGTGGCGGACAATCACATTTATTATCTTCATCCATCAGATGACCTCCAGATTAGTCGTCAATCTCAAGGGCGCGTTTGCCCTCGTTGAGGTAGTTCTTCAGGTAACTATCGATAACTCGCGGGTTTTGACCATCTTGAATGGCAAGCACTCCGTCCATGATCAAACGACGGTTTAACGTTTCTTGATCACGTCGCAGTGATAATTTGTCCGCAATCGGGAAAAACAGCATGTTAGAAAGCACCGCACCGTAAAGCGTGGTCAACAAGGCAACCGCCATCGCAGGACCGATCGCTTTTGGGTCATCCATATTCGAAAGCATGGCAACCAGACCAACTAACGTACCAATCATACCCATCGCTGGCGCTACGTCACCAAATGCGCGAAATACACCAGTACCTTGAGTGTGACGCTCGTCAGTTAACGCGATGTCTTTTTGTAGCGCGGCACGCACTACATCGGCATCATGGCCATCCACCAACAAGTCGATGCCTTTTTGCATAAAACTGTTGTTGATTTCCATCTCTTCTAAAGCAAGGAAGCCGCCTTTACGTGCTGCGTCTGCCATTTCTACAATCTTCGCGATCAAGTCTTCCGGCTCGTCCGCTTTAAACATGAATGCTTTGCCCGCAATTTTGGTTGCGCCGAAGAACTGCCCTATGGTGAACTTCATCAATACTACAAACGTTGAACCACCAACGACGATTAGGATTGAGGTGACGTCGATGAACATGCTGATGCTGCCACCTAGCACCATCGCCATGATGACGAATGCAAAACCACCAATCAAACCTATTAGGGTTGCTAAATCCACAAAGCACTCCTCTCGCTATACTCAAATATTGCCTAGTCAGGCGAATTATTACTTGTATCGACAACTAGAACAGTTTTTTTAGAAAAATCTTGGTCAATACATCACAAAATGATCGTTTAGGCTCGAACTAAATGATCGAGATTGTCTTATCAGACCCGTTGAGCGCTAATTTTGTGACAATTATGTAAGGTTAAATTTGACCAACTTAGTAGGCTAAGGTAACTTGCGTGCATTCTATTAGAGGCTTGATTAAGGCAGATAAAAGATGGCGGTCAAGAAACCAGAAAACATGACCTTCGAAGCGACCATTGAAGAGCTAGATAGCTTGGTTGATCAACTAGAGAATGGCGATCTTGCCCTAGATGATGCTCTACGTAAATTTGAACGTGGCATTGCACTGGCTCGTGCTGGTCAAACTAAACTGAGCGACGCCGAACAGCGCGTAAGCATTCTTCTTAGCGAAGATGATGAAGCACCACTGAGTGACTTCAACCCTGAGTCAGAATAATAATCAGTAGTGAGCAATGTGATGCAAGAGACATTGACGTCTTATCAACAAAGAAATAACCAACAATTAAACCTGTGGCTGGAGCAACTGCCTCATCAAGAACAGCCGCTGATTCAAGCGATGAAATACGGCCTGTTGCTAGGCGGAAAACGTGTTCGTCCATTTCTTGTTTACATCACAGGTCAAATGCTGGGTTGTAAGCCAGAAGATCTCGACACTCCCGCTTCTGCGGTTGAGTGTATTCACGCCTACTCTCTTATCCATGATGACCTGCCTGCGATGGATGATGATGAACTGCGCCGTGGACAACCTACTTGCCACATCAAATTTGATGAAGCGACAGCGATTCTCACTGGCGACGCACTCCAAACTCTTGCCTTTACTATCCTTGCAGAAGGTGAACTGAATCCGAACGCTGAAAGCCAGCGTATAAAAATGGTACAGGCACTGGCGCAAGCGTCTGGCGCGAGTGGCATGTGTCTTGGACAAGCGTTGGATTTAGGTGCAGAAAATCGTCGTGTTTCTCTCGCAGATTTGGAAGAAATTCATCGCAATAAAACCGGAGCGCTGATTAACTGTGCGGTAAAATTAGGTGCTTTAGCCGCTGGTGAAAAAGGCCTAGAAGTTTTGCCACACTTAGAACGTTATTCAAAAGCGATCGGTCTGGCGTTTCAGGTTCAAGACGATATTCTTGATATCATCAGTGACACTGAAACACTGGGTAAGCCTCAAGGTTCAGACCAAGAGCTGAACAAGAGCACTTACCCATCGTTGCTGGGTTTAGAGGGAGCAATGGAGAAAGCTCACACTCTGCTACAGGAAGCGCTTCAAGCATTGGAAGCAATCCCATACAATACTCAGTTACTCGAAGAGTTCGCCCGATATGTCATCGAGCGCAAGAACTAACACAATAAGCGCGCATTTATATGACTCTTGATATTTCAAAGTACCCAACACTGGCGTTAGCAAATACACCGGAGGAATTGCGTCTTCTTCCGAAAGAAACATTGCCGACTTTGTGCGATGAACTACGCACGTATCTGCTAAATTCAGTGAGTCAGTCTAGCGGACACTTAGCGTCTGGCTTAGGCACGGTAGAGCTAACTGTAGCTCTGCACTATGTTTACAACACCCCGGTTGACCAGTTGATCTGGGACGTGGGCCATCAGGCTTACCCACACAAGATTCTCACTGGTCGTCGTGATCAGATGCCAACTATCCGTCAGAAAGACGGTCTTCACCCATTCCCATGGCGTGAAGAGAGCGAATACGACACCCTTTCTGTTGGTCACTCCTCTACTTCTATCAGTGCTGGTCTTGGCATGGCCATCAGTGCGCAAAAAGAAGGTGAAGGTCGTAAAGTCGTGAGTGTGATTGGTGATGGTGCAATCACAGCAGGTATGGCATTCGAAGCCATGAACCATGCTGGTGACGTTCATCCGGACATGCTAGTGATTCTGAACGACAACGAAATGTCGATCTCAGAAAACGTCGGCGCGCTGAACAACCATCTTGCTAAAGTGCTTTCTGGCAGCTTGTACACTTCTATCCGTGAAGGCGGTAAGAAAGTGCTGTCTGGCGTTCCACCAATTAAAGAGTTGGTGCGTCGTACTGAAGAGCATCTAAAAGGCATGGTGGTACCAGGAACTCTATTTGAAGAGCTTGGCTTTAACTACATCGGCCCAATCGACGGCCATGATGTGAATGAGCTCGTCAAAACGCTGAAAAACATGCGTGAGCTAAAAGGACCTCAATTCCTGCACATCATGACCAAGAAAGGTAAAGGTTATGAGCCAGCGGAGAAGGATCCGATCGGCTACCACGGCGTACCAAAATTTGACCCATCACACAGCAGCCTACCTAAGAGCAGCGGCGGTAAGCCGACCTTCTCTAAGATCTTTGGTGATTTCCTATGTGATATGGCAGCTCAAGATCCTAAGCTAATGGCAATCACACCAGCGATGCGTGAAGGCTCTGGCATGGTGCGTTTCTCGAAAGAGTACCCAAGCCAATACTTCGATGTTGCCATCGCAGAGCAACACGCGGTGACGCTTGCTACTGGTATGGCGATCGCAGGTGATAGCCCAATCGTTGCGATCTACTCAACCTTCCTACAGCGTGGTTATGATCAACTGATCCACGATGTTGCGATTATGGACTTGCCGGTGATGTTCGCTATCGACCGTGCTGGTCTGGTTGGTGCAGATGGTCAAACTCACCAAGGTGCGTTCGACTTAAGCTTTATGCGTTGTATTCCGAACATGGTGATCATGGCACCAAGTGACGAAAACGAATGCCGTCAAATGCTGTACACAGGTCATAAGCACACAGGTCCAAGCGCCGTTCGTTACCCACGCGGTAGCGGTATGGGCACAGAAATCGAAAAAGACTTCACTGCACTTGAAATCGGTAAAGGTCGTATCGTTCGTAAAGGTGAAAAAGTGGCGATTCTAAGCTTCGGTACCTTCTTAGGTAACGCGCTAGAAGCGGCTGAAAACCTAAACGCAACGGTAGCAGACATGCGCTTTGTAAAACCACTTGATGAAGCCTTGATTCGTCAACTAGCCGTTGAGCACGATGTTCTGGTTACGCTAGAAGAAAACGCGATTGCAGGTGGTGCTGGCGCGGGTGTGATTGAGTTTATGATGAAAGATAAGATCATCAAGCCAGTACTCAACCTTGGCTTGCCAGATCGCTTCGTTCCTCAAGGCACACAAGACGAGCTACATGAAGAGCTTGGCTTAGATGCAAAAGGCATCGAGAAGTCGATCAACGATTACTTAGCCAAGTAAGCGAACCTAACACAACGAAGTAAACACAGAAAAGGGATGCCGTGGCATCCCTTTTGTTTATCTGTCACTTTTAGATCTTTAAAGATAAGTATTACATCCAACCTGCGTATTTCGCCACTAAGAACAGCGCGATGCCCGCCATAATGCCTGCCACGATATCATCAATCATGATACCTAAGCCGCCATGAACACGTTTGTCTAACCAACCGATTGGCCACGGTTTTACCATGTCAAAGAAGCGGAACAAGATGAAACCGGTGAGTAACCATTTCCACTCTGTTAGCGGAATATTCAATGCAGGTACTAAACTCATGGTGATCCAAAAACCTGCAAATTCATCCCACACGATCGAACCATGGTCGTGCACACCCATATCATCGGATGTCACCTGACAAATTTTAATGCCAACCAAACAAGAGACAAGCACAACAACCACATAAGCAGGGAAAGGCAATTGAGCAAGCAACAAGAACAATGGAACCGCCGCAAGCGTCCCCATAGTGCCGGGAACAACAGGCGATAAGCCGCTACCAAAACCTGTCGCTAATAAGTGCCACGGGTTCTTTAATGAAATCAGAGAGAGAGGGTTGGTCATTTCCTTTAAACCTATACTGCGAGTTTGGTTTCAATCTTAGGCTAGAGCCTAGCTCAGATCATTTGAAGTGGTCAAAGCCACTGAGATCCCAATCAAGAGGTTGATTGTTATCATGCAGCTCAAACGTACCTTTTGGTCGTATCTGGCCAATGCACGTTACTTTACACCCAGTGTGCGACAAAGCACTTTGTAGTGAGCCATGGTTTTGCTCTGGCACGGTAAAGCACAGTTCGTATTCTTCACCACTGGATAAAGCATACTGCTGCGCGCTCACCTTATCATCTAAAAACTGAACCAATTCTGAAGATATTGGCAGTTGGGAAACATCCAAACTGACTCCAACCTCAGAGCGCTTAAGAATGTGCTTAATATCAGATATCAAACCATCAGAGATATCAATCGCCGACGACGCGAGCCCAACCAATGCTTGCCCTGCCAAAACTCGAGGCGTACTGAGATAATGTGCTTTTTCTAACTCTGGCGCAGCAACTCGAGTGCGTAATGTGTTATCGAGCACAACATCGAGCCCCGCTTTCGCATCGCCAAGGTTACCCGTCACGTAAACCCAATCTCCGACTTTTGCCCCTGAGCGAGTCAGTGCTTTACCCTCTGGAACAAAGCCTTGCACCGTCAAGGTTAGGCTTAATGGCCCCTTTGTCGTGTCACCGCCGATTAACTGAATCCCGAAGTAATCAGCTAGGTCAAAAAACGCATCACAGAAAGGCGCTAACCATGCTTCGTCAGGCTCTGGCATCGTCAATGCAAAACTGACCCAAGCCGGCGTTGCTCCCATTGCCGCTAAATCACTGATATTAGAGGCAAGCGCTTTGTGAGCGACCCAAGCAGGATTCGCCTCTGCGAGAAAATGAGTCCCCGCCACCAGCGTATCGGTACTAATAGCTATCTGCACATTCGCAGGCGCCTTTACTAACGCACAATCGTCACCTGCAGCGAGGTGTACGTCTTTACGCTGGCTTTGACGCCCAACAAAATACTTATCGATTAAACTGAATTCACCAGACATTGTTCACTGACTTTTTGATGTAAAAGTTTTTGATACAAAAAAGGTCAGCATGTGCTGACCTTTTTAATGAAGAAATCGTTATTTCTTACGTACGTGTGGCGCCGCTTTATCTAGCACACCATTCACAAATTTGTGGCTGTCTTCTGCCGCGAATACTTTAGCAAGTTCAATCGCTTCGTTGATTACCACTTTGTAAGGAACATCTTCGCGACGAGTCATCTCGTACATAGCAAGGCGAAGAAGAGCAAGTTCCATCATGTCTAGATCCTGCATTGGACGAGACACGTATGGACGGATTTTGCTATCTAGCTCAGAGTGGCTAAGTACAACACCGCTTAGTAGTTCACGGAAGTAAGCTACGTCTGTTTCTGGAGCAGCTAGTGCAGGCTCAGATGCGTGAAGTTCTTCTTCATCGTATTTGTCGCCAGACAAAAACTGTTCTTCGATCGTGGCAACATTATCTTTAGTAATTTGCCATGAATAGATCGCTTGTAGCGCGAATTGACGTGCGTTACGACGTGCGGCTGGTTTCACACTGGCCCCCATTAGGAATCAATTTCAGATAGTACATTAATCATTTCAAGTGCGCTTAGTGCAGCCTCTGCACCTTTATTACCAGCCTTGGTTCCTGCGCGTTCAATCGCTTGATCGATAGTATCAACAGTCAATACGCCAAATGCTACTGGAAGGCTGTATTCCAGAGAAACTTGTGCAAGACCCTTGTTACATTCACTACAAACATAATCAAAGTGTGGAGTACCGCCACGGATTACTGTACCTAGAGATACGATAGCATCGTACTTACCAGTTTTAGCAACACGTTGAGCTACTAGAGGTAGTTCTACGGCACCTGGACAACGAACAACAGTGATGTTGTCTTCGCTTACTTGTCCGTGACGCTTTAGTGTATCGATCGCACCAGAAAGTAGGCTTTCGTTAATAAAACTGTTGAAACGAGAAATAACGATAGCAATTTTTGCATTTGGCGCTGGGAAGCCACCCTCGATCACTTTCATAAGCTTTCCTTTAACTCTATTTATAAGTGAAAATTGTTCATCAAGTGAGAATCGCCGGATTCTATCACAAATTTGTGAGCAATATCTAATGGAAATTGGAGACGAATCACGAGTTCCTAGCCACCACTATGCTAAGTGAGCTGACGACTAGGAACGGATCGCTTGGTAATTATTCGCAGATGTACTCAACGACGTTGAGACCAAATCCGCCAAGTGCGTGGTATTTCTTGTTAGTAGAAGAAAGCAGACGCATATCGTGGATGCCTAGATCAGCAAGGATTTGCGAACCAACACCAACACGACGAGACGTACCTTGCTTCTTCGCTAACGTTGGCGCTTCGCCTTTGTCTTGTGCTTCGAACATTTTCACACGATGGATAAGCAGGTCTGTTGACTCCTCGTTACCAAGGACAACCAATACACCACCTTCTTCGCCGATGCGTTTCATTGCCTTCTCAAGAGTCCAGCTGCGCTCTGCATTACGGTCGCTGCGAAGCACATCCGTAAATACGTCTTGTAGGTGAACACGAACTAGCGGCGCTTCAGACGCTAAATCACCTTTACACATTGCGTAGTGTACTTGGTTGTCGATCGTGTCTTTGTAGGTCACAAGTGTGAATTCGCCAAATTCCGTTGGTAGCGCACACTCAGCAACGCGTTCAATCGTTGTTTCTGTGTTATTGCGGTATTCAATAAGATCCGCAATGGTGCCTAGCTTAAGATCGTGCTTTTCTGCAAACACTTCTAGGTCTGGGCGGCGTGCCATCGTGCCATCGTCATTTAGAATTTCTACGATAACCGATGCAGGCTCAAATCCCGCAAGACGAGCCAAATCACAACCCGCTTCTGTATGACCAGCACGAGTTAGAACGCCACCATCTTGAGCAGCAAGAGGGAAAATATGACCCGGCTGCACTAGGTCAGCCGCTTTCGCGTTTGGCGCAACCGCAGCTTGAACAGTGCGAGCACGGTCAGCAGCAGAAATACCCGTTGTTACACCTTCAGCCGCTTCAATAGAAACGGTAAAGTTCGTGGTGTATTGCGCGTTGTTGTCTTGCACCATCGGCGGAAGACCTAGGCTTTCACAACGAGCTTTAGTCATAGTAAGACAGATCAAGCCACGACCATGCGTAGCCATAAAGTTGATAGCTTCCGGCGTAATGTGCTCGGCAGCCATGATCAAATCACCTTCGTTCTCACGATCTTCATCATCCATTAGGATGACCATTTTGCCCGCGCGAATATCATCAATAATTTCTTGTGGCGTGCTGATAGGCATATTCTGTTTCCCGTTATTCAAAAATTTATTATTGCAGCAGCAATGTGTTTAACGTCTTGGTTAGGCATGAATGCTGGCTTTAGTTAGCAACGAGTTTGAACCTAACCTTTATTAAGTCAATTAACCTGATAACGTTCTGTGATTATGGTCTGCTTCGCTTAAGCAAAACCATTTTGCTGCAAGAATTCCATCGTGATGCGAGATTCTTGCGTCTCTTCCTTTTGACCTTGTAACAAGCGTTCCATGTAGCGAGCTAATACGTCTACTTCTAGGTTCACTTTACGGCCAACTTGGAACTGATCGATGGTCGTTTCTTCACTGGTGTGAGGAACAATCGTCAGTTTAAAACCATTCTTACGTAAGTCATTCACAGTCAGACTAATGCCGTCTACCGTGATAGAGCCTTTCTCTGCCACATACTTAGTGATTTCGGCAGGCATCTCTACCCAGAACTCAATCGCACGACCCACTTGGTTACGTTCAACAATCACACCCACGCCATCAACATGGCCTGAAACAATGTGACCACCAAAACGTGTCGTCGGCAACATGGCCTTTTCTAGGTTCACTTTATCGCCAACTTGGTATGCAGCAAAACCTGTTTTGTTCAGCGTTTCCAGTGATAAGTCAGCACTGTAATAGTTGCTACCGAAGTCTACGACCGTCAAGCAGACACCATTAGTAGCGATACTGTCGCCTAACTTCACGTCAGCCATATCCAACTTGCCAACTTCTACCGTTACGGTGATGTCCTCGCCTTTTGGCGTAATCGCAGTTAGTTTGCCAACTGCTTCTACAATTCCTGTAAACATAATGCTTCTTTCTAGCTTTGGTTGCGTTTGACGGTTGCGGTGATGCGAATATCCACACCCACCATTCGAACGTCGGTAATAGTTAAGTCGATAACGTGCGCCATCTCAGTCAGGCCAAGTGCGCCAATCAAACCTCGTCCATCGCTGCCCATCAACTTAGGCGCAAGATAAACGATAAGTTCATCTACAAGGTTAGCTTTGATTAGTGAGCTCGCGAGTGTCGCCCCTGCTTCAACCCACAAATGATTAATATGAGTTCCGCTTGCGACCGCTTTAAGTGTTGCCGCCAAGTCGACTTGGCCGTTTTTATCTAGCTCAGGTGCAATATCGCCACCTTGGCTAACAATAATACGCTCACCGTCAGTATTGAATAGCTTTAGATCATCGCTAAGTTGAAACTGACGATCCAAAATAACACGAGGAGGCTGGCGAACTTCATCTTGTGGGTAGCGCGCTTTTACACTGTTAGGCAAGTCGTCCCAACGCACGTTCAGTGATGCATTGTCATCAATCACTGTTTTGCTGGTTGAGAGAATACCGCCACTCAATGCACGGTAACGCTGCACATCTTGGCGAGCCTTTGGGGAGGTGATCCATTGGCTCTGGCCATTACTGAGCGCACTTTGTCCGTCTAAACTGGCCGCCATTTTTAACTGAACGTATGGCATGCCCGTTTGCATAAATTTGATGAAGCCTTTGTTCAGCTCAATGGCTTCGTTTTCTAACAAGCCAACCTGAACTTCTACCCCAGCATCACGCAGCATTTGGAAACCACGCCCTGCAACTTTCGGATTTGGGTCTTCCATCGCACAGACAACACGAGCCACTTTGGCTTTGATTAACCCTTCAGCGCAAGGCGGTGTGCGACCATAGTGAGAGCAAGGCTCCAACGTCACATATGCCGTTGCACCTTCAGCTTTATCACCCGCCATACGCATAGCATGAACTTCAGCATGAGGTTCACCCGCTCGGTGATGATGACCTTCGCCAACTATCTCACCGTCACGGACAATAACGCAACCTACGTTGGGGTTAGGTGCTGTGGTGTAAATGCCGCGTTTCGCCAATTTGAGCGCACGCGACATCATTTCGAAATCTTGAGGGGTAAATTCTGAAGAGAGAGATTGTTGAGCCATGATTCAATCAGTCTTCTAGGCGAGCAATTTCTTCGCCGAATTCACGGATATCTTCAAAGCTGCGGTAAACCGATGCGAAACGGATGTAAGCGACTTTATCCAACTCTTTCAATTGATCCATCACTAGATTACCAATCATCTCACTTGGAACTTCACGTTCACCCGTTGCACGCAACTGAGACTTAATCATGCTGATCGCGAGCTCGATTGAATCGGCACTAACCGGGCGCTTTTCTAGTGCGCGTTGAATACCACCAACCATTTTATCTTCGTCGAACGGTTCACGGTTGCCGTTAGACTTAATCACTTTCGGCATCACCAATTCAGCCGTTTCAAACGTGGTAAAACGTTCGCTACACGCCAAACATTGGCGACGGCGACGAACCTGATGGCCGTCAGCAACTAAGCGGGAATCAATTACTTTTGTATCGTTCTCAGAACAAAAAGGACAATGCATATCACCTCCAAATAGCATGCGATTGGGGTAGTCCCAAAAGCAAGACTAGTGTAGCGGAATTGCTATGTTAGAGAAAACAAAAAGGGGCATCTCAGCCCCTTTTCAATCAATAACAGACAGTTTCTGTTAACTGCGTGCTAGGTAGTTTGCTTTACCAACCCATTTGTAGCTGGTTAGCTCTTCTAAACCCATTGGGCCACGTGCGTGCAGCTTCTGAGTAGATACCGCCACTTCAGCACCCAAACCAAACTGCGCACCGTCAGTGAAGCGTGTTGCTGCGTTTACGTAAACCGCTGCAGAACCGACAGAATTGATAAACAATTCAGAGTTCACCAAGCTGTTGGTCATGATCGCATCAGAGTGGCTAGCGTTATGAACACGCATGTGGTCAATCGCTTCTTTCACGTCTGCAACCACTTTCACGCCAAGTGTGTAGCTTAGCCATTCCGTATCAAAGTCACCTTCCGCTGCATCACGAATTTGTGTTGCTTGAGCCATCAGTGCTTTTGCCTTTGGCTCAGCCACGAAAGTCACTTTATCGTTCATGCGCTCTACGATCATTGGTAGGAATTGCGCCGCAACATCTTCATGTACAAGCAAAGTGTCTAGTGAGTTACATGCAGATGGGCGTTGAACTTTCGAGTTTTCAACTACGTTCAAAGATTTCTCTAAATCCGCAGATTCATCAACGAAGATATGGCTGATACCAAAACCACCAATGATCACCGGAATTGTGCTGTTCTCTTTACACATTTTGTGCAGACCAGCACCACCGCGTGGAATGATCATATCAACGTAATCATCAAGCTTAAGCAGTTGAGAAACCAACTCACGGTCTGGCTTTTCAATGTATTGTACAGAAGCTGCTGGCAAGTTCGCTTTAGCCAATGCTGATTGGATAACTTTCACCAACTCCATGTTAGAGAAGAACGTCTCTTTACCACCACGTAGGATGCTTGCATTGCCTGTTTTTAGACACAGTGCTGCGATATCGATGGTTACGTTCGGACGCGCTTCGTAAATCACACCGACCACACCCAGTGGTACGCGACGACGAGACAGAGACATTCCGTTTTCTAGCACTTTACTGTCAATTTCGCTGCCCACAGGATCGTTTAAGCTGATCACGTTACGAACGTCATTAGCAATACCAGTTAAACGCTCTTCGTTCAGTAGAAGACGGTCTAGTAGCGCATCGGTTAGACCCGCTTCACGGCCGAGTTCTATGTCTTTTGCATTTGCAGCCAAAATGGTTGCTGCATTTGCTTCTAGCTCATCAGCGATGATCGCTAGTGCTTGGTTTTTTTGTGCGGTTGACGCTGTCGCCAATTCAAAAGCTGCATCTTTGGCAGCTTTACCCATATTCGTTAAATCCACTTTGCTTCCCTCAATCTATTCTTGAATGACGACAAGATCATCGCGATGAATCACTTCTGAGCCGTAGTCATGACCCAAAATAGAGATGATGTCTTTACTGTGCTTACCGGCAATTTTCGCTAGGTCTTCACTTGAGTAGGCGCTAATACCACGAGCAACCAATTTACCCTGTGCGTTTGTTACACGTGCCACTTCACCACGAGCAAAATCACCACTGACTTTTACAACGCCTTTTGCAAGTAGGCTGCTGCCTTTACCCACAACGGCGTTCACTGCACCATCATCGATAATGATGTCACCCGATGCCGCAGGACCAGCTAAGATCCAACGTTTACGGTTTTCTAGTGCTTCTGAACAAGGTAAGAAACGTGTGCCTTGTGGCTCCGAACTCAATGAATCGAAGATAACATTTGGCGCACTACCCGCAGCGATAATGACCTCAATACCTGCACGACGAGCAATATCTGCCGCTTGAAGTTTGGTTGCCATACCGCCTGTACCTAGCGTGGTGCCACTACCACCTGCAATTTTACGCAAAGTATCATCGATGGTTTTCACTTCTTTGATCAGCTCAGCATTCGGATCTTTGCGCGGGTCTGCGGTAAACAAGCCCTTTTGGTCAGTCAGGAGCAGTAATTTGTCTGCACCACACAAAATCCCCACCAAAGCAGACAAGTTATCGTTGTCACCCACTTTGATTTCGTTTGTCGCAACTGCATCGTTTTCGTTCACGATCGGAATAATGTCGTTTGCTACCAGAGCATTAATGGTGTCACGTGCGTTTAGGAAACGCTCACGATCATCCAAGTCAGCACGAGTTAACAACATCTGACCAATTTTGATGCCATAAATGCCAAACAAAGACTCCCATGTTTGAATCAAGCGGCTTTGACCAACGGCTGCAAGTAACTGTTTGCTCGCCATCGCGTTGGGCAGTGCGGGGTATCCAAGATGCTCACGGCCTGCTGCAATTGCACCAGACGAAACCATTACTACTGAATGGCCTTGTTTCTTTAGTTCAGCACATTGACGAGCCAGCTCTACCATATGAGCACGGTCTAACGCCAAAGTGCCGCCTGTCAGCACACTTGTACCCAGTTTCACAACGACGGTTTGTGGTTGTGAAATAACTGCATTCTGTTGATTCGTTGTCATGATGTCTTCTGAAATGAAAAACAAATAAAGAGTGAACGTTTTAGCAATCAAATGGGGATTTAACAAGCAGAAAAGGTGCGAAAACGCACCTTTTTGTCTTATAGAGGAAGAAAACAGCCAAATTAGGCGAAATCAAACGATTCTGTGTGATATTCCACTTCCAGTTTGAAATGCTCAGCCACTGTATCGATAAGCTTTTGATGGAAGGTACTCTGAGTGAGGTACACTTCTTCTGTCACCTTATCTGGCAATGGTTCTGAGGTCCAATCCCCTTCTTTGTTGTATTTACCGATGTGGTATTTTGCCGTAAAGCCACCTTCAATGGACTCCAAGTCCATCCACCAGCCCCAAAATTCACGTTTTTCTGGTGACTTTTTATCGTCAACACAGACAGATAGGCAGTCAAAATAGTAATGCCCTTCTTGTGATTGTGGTTCGCGCAGGTAAGGACCTATCGCCTTCAACTTTGACATCAAGCGAAAGTGAGTCGGCCCTTGAGTCGTCTCTGACATAAGAATCTCCGTTTCCATAGTAAGGATATTGAGCTATCCAAGAATGATTATTATTTTTAATTATCATGAGCTTATTTTTTGCTCATCTATATCACTCTTAACTAAATTAGGAGATTTGTCATCTTAATAATTCGTCCTCCAACCACTTTATGGCTAAATCGAGGGATTGCTCATAACCTTTTGTAATTGTCTTGGAACTGATTTTCTTTGCTTGTCCGTACTGGCTAAACAGCGCAACCAACTGGTTGTCACTGTGCGGTGAAACAGGGTCGCCTTCCAAACTCAGCGCAAGAATTGGCACCTTCGTTTTGCGGCTGCTTAAAAAGCCTTGTACCTTTAAAGACCACGCCATCATCTGGCCTGCCATGCTATTGATGTCCACGGCGCTCTTACCCAGACGAGACGCCAGCAGATCTAGGTACATCTTCGGCATCTGCTGCAGCTTCTTCGGTGAGGTAAACAGATCGTGTACCGGCGCGCCCAATGCTACACAAGCTTTGATCTTCTCTTGCTCAACGAAAGAAAGACGAATCATCGCATTGCCGCCGAAGCGGAAACCAATCAACCCCACCTTATGATGATCAACCCAAGGCAAAGAGAACAACTCATTGAGTACAGCTTGGTGCAGACAACTTGAGTCTTCCGTTAAAGGCCAATGCGAGCTGTGACCGACCGATGGCATATCAATGGTCAACATCGCAATGTCTTTTGGCGCAAGGTGATTACGGAACAAACGCCACATGTCGGTTTGCAAGCTATCCAGTCCAGCACTGACCATGACAACAGGAAGTTGTTTATCTGTGCGTGGCAGGTGTAAGTTCGCGATGATCTTACGCTTTTGGTAAGGCACTTCGATCTGCTTGATAACGTACTGAGTTTTCTCAGAGCCTTCGGTATAAGCTTTGTTTGCCAGCACTTGAGCTTGAGCCGCTAAGTTGTCGTTCTTTAAATGTGGATAGCCCGCAATACTGAAGCACAGTGATGCCGTAAACAATTCGTCAGCAGCCTCTTCACCTTTCATTTCACCCGCACGGCGCTGGTGTTCCATGCCAAGTTTGATCCATTCAAACGTCCAGTTGCCGCTGTGGTAGCCCATGACAGTGTCGAGCCACTGGTCTTCGGTACGTGAATGCTTGGACGACGCAATCTTAGACAGAACACCTTCCATTTCGATTGGTGACAAACCTTGCCACGCCCATTGAAGGCGCCTTAAGTGGCGATACCAAGCACGGTCGCCATGCTCTTCTCGCTCATCAAGAATCTTTTGGCTGGTCGGCATGTACTGAGTAAGTGCGGAGGTTTCTTTCGCTTGCTTGTGTTTTACAAACAAAGTTTCGGAGAGATTTTTACTGACGTCTTCTGGCATAGGAAGAACTCTAGGCTGGTTGCGATAGCGTAATAATAATAAAAAAAATGCCCCTATAAAGGGGCATTTCTCAATATTCTTAGTGCAAACTTATTTTTGCTTACGGTTCACTGGCTCTGCAAACTGGATAGACATATCCCAAGGTTGCTCGATCCAAGTGTCTTGAGCGATGTCTACGACGTAATCATCTAGTAGCTCAACACCTGCAGGCTTAGCACATACTGCGATAAGTTTCGCTTTCGGGTACATTTCACGTAGCTTGCGTGCTGTGTCACCGCTATCTACTAGGTCTTCAACGATTAGGAAACCTTCGCCGTCACCTTCTGGTGCTTTAACTACTGTCATATCACGCTGGTGATCGTGGTCGTAGCTAGAGATACAAATAGTATCAACGTGACGAATACCCAGTTCACGCGCTAGGATTGCACCAGGAACTAGACCACCACGGCTTACCGCCCAAATACCTTTCCATTGCTCAGCTGGCATTTGTTTCTCAGCCAGTTCACGGCAGTAAGACTGCATCGCATCCCAAGTGATAATGAATTTTTTACTCATTGTAATAACCTAATAATTTCAAAATATGCATCCCTCTATCTAGCTGTTGGCGCTGAAATGGACTCAACAAGCTAAACTTTCCACACCAGAGGAAATGGGGGTTTCAAGCTGCGCAAACGATTATTCTACCGAAACCCATGGCTAATACCAACGCTGATATCAAAATTCTCCGCCAATTCCGCAGAAAAACCGAGTTCGGTGAACAATACAAATTAGAAAAGTGGATGAATTTGAATACAAATCCCCCACAAACAAAAAGCCAGTGCGAACTCAAGCTCGCACTGGCTTTTTTCAATCGTTGGAATTAACCGACCATGTATTTCACGATGAAGATAGCAGACATCACCCACACACTCATCGATACTTCACGGCCTTTACCACTGAACAGTTTGATAGCAGCGTAAGCGATGAAACCTAGCGTGATACCTTCTGCAATCGAGAAAGTAAGAGGCATTACCAAACAAGTAACCACAACTGGCGCAGCTTCTGTTAGGTCACGCCAGTCGATACCAACCAGACCAGAAAGCATTAGGATCGCTACGTAGAACAGCGCACCAGATGTTGCGTAAGCTGGAATCATACCTGCTAGTGGCGAGAACAACAGAGCTAGAAGGAACAATACGCCAACAACCACAGCTGTTAGACCAGTACGACCGCCTGCTGCTACACCAGAAACACTCTCAATGTATGACGTCGTGTTAGATGTACCTAGTAGAGCACCTACTGATGTCGCTGTTGAGTCAGCAAGTAGTGCTTTGTTTAGACGTGGAATGTTGCCATTTTCGTCAGTTAGACCTGCTTTTTGTGAAACGCCAACTAGCGTGCCTGCAGTGTCGAACAAGTCAACGAATAGGAAAGCAAATACTACCGAGATCATGCCAACTTCGAAAAGACCAGAGAAGTCTAGCTGCATGAAGGTTGGTGCAATGCTTGGTGGTGTAGACATGATGCCGCCCCATTGAACGTCACCAAAGATAAGACCAAGAATTGTCACACCCAAAATGGCAATCATAACCGCACCTTTCACACCACGGTGAACCAGCGCGATAGTCATAAAGAAGCCAATAGCCGCAAGTACAGATGGTAGCGAAGTGATGTTACCCATAGAAACTAGCGTTGCTGGGTTATCTACTACGATGCCTGCGTTTTTCAGTGCGATGAACGCAAGGAAAAGACCGATACCTGCAGAGATACCTGTACGAAGAGAAAGTGGAATTGAGTTGATGATCCACTCACGGATCTTGAACACACTCAAGACAATGAATAACAGACCAGAAACAAATACTGCTGCTAGCGCTACTTGCCACGTGTAACCCATACCCAACACAACAGAGTAGGTAAAGAACGCGTTTAGGCCCATACCAGGCGCCTGAGCGATTGGGTAGTTTGCTACTAAGCCCATGATGAAACAGCCAATAGCTGCAGCAAGACACGTCGCAACGAACACGGCACCACGATCCATACCAGTATCTGCAAGGATAGCTGGGTTTACAAAGATGATGTAAGCCATAGTTAGGAAGGTAGTGATACCTGCGATGATCTCAGTGCGCACGTTGGTGCCATTTTCACTAAGTTTAAAGAGCCTTTCGAGCATGATCGAATCCTGTAAAAGGTAAAAAGTAAACGGTTGCGTAATCGATTGGCTCGAATTATAAAGTTATCAAATAACAAATTCCAGATAGAATTTTCACTCTAATGGGATTTTTTTCTTCGGATATGAAACCTATTCGCTAGTGTTTTAAACAGGCTAAAAATTTAGGCCTTAATAAACAACAACTAACAGAGTTATGTTCTGTACAACCCAACGTGTACAAACTGAACAATGTATTAAACTTTCAAACGCAAACCGGAGGTTTTGGACGTAAAACACCCACAGAATTGGTCAGGAAATGAAATATGTGGAAGAAGCTGCAGTAGAATGCGCGCTTGGTGGCGAGAAAGTAGCCGAAGTTTGGAATTGCAGATAAAAAAACGCCACTCAATTTGAGTGGCGGTGAATCATGTCAGCACTATGCACTGAAAAAAAATTCCAATTTATAGGGGTGAACAAATTTGTTCGAGTCACATGCGTTGGCTTCAATTAGTAACCAAAGCTTGTTGGGTATACAAAGTTACCGGTGTAAACAGATTTGCTGTTCCAGAACATTGCACTTGGTAAACCTTTCATAAATATCACCTTCTAAATCAATTAATACTGTTAATTTGGTTGATTTCTCGGTTCCTTGGAGGCGATAAACGGACTCATCCTTTGAGCATTTCATTCTTCTCTCAGAAGCTGGTTACAAATATACCACCAAGAAATTTAATTACAAGCATTTTAGTGACCAAAATCACAAAACATTCATAAATTGATCTTCATCAAGAATTAACTGTAATTAAATTACAGTTTAGTAAATTAAAAAATAGCCAAACTTTCAATTCATACTAAGTGCGTTGCATTAGTGTATTGCATTGTGTTCATAATCTGTGACAGTTCTAGGGCAAATCCTTTTCACCACAACTACTAGAACGGCTTTTGTGGTGGTATGCTGATGGCAATTTCAAGCCAATACCGATTAGCATTTACTGCTAAACACTCATTAAATTTACGGTTTAAATTTGGCAAAGCACATCAAAAGGAGTCTTCCGTGTCTGAATTCCATTCTGAAATCAGTACCTTATCACCTACTCCACTTTGGCAGTTTTTCGATAAGATTTGTTCAATTCCTCACCCTTCAAAGCATGAAGAGGCGCTAGCTCAGTACATTGTTACTTGGGCAACAGAGCAAGGTTTTGACGTACGCCGCGATCCAACTGGCAACGTGTTCATTAAGAAGCCTGCTACTCCTGGCATGGAAAACAAGAAAGGCGTGGTTCTTCAAGCGCACATCGACATGGTGCCGCAAAAGAATGAAGACACTGATCACGACTTCACAAAAGATCCTATCCAGCCATACATCGATGGCGAATGGGTAACCGCAAAAGGCACAACACTTGGTGCGGACAACGGCATCGGTATGGCTTCTTGTCTTGCGGTTCTTGCTTCTACTGAAATCAAACACGGCCCTATTGAAGTGCTGCTAACGATTGATGAAGAAGCTGGCATGACTGGCGCATTTGGCCTTGAAGAAGGTTGGCTAGAAGGCGATATCCTTCTTAACACGGATTCAGAGCAAGAAGGCGAAGTCTACATGGGTTGTGCTGGCGGTATCGACGGCGCAATGACATTCGACATCACTCGCGATGTCATTCCAGCAGGCTTTGTTACTCGTCAGCTAACGCTAAAAGGCCTAAAAGGTGGTCACTCTGGCTGTGATATCCACACAGGTCGTGGCAACGCAAACAAACTGATTGGTCGTTTCCTTGCTGGTCACGCACAAGAGTTGGATCTTCGTCTTGTCGAGTTCCGTGGTGGTAGCCTACGTAACGCTATTCCTCGTGAAGCATTCGTTACGGTTGCTCTACCAGCAGAAAACCAAGATAAGTTAGCGGAATTGTTCAACTACTACACTGAGCTACTAAAAACTGAGCTTGGTAAAGTTGAAACTGACATTGTGACTTTCAACGAAGAGTTCGCGACTGACGCACAAGTATTTGCAGTTGCAGATCAACAACGTTTCATCGCGGCGCTTAACGCGTGTCCAAACGGCGTAATGCGCATGAGTGACGAAGTTGAAGGTGTGGTTGAAACGTCACTTAACGTTGGCGTTATCACAACAGAAGAGAACAAAGTAACCGTACTTTGCCTAATTCGCTCACTGATCGACTCAGGTCGTAGTCAAGTTGAAGGCACGCTTCAGTCTGTGTCTGAACTTGCAGGCGCGCAAATCGAATTCTCTGGTGCTTACCCAGGTTGGAAACCAGATGCGGATTCTGAAATCATGGCAATCTTCCGTGATATGTACGAAGGCATCTACGGTCACAAACCAAACATCATGGTTATTCACGCAGGTCTTGAGTGTGGTCTATTCAAAGAACCTTACCCGAACATGGATATGGTTTCTTTCGGTCCAACCATCAAGTTCCCGCACTCTCCAGATGAGAAAGTGAAGATTGATACCGTTCAACTGTTCTGGGATCAAATGGTTGCACTTCTAGAAGCAATTCCAGAAAAAGCGTAATCCTAACCAGATACAATAAATACGAAAAAGGGTGCCGAGGCACCCTTTTTTATTGCGAGCTCAGAAAAGTCGCAACTTATGCACGAGTTTGCGCGTATGACGCTAGCTCATCCATAGAAGTCTTAGCAACAACTTCACCATCGATGTAGTAAGTAACAAACTCACCTTCACGAACACCCATTAGTGTCGCTTTTTCACCGTTGTTGTAAGTGATGTCCATTTGAACTGTGTTTTCGTCGATCTGTTGCATTTGACCTTGTTCGATAACACGGTTATTCGTAATAGGACCAACAGGAGCTGTCGTTAGAGACTTATCTAACTGGTGGTTTACGTCGATGTAAGTGTCCATCTTCTTGTCAAAGATGTGTGGCTTACCGTTTAGCGGGTTTTTACCAGTCCAGAACTCTAGCGAGTTGAACACAATGTAGTCAGCCGCAATCGCAACACCGTAAACTGGCGCCATTAGCATGTTTAGACCACCACGAGCGTAACGGTTATCAACGGCTTTCAAGTTGAAGCCCATAACGTAACCCGTTACTGCGTTGCTGCCTACACAGCCAGAAAGAGAAACTGCTACTGCAGTCAGTGCGCCAATTTTAGCGATCGCCTTTTTCATTAAAACCTCTAGTTAAATAGTATTAGGTCAAAAATTCGGCGGGGATAGTAGCGGATAAAAACAAGAGGTAAAAGACAGTTTTTCGCCAAAAAAATATTAGTATTAAATTTAACACAGTCTTATTTTTTCTATGAATGTAACGCATCAAAAACCAAGGCAAGGCTACTCAATCGATACTGGATTTCACCCAATAAACTTACACAAGCCATACATTCGGTGAATTTTTGATCTTTTCAATAAAAATTATTGTTCGTCACATCAAGAAGAATGATTAGTGTGATTTTGAACCAGTTGTTACATTGTTGCTAACGTATTTGACAGAGATGGTTTATGGCCAGAAGTAAAAAAAGCAAAGTATTTGAGCTGCTCGGGCACCAAGTACAACCAGGACAACGACTAGAAACCGAATTTGAAGCGGCACAGCTTTACACGCACTCGCCTCTTTCTATTCCTGTGGAAATTATCCACGGTAAACAGGAAGGCCCTGTTTTAATGGTCAATGCAGCGATCCATGGTGATGAGCTTAATGGCGTAGAGATCGTTCGTCAGATGATCAACCAATTGGATCCAGCCAAACTAAAGGGCACGGTGATTGCGGTTCCTATCGTAAACGTGTTCGGCTTTATCCATAAGTCGCGCTACCTTCCAGACCGTCGCGACTTAAACCGCTGCTTCCCGGGTAGTGAGAAAGGCGCATTGGCATCACGCATGGCGCATGGCTTCTTCAATAATATTGCTAAGCGTTGTGACTATATTTTGGATCTTCACACGGGTGCGATTCACCGTACTAACCTACCTCAGATCCGTGCGAACTTGAGCAACCCAGAAACACTGCGCATTGCCAAAGCATTTGCGACACCAGTGATCGTAGACTCTGCTCTACGTGACGGTTCTCTTCGTAGTGAAGCGGAAAAGTGCGATATCCCAGTACTGACTTACGAAGCGGGTGAAGCTCTGCGCTTTGACCCATTGTCGATCAGTGCAGGTGTACTAGGTGTTCAACGTGTGATGCAGGCTATCGGCATGCTACGTGCGAGCCGCAAAAAACTACCAGAGCCAATCATCGCAAAATCCACCAGCTGGGTTCGCGCATCGGGCAACGGTATCCTACGTACGGTTGTCAACTTGGGTGATAAAGTAGAAGAAGGCGAGACTCTCGCTTACATCAGCTCGCCTTTAGGTCATGACGAGCTAGAGCTGTTGGCACCAAAAGGCGGTATCGTAATTGGCCAGCAAACACTGCCACTGGTTAACGAAGGTGATGCTATCTTCCACATCGCTTACTTCAAACAAGATGATGACATGGTTGAGCAAACGGTAGAAAGCTATATTGAAGAGCTGACTGAGTTTGATGTCGACCAAGTGACGACGGGGCAAATCCCACTAGAAACACAACAATAATTCTCAATGAATGCACTAAAGCCCAGATTGTCTATCTGGGCTTTTTTATATCCATACTTTTAAAAACAAAAGGTTGGACCAGAAGCCCATACAGAGCATTCACACAACAAATTAATTGCAATAATTCTCATTCACAACTAGGGTGTCGTCCTTTTGCTTGTAAACCACTATGAATCATACTTATAAACGACTCCTTATTGCGGGATCCACCCTCCCCTGCTTAGCTTACGCTCAACCATCTGGAGAGATTGCTGAATACTTACAAGAACAAAGCAACCATTATCAAATAGAAGATCACTATGCTACAAAGGTCCACGAAGATTTGAATTTGGATGCTAAGCCAGATGTGATTGCGTGGAAGAACGACGAAGCACCCACTGGATGCCAACATGCAAAAGGGGAAATTACCGAGGCAAGAGATTACAACTACGGTGTGGCAAACAATCTATCGGACGGCTTACACAACATTGATTTACAGCCAGTTCACACACCAAAAAAGCTGCGAAAAGATCATATCTACAATACCACTTCATCGGATAGCTCAATGACGTTCTCAGTTTCTTCTGACTGCTTATAACGACGCAAATAAAAATGCCCCGAGATAACCTCGGGGCATTTTCAAATTCATAGTCGATGGTATTCAACCATCAAGCACACTGCGATTATTCTTCGTCAGCGTCTGCTTCACGAGCTTGACGAGCTTCTTCTTTGCGAACTTTTGCCGCTAGTTGCTCTGCTTCACGCTCTTGACGTTGTACTGCTTTACGCTCGTTACGAACTACTTGGTTTTGTACAAAACCCGCTAGTTCCTGCTCAGCCCAAGCTTGTGCTTTCTCTTCGCTGTCAAAACCTGTTTCACGTTTTGATACCACTACTTTACGAGAAGTCACCTGACGAGTGATCTCTGCGCTCCAACCGTTACGTTTTTCAGTTACGCGGATAGCAAATTTTGGATTTTTAGCCATTTCTTTCATTTCCTAAGGGATTAATCAGGGATTCGGTCAACTTGATAACTCCATCTAAGCTGAGCTGTTTAACACCATCCCTTGGTAAGCGCGGTATTAGAGCATAAAAGTTACCGAAACGCTGCAAGTTTTTTACGGGAGACGGGAGACGGGAGACGGGAGACGGGAGACGGGAGACGGGAGACGGGAGACGGGAGACGGGAGACGATTTCATTTTGTCTATGTAGGAATAAATACTGTCAACACCTTATGAGTCCAACGCAATTTAATCGTCATCCTCAAGAACAAGGCACGAGTGAGTTGGGGATCTCTCCCTATTCATTGTTCAAAAGAGATTTCCTACTCCTTCCTTCGTCAGTCTAGGAAATGACGCCGCTATTTTTCCCGACTCTCGAAACGCAGCGTCCTATAGGATGAAGTCCGTTCTCGATTCCCTTAAATAAAGAAAGCGCTGGTCTCTCAACCAGCGCTTTACTATTTTCGTTAACCGTTGACTAAGTCATGGTTAGCCGATGTTCTTGCGTGCGTTTTGGAACATACGCATCCAAGCGCCGTTCTCGCCCCAACCTTCTGGAGACCATGAGTTCGCTACTGTACGGAATACACGCTCTGGGTGTGGCATCATGATAGTTACGCGGCCATCTTGAGTCGTTAGACCCGTGATTGCATTTGGCGAACCGTTCGGGTTGTTCGGGTATTGCTGCGTTGCGTTACCGTGGTTATCTACGTAACGAACTGCAACTGTACCTGAAGCTTCAATCGCCGCTAGGTGGTCAGCGTCACGAACTTCCACGCGACCTTCACCGTGAGACACTGCGATTGGCATGCGAGAACCGGCCATGCCATCGAAGAATAAAGAGTCAGACTTCTGAACTTCAACTAGGCTAAAGCGAGCTTCAAAACGCTCAGACTCGTTACGAACGAAGCGTGGCCACAGGTCTGCACCTGGGATTAGCTCTTTCAGGTTAGATAGCATCTGACAGCCATTACACACACCTAGAGAGAAAGTATCTTCACGTTGGAAGAAACCTTCAAACTGGTTGCGAGCTTGCTCATTGAACAGGATAGACTTAGCCCAACCTTCACCCGCACCAAGTACGTCACCGTAAGAGAAGCCACCACAAGCGACTAAGCCCTGGTACTCTTCTAGAACCGCTTGACCGGTTAGAATGTCGCTCATGTGGATATCTGTTGCTTCAAAGCCTGCACGGTCGAATGCTGCTGCCATCTCAACGTGAGAGTTAACGCCTTGCTCACGCAGAATTGCCATCTTAGGCTTAGCGCCTTTCGCGATATATGGCGCTGCAATGTCTTCGTTCACATCGAAGCTTAGCTTAACGTTCAGACCTGGGTCCGAGTTGTCTTTCTTCGCTTCGTGCTCTTGGTCAGCACATGCTGGGTTGTCACGTAGACCTTGCATCTTATGCGTTGTCTCAGCCCAGATAGTACGTAGTTCAGTGCGGTTACGCTCAAGAACGACTGTCTCACCAGAAGTAATCACTAGCTCATCAGATGCTTCTACAGAGCCGATTACGTGTGAACATGCTTCAAGGCCGTTTACTGCTAGCGTTGAAAGTACAGCGTCTAGGTCATCATTCTTAACCTGAAGTACCGCACCTAGTTCTTCGTTGAATAGTGCAGCTAGAGCATCGTCGCCTAGGTCAGCGATGTCAGCTTTAACGCCACAGTGACCTGCGAATGCCATCTCAGCAAGAGTAACGAATAGGCCACCGTCACCCTTATCGTGATAAGCCACAACTTGGTCGTTCGCTACTAGAGTTTGAACGCCCTCGTAGAAACCTTTTAGCTGCGCTGCGTTGTCTACGTCTGCTGGCTTATCACCAAGCTGCTTGTAAACCTGTGCTAGAGCCGTTGCACCTAGACGGTTTTGACCGTTACCTAGGTCGATTAGAACAAGGCTAGTATTGCCTTTATCTGTGCGAAGCTGAGGTGTGACTGTCTTACGCACATCTTCAACACGAGCAAACGCAGTGATGATTAGAGATAGCGGAGACGTTACTTCTTTCTGCTCACCGTTCTCTTCCCACTTGGTCTTCATCGACATTGAGTCTTTACCAACTGGGATAGTTAAACCAAGTGCTGGACATAGCTCTTCACCCACGGCTTTCACTGCTTCGTAAAGACCTGCGTCTTCACCCGGGTGGCCAGCTGGAGACATCCAGTTTGCAGACAGTTTAATGTGTTTGATATCACCGATGTTTGTCGCAGCGATGTTTGTGATTGCTTCACCAACCGCTAGACGAGCTGAAGCTCCGAAGTCTAGTAGAGCAACTGGTGTACGCTCACCCATCGACATAGCTTCACCGTGGTAAGTGTCGTAACTTGCTGCAGTTACTGCGCAGTTAGCAACAGGAACCTGCCACGGGCCAACCATCTGGTCACGCGCAACAAGACCAGTCACCGTGCGGTCACCGATCGTGATTAGGAATGTTTTTTCTGCAACCGTTGGAAGACGTAAAACGCGATCCACGGCTTCGTTTAGCTCGATACCGTCACGATTAACCGCTGGGTTGTTCGCTTTAAGCGTTTTCGCATCACGGTGCATCTTAGGCGTCTTACCAAGAAGCACATCCATTGGCATGTCGATTGGCGTATTCTCGAAGTGTGAATCTTCAAGTTTAAGCTCACGCTCTTCTGTTGCGATACCAACAACGGCGTATGGTGCGCGCTCACGCTTACAGATTGCGTCGAATACTTCCATATTCTCTGGCGCAACAGCCATTACGTAACGCTCTTGAGATTCGTTACACCAGATCTCAAGTGGGCTCATGCCTGGTTCATCATTTGGTACATCACGCAGTTGGAAGATACCACCACGCTCGCCATCATCTACAAGCTCTGGAAGTGCGTTCGAGATACCGCCCGCGCCCACATCGTGGATAAATGCAATTGGGTTAGCATCGCCAAGTTGCCAACAACGGTCGATCACTTCCTGACAGCGGCGTTCCATCTCTGGGTTTTCACGCTGTACTGAAGCGAAATCTAGGTCTTCTGCTGATTGACCAGATGCCATTGAAGAAGCAGCACCACCGCCAAGACCAATGTTCATTGCAGGACCACCAAGTACGATTAGGCTTGCACCTACCGGGATCTCTTTCTTCTGAACGTGCTCGTCACGAATGTTACCCATACCACCAGCAATCATGATTGGCTTGTGGTAACCACGAACCTCTTCACCTGCGTGCGAGTTAACTTTCTCTTCGTAAGTACGGAAGTAACCAAGTAGGTTTGGACGACCAAATTCGTTGTTGAACGCCGCGCCACCAAGTGGGCCTTCTAGCATGATGTCTAGAGCGTTAACGATGCGACCCGGCTTACCGAAGTCTGTTTCCCATGGCTGTTCAAAACCAGGAATACGTAGGTTAGATGTTGTGAAACCAACAAGACCGGCTTTTGGCTTACCACCGATACCAGTCGCGCCTTCATCACGGATTTCACCGCCTGAACCAGTAGAAGCTCCCGGCCAAGGAGAGATAGCAGTTGGGTGGTTGTGCGTTTCCACCTTCATTAGGATGTGCGCTTTCTCTTGGCTGTAACCGTACTGGCGAGTTTCTGGGTTCGGGAAGAAACGACCTACATCTGAACCTACCATTACCGCTGCGTTATCTTTGTATGCAGACAGTACGTTTTCTGGTGTCGTTTCAAATGTGTTTTTGATCATTTTGAACAGAGACTTCTCTTGCTTAACGCCGTCGATAGTCCAATCTGCATTGAAGATCTTGTGACGACAGTGCTCTGAGTTCGCTTGTGCAAACATCATTAGCTCAATGTCAGTCGGGTTGCGTTCTAGCTTATTTACGAACGCATCGTAAAGGTATTCGATTTCATCATCTGCAAGTGCAAGACCTAGGGTAACGTTTGCGTTTTCAAGTGCAGCACGACCGCCTTTTAATAGGTCAACGTCTGCTACAGGAGCAGGTTCTGCCGCTTGGAATAACGCATTTGCTGCATCAAAATCAGTAAATGTCACTTCCATCATGCGATCATGGATGAGTGCTTTTACATCAGCAATTTGAGCATCGTTAAGAGGAGTTGATGTCTCGACGTAATAGGCAGTGCCGCGCTCAAGACGTTTTACTTTGTCTAGACCACAGTTGATTGCGATATCAGTAGATTTAGAAGACCAAGGCGAAATAGTGCCCGGACGAGGCGTAACAAGAAGTAGAAGACCTTCTGGCTCATGCTCTTCGATCGTTGGACCGTAAGTCAGCAATTTTTCCAGTTTTTCCAACTCTTGAGCATCAAGGTCAGACTTTAGATCCGCAAAGTGCATGAACTCAGCGTAAATGCCAGTGACAGGCAGATCTTGTTCACGACAAAGTTCCAGTAGTTTATTAACACGAAACTCAGAAAGAGCTGGGGAGCCACGCAAAATTCTCATGTGCTTAGGTCTCTTATTGCAAGTGATTAAGGTGATATTGGAATAAATTCAGTGGGTTATACTGTTTTCTTCGAAGCTATTCCCGAAGGTTTTTCAAACCTATGCCGATGCCACCTCTTCGTTGCGAGCGCATTATATAGCAATTGTTTTTGTGATGTAACACCAAAAGCAACCGTTTGCGTCATTTTTTTCATCAAATTTGAATTACGACTAAAATGTCGATAAATCACACAATGTCGCACTCTATCTGTCTGATTCACTTTGCCCCACCAGCTCGCTTTGATATAAAGGCAACTAGAAATTTATCGAGACGTACCGAATTAATGCAAATAAGTCAGTTCAACCGACTCAAGCGCAGCGCCCTACTTTTCGCTTCTGTGCTTTTACTTTCTGCCTGTCAGATTGAGTCGGAACCCAAAAGTGAATTCGAGCAAATCCAAGAGCGCGGTGTCCTACGTGTTGGCACGCTAAACAATCAACTCTCCTACTACATCGGTCCTGATGGCCCTGCTGGCTTGGATTATGAACTGGCGCGTAAATTTGCAGAACAGCTCGGCGTTAAGCTCGAGATCAGACCCGCTTTTCGTCAGGCAGAGTTATTCCCTGCCCTTAAAAAAGGCGATATCGATATTATCGCAACCGGTCTAAATCAAACCTCTCAAGCGGTGCAACGCTTCCGTCCTGGGCCTGCTTACTACTATGTGAGTCAGCAAGTGGTGTACAAAAAAGGCCAACTTCGTCCTCGTGATATCAATCAACTCATCAACTACCAAGAGTCGAAAGATGAGAAAGCGGGCGATGAAGACACGAACGCCGGAGCAGAGACGCTACAAATCGTTGAACAGTCTCAATTTGTTCCAACACTAACGGCACTACAAAAAGAGCACCCAGAACTGCAATTTGAAATTGTTGGTGACGCAGATACTCGAGATCTACTGAAACACGTGTCGACGGGTGAACTGCGTTTTACCGTTACAGACTCTGTGGAACTGTCTTTGGCTCAGCGCCTTTACCCAGATCTAGCTTTGGCTTTTGAGCTAACCGAAGACCAACCCGTTTCTTGGTTCACCCGTCGTTCTGAAGATGAAAGCTTGTATGCCATGTTGATCGAGTTCTTTGGCAACATTAAGCAGTCCGGTGAACTCGCGACGCTAGAAGAGAAATACATCGGCCACATTGAAGCTTTCGACTACGTAGACACGCGTGCCTTTATTCGCGCCTTGGATAACACCTTGCCGAAATGGTCACCACTGTTCCAAAAATACAGTGAAGAGTTTGATTGGCGCTTGATTGCAGCCTTGGCATACCAAGAGTCTCACTGGAAACCAAAAGCGAAATCGCCAACAGGCGTGCGCGGAATGATGATGTTAACGCTGCCAACAGCGAAGAGCGTTGGGGTAACAGATCGCCTAGATCCAGAGCAGTCTGTGCGTGGTGGTGTGGAATACCTTCGCCGTATCGTGGCTCGAGTGCCAGACTCAATCAATGAGCATGAGAAGATTTGGTTTGCATTGGCCTCTTATAACGTGGGTTATGGCCATATGATGGATGCAAGACGCTTAACGAAAGCACAAGGTGGCGATCCAAACGCATGGGCAGATGTGAAAGAACGCCTACCATTGCTGCGTCAGAAACGCTTCTACAGCCAAACTCGATATGGTTATGCTCGTGGTGATGAAGCTCGTAACTACGTCGAAAATATTCGTCGTTACTACCAGTCGATCATTGGTCACGTCAGTCAGAAACCAGCGATTGATGAAGACACAGAAGACCTACAAGTGATCCCGCCACTCAGTCCAGACTTGTTAATTTCTGGAGCAGTGGAAACCTTGGCGGAGCAGACTTCTGGAGCGGTGGAAACTATCTCCAGTACTGAGGAAAGTTCACCTCCAGAGGCGGAACAAACACCCGAACCCAAAGCAGAATAAACCTTTCGAAAATAGCGAGCTCACAGCTCGCTATTTTTTTATTGAGTCAACAGATAAAGTTATCTAGAATCCATTCTTTCGGGCTAATCTAGCTTGTGCTGCTCCTTGGTGCCTTACCAAGGTTGGGCTCGCATAGCAGAGAGGCTCTTTTGGTCACCTCTCCTCGAACTGATGCCACCTTCGTCCGTAAGCGTGCCTCATCAGAATGTCATCGATTGATAATAAATCAGACACTTTGCCATGCGAGTGTCGGAGAGAGTGTTCGTTGTCTGCAAGAGGTTCTGATAATGAGAAAACGCAGAGTGCAGTCAAAACGTTTGAATAAGACGGTGGCTGCTAACCGCCGTAAGCGCAAGCTTACGTGTATGAAAAAGAAAGTCAGTGCACGTAACCGTGTTTTCGTTCACCTAGTGAATCACTGAGAACTTAAAGCAAACATCTGCTGCAAAGTAGGTGTTTGCTAAAGGCAACCAGTAACTAAAAGCCCAAGTCCCCCACCTTTAAGAAGCCCTTTTCCTTAAACTATTCGCCTTTTATTTCCTGTTCATCATCGTTCGCTCTTTGCGCTTGCTTCTTCGCTTTAATCTCTTTGCGACGACGCTTGAAAAACGCTTGTAACTGCGAGCGACATTCATCCTCTAGCAACCCACTTTCAACTGTCGCGTAATGATACGCCGCTTGGCTTTCGAACAAGTTCAATACCGTCCCTGCCGCACCTGCTTTTAAATCAGGCGCACCGTAAACGACTCGTTTCACTCGGCTATGTAGCAACGCACCAGCACACATTGGGCAAGGCTCCAACGTGACATACAAAGTCGTATCAAGCAGTCGATAGTTTCCTAAAGCCTCTCCTGCTTTGCGTAATGTCTGGATCTCGGCATGAGCAGTCGCATCATGAGCACAAATAGAACGGTTCCAACCTTCCGCAACGATCTCTCCGTCTTTCACTAAAACAGCACCAACCGGCACTTCCCCTTCAGCTTCTGCTTGCTCTGCAAGCTCCATCGCACGGCGCATAAATAGTTCGTCTTGAGGGGAAAACTGAGAATCTGACAAAAGGAGGCTCCGGTATTTTGGATAGGTCGTAATTTAAAGTGGATTTTAACCTTCAAAGAGGGGAAGGGAAAGAGACGAGAGACGAGAGACGAGAGACGAGAGACGAGAGACGAGAGACGAGAGACGAGAGACGAGAGACGATTTCATTTTGTCTATTTAGGGCAAACACTGTCAACGCCTTTTGAGTCATTGTATTTACCTCTAATATCCCAGCACATACCTCTCGATTCCTAGAGCGAAGCGTTCCCGGCTCTCGAAGCGCAGCGTCCTGTAAGACAAAGCCCGTTCTTCGATTCCCGAAAACAAAAAAGCGCCAGTCTCTCGACCAGCGCTTTTTAAATTTACTTAGTAACTTCAGCGTTCTTACATTGTGTAAGTGTATGGCGCTTGGATACCTAGAGGAATACCTAGCATCCAGTAAGCAACTAGGAAGATAGACCAGCCGATTAGCATAGCAATCGAGAATGGCATCATTAGAGATGCTAGCGTACCGATACCTGTCGACTTCACGTAACGTTGACAGTAAACCACTACTAGAGGGAAGAATACCATCAGAGGTGAAATGATGTTCGATACAGAGTCACCTACACGGTAAGCCGCTTGAGATAGCTCAGGAGAGATACCTACAGCCATTAGCATAGGTACTAGGATTGGACCGATAAGAGCCCATTTCGCTGATGCAGAACCGATTAGAAGGTTTACAGAAGCTGTTAGAAGAATCATACCGATGATAGTTGCTTCACCTGGTAGGTTCATCGCTTTCAGGCCTTCCGCACCGTATAGCGCTAGCATCGTACCGATGTTTGATTGCGCGAATGCAGATAGGAACTGCGCACAGAAGAACGACATTACAATGTATGCGCCCATCGTAGACATCGTATCCGCCATCGCTTTGATGATGTCGTTGCTTGTCTTGAACGTGCCAGAAACGCGACCGTAAACGTAACCCGGAATGATAAACAGGATGAAGATCAACGGAACGATAGACTTCATGATTGGCGCAGAGAACGCTGTGATTTCACCTTCAGGCGAACGCAGTGCAGAGTTTTCTGGGATAAGCGCCACAACAAGAAGTGCGATACCTGCCATCATAGCCCAACCAGCGTAACGGAACGCTTTTGATTCAGTTTCAGTGAAAGAACCAAGATCTGGTGCTTTTTCTGCATCTTCATCAACAGGCGTGTTCGCTAGACGAGGTTCGATGATTTTCTCAGTTACGTACCAACCAATAGCAACGATGATTACTGAAGATAGACCAGTAAAGAAGATGTTCGCTAGAGGGTTTACTACGTATTCAGGGTCTAGAACCTGTGCCGCTGTTTGCGTAAAGCCAGCTAGTAGAGGGTCGATACCTGAAGGGATGAAGTTTGCAGAGAAACCACCTGATACACCTGCGAACGCTGCCGCGATACCCGCTAGAGGGTGACGACCTGCTGCGTGGAAGATGATACCACCAAGAGGAATAACTAGAACGTAGCCCGCATCTGCCGCAGTGTGCGATACGATTGCCACAAGAATTAGCATTGGAGTAAGAAGTTTTGCTGGCGTGAAGTTCAGCATCTTCTTAAGGCCAGTTGTGATGAAGCCAGAAGAATCGGCAACACCTACACCCAACATCGCTACAAGAACGATACCAAGTGGCGCAAAGCCAGTGAACGTTGTCACCATATTAGCAAGGAAACTTGCTAGTGCTTCACCTGTTAGAAGGTTAGTAATAGTAAGAGCTTCGCCAGTTCGAGGGTTTAGAAGGTCGAAAGAAACATTCGACAAAAGTGCAGACGCAGCCCAAGTAATGATTAGTGCCCAGAAGAACAGAATCGCTGGATCAGGGATTTTGTTACCCGCTCGCTCGATAAAGTTCAGAAAGCGATCCATACCGCTCGGCTTCGGTGACGGTGCTTTATTTACTGCTTGGTTACTCATGGTAACTCCATATGAATGATGTTGGTGCCATGGCCTATTTGAATAATTATAACGGCCTATTTTCAACCGAGCATTCTATTAAATAGTCATTAAGAAAGCACAAGGTTCTACGTTTTTTTCCATATTTGGAGACATATTTTGCAAAAAAGCCATATCAATTAAACATAAAAAAAACAGTAGCACACCATTCGCGTTAACAGTTGCAAAACCACCTGTTAACCACCGAAATTAGTAATAAAAAGCGTCAATATTAACGATAAAAGTAATTATAAGCGGAATAGAAAACACCTCAGTTTTCGAACTCACTGTACTGCGAAATCATAGTTTTCAATTCAACAGATTGTGTTTCCCCCATCCGGTCTTGCCAGCTAGAAGTAATGGTAATGGTTTTGAGTGAACCAGAGACGGTTGCCGCTGGAACTTCCCATTCCACAATGTAAGCTCCCGCAGTAGAAGATCCTGTCACGATCGAAGCAAAAGAGGCACTAGAAATCGTAGAAAGCGCATCAGAAGCGCCACGAGTCCGAAACCACTCGAGTTGATTTTCCGCTAAGCGTAGCGCCTCAATACTGTGAATCGCATATTCTGATTTGCGTTCCATATAGATTTGTAGCTTTGTCAGGCCAAGTGCTCCAATGCCGAGTAGTAGGAATGAAATGAGCACCTCAATTAAACTAAAACCTTGTTGTTTAGAGATCATTCCAAGAGCCCTTTTTCCATTCTAGTTTCTTAATATATTTACTGCTTTTTTCACCATTGTAAGCAGGAACTAAAGAGCCATTTAGGATAACCGTTCGCTCTTCAGCATCTAACCCTAAGCCTCCATCGAACTTTAAGGCGCCATCTATCCGAAACGCATATTTATTGAATTCATCATCTATATCATGCTTTTGAAAGCTCAATGGCGTAACACCTATGTGAGTGCTGGAGTCAAATAGGTCAATCCATGCCTCTTTTGCATTGAAACTAGAACTCTTAGGCACATACTGATAAAGCAAACCATCAAAGAAACTCATATCGTTAGTGTACAGAAGGCCATTGTGAACAATTAATTGGTTGGCATTTTCCACTGACTGAGTACTGGTTCCAAAAATGCTCCCCGAAATGGCACAACTACCTTCAACCCAAAAACGACGCTTTCCTGATGAGTAAGCATTTGAGAGTTTTGTATGACACCCATAAACCCAACCTTTTGGCGTATAAAGAGTATTTGAGGCATCCAATACAAAACCTTTACTATCTTCTCTTATTTCTTGTTTTAGCTTCGCTACATTCGCCGCAGAGTATTCCATAGAGAATAGATCTTCAAATACAGAGATATCTGTTACATCCTCTTGAATATCTTCATTTTTAACTGAACCTGTCCCAGGGTGACTTGGAGGCCGACTCGTATCATATAAATTAGACCTGTGAGTTGGCTTGCAAGTAAAACTAGGAGCTCCTACAGGCCCTGAAGCATGACTGCTATTAGAGCTATCTACCGTTAAAAAGTGTTCATCGGATCCACTAGGACTTGAAATAAAGTTAACTGAGCCCCCCGAGATAATTGAGGTACACGTGCTTTCTGTGAGCTCTCCAACAGCGTGGGGAACAAAGTGCATGGAGCCAGTAAGTTCAACGGAAGCACTGGTTTTTATTGTTGCACCAAGGCCAGAGCCCGAAGCCAAAATTGTCTTAAATGCAGTCAAGTTCGAGTCAGTTGAAGATACGAGGTAATCCGTTCCACTTTGCTTTTCAACAGAAACACTAGCCAGGCACCCCATAACAGAAATAGCACCAGAGACAGGCAGGGAAATTTGCTTAGTTTTCACATTTGAATAAGCACACTCCAATCCCCCTTCAGCACGCCAATGCTCTTGCCGTGCTTCAATTTGGTTATTGGCACGTTTGATCTGATAAAAAAGAGACTTGTAGCTACCAAGCAACATCATTAACGCTGCGACAAGTAATACACTGACAACCAGTAACGCTGCTGCACCTTGTTGTTTATTCATTATTGCCAGTTCCTTTGTTTCACCGTAAAGGACTGCTCGGTACGAGTACCCGTCGCATCTTTTAACTCTGTCCCCAATGTAACCGTCACCAGAGCACTCTTAGCATCCGTGTTTTCTAATACCTCACTCACAAGGTCAAACCGATTAACATGAATCGCTTTTTTGTCGAAGAGTGTGTTACATGTCCCTGTACCGGAGAGGTTAGCCACATCATTGATATCCCAGATAGTGGCTTGCTTCTTTTCACACACAAAGAGCGACTCTGGCGTACCATCTCGCTGTTCATACACCACGTTTTTATAAAGAGACGTGGCACCAGAAACCCCCACGTTATAAACGTATGCAATAAGCGCAGAATCAGCACCACTAATGGTGTAAAGCGTGTTGCTAGCACCAGAGATCTTGACCGAATTCTCATCGCTACCATCAAACCCTGCACGCTGAATATCGCTTTTCATCATCTGTAAAACACTGGCCGTATTTTGCAATAGCATCAGCTGCTTTGAGCGTTCCATCGCTACCTTCTGACCACTGATATAAAGCGAACCGACGATACCCAAAGAGATCAGCCCTAAAGAAGAAGCAATCATGAACTCAACCAGGCTGGCACCTTTTTGGTTAAACATATTCACCTCTTAAGAACACGTTGAGTAACCGAAGAACTCGGTATTATTGTTATCGCTGCATACACGAACTCGAGCAGAGAGCGTGTGGGAGATGAGTTTGAGTGCTTTTGTAGATTCTCCTACCGGATAAAATTTGATATTGCCGGAGGAAGGGCGACCATGAACGTCGTCGAAACTGATTTGGTCGGAAGCGTAGTTAGGTGTAACGACGATCCCTTCATAAGGCGATCCTGAAAAAGAGAACAAAACCGTCCCTGCGCCCTCCGTTCCGTTATCAGTAAGATCGATGCGCCAGTGACCATCATTAGATGAACTACCGGGCATGATAAAGTGCGCCCACAGCCTCTCTCGGCGTAAAACAGCTTCTGATTTTCCCTGAATAACAAAACCATGCAGTTCATCGGCTAGGCGCTGCATTTTGTTGGTTTCAAAAACATTTTGGAAAGATGGTGCTGCCGCCGCCAGTAAAACACTCATTACTGCGATGGTGATCAGAAGCTCCAACAACGTAAACCCGCGAGGCATTTCCCAAATTCCTATGCAAACGGCAAAAGCACCGTAATTCATCTTGCGCAGATGCTATCACCTGAGAAAAATAGGCGGAAAAGTGAAAAGGAAACTACTCGTCATGATTCGAATTTCTCGTTGTAACGGATACAACAGACGATTAAGAGGGATGACATTGGTCGAATTACTGATTGCTGTAGTGATTGTAGGAATCATTGCAGCTATCGCCTATCCGTCTTATTCCAACCACGCGATCACTGCACATCGCACTGTTGCGTTGAGTGACATCAGTCGTATTCAGTTAGAGCTCGAAACCACTTACAACGGTGGCTATGACTGGAGCGGGATTATATCTGGGGGGAGTTGTACAATTTGTGATTCGGACGCAGACCGCTTCTCTTTTGATATTGTTAGTTCAGCAAGCTTTGCCTATAAGATTGAAGCGAGTGCATTAAGCACTCTAGGGCAAGATAACGACAGCTGCTTCGCTAGCGACCAAGAAAAAAAATTAACCTTAACTTCGACAAATATTGAATCACCAAGCGCTTGTTGGGATTAGGGAAAACTCCGTTCACGGATAACTCATCACCTATTCACAGGCACAAAAAAGCCTGCATCACTGCAGGCTTTTTATTAGATTCATCTAACTCTGTTATTAGCTAGTTAGGTCATCAAAGAATTTTTTCACACCGTTGAAGAAGCCTTCAGATTTTGGCTTGTGCTTAGTTGCAGCATCGCCACCACAAGACTCATCAAACTCTTTCAGCAATTCTTTTTGACGAGAACTTAGGTTAACTGGAGTCTCAACCACTAGCTTAACGATTAGGTCACCCACACCGCCGCCACGAACGCCTTTCACACCTTTACCACGCATACGGAACATACGACCTGTTTGCGTTTCTGTAGGTACTTTAAGGTTCACACGACCATCTAGCGTCGGAACTTCAACTTCACCACCTAAAGCTGCCATAGCAAAGCTTACAGGCACTTCACAGTATAGGTTGTTGCCTTCACGTTCAAAGATATGATGCTCTCTCACGTGAACTTGCACGTATAGGTCACCTGCTGGTGCACCCATCTCTCCCGCTTCACCTTCGCCAGATAGACGAATACGGTCGCCAGTATCAACACCAGCTGGGATCTTAACGTTAAGTGTCTTAGTTTTCTGCTTACGGCCTTGACCATGACATTCGTTACATGGGTCTTTGATGATCTTGCCTTTACCGTGACAGGTAGGACAGGTCTGCTGTACGGCAAAGAAGCCTTGACGCATCTGAACTTGACCGTGACCATGACAGGTACCACACGTTTCAGCTGAAGAGCCTTTCTTCGCGCCGCTACCATCACAGGTATCACAGTGAACAAGCGTAGGTACTTCGATCTCTTTTGATACACCACGAACTGCTTCTTCTAGCGACAGTTCCATGTTGTAACGTAGGTCTGCGCCACGTTGCGCGCGCTGCTGACCACCGCCACGACGGCCGCCACCAAAGATATCACCGAACACATCACCAAAGATGTCGCCGAAGTCAGCGCCACCGCCACCAAAACCGCCGCCGCCGAAGCCGCCACCGCCTTGTTCAAAAGCAGCATGGCCGTACTGATCGTACGCCGCTTTCTTTTGAGGGTCAGTGAGAATTTCGTACGCTTCTTTTACTTCTTTAAACTTGTCCGCAGCAGACTCATCACCCTGGTTACGGTCTGGGTGGAATTTCATCGCTAGACGCTTGTACGCCTTTTTGATATCGCGCTCAGAGGCATCACGGCCTACGCCTAATACTTCGTAAAAATCACGTTTTGACATGTTCTTCGTCACCAATTAATTACTGCAAACGGCATGATTTACCGCTTGGTGTTTGTATCGTTCTAGGTAAGTGCACTCATTGCAAAATACTTAACTAGAAAGACAGCTTTGACAAACAGACGGGCGTAAGAGTTACCCCAAACGCCCGCGCACAAAAGTCTTATCGACTCTAGGCGACCATAGGCCGCCTAGTTAGAAATAATATTATTTCTTGTCGTCTTTAACTTCTTCGAACTCAGCATCAACTACGTCGTCTTCTTTAGACTGTTGAGCGTCAGCGTCAGCACCTTGTGCTTGTTGCGCTTGAGCTTGTTGTTGAGCGATTTCCATTAGCTTTTGAGCTGCCGTCATTAGCGCTTGAACTTTAGCGTCGATCGCTTCTTTGTCATCGCCTTTACGTGCAGTTTCTAGCTCAGAGATAGCTGCTTCAATCTTCTCTTTCTCTTCTGCAGGTAGCGCTTCACCAGCTTCTTCTACTTGCTTACGAGTACCGTGAATCATTTGGTCAGCTTGGTTACGTGCAGTCGCTAGCTCTTCGAACTTCTTGTCCGCTTCTTTGTTAGCTTCTGCTTCTTGAACCATTTTCTCGATGTCTTCGTCGCTTAGACCGCCAGAAGCTTGGATAGTGATCTTCTGCTCTTTACCAGTCTGCTTGTCTTTCGCTGAAACGTGTAGGATACCATCCGCATCTAGGTCGAAAGTAACTTCGATTTGTGGCATACCACGTGGTGCAGCTTGGATACCTTCTAGGTTGAATTGACCTAGAGATTTGTTGAAAGACGCTTGCTTACGCTCACCTTGAAGAACGTGGATAGTTACCGCGCTCTGGTTGTCTTCTGCTGTAGAAAAAACTTGGTTCGCTTTAGTTGGGATAGTTGTGTTTTTCTCAACTAGCTTAGTCATTACGCCACCCATTGTCTCGATACCTAGAGACAGTGGAGTAACGTCTAGTAGAAGTACGTCTTTAACGTCACCCGCAAGTACACCACCTTGAACTGCAGCACCCATTGCTACTGCTTCATCAGGGTTTACGTCGCGGCGAGCTTCTTTACCGAAGAACTCAGCAACTTTCGCTTGAACCATAGGCATACGAGTCTGACCACCAACTAGGATTACGTCAGTGATGTCGTTTACAGATAGGTCAGCATCAGCTAGAGCAACTTTTAGTGGCTCAAGAGAACGTTGTACTAGGTCTTCAACTAGAGATTCTAGTTTCGCACGAGTCACTTTCACGTTCATGTGCTTAGGACCAGTCGCGTCTGCAGTTACGTAAGGTAGGTTTACGTCAGTTTGAGAAGTAGAAGAAAGCTCGATTTTCGCTTTTTCTGCTGCTTCTTTAACACGTTGCATCGCTAGTGGATCGTTCTTAAGGTTGATACCTTGCTCTTTGTTGAACTCGTCTACTAGGTAGTTGATTAGACGCGTATCAAAGTCTTCACCACCAAGGTGAGTGTCACCGTTAGTTGCTAGAACTTCGAACGTTTTCTCGCCTTCAACTTCATCGATTTCGATGATAGAGATATCGAATGTACCACCACCAAGGTCGTATACCGCGATAGTGCGGTCGCCGCCTGACTTGTCTAGACCGTATGCTAGAGCAGCCGCTGTTGGTTCGTTGATGATACGTTTAACTTCTAGACCTGCGATACGGCCAGCGTCTTTTGTAGCTTGACGTTGAGCATCGTTAAAGTAAGCAGGAACTGTGATAACTGCGCCAGTTACTTCCTCACCTAGGAAGTCTTCAGCAGTTTTCTTCATTTTCTTCAGGATTTCAGCTGAAACTTGAGGAGCCGCCATTTTTTGGCCTTGCGCTTCTACCCAAGCATCACCGTTGTCAGCCTTAACGATTTTGTAAGGCATGATTTCGATGTCACGTTGAACTTCTTCGTCTTCAAAACGACGACCAATTAGACGCTTAATTGCAAATAGCGTGTTAGTTGGGTTTGTTACTGCTTGACGTTTAGCAGGTTGGCCTACTAGCGTTTCGCCGTCTGTGTATGCAACAACAGATGCGGTTGTACGCTCGCCTTCTGCGTTTTCAATTACGCGTGGCTTGTCACCGTCTAGAACAGCAACACAAGAGTTAGTAGTACCTAAGTCAATACCAATGATTTTACCCATCAGGCTATCTCCGAATAAATTCTATTTTCGTTTTGCTATATCCCCTATGTGGGGACGTAGAATCGGGTTTCAACCCTTGCTCACAAACAAAAATAATGTTGTTTGCTTCTCTTATGCCCAATAGATAAGGGCTGCAAATAGCTTTTCAAGGGAGAGAACAAAAAAAATTGAAAAAAGTTGCGCAAAAAGCGAGAGGCGAGAGGCGAGAGGCGAGAGGCGAGAAAGTTTAACTTCTTTTGGTTAAATAAAGTCAACTCTCATTTGTTCATACTTTTTCTAAACGTACCAACAGAACAAAAGAATGAAACTAATGCTTTAACGAGGAGTTAAAGTGAAATATGAAAAACTAAACGTCTGGAAAACAAGTTTCGACTTGTGTAAACGCACTTATATCAGCGTTCAACACATTCAAGACTACTCCTTCAGGGATCAGATTCGCCGTTCAAGTATATCCATCCCAAGCAATATTGCTGAAGGTGTGGAGCGAAATAGCCCGAAAGAAACCGCTTACTTTTTCAATGTTGCAAAAGGTTCGGTCGGAGAACTCAAAACTCAGTTAATGCTGGCTAGAGAACTAGACTATCTTCCAAAAAGTTTTTGCGATGAGTTATGTGCATCATGTGAGGACACTGGACGGATTTTAGGGGCTCTTATCGCCAAGCATAGAGCACAACTCTAATACCTCTATTCTTCAATCTCGATTCTCGTTTCTATGAAAAACAAAGCGAGGCCCTGGGACCTCGCTTTGAATTCAGTTAAATGTGTAGTTATGAATTACGCACTTGCTTGTGCTGGCTCAGCATCTACGATTTCTTCTTTACCAATCTCGCCTTCAGACTTAGCAACAATAGTGTTTACTGCTGTATCGCCGACTACGTTAGATGATGTACAGAACATATCGTTAATACGGTCAACCGCTGCAACGATTGCTAGACCTTCTGGTGGCAGACCCAATTGGTGAAGGATAACGCCAACCATTACTACACCACCGCCAGGAACACCGCCAGCACCGATAGACAGTAGCAGAACCGTGAAGCCTAGAGTCACTAGGTCAGATACCGCGATAGGCTGACCAAACGCGTTTGCACAGAATACCGCTGCGATTGCGATGTAGATAGAAGCACCCGCCATGTTCATAGTTGCACCAAGTGGTACACCAAAACCAGCTACCGACTTAGACACACCAATCTTGTCAGTAAGAGTGCGCATCGTAACTGGAATCGTCGCATTTGAACTTGCGGTAGATAGAGAGAACAACACTTGCTCACGCGTCTTACGAGAGAATTCACGCGCAGAAATACCTGTGAACATTTGAACCGCTAGTGGGTACACCACGAAGATCCAAAGCACTAGCATTGAAACCACAAGAGCAACATAACCAGCTACCGATGCAAGCGTGCCGGCATCCAAGGTTGCGCCAAGTTGAATCATCAGAGCAAACACACCGTATGGCGCTAGGCTCATCACTAAGCCAATCAGCTTCATCATGATTTCGTTCGCCATCTTAAAAGTACGAACCGCTGGGCCGCCTTTTGAATCAAGCGCTTGAATTGCAAGACCTGTCAGAATTGCCATAAAGATAATTTGTAGCATGTCACCATTTGCAAACGCCTGAACTGGGTTGCTTGGGACAATGTTCACAACCATAGAGAAGATGTCTGGCGTTTCTGTTGACTTGAGTGCCACAGAATCAGAGATCGTACCCGCAAGGTTTGCACCTGCACCAGGCTGAACAATCATAGCAACAGTAAGAGCAGCAACGATCGCGACGACGGTATTCAAAATGTAAAGAGTAAAGGTTTTACCACCTAAGCGACCAAAAGAACGAATGTCTTTAAGCTCCACGATGCCACATACAATTGATACATAAACCAGAGGAACAACCAGAAGTTTAATCAGCGAAACGAACATGCCGCCCGCACCTTCTGCTGTACCTAAGATATAGGTATCAAAAATCGCAATACCGCTAAATAAGTACTGAATAGCTGTACCCAGCACGAGGCCGGCGAACAAGCCGATAAAAATCTTACTAGAAAGCGATTTATCCATCATAAATCTCCGAAATGTTGTGTTTGCTATTTATATTTTTATAGTTACATCTGCTGATTTTTACGGCAGACCTCGCGAATAATACACATCAGAGTTACAAAATAAAGACTTTCTTTACAAGAATGTTAATAAATCACATTAAAAGTAAATCACCAGATTCACATTCATATTCAGAATTTAATTTTGAAGGCAAGTCATAACAGACACTTATAGACACAGCATTCCATAAGTACGCAAGATAAAGAAAGGATATCCCCTATAGGAAAATTATTTCCCAATAAGAAAAACTTTGAAGGGGATCAAATTTCAAATTTATCGCATATTCAGAGGGGTGAATATGGTTGAAGGGATGTTTGAAACAAAAACGCCCGCTGTTTAAGAGCGGGCGTTTTAATATATTTATATCAATGAGTTAACTGATTACTTAGCAACCATAACCATTGCAGGGCGAATAACTCGACCGTTTAGCTCGTAGCCTTTTTGCATCACAAATATTACTGTGTTTGATTCATGGTCAGGGCTTTCTTGAATAGACATCGCTTGGTGGAATTCAGGGTTGAATGCTTCACCTTCTGGGTTGATCTCTTTCAAACCGAATTTCGATACTGCATCTACAAATGTCTTGTGTGTTAGCTCAACACCTTCAAGAATTGGCTTAACCACTTCGTGCTCTGCATCCACAGCTTGGATAGCACGCTCTAGGTTATCGATAACTGGAAGTAGTTCTTCAGCGAATTTGTTCAGAGCGTACTTACGAGCTTTATCGATTTCTTGCTCAGTACGACGACGCATGTTTTCTACTTCAGCTTTAGCGCGAAGAACCGCATCTTGCTGGTCTTTCACTTTTGTCTCGCTAGACAGTAGTGCTGCTTCTAGTTGAGCAATCTTAGCGTCTTTCTCATCACCAATGTCTTCAAGTTCTGCTTCAGCTTCTTGCGCTGCCGCTTCTACTTTCTCAGCCTCTTCGATGATTTGATCAAGCTCTTCTTCTGTAACTTTGTTTTCTTCGTTGCTCATGATATCTCCAGAATTCAACTTAATGTCCTTAAAGCCACTCACGTTTTGTGGGCTTTAACCACATAAAAATTCGCATATTTAGGTAACTTGCCATTATTATGGGGATGAAGATTCCTGATTCAAGCCTCTTTAATGCGGAAATGCTATGAAAAACCCATGTAACGTGATCGCGATTATCGGAAAACCACGAGATCAGCAGGCAATTCAAACTCATAGAGAGTTATACGAATGGCTGACCTCTGAAGGTTACCAAGTCTTTATCGATGATCGCCTTGCTGCAATTTTAGACGAAATCCCGCAAAACCAGTTTGCTAGCCTTGTTGAACTGGGTAAAAACGCCGATCTCGCTATTGTCGTTGGCGGTGATGGCAACATGTTAGGCGCAGCTCGTATCTTGTCTCGTTTTGATGTGGCTGTCATTGGGGTAAACCGAGGAAACTTGGGCTTCCTGACTGACCTAGATCCTGATGACTTTAAAGAAGCACTGAAGGCCGTATTGAAGGGCGAATATATTGAGGAAGAGCGATTTTTATTGGAAGCAGAAATCCATCGTCACGGTCAAATCAAGAGCCACAACGCAGCATTGAACGAAGCGGTCTTGCACCCTGGTCAAGTCGCGCACATGATTGAGTTCGAAGTCTATATTGATAACAGCTTCGCGTTCTCACTGCGTGCCGATGGGTTAATTGTTTCTACTCCAACGGGCTCTACGGCTTACTCTTTGTCAGGTGGCGGCCCAATTTTGTCACCAAGCCTAAACGCGATTTCTCTGGTGCCAATGTTCCCGCATACATTGTCTAGTCGACCGCTAGTTGTGGATGGAAAACGTCGTATCAAACTGGTCGTTTCTCCAGAAAACCGCGGCACGCAAGAAGTAAGTTGCGACGGGCAAGTCTCTCTACCAGTGTCTCCAGGCGATGAAATCCATATCTATCAGAGCCCGAACGTTCTAAAGCTGATCCATCCGAAGGACTACAGCTACTATCACGTACTAAGAAATAAGCTTGGTTGGTCAAGCAAACTGTTTTAGCAATAAAGGTTGGTGTGAGAGCATCAACCTTTTTTCTTCTCTGCCATAAAAGCCTCTCGTAAAAGCCAAACGACATTCAATCAAGCAACGTTAAAATTAATTTTATAAATTTAGATCTTGTGTGCAAAATTTATACAAACCTTAACGCTCGAATTGAATGCTCGATGTCCGGTGATATTCTCGCCATGAATAGAATATAAACTCTATTTCATACCAGTTATCTCAAAGGACGCATTATGAAAAAAACAATTATATTGTCCGCTCTCAGTACGTTAGCGCTTATGGGCTGCCAATCTGAGGAGGCAAAGGTTACCGATATTTCAAACGCAAAAGCCGAGGACATCACCAACACCAAACGAGCGTTGGCACAACAACTCAGTGAGAGCTACACCGACATAGAACCGATGCTGCGCCGAGACATCACCGCAGAACACATCAATGTCCCTGTTTCTTCTTTTGTTGAACAAACTCCCCTATCGGCTTTCAGTAAACAACTTGTACAAGCCGATACACAAATTCGCTCATGGAAAGGCATTTCAGAATACTCAGAACAGCTTCTCGAAGTTCGCCTTGCAAATGAAGAGATGCTAGATGTATGGCAAGAAGGCAAAATTAGCCCCCTATTTGCTTTTGAACCAAGTGGCGATGATGAGCAATGGCAATACATCGAAGCGTACGATGTCTATGGTCAAATCCACCAGTTAGACGTTTATCAACTTCCTGACGTACCGGTTTTGGTTATTGATAACAATAGCTCTGCAGAACTCAAAGCTGGCCTGCAAGCCATGCAAGCAGAGATGAAAAGCTTAGGCCAAGCAACCATAGTCCAGCCATATCTATCCGATAACCAGCGAGCTAATGCCCCTCTTCTGGCCAGTGCAGCAAGCTCCACTCAACCAATTCAAACCACGCAACTTAAGAAGATTCGTCTTTCAGATGATCAAGAACCTTGGATCTCGGGCAAAGCAGAAATCTACGCCATCGTTACTGGCGTCAATCCAAGCCGTGACGAGCCAGCGTTAGATTTGGTCGAACTTCCATATTTGGATTACGACAATCAAGATTACTATCCGAACCAAATCATCATTCACTGGTCTCGTTACCGTTGGGGGGCGGCGGATATCGTCTTGATGGAGCAAGATGACGGCACCGATTACAAACAGTTAGCCAAGCTGCTTGTCCAGGTTGCAGAAGAAGTCCTGAAGGCAATTCCAGATCCAGAAGTACAGGCATACGCCATTATTCCTCAAATCACGAACAAAATTATCGATGCGATCCCTGATGGAGCACTCACCAACGATGATGATTTTGTCGATGTTTACTACACGCTGATGCAAGACACTTCTTATGTTGACCATCCAGGTGCTGGCGTCAACGCAGTGGTTACTTTAGAGCCGCTCACAATTAACCCAACTCGCCCGTAACTTGTTCAATTTAAATAGGTCGTTGCATTTTCTGCGACCTATTTTTCCCTTCTCACTCACAAAAAATCGCTTCTTTGAGAAAAAATACCTAACCCACCTTTACTGTATAAAGAAACAGTATATACTGTTTTCTTATACAGTATTGTTCAGTTATACAGGTAAATAAAAATGCTGGCTCATCTAAGTGTTAATAATTTTGCGATTGTTAAATCTTTACAGCTCGAGCTTTCAAAGGGCATGACCACCATCACTGGTGAAACAGGCGCAGGTAAATCTATTGCAATTGATGCATTAGGTCTTTGTTTAGGCGGGCGTGCCGATGCAGGCATGGTGCGACAAGGCGAAGAGAAAACAGAAGTCAGCGCTGCCTTTTTATTGGACAACAATCTACACGCAACGCGTTGGCTAGAAGATAACGACCTGCTGGATGGCAGCGAATGTATCTTGCGTCGCATCATCACTAAAGAGGGCCGCTCTAGAGCCTTCATCAACGGCAGCCCAGTCCCACTTTCACAACTCAAATCTCTTGGGCAGTTGTTGATCAACATCCATGGACAGCACGCCCATCATCAACTGATGAAAAGCGAGCATCAAATGGCCATGCTTGACCAATATGCAGGACATTTAAACTTATTAAAAAGCACACGCAGTGCTTACCAGCATTGGCGTCAGGCAGACAATAATCTTAAGCAACTAAAAGAGAACAGCCAGCAAAATCAGGCGCAAAAACAGTTGCTTGAATACCAAATCAAAGAACTGAATGAGTTATCGCTAGGTGAAGAAGAATTTGCAGAGCTCGAGCAAGAGCACAAACGACTGTCCAACAGCGGTGAACTTGCCGCTACCTGCCAGCAAGCCATCGAACTTATTTACGAAGGTGAAGAAGTCAATGCGCTTGGTATTTTGCAATCGGCCAATCACTCCCTAATCCAATTAGCGGAATTAGATGAGAAATTAGCTGAACTACCAAACATGCTGTCAGAGGCAATGATCCAGCTAGAAGAAACCAAAAACGAACTTCGCAGCTACCTTGACGGCATTGATGTCGATCCGGGTCGCATGGCTTATGTCGAAGAACGTTTTTCTAAAGTGATGTCGATGGCTCGCAAACACCATGTGATGCCTGATGAGTTATACCAACATCACCAAGATCTGTTAGCACAAATCGAAGCACTAGATTGCTCTGATGAACGCTTGGATGAATTAGCACAAGAAGTGGAACAGAAATACCAAAGCTTCTTAACTCAAGCAGAAAAACTGCACAAATCACGCAGCCGTTATGCTAAAGAATTGAACAAGCTGATCACGCAAAGCATGCACGAGTTGAGCATGGAAAAAGCCGTGTTCAGCATCGAAGTGAACAACGAAAACGCGCATCCATCTCCACTAGGCATGGACAGCGTATGCTTCTTGGTTTCAACCAACCCAGGACAGCCATTACAACCTATCGCTAAAGTTGCGTCTGGTGGTGAGCTATCGCGTATCTCCTTGGCGATCCAAGTGATCACTGCTCAGAAAGTCGACACACCAAGCTTGATCTTCGATGAAGTGGACGTAGGTATCAGTGGCCCAACAGCGGCCGTAGTTGGCAAGATGCTGCGCAAGTTAGGTGAATCGACCCAAGTCATGTGTGTGACCCACTTGCCGCAAGTTGCTGGTTGTGGCCACCAGCAGATGTTTGTCGCGAAACACACCAAAAGTGGCCAAACTGAAACACAAATGCGCTCACTGGATGAAGAGCAACGTGTGGCAGAACTCGCTCGCTTACTTGGTGGCAGCCAAATCACTGACTCTACACTGGCAAACGCAAAAGAACTGCTTATTGCAGCTTAACGACTTAGCCTTAATAAGGGGATGAAATATGGATATCAGGACAGTCGACCATGAAAGCTGCTTAGATCTCATCCCCATTTTTACCGAATTAGAGCAGTACTACTTCAAAGAACAAGCTGCCACTGAGAAAGAGTTGGCACATTATCTCAAGTACAAAGTCTTTTCAGAGTACTCTGGCGTCAAAGTTATTGCTGCATACAACAACGACACCATAATGGGGTTTGCGACTTACACCGTGATGTTTCCTGCACCGAAACTCTCCGGGCAAATGTATTTGAAGGACCTATTCGTGTCCTCTTCTGCGCGAGGAAAAGGCGTAGGACTTAAGTTGATGAAATATCTCGCGTCTCTTGCTGTCAATCATGGTTGTCATCGATTAGATTGGACAGCAGAAAGCACAAATCCTACCGCAGGTCGGTTTTACCAATCGATTGGTGCTGAGCGAGTCACCGAGAAAGAGTACTATCGCTTTTCCGGCGATACTCTACTTGAGTTTTCACAAGCCAAATAACCAATGAACTTTCTCCTTCATTGGCCTGACAAACATGCCATTATTGTGCGTGACAAACTGTTCAGTTCTCGGTTTAAGCGAATTTGTGAGTGATGTTCTGTCATTTAGCGTGCAATATCAGCGAATAAATGCAACTCAACTCAAAATTCGTTGTCAGATTTCCTACCATACGACGCATAGCTTTTTACATCTGCGTCGAGCTTGTTTATTATCAGCGCAGTATTTTAAAGGTTACTAAGAAATTATTATGCAATTAAAGAAGTGGTTAGTTGCCGTACCATTAGCAATGACATTGCTGACAGGATGTTCGGTATTGGAAAGACTGGTTTATCGTATTGATATCAACCAAGGCAACTATGTAGAACAAAGTGCGGTTGATAAATTAAAGTTTGGGATGACTAAAGCACAGGTTCGCTACGTTCTTGGTTCACCTATGTTGGTTGAAAATGGCTACCCGAACACGTGGTACTACATTTACCATCACACACCAGGTCACGGTGATTCCGTGCAGAAAGATCTGATCGTTCAATTTAACGATCAAGGTACGTTGGCTGATCTCACTGGCGACTACCCAAAAAGCGATGCGTTTTACGAGAAGATTCAGTAAACAACCTTTATTTTCGCAGTATTCCTAAAGCCTCCTCATGGAGGCTTTTTTATTGCTTGTCACTCGCTCTAACTCCCTAATTCACAGCTTTATTTTCCCTCTTACTCTCCCTTCATCGCTTTGTTTGAATGGACTCGCAAATCTTCTTGCTGAGCATTTTTTATGCAATCGCTCACATTTAATCTGAATGGAGTAATGGTTCATGCAAGGAACACGAAAATGAAAGCAATGTCTTATGGTCTACTCGCCATCTCTTCACTCCTTTTGCTTGGCTGTGATGATGACGATTCGAAAGAACAAATCGCTATCACGTCTCATATCAACAGTTTAGAGTTTAATCATGCGGATGACTCAGACCTCGAACCCATCAGGCAAGCTGTAGCGGGTAAATCATTTATTGGCCTCGGTGAAGCAACTCACGGTGGCGCACAAGGCTACAAGTTGAAATCTCGTATTACTAAATACTTGCATCAATCTGGTGAAATCGACGTTCTTGCAATGGAAAGTGGCCTGTATGACGGACTTCGCTTGTGGCAACGCTTGATGGATGGAGAAATCACCGATGTCCGAGACGCCATGCTCTACTCTTTCATGTTCCTCTACTCAGAAACTCCAGAAATTTACCCATTATACGAGTACGTTGAGCAACAAGCGTTTACTGACAAGCCTTTGTATTATGTTGCATTTGATGGCAGACACAGCAGTGACCCTGCTTGCAGTACCATGCTCCCAGAAATGCAAACATTCGCAGAGAAGCACCAACTGATCAACCTAGATTGGGCAAGCTTTATCACCAACGGCGAGGCAATGATGTGCCCTTGGTATTTTGCCGAGCCAGACCACAGCGCGAAGCAAGCATTTATCAATCAACTTGCGTCTCTTAACTCTGTGATGTCTCAAATGAAAGCCGAACAACTCCTACCTCCATTGGAGCAAAGGCAAGATTTTCGCGAATACGCCACCTTCTGGTTGCAGATAGTCAAAAGCATGCAAGCGCATGTGCAAAGTCGTTGGTTTGATACCTACAACCCTGATGAAGTCATGCAAGCCGACAACTTACGATGGCTACAAAAAGAGTGGTTACCAGGTAAGAGCATTCTCGCTTGGGGCCACAACGTCCACATCAGTAACTACGTTGGTGCATGGCATGACAGCACCGGTGCATTTTGGCATCTGCGCCAACAAGTAGACCCAAATGAAGTGTACAGCTTGATTCATACCTTCGAAGATGGATACATCACGCCAATGGAATCCGATCCAGAGCTACGGGCAATTCCTCATTTTTCAACTCGTGAGATGGGAAGTGTGGAGAAACTCTTGGCACAAAATGGCGTCGAAAATGCCTTTATTAAAATGGAAGATATTGCCGGGTTAAAACACCCAGATAGCATCATTTATCAACCTCTAAGCTACGCCAACGACCTAGCGGAAGGAATTATCTACACCAGAACAGAAACCCCGAGTTCGATAGATTCGCCAAGATAAGCGCCAGAAACGACAAAACCTCCCAGTTGGGAGGTTTTGTTTTATATTTACGAGCGTTATTCCGCTGATTTTCTCAAGGAGTTTGGCTTCCCGCCCGTCACAGGGTCTGCATTGCCTGCCACTTTTGCTTGCTCAGCTCGTTTACGGCGAATCTCTTTTGGATCCGCCAGTAGTGGACGGTAGATTTCGATTCGGTCTTTGTCTCGAACCGTCGCATCTAGTCGAACGTTGCGGCTGTAAACACCGACTTTATTCTTCTTCAAATCAATCTCTGGGTACAATTCAAGCACACCAGACTGACGAATAATTTCTTCAACCGTTGCTTGGTTATTCACAACCAAATTGAACACACGCTGCTCCTGAGGAAGTGCATACACCACCTCAACATGAATCATATCCGACTCAATACTCATAGCACTCGTACACCTGTTTCGCACGTTTAGTAAAAGCGTTTACCATGTTGCTGGTCAGCTCATTAAAGATTTTGCCAAAAGCCATCTCAATCATTTTGCTTGAGAATTCAAACTCAAGTTTCAGCTCAACTTTACAAGCCTGCTCATCAAGTGCGGTAAAGATCCATCCACCACGAAGGGTCTTAAAAGGACCATCCACCAGATTCATCATGATTGCTTGGCCAGGAATAAGTTCATTAGAAGTTGTAAACGTCTTGCTGATACCTGCTTTCGCCACGTCGACAGAAGCCACCATACCTTCGCCCGAAGACTCAATGATTCGTGAACCTGAACAACCAGGTAGAAACTCAGGATACTTCGAAACATCATTGACCAGATCGAACATCTGCTCTGCACTAAAAGACACCAAAGCAGAACGGCTGATTTGCTTCATACACACTCCTATCGATACGCGTACAAGTTTAAGACTTGTGCCAATTTTACTTTTATTCGACGATAGCGCAAATAAAAGGATTTCCTAACGTATACCCAACCCGTATAATGAGGCCATTATGGTAAAGAAAAAATCAAAACAAAAAGCGGGTAGCAACACTATCGCGCTTAATAAAAAAGCTCGCCACGAATACTTCATTGACGATGAAATTGAAGCAGGCTTGGAGCTACAAGGCTGGGAAGTGAAAGCACTTCGCCAAGGTAAAGCCAATATCGCTGAAAGCTACGTTTTCATGCGTGACGGAGAGGCTTTTGTCAGCGGAATGACCATCACTCCTCTTAATCAAGCATCAACTCACGTTGTCGCAAACCCTACGCGTGTGCGCAAACTACTAATGAGTCGTCGTGAACTCGACAACCTTCTTGGTCGCATCAACCGTGAAGGTATGACACTAGCCGCGTTGTCACTGTACTGGTCTCGCTCTTGGGTGAAGATCAAGATCGGTGTAGCGAAAGGTAAGAAGCTTCACGACAAACGTACCGATCTTAAAGAAAAAGATTGGGCTCGTGAAAAAGCACGCGTGATGAAGAGTTCACTGCGTTAAACTTGACCACTTAGACGCATAGTACTGGACAGCCTAGGCTTTTCTGTTACTATGCCGATATTACCTCTGGGGCTGATTTAGGATTCGACGGGAATTCAGAAGTCTGAGGTGCATGCCGAGGTGCGGTAGGCCTCGTTAACAAACCGCAAAAAAATAGTCGCAAACGACGAAAACTACGCACTAGCAGCTTAATAACCTGCTCAGAGCTCTCTCGCCCTAGCTTCCGCACGTAAGACGGGGACCAACGAGGGATCAAACCCAAACGCGCTAGCCCGGATTCTCCCGCCTGAGAGATGAACGGCGAATTTTAATTCAGGATAGTCATTTACTAGCGTGTCGGTTCGCAGGTGGATGGTGAATTTAAAGATCGACTAAGCATGTAGTACCAATGATGAAAGGTTTTCGGACGCGGGTTCAACTCCCGCCAGCTCCACCAAACGTTTGGAAAGGGCCAACTCGAAAGGGTTGGCCCTTTTTGTATCTCCCCCTCAACTCATTGCTTTGATTCCTAGCCAAAATCTCTTAGTCTGTGGTTAAGCATTCATCAATGGACATGAGATCATGCTAAAAGGCAGTGAATACCCTTCTATTCGTGCGCTGCGAACCTTTGTTGCGGTTGCTAACCAACTGAGTTTTTCTAAAGCGGCAGAGAGTTTGTGCGTAACTCAAGGTGCCGTGAGTAAACAGATTGCGACGCTAGAGCAACTGGTTGGGCTGCCTTTAATTCAGCGTGGTATCAATGGTATTGAGCTCACCGAAGAAGGAAAACGTTACTTACCCAAGGTAACCGAAGCGTTGGAGATCATCCAACATGCGACGGCAAGCTTGATTCAAACCGACACAGAGCAAGAGTTACTGGTAGTCGATGTCACGCCTTCTTTCGCCAGTTTGTGGTTGGTGCCAAACATTGATGCATTCCATCAAATCCATCCTGATATCCGCGTTAAAGTTCGCACCAGTGATGGTCCAATAAATCAGTTAGACGTAGACTGTGACATCACCATCCGCTGCCTTCCTCTCTCCAGTCACTACGAACATGGTCGATTGTTGCGTCAAGAAACGCTACTGCTAACGGGCTCATCAAGTTCTTCAACGTGTAACGACAAACAGTCCATTACGGATTTCGCTTTTATTCCTCAAACGACACGCCCGCAGTTGTGGGAGCAGTTCAAACTAGAGCAATCTCTGCAAAGCGCGATTCATTATCACCCCGTCGGTCATGAGCATTTCTATCTTTCTTATGAAGCGGTAAAGCTTGGCAAAGGGCTTGCTCTTCTGCCTGATTTTATGGTGCAACAGGCGATGTCGAGAGATGAGGTCCACCACATTCAACAGCTGAGTATGCTGAGCCATTATGGCTATTACGTATTTGTGCCGAACTACCGTTTAGCAGCGCGAAAAGTCTCGCTGTTCAATGATTGGTTATTTGCTCAGCTTGGAGAAGGCGTCGGTTAGATAACGACTCCGCTTCAATTTTTCAATCTGTGGTTGAAGCCAGCACATCTAAAGATATTCGCGTTACACTGAAGGGGTTGCCAACTGTAATGAGGGTTTATGACGTTATCTCCTGCCTTTCTGCGTAAAATCTGGTACTCCCCTTCTGTCAATCTTGGTTTGCGTGCCACCAGCGCGATTGTCCTGTTCATGGGGTTGGGTGTGCTATTCAACCAAATCAATCTCGCCATGACGGCTTTAATGACCATGCCCGCAGCATTGATCAGTGGTTTAGACACTGCCGGCCCTAGACGCTGGACACGCTTTGCGATTACCGCTTTCACGTGGAGCATTACGCTCATCATCACTTATGTTCTGCTGAATATCGGCTTACCACTGTGGCTGACTTACGGCGCGATGGGAGCAGTATTGGCGAGTACCGCAGTGAATGGTCCGTTTTGGGGACGTCTTGGCATGTCGAGCTTACTGATCGCGGTCGTGAGCTTGTCGCTACATAACTCCAACGCGGTACTTGGTCTCTATCCTATGTTGGTGTTGGGGCCACTCACTTTTGCGCTGTTCAGTTGGCTTTGGTTTGCCTTATGGAAACATTACGCGCTGCGTGTTTGTCTTTCTGCGATTTACGAGACGCTAGCGGACTACATTCAATATCGCCAAGCTTTCTTGCTTGGAAGCGAAAACGATGCCCCGAAACGACGCATCAAATATCAGTTGATTGAACTATTCCAACAAGCGCTGCAATCGGAATCTTTTCGCTCGAAACATGAAGACGCCAACTCATTACGTCAGGCTTTGTTTTTGGCGCTCGATACATTTGAAGTCATCTTGAGCAGCCATACAAGCAACCCTGATCTGCTCAAGCAATTTCAATCCAGTAAACCGAAACGAGATCTGCTCTTGGTTTGGAGCCAACACTGTCAGCAAAGATTAAGGCACAAAGCCAAGCAGCTTTTGCATAACACGCGTAAAGAAATGGAACACTTGAGCTCACTAGAACAGGAAGCTCATGATTTGATTGAGGCGGTGAAGCTAGAAGACCAACCTCGCTTTCGCTACTGGGCATACGCGGTCAAACATATTTCTCGTCGTATTGAGCTCAATGAACCCGCTTATGAACGTTCCTTTGAAGTGCAACCATTCGAACTATCTTTCCGTTTACCAAGTCGAGGCAACCCGATTTGGCGCCACGTGACTCGCGTTGGTTTGATGTTCGCTCTTGGAGCTGGGATTGCTGAATACTTTGAATTGATTCGCCCGGATTGGGTGTTGATTTCCATGTTGATGGTGATCCAGCCAAGTTTCTTGGCCACCCGAAGTAAAACTTGGCAACGCTGTTTAGGTACGGCGCTTGGGGTACTGTTCGCCACCTCATTGATTCAACTTGGTGTTCCGACGACCATTCTGCTTGCATTGATCGCAGTTCTATTACCTGTCGCAATGCTCAATATTATGCGTCATTACTCGCTGGCGATTGGCTGTATTACCGCACTGTTAATTTTGGTTTATCAGACCATGGCACACCAAGGGCTCGACTTTGCCGCACCACGCCTGATCGACAATGTCGTCGGTGGCGCAATAGTCCTACTCGGTTATGGCTTATTGTGGCCGCAGTGGCGAGGTAAGGAGATTCATACCCAAGCATTAAAAGCACTCGATAGTTCAAAAAGCTTATTTGTGTATTGCTATGAGCAGTTACAAGTCGACACAGAGCAACGTGATCATATGGCGCTCACTAAGCAACGTGCGGCTATGCTCACTGCTGAAAGCGACCTTGAACTGATTTACAACGAGATGCAGCAAGAGCCAAGGCACACTCGCGCCGATCCGCATTATTACGAAGATATGTTGAGCCATTATCGCTTGTTGAGTCACTACCTCTGCTTGCTTATTCCTCTAGTGAGAACGGGCACCCACTACCAAGGCTCACTCCAAGTCGAACGCCTGATTCATGATGCGATGGATGCGTTGATCGGTACGATTCGTGACAATCGCGTGCATGAGCTGCCAGTGCTGAGCAATAAAACCGATGCCGATCACCCCTCCTCAACAGCTGGTCAACGGTCTGTCGAAGAGATCATCTGGTTAGCATTGATGACCATTAAGCAAATGCACGACTTAGTAAGGCGTAACCTAAAAGACTAAATACGCAGCACTATTATCAACGGCGTGTCAGATTTTACTGACTGAGAACAACGTCGATTGACCAAGCTAACTAACAGGAGTATCACTCCAGCTTCGTTCCACTTTTGTTAGAGGAAAGCGTTTGGAACACATAAATGAATTATTGATGGCGATGAAGCCGCTGCTTGAGCAATATGGCTATCTCGCCCTTATCGTCAGCATCTTTCTTGAAGGCATTGGTATTCCGATGCCGGGGCAATCGCTGATGATTGCGGCGTCTATCATCTCATCTGAGCATGTCATGAACCTTAGCCTAGTGATGATAGTCTCTTGGTTGAGTTGCTTTTTTGGCAACACGTGCGGCTACCTGATTGGCTATTACTTTGAAGGTTGGTTAGACAAGAAAGGCTATATTTCTGGTCCCAAAATGCAGAAGCTACAAAGTACAATTCAGAAGTATGGTCCTGCTTGTTTGGTTGTTAGCCGATTCGTGGAAGGGATGAAGCAGTTCATGCCGCTTGCTTGCGGTATTGCTAAGATGCCGCGCAAAGAGTTCTTATTAGGTAACGCGCTTGCAACCACCATTTGGGTTGCCGTGTTCAGTTTGCTCACCAACTTCGCGTTTGAGCATTTGAGCGTCCTTAGCCAGTTCTATACCGATCATCGCTACGTGGTTTGGTATAGCGCAGCACTGCTGTTCTCACTGATGATCTTCGCGCTTCTCAAACGAAAAAAAGCGTAAATGCTCTAAACCAATATAATTCCACAAAGGCTCACGGTATCAATAAGATATGTTATGTGAGCCTTTTTTATTGGTCTTTTCGATTAAAAATAACCAGCCATTTAGACGTCTAGACGTTGACAAGTCTTTAGTGTCAGATTAGTCTGCTCGCCTTATTTATTGATTATGTTGTCGTTCACATGTCTGGTTCTAAAAATTCTAATAAAGCAATCGCACCATCAGCGGTCGCACTTTTACCTTTAGTGCTATTCCTTGCGCTGTTTATTGGCGTGGGCACTTACTTATCTTTGCAAGGCGTTGATTTCGCGTTCTACCAATTGCCAGCGCCTATCGCGGTATTGCCTGCGGTGATCCTTGCGCTCATCTTAAGCAAAGACAAACTCAATCGTTCTATCGAACACTTCATGCGTGGCGTTGGTCATCAAGACATCATCGCGATGTGTATGATCTACCTGCTTGCTGGTGCCTTTGCTGCGGTAGCGAAAGCGTCTGGCGGCGTAGATGCGACCGTTAACCTTGGTCTTTCTGCGATTCCAACCAGCATGATCTTGCCGGGTATCTTCCTGATTTCTGCGTTTATCGCGACGGCAATGGGCACCTCAATGGGCACCATCGCAGCAGTTGCGCCTGTTGCTCTGGGCATTGCTCAATCAGCAGGTATGAGCCTTCCATTGACTGCTGGTGTAGTACTTAGCGGCGCAATGTTTGGTGATAACCTTTCGATCATCTCAGACACAACGATTGCGGCAACACGCTCTCAAGGCTGTGAGATGAAGGACAAATTCAAAGAGAACATCCGTATCGCACTACCAGCAGCACTGGTGGCGCTTGTGATCTTCGCCTTCAACAGCACAGCGACTCAAGTACCAGAAACTGGTCCTATTGAATGGTTGAAGGTGCTGCCATATGTGACGATTCTTATCCTTGCTGTATCAGGCATGAATGTGTTTGTCGTGCTTACTATTGGTATCGTTTTAGCGGGTGGCGTGAGCTTGTCTTCTATCGATGATTACGGTCTAACCAACTTCGCGCAAGACATCTACTCAGGCTTTGGCAACATGCAAGAGATCTTCTTGCTGTCTATGCTGATTGGTGGTTTGAGCGAGCTTATGCGCCGCCAAGGTGGCCTCGCATTTCTGACCAACCTAGTGAGCGGCATCATCCGTACGTTTGGCTCTAGCCACTCGAAAGAAGCAAATGGTCGAGCAAGTGAACTCGGTATTGCTGGTCTGGTATCGATGGTGAATACCTGTACCGCTAACAACACGGTTGCTATCATCGTATCAGGTAGCGTGGCTCGTCAGCTGGCAGAAGAGAACAACGTATCACCGCGTCGCTCTGCAAGTTTGTTGGATATCTTCTCGTGTGTTATCCAAGGTGTATTGCCATACGGTGCGCAGGTTCTACTATTGGGCTCGGTATTTAACCTTTCTCCACTAGAAGTTGTTGCAAACTCTTACTACTGTTTCGCGCTTGCAATTGCAGCAATCGTGGCGGTGTTTATCAAGCACCCAACACGTCAGCCTGTCCCTCAGACTGAAAGCTAAAATTAAATTTGAAGAAGGCTCCGATTGGAGCCTTTTTTGTGTCTTAAGAAAAGAAGAGATTCCCTACTCGCTCCTTCGTCGCTCTAGGGAATGACGTGGCGGGGGACTAAACATCTAACTGGCAGAAGGAAACACTGAACCGAACAAATCCCCAGTTAGAAGAGTAACTCGTAAACAGAGGTGTCCTAATTGCTCCTTCGTTACATTAGGAAGTGACGCTGTTAGGGACTGAGTATCTATCTAACTGAAGCAAACGCTGAACGGAACAAACTCCTACCATGATAGCGTAGGTTGCTAATATGGAGCCGCTCTCTCCGCCGCTCTAGATAATGAGGCTATGTAAAACCAAGCATCAACCGAGGCTAATTCCGTCATTCTCGAGAAGGAGGAACGACTGAGTCGGGAATCTCTCTCACGCGCGTAATTATTTAAATCTGCTCGTACAAATCATCCCACTTGGGATTCGTTTCATTGATTAACCTTTCTTTCCAACTCCGATTCCATTTCTTCAATTGTTTTTCTCTACTTATCGCAGTGTAGAAATCATCAAAAAGCTCAAAATACACCAGCTTGTTTGTCTTGTACTTCCTAGAAAATCCCTTCTCAACCGCATTTTTATGCTGCCAGATACGTTTTTTTAGATTTCCTGTAACACCGATATATAAAGCACTTTTCGTTTTGCATGTAACTATATAAACCGCAGGTTGCTTCATGCTTTTAGTCCTCAGCCTTTTTATCGACCTAAGGCTACAACAATAAATAAAACTCAAGGTGTGAGAAAAGAGTGGCGAATTATGAGTTTGAAAGAGATTCCCTACTCGCTCCTTCGTCGCTCTAGGGAATGACGTGGTCAGGAACTGAACATCTAACTGGCTGAGGTAAACGCTGAACGGAAAATTTTTAGTTAGAAGAGTAACCCGTAAACAGAGGTGTCCTAATTGCTCCTTCGTTACATTAGGAATATGACGCTGTTAAGGACTGAGTATCTATCTAGCAGAAGCAAACGCTGAACGGAACAAACTCCTACCATGATAGCGTAGGTTGATAATATGGAGCCGCTCTCTCCGCCGATCTAGAGAATGAGGTGGTGCAAGTCCTAGTTTCAATTGGGACTCACCTCGTCATTCTCGTATATGGACTCCCAATTAATTACAACCGATTTTTAAACAGTGAAAGGTAGATAGGATGCGTGCGT
>NZ_JH976120.1:0-77311 GCF_000305755.2 Vibrio sp. HENC-03 | reverse complement strand
CGATTAAAATTTCTGTTTGCACTAAAATTTTAGCTCCTCCTTGGAGGGGGGAGTCCATACATCGAAAAGGAGGAACGACTGAGTCGGGAATCCCTCAAATCAACTACCACTCAGGCTAAGGCGAAAACTCTCCGCATCATGCAGCGGCACGCAGAGCAATTTACTGACCTCTTTTAGTCGTTGTACCTGTTCTGCATTGCTTTTCGCGAGTTGACCATCTGAACTCAAATGGTTGTTCTCAAAGCCTACCCGAACATCCAATCCCAGAAGCATTGCATGGGTTAAACAATCTTGCTCTCTCGCGCCAAACGCGCACACGGCACATCTAACGTTCTCTTCGATAAAGCGCTCCAAATGCAATGCCCGTAAATCCCATGGCGAAGATTGTTGAGCCTCATGATATCGACCAAGTACCACTAACGCGTGTTGGTTGTGCTTTGGTAACACGCCTCGCTCTCGGAAGGAGAAATAGCGTTCGATGTCTGCCTGATCATACAAAATGATTTGACTGAGAATGCCCTGAGCAGCGACCCAATCAAAAAAGATAAGACCTTTCTCCTCACTCTGCTCATCAGGAATCAGTTCACGCAAAGCAAAGGAAGCAGCTTCTGGTTTAACCGCTTTGATCAGCGCCATTTGCTGTTGTGGTAAATACATACCAACAGCCTCAGTCGTGAGCTGAACAATCATCGAATCTCCAACCGCAGCTTTCACCACGTGGTAGATTTCTAAGTTGTCATCAACCTCTAGAGAATGCCTGCCTTGCGCATCTCTCGCGTGCAAATGGATCATGGTAGCCCCTGCCGTTTGACATGCTTTCGCCTCGGCAACCATTTCTTCAATAGTCATCGGCAATTGAGCATGGTCTTGCTTGGTTTTACTCGCTCCATTGGGCGCAACAATCATCGCGATTCGAGCTCTTTCAGTTCGAGAGTTCACTACCATTTCTGTGACACCTCTCTAAGTGTACGAGTGAGCTTTTCCACCAGCTCGTCAATGTGGCTTCGTTCGATGATAAAAGGCGGTGCGAGAAGGATATGATGCCCATATACACCATCAATCGTGCCGCCCATTGGGTAGCACATCAGCCCATTTTCCATCGCTTGTTGCTTGATCTTTTTGTCTGCCAAAGTTGAATTAGGCAACGGTGTTTTACTTACTTTGTCTGCGACAAGCTCAATACCAAGAAACAGCCCTTTACCACGAATATCCCCAACATACGGGAAGTCTGAAAGTGCTGACTCGAGCTCTCTTTTTAACATTGATCCTTGTTGATTGACGGCTTGCAGGAGCTTTTGGTCACCGATGGTCTGAATGGTCGCAACGGCAGCTGCGCACGCAACAGGATGCGCCATAAAGGTATGTCCGTGCTGAAAGAAGCCACTACCAGACGCGATTGCTTGATAGACTTTATCGTTGGCAACAACGGCACCGATAGGTTGATAACCCGCCCCCAGCCCTTTCGCCATACAGACTAAATCTGGGACGGTTTGCTCTTGTTCAAAAGCAAAAAAACTACCGCTGCGTCCAACGCCACACATCACCTCATCCATGATCAGCAACACATCATAGCGATCGCAAATCTCTCGTATTCGTTTGAAGTAACCTTGAGTGGCAGGCACTGCGCCCGCTGTTGCGCCAACTATCGGCTCTGCAACAAACGCCATGACGTTATCCGCGCCCAGTTCTAAAATCTTAGCTTCAAGCTCATTGGCGGCTCTCAGTGAATAATCGAGTTCGGATTCGCCTTGCCTTTGATGACGATAGGCATAACACGGCGCAATGTGATGGCTTGGGTGCAAAATGGGTTTAAAAGGTTCGCGCCGCCATTCGTTACCACCAACAGCCAACGCACCAAGCGTATTACCGTGGTAGCTTTGTTGGCGGGCAATAAACTGCTTTTTCTCTGGCTTACCACATTCCACAAAGTATTGCCTTGCCATCTTTAGCGCAGACTCAACCGCTTCAGAGCCTCCACAGACTAAGTAGACATGATTAAATTGCGATGGCATTTGCTGGCAAATCAACTCAGCCAACTGCTCACTAGCTTCGCTAGTAAAAAAGCCCGTGTGCGCAAAAGGCACTTTTTCGATTTGGTTGAGCATGGCTTGTTTAACAGCTTGGTGGCTATGCCCAAGGTTTGATACGGCAGCGCCGCCGCAAGCATCGAGGTATTGGTTGCCTTGATTATCGAACAGGTAAACCCCTTCTCCTCTGGCGATAGTGGGCAATTTGGCGTGGCAATGACGGTGAAACACGTAAGACATGAGCGTCCCTTCCTAGTGACTATTTTCTAAGCATAGTCAGTAAGATGAGACTTATACGCAAGGTAAGAAAAGTACACCATCATGAGCATTTGGAATACCGTAACCCAAATACTCAAAAGTCATTATAAATAAGTACCTTATAGAAATAAGGCCAGCTTTAGGTAAGGCTGGCCTATGGGTAACCCAAAGCTCTGTTGAAAAGTATAATTACGCGTTCAGAGCTTGTTCTAAATCAGCCAGAATATCATCGATATGTTCAATGCCGACAGACAAACGAATCATCTCTGGAGAGACGCCCGCTTGCTTTTGCTCCGCCTCACTCAACTGTCGGTGTGTAGTTGATGCAGGATGACAAGCAAGCGACTTTGCATCACCAATGTTCACCAGTCGCTTGAATATCTTAAGCGCATCGTAAAAACGTACACCCGCCTCGTAACCGTCTTTTAAGCCAAACGACAAGATCGCCGACGGCTTACCTTGCATGTATTTCTCTGCCAATGGATAGAACTCAGAGTCTGGCAAGCCTGCGTAACTTACCCAACTCACTTTATCGTGCTGGCTTAAGTATTCCGCAACTTTGAGTGCGTTTTCGGTGTGTCTCTCCATACGCAGCGACAGCGTTTCCAGCCCCTGCATCAACATAAACGCATTCATCGGTGACAAAGCAGAACCGGTATTACGCAAAGGAACGGTGCGAGCACGGCCAATAAACGCTGCCTCTCCAAATGCCTCGGTGTAAACCACGCCGTGGTAAGAAGGTTCAGGCTGATTAAATACAGGGAAACGATCTTTGTGCTGCGCCCAAGGAAACTTGCCCGAATCAATGATGATGCCACCTAATGTCGTACCGTGACCACCTACGTACTTAGTCAATGAATGCACCACGATATCTGCACCAAATTCAATTGGCTTACATAGCACAGGAGTTGCGACCGTATTGTCTACAATCACAGGCACGCCCTGCGCATGAGCCAGCTCAGCAACACGTTCAAGGTCGATGATATTGCCAGCCGGATTACCAATGCTTTCACAGTAAACCGCTTTGGTATTCTCATCGATAAGCTCCGCGAGACTTTCAGGTTTGTCATCCTTGGCAAAACGCACCTCAATACCTTGGTTCGGCAACATATGCGCAAATAAAGTGTAGGTGCCACCGTATAGCTGAGGAGTAGAGACAATGTTATCGCCGGCTTGCGCGAGCGTGAGAATTGCGTAGTTAATTGCCGCACTGCCTGCACTGACAACCAAACCAGCAATACCGCCTTCTAGTGCTGCCATACGCTTTTCCAACACGTCATTGGTTGGGTTCATAATGCGGGTGTAAATATTGCCTGGAACTTCGAGGTTAAAGAGATCGGCACCATGCTGAGCATTGTCAAACTCATACGCGACCGTCTGGTAAATCGGTGTCGCAACTGATTTGGTGGTTGGGTCGGTTTCGTAGCCAAAATGGATCGAGAGTGTTTCGTCTTTCATGCATCTTCCCTGAACTATTGAGTGAATGGTTATTCTTTTATATTGCCGATTTTTTCAGCAAAGAAAAGCAGTTTGAGTCACATTGAAGGGATTGGACTTTATTCAAGTCAGACGGAGATAAAGAGATAACAACAAGGCTTTTCCGCATATGAAAATCATTGACTAGACTTATTCAATAATCACAAGGCTAGGATAATATAATGAAAACAATCACATCATCGATGCTCAGTGTCTGCTGTGTACTTTTCACGTTCTTTGCTCAGGCTGAGGAAGCTTTCCCCCTCGCACCTCCCGATCTCTCTAGCCCTCAAAAAGCACTCACAAGCTTTGAGACTTTGGTTTCACAAGCGAATCAGCAGCTGACAGAAATCATCGAAGATCCAACCCAAAATACCGAACCAAACCGACAACACATCTATGCACTTTTCGACAAAGCAACTCAAGCCTTCGATCTGTCTAAAGTACCGGAATCTAGCCAAAATCGAGTTGCTACTGAATCGGTCATGTTGATGAAAGAAATTCTCGACCGAGCCCCGCCTTTGGACTTATCACTCATTCCAGATAGCAACACACTGGATCGCTGGCAAATACCAGATACGGGTTTGGAGCTGATCAAACAAGCTGATGGACAGTATCGTTTCTCAGAGCAAACCGTGCATGGGCTTTACAGTGATTACTTGTTGGTAAAGCATCTACCCTCTCATTCAGGCGCGGACTTGGATTACTACCAGTATTATTCGCTAAGCGCAGGACGATTGATTCCACCAACATGGTTTCACCTCGTAGAAACATTACCAAGCGTATTTATGCTTGAATATGGAGATCAAGCGATATGGCAATGGCTCGGGTTGGTTCTTTCTCTCTCTCTAACCATCTCCGTACTTGCTTTGCTCTATAACCATATCCACTCTCCGATTTCGAAAGCCATATGCGCCGTAATCACTTTGAGTGGTTTTCTCTATCTCGCAGACTATCAACTCAACTTAACTGGCATACTGATGTCGACGCTTAACGTCATCATAGAACTCATTTGTTGGCTATTACTCAGTCAAGTGGCTTACCTATTGATTTACAAAACTTGCCGTTTATTAATGAGTAAGCAGCGCACGAATACCACGCTTCGCCAAAGTCTGACCCAAATTATTGGCACTTTATTAGGTTCAATGGCAGCCATTGCCTGTCTTGGTTATGGTTTGAATCGCTTAGGAGTCCCTGTTTATGGCATTGTGACTGGCTTGAGTTTAGGGGGAATGGCAATCGCACTCGCGATCCGTCCAACTATGGAGAACTTAATCGGTGGGGTTATCTTGTTCCTAGACAAATCGTTATCGGTGGGTGATTACTGCCAAATTGGCAACCAGTCAGGAGTTATCGAACAAATAGGCGTGCGTTCAACACGAATTCGAGCGAAAGACCGAACACAAATCACCATTGCCAATGGTGACCTTATTAAGCGAGAGATCATCAACTACAGCCGTCGTGACCGATATCCTTTCAAAGCGACTATCGGGCTACGCTATGAGACTAGTATGTCTCAATTGCAGAGCATTACAGAGAAAATCACGTCCTTACTCAAAGAGCATCCCGATGTTTTAGATTCTCCTCTTCGAGTTCACTTTAGTGCCTTCAATGCTTACAGTCTGGATATTGAAATACTCGCTCATTTGAACACCACAAATAGGGAGACATTCCTCAACTTGCAGCAAGAACTTCTTATCTTGATTGATAAGATCATTACCGCAGAAGATGCTCAATTTGCTTTCCCTTCAAGTACCACTTACCTCGCCACAGATACTTTACAGCCAGCAGTCACACCCAAGGTCGTTCAAGCAGTCCCTCAAACATAGGGATATAAAAAATCGCCTCGAATGAGGCGATTTAATTGAAGACTAAAAGCTAGTTTTTAGTGCGGCTTTTACTGCTTGATTAAGTTTGCCTAAAACCAATTCAAATACCCAACGGATAAAGGAATAAGTAAACTTAATAGCGATCTGTGCACCTTTTCCCGCAAACACTAACATATGGCCAAGTAAGCCTTTTACACGATCTGCAAATTCACTAGAAAGCTCTGAGATTTTTACCATTGAACGAGCTATAGCATCGTAGATAGTTGCAATGCCAGCACCTAGAGCTTGTGCACCAAAGACAAATGAAGCAAGACCTCCATCTATTAGCAATGTTAATATTGCAGCTGATATTCTGTCTGCCCAAAAATCATTAGTTTTCACTTCAAGTCGATTTCTATAGTTCAATACGACTCTCTCCAAAGCATTCGCAACCTTTTGAGAATAGATTTTATCCCAGCTCTGGAAGTCCGTTAATTTAGCATAACGAGCGAGATCATGAGCTGAAGGAATCAAGCCTTGCTGCCTACAAGCTAGATACTCAATCCCATTGTATGGAGCATGATAGAAAGGCCATACCGGAACTTTCGGTACAGGATCTCCCCCATTCACACATCGAAAAATACTATCGACACGCTGAGTTGCATTCATAGAAAAGTTTTTTCCGCCCACTCTAGGGGCACCAAATGTATAAAGGTGAACTTTTGCGCTAATTTCTGAAGATGATTTCAGCCAGTTCGCCGCCAAAGTAGCTAGAGCGCCACCAAGACTATGCCCTACACAATGGATATTTAAAACTTCACATGACTGGCTTCTTTTTAGAAATGACTTAATCTCAGGGATCATGGAATTCAAAGTTCCTTGGAATCCACTGTGCACTAGTTCTCCTGATTGTGTGCCTTTTGCATTTGCAGTCACATTGGTCAAGATGTCGGCGAGAGTTTTAGTTCCTCTAAAAGAAAAGACGATGTCTCTTTTATAGACCTCACTCACGCCCAACCCCGCTATTAGAAAACCAGAGGAAGGGCGATAGAAAAAGCCTCCTGACGTTCCAGATATAACGTTATTAACATCAAACTTAAAATGAACCTTGGTGCTATTTTGTAGAGAAATACTCTTTCTTTTCAACCTTGCCTGATAGGCAGCACTTGCAATATCTGATGCAATAACAGGAGATAATGTACTCATCTTAATCCTCTGGCGTTAAATTATCTGTTTTTTCGATTAATTGCTCATTTGTATATCCCTCTAATCCTTCCCAGCGACAAACAGAGGTTAAAGGCAAATATAATCGCTCCCCACTTTGAGGATCTCTCAGTTCATAATTAAGCTCTTCTTGTCTTAACTCGCAGTTAAGTGATAACAATAATTGAGATGCCAGAGGGATAGGCTTGGCATACTTAGTGGCGTTCCAAAGATAAACTTCCTTGCCTTCGGAGTAGGTATATATTTCTTGAGCTATGATGAAGTTCTGCCCGAAAACATCTCTAGGTGCCTTAGAACGGACTAGAAACTCGGGGAAATAAAACTCCCCACTTGAGTCTGTTATTGCTTTATCAGATATTTTTTTTCCGTCTTTGTAACCTTCATAGAATAAGTCTCGATGAACCGTCAACCCCGCCTGCGGCACGCCATCAAGCTTGATAACACCACGCACATCCGGAGACATTTCCACATCGTATTTTTTGAACGGCCAAAACATTGCACTTGCTCCTACCGAAAATAGAGCTAGGGCCAACATAAGAGAGATTCTTTTAGCCATAGTCTTTCTCATCCATTGATTAATTTTTGGATGATATGGAAAAAGAAGACAGAGTGAGAGGAGTTAATAAACGGAAAGCAATTTGTGGGAAGCAATTCGAAGTATCATGTAATTAAGAAATTTATTTTTATTATTTCTTAAACATTTGTGCCAATTATCTCTCTACATTGATGATTGGACTTGCTGTAAAAGCCAACGTCTGAATCGTGCTGTAGGCTCACTTTTGGTATTAATGATCAGGTAGTATCCTGCGTTAGCATCCACAGGTTCAAATGGCGAGACTAAGCGACCGCTTTCAAGTTCATCTTCCACCAGCGCCATACGTGCCATTGCTATCCCCACTCCAGCTTCGGCAGCAGACATTGCCATATCCGTACGATTAAAGAAGTGCCCTACCTCTGTTTTGAAATCAAACCCCATGCTTGATGCCCAGTACAGCCATTCATAGTCACGCGGAGCATTATCCCATGGCATAGCATCGTGCAGTAATGTCGCGTCTCGCCATTGTTCTGGTGACGCTTTAAGAGTTTTTAGCCACCTATGATCCTCAAGGTATTTGGGGCTCATCACTGGAAGAAGTTGCTCATTGAGTATCCGCTCTGCGCTTTTATCTCGATAGGGATGAGAACCATAGTCTATCGCAACGTCATAGTCCTTTAGCTCACTATTCACTAGTGCTCCCTCTGCAAAAATCTGCACTTGGAGATCGGGGTTTTCTAGATGAAAGCTTTCAAGGCGTGGAACTAACCATTTAAACGCAAAAGAAGGCGTCAGCTTGAGGCGAATTTCATTGTGGGGCTTTTCAATTTGCAGCTCTTGAAGTGCCTTTCCTAGTTCGGAGAAGTGAAATTGTGAGGATTGATACAGCTGTAATCCTTTAGGCGTAAGTCGAATTCCGCGCGAGTGGCGTTCAAACAAATTAAAACCGAGCTGTTCTTCTAACTGAATGATTTGCTGGCTGATCGCCCCTGTCGTTAGGTGCAATGCCTTTGCAGCACTGGTAAAGCTGCTGTGTTCCGCCACTTGGCTGAATAACCACAATCCGCTAACGACACTGCTTTTCATCCTTAAGCCTATAGTTTTTCTAAACGCTGAATGTAATTTATATCGATTGTTAACAAAAGGTAAAGAAGAGAAACTGCGCAACATCGAAAATGTGTGGAGCGCATCAATGGAAGTCATCGTAATAGGCAGTGGTGTTATCGGCTTAACCTCGGCTTGGTATTTATCTCAGGCAGGCTGTCAGGTTACCGTGATCGATCGCCAGCCAAGCAGTGCGATGGAAACCAGCTTCGCTAACGCCGGACAAATCTCTTATGGTTACTCTTCACCATGGGCTGCGCCGGGGATTCCACTCAAAGCCATAAAGTGGCTCACTGAAGAGCATGCACCACTAAAAATAAAACCATCTCTCAGCCCGGAGCTTATCCGCTGGGCAACTCAGATGATGTCGAACTGCACTTTATCCCGTTACCAAATCAACAAAGCCCGAATGCTCTCTATCGCCAATCATAGCCGTGCGTGTCTGGAGCAGTTGCGCCGTGACCATGCGATTGAATACCAAGGACGCCAGTTAGGCACCTTACAAGTATTTCGCTCTCAAAAACAGCTCGATGCCATAGAGAAAGACCTTGAGTTACTAGAGCAAAGCGGTACACGTTTTCAGTTAATGGATGTCGAACAGTGCATCAAGCAAGAGCCAGGATTGGCATTAGTAAAAGAAAAATTGGTCGGTGGGTTATATCTACCTGATGACGAAACGGGTGATTGTTTTCAATTCTGCCAACAGTTAACAGAGCTAGCAAAAGCCCGTGGCGTAAGGTTTGAATTCAATACGGAGGTGAGTAATTGGGTTACTGTAGGCAAAAAGATCATGGGTGTCCAAACGGACCGTGGTTTGTTTAAAGCAGACCAGTTTGTCCTTGCCTCTGGCAGCTATTCTACAGCGTTACTCAAACAGCTTGAGATCGACATTCCTGTTTATCCCGTCAAAGGATATTCACTGACGGTGCCAATTGAATGTGAGCAATTCGCGCCTCGTTCTACCGTCATGGATGAAACCTATAAGGTCGCAATGACGCGTTTTGATGACCGCATTCGCGTCGCAGGAACCGCAGAGCTTGCTGGCTTTGATCCTTCGTTACCGCAAAAACGCAAAAATACGATTGAAATGGTGATTCGAGATCTGTTTCCGCAAAGCGCCGATTTTACTCAAGCCGAGTTTTGGAGTGGATTTCGTCCTATGACACCCGATGGTACGCCTATTATTGGCACAACACCTTACGAGAATTTATTTACGAACACAGGGCATGGCACGCTCGGTTGGACTATGGCTTGTGGCTCAGCTCAGATACTGACAGACGTCATCATGAACGCCATTCCCAAAGTGACAAATCACTCAGAATTGAACCTGAGTCGTTACGCCTAAACACCTGCAAACCATTTCAAATAGTGTATTACTCCACAAGTTGAATAGCATTCAGAAGATATGACTTTCATCTCTCGCAGCACATTTTCATGACAATGTGCTGCATATTCAATCAATTCATTGTTATTTCCAATAAAAACCACACAGATACATAACAAGAACCAATTTTTAACAATATTTAACCATTCTGTGTCCACCATCACGCTACAAGGGATTTTTAGTTAAAAAGGTTAACAATTGCATTACAAAAAAGGGTAATGTGTTGTACGAAAAACAACCACAACCATAACAAACAGGGAAAATACTCATGCAGTCATTAGTTGATTTTCTGAATGGAATTATCTGGAGTCCGGCACTGATCTATCTGTGTCTTGGCGCTGGTTTGTTCTACTCGATCATGACGCGCTTTGTGCAGATTCGTCACTTCTTTGAAATGTGGCGCTTGCTACTTAATGGTAAGAGTTCAACCAAGGGGATTTCATCATTTCAGGCTTTGGCCGTTTCACTATCTGGCCGTGTAGGTACAGGTAACATTGCAGGTGTTGCTGCTGCTATCGGCTTCGGTGGCCCAGGTGCAGTATTCTGGATGTGGGTTGTTGCCTTCTTTGGTGCAGCAACGGCATACGCAGAATCAACACTCGCACAGATTTATAAAGAAGAAGACGAAGGCGAATTCCGCGGCGGTCCAGCTTACTACATCGAAAAAGCAATGGGTCAGAAGTGGTACGCATGGATCTTCGCTATCGCAACCATCTTTGCATGTGGTGTTCTACTTCCTGGCGTTCAATCAAACAGTATTGGTAACGCAGTAGAAGCAGCATTTGGCTCAGGTGACATGATTGAAACCGCTATTGGTACCTTCAGTTTCGCTAAAATTTTCACTGGTACGGTTGTCTGTGTCATTCTTGCCTTCATCATTTTTGGTGGCGTAAAGCGCATCGCGAACTTCACTCAAATTGTGGTTCCGTTCATGGCGTTGGCTTACATCATCACCGCTTTCGTTATCATCCTACTTAACATCGGTGAGATTCCACGCATCGTTGGCATGATCATTGGTGATGCATTTACACCAATGGCAGGTATTGGTGCTGCGATTGGTTGGGGTGTAAAACGTGGTGTTTACTCTAACGAAGCAGGTCAAGGTACTGGTCCTCACGCAGCAGCAGCGGCAAGTGTTGATCACCCAGCACAGCAAGGTCTTGTTCAGTCATTCTCAATCTACATCGATACACTGCTAGTGTGTTCAGCAACGGCGTTTATGATTCTTATCACTGGCGCATACAACGTTCACGGTGCAGTAGAAGGCGCATTCCTAGTACAGAACCTCCCAGCGGATATCGGTGCAAATGGCCCTGTGTTTACGCAAATGGCGATTGAGAGTGCCCTACCAGGCGTTGGTAAGCCATTCATCGCAATTGCGCTATTCTTCTTCGCTTTCACAACAATTCTGGCGTACTACTACATCGCGGAAACCAACATCGCGTACATCCGTCGCACGGTAAAAGTAAACGGTCTGATGTTCATCTTGAAGGTCATTCTTATCTCAGCGGTATTCTACGGTACAGTTAAGACCGCGAATCTTGCGTGGGCTATGGGTGATGTGGGCGTAGGCCTAATGGCATGGCTGAACATTGTCGGCATTCTGATCATCTTCTTCATGTCGAAGCCTGCACTAAAAGCGCTGGCTGACTACGAAGAGCAACAGAAACGCGGTGTGACTGAGTTTACGTTCAACCCAGTAGCGCTTGGTATTAAAGGCGCGACTTACTGGGAAGAGAAGTACAAGCGCAAAACAGGTAAAGCACCAACCACAGACAACGATACAACAGAAACGGTAGAGCAACCATCTACCTAATGCTTCACTTAGCATCCTCCCCCAATGGGTTGGCAGGTATATAAGAAAAAGCAGTGGTCCGAACAACGGACATTAAAAAAGGGTTAGCCAGTGGCTAACCCTTTTCTTTTGCATTCAATTCGGAGCGATTATGCAGCGATTTCTTGCGTAGCAACTTGTGGCTTTTGCTTTTCACCAACAGGAAGTACGGTACGGCCGTATTCGTTGTTTAGTACTTGAGCCATTGCAAAGTAGATTGCGCTCGCGCCACAGAAGATACCTTCGAAGCCAGCGATAGTACCGATCAGCTCGCTACCAGTGAAGTCACGTGCCGCTAGTAGGAAGAACAGGATAGTAAGAGAACCGAATACTACTTGCTTCGCTACTGGGTAGCATAGAGAGCCAATGAACATGAAGCCAGTGAAGATACCCCATAGTAGTAGGTACCAACCCATGAAGTGTGCAGGGCTTGCTGGAAGACCCATGTAAGGCATTACGATTAGACCAACCAGTGTCAGCCAGAATAGACCGTAAGAAGTAAATGCAGTCGTACCGAACGTGTCACCACGCTTGAAGCACATCATGCCAACAAGTACTTGGCTTAGACCACCGTAAAAGATGCCCATAGCCAGAATCATAGAATCCATTGGGAAGAAACCTGCGTTGTGGATGTTTAGCAGGATGGTAGTCATACCAAAACCCATTAGACCTAGTGGCGCTGGGTTAGCCAGTTTTGTAGACATGTACATTACCTTTTCAAAAATGTTGATAAAAATTGCGCGCGAATTTTAATGGACTCAAAAACAAAAGAGAAAAGACGTTATTGAAAACTTAGATTGCACAAATAAGCAACCAAACGAATAAAAAAAGACCCTGCTAAAAAGCAGAGTCTTTATAGATAGTTAGACTATTTATTGTTCAATTACTGGCAAGAGATCTCATCCCAGAACCAATTGCTCTGTGTCGGTGATTCCCATACACCCGGTCCATTTTTCGCGATAAAGCATTTGCCTTGATAAGTCACTTTGTCGCCATTAGCCACTTGAGTCACACCTGGTTCCCATGCAATAAAGTCACCCGATACTGGTGGTTCAGTAACCGGAGGCTCTATCACTGGCGGCTCGGTGACAGGTGGTTCTGTTACAGGAGGCTCCGTCGTTGGCGGTTCAGTCGCTGGTGGCTCTGTTGGCGTACCTGAGACCAATTTCCAAGGGTCACCTTTAGTAGGCTCATTACCTTGTGACCACCACTTCGCTTCATATACAGCCCCCTTGTAAGAGACTTGGTCGCCCGTGTTATAAACCTTGCCTGCATCCCATGCAGCTACACCGCCTACAGGAGGGTCAACCGGATCGACTGGGTCTAATTTATCGACAACGCGAACTTCAGGCCAACCTGCATGAGATTGGTAGAAGTTAGTAACACACTTCTCGTAATCACCAGCAACCAGCGCGGAATACGCGGTTTGGAAGCCAACCAACTCACATTCAAATGAGTGACCGCCTGGGCGATCTGAGTAGTACTTCCAGTTGCCGTCCCAGTTGGTGTAAAGCACGTCAGTGGCACCGTTAAGGTTTAAGCTACCGTAAGGCGTTTGTTGCCAACAGGTATTGGTTTCATCAGCTTCGATAGGAATCTGATAGTGCGCCGCTAGACCTTCCCAGTAGCGAATGCGGTTAACTGGCTGACCTTTGTCTTTGTTTTGCTCACCACATTCAATACCGCCGTTGATGACGTTGATGGTGGTACCAAAGCCGTAGCCAATGCCCGCATCAATTTCACGCTGCGATGGCACCCAAGTACGATCAATCACGTGCAGCATTGCTGGTTTTGGCGCTTGAGGGGTTAAGAAGAACCAAATCGCAGAAGCTAAGTTCAACCATGAGTCAGCGACTAGGCCCGGATTTTTCAGCAATACCGATGCATCACCATCGAACATCACTTCAGAGAAAGCGCCGTAGTTAAAGTGGTAAGAAAGCTGTTTTGCACCACGACCGAAATACCCCTGACCAGGTTCACAAGGCCAACGCTTATTTTGCCAATCGTTCTGACCACAGCCTGTGGTGTAACCTTCTTGACCTTCAGACCATCCCATTTCACGCACGTGAACCAATGCTTGTTGCCACTCTTCCAGTGCAAGCGGGTTGTCCGATACGTTATCAACCGCAATGTGACCACCGGTTTCCTGAGCAAAGTGTGCAAATGCTGTCACGATGGATTTCTTACAAATCGCGTCTGAATCACGCCCGTCTGTGTACTCACCACAGAATGCTGGGAACTTACCGATCGCACGCAAGAAACGTGTGTAAGTATACTCTGGTGCTGCCATCTGAGTAAGGAAGTTCCATTCACTCTCAGGGAAGACACGTTCAACTCGCTTAACGTTTTCCGGATTGCTTGCTGCTCCTGGAACAATCGCTTCAACGACCGTATTTGGACGAGTCTCTAGCGCTTGTGACCAAATAGCATACATAGGGTCAGAAGTCTTACTTTGCTCCATAGCTTGGATGTCGCCACGAGCAATCACGTAACCATTTGGGTTTTGTGGATCAGGTTGGATATTCATGCTGGCATGAGCTTGTGCAGCGAGTACACAACCCAATGCGAGAGGCAGATGTTTGAGTGCAAACATGTCTAATCTCCGTATTTAACAATACAATATACAAGGAATAACTAGACACATAGTGGATCATGTAGAAAAAACGCCGAGTGAAGTGAATTAATTCTGCGACGCAAATTTCATAAATAAATACTGTTACACAGCGGGTATCACAAAAACTGTTACCTCGACTCAAAAGAAAACGGGGGATACTCCCCCGCTCTCATTTATTGCTATTGCTCTGCTGTTGCTTGCTCTAACGTCGGTGAAGATTGTTGCTTAGAGAGCACCAAATAAATGGCAAACTGCGCGACTATTGCCACCAGCACAATTACAGGAGAAGCCATTACCCCTGCCACTAGAAAGCTTGTCAGGGCGATAGCGCCGTTGAGTACCGCATAAGGCAATTGGGTTCTAAAGTGCTCATACTGCTCACAACCTGCACCCGTAGAGGACAAGATGGTGGTTTCCGAAATTGGCGAACAATGATCACCAAATAAGCCACCAGATAGCACCGCACCGATACACACCAATAATGGCGCATCAATCGCGACTGCGGTTGGAATGACCAATGGCATCATGATGGCAAAAGTCCCCCACGAAGACCCAGTGGCAAAAGAGATAATACCTGCCAATAGAAAAGCCACGGCAGGCAATAACCAATATGGGAAGCCAGCTTGTGCTTGCTCTGCAATGTAGGCCGCAGCGCCAAGCTCTTTACCAACAGAACTCAGTGACCAAGCCAGCACCAAGATCACCGCAACAGACATCATGTTCGACATCCCTTTTAGGTAAACCTGAATGCCATCAGAGAGTTTTCTCACGCCATAAAACGCCATCAGGCTGATCAAAGTGATTGCAGCAAAGAAATACGCCGACGACAGTGCAGCACGGAAAGTTGAGCCTGCGACTTTCTGAAATGGAAAACCGTGAGGAACCAATATTGAACAAAGCACCACAAGCATGACGAGCAGCGGTGCCCAAACAAAACTTGTTTTTGCATTTTTATGCTCAAACACATTCAATGAATCTTGCACTTTTCCAAAATCAGAACCCTGCTCTGCAAGCTGTTCGGCTTTCGCCATTGGTCCAAAATCCAGTTTGAAGAAAGAGACAACCGGCACAATCGCGATCGCTAAAAAGGCATAAAACTGGTAAGGAATCGCGCCAATAAAGGCATCCCAATCACTGATACCCACATCCAGTGCAGCAAACTCTTTTTGAATCAGGCTCATGATGTAAACGCCCCAACCAATGAAAGGGATCAGGATAGCCACTGGGGATGAGGTTGAATCGATGATAAAGGCTAGCTTCTGGCGAGAGACTTTCAGTTTATCAAAAAGAGGACGAAAAACAGGGCCAACAATTAACGGTGTACCAAGGTCTGAAAAGAAGATCACAACGCCGCCAAACCAAGCAGAAAGCTGCGCTTGGCATTTACTAGCAACCCATTGAGTGACCTTTTTAGCGAACGCTACGCCACCGCCAGATTTCTCCATTAGAGCAACAAAACCACCAATGAAAACCAAAAGAAGGATGACACCTGCGTTGTAACTGTCAGTCAGTTGCGGCAACAGGTAACTTTTCATCAGTGCGCTAAATGAATCGAGCGGACCTTTGTCAACGAATGTGCCTTCTAACATAGCCACACCGCTAACAACGCCAGCAAAAAGACCGACAACAACGTTTCTTGTAGTTAGCGCGAGGACTAACGTAATAATGATGGGGATGAGGGAGGTAACTTCTGCCTGTTCCATAGCAATACCAACTTTAATATTTAAACACTAAAAATGAATATACATTCAACAATCTCGCATGTATATATTTTCTAATAAAAAAGTTGAGACCTGCGTTCACACTTTTCAGGCATAAAAAAACCAGCCCGAAGGCTGGTTTTCAATTTGGTATATCTAACAGGAAATTATTCCCATTCGATTGTCGCTGGTGGCTTACCAGAAATGTCGTAAACCACGCGAGAAATACCGTCAACTTCGTTGATGATGCGGTTAGAAACCTTACCTAGGAAGTCGTATGGTAGGTGTGCCCAATGCGCAGTCATAAAGTCGATAGTTTCTACCGCACGCAGAGATACAACCCAATCGTACTTACGACCATCGCCCATTACACCTACAGAGCGAACTGGTAGGAATACCGTGAACGCTTGAGATACTTTGTTGTATAGGTCTGCCGCGTGTAGTTCTTCAATGAAGATAGCGTCTGCGCGACGTAGCAAGTCACAGTACTCTTTCTTGATTTCACCAAGAACACGAACACCTAGACCAGGACCAGGGAATGGGTGGCGGTAAAGCATGTTGTACGGAAGACCAAGCTCTAGACCGATCTTACGAACTTCATCTTTGAACAGCTCACGTAGTGGCTCAACAAGCCCCATTTCCATGTCATCTGGAAGACCGCCCACGTTGTGGTGTGATTTGATCACGTGCGCTTTACCAGTCTTAGATGCAGCAGATTCGATAACGTCTGGGTAAATCGTACCTTGAGCTAGCCATTTCGCGTTTTTCAGCTTCTTAGACTCTTCATCAAATACATCTACGAATACGTGACCGATTGTCTTACGCTTCTCTTCTGGATCCGACTTGCCTTCAAGTGCTTTTAGGAAACGTTCTTCAGCGTCAACTTTGATGATGTTCAAACCAAATTGGTCGCCGAACATATCCATTACTTGTTGACCTTCGTTTAGACGAAGAAGACCGTTATCTACGAATACACACGTAAGCTTGTCGCCGATTGCACGGTGAACCAGCATCGCTACTACCGATGAATCAACACCACCAGATAGACCTAGGATAACTTCGTCGTCACCCACTTGCTCTTTAATACGAGCAACCGCGTCTTCGATGATAGATTCAGAAGTCCATAGACGCTCACAGCCACATACGCCAAGAACGAAGTTCTCTAGCATTTGTAAGCCGCCTTTCGTGTGCGTTACTTCTGGGTGGAACTGAACGCCGTAGTATTTCTTCTCTTCGTTCGCCATCGCAGCGTACGGACATGTGTCTGTCTCGCCAACTTTCACGAAGTCAGCAGGAATTTCTACTACTTTGTCACCGTGGCTCATCCACACGTCTTGAGTTAGCTCAAGATCTTTAAACAGTGCAGATTCACCAGAAACTTTAACTTGTGCGTAGCCGAATTCACGTTCTGTAGAACCCGCTACTTTACCACCTAGCTGCTCAGCCATAGTTTGCATGCCGTAACATACACCTAGTACTGGCACACCAGAGTCAAATACGTATTGAGGAGCGCGTGGAGAGTTATCTTCCGTTACGCTTTCTGGACCACCAGATAGGATGATACCGTCTGGATTGAATTCACGAATATCCGCTTCTTCAACATCCCAGCTCCACAGTTCACAGTAAACACCGATTTCACGTACACGGCGCGCTACTAGCTGAGTGTACTGAGAACCGAAGTCCAAGATCAGAATACGTTGGTCATGAATATTTTTAGTCATTTTGAGCAGTCTTATAAGCTAGGTTATTAAAACGGAGGCGAGTGTACTCGCCTCTTATTAATGCTTCAAGGAAAAAAGCAAACGTTTACGTCGAGTGTATAGGTTTTATTTTTACAACAGTAAAAATTAACCGCGACGGTAGTTTGGTGCTTCCTTAGTGATTTGAACGTCGTGTACGTGTGATTCAGCCATGCCCGCACCTGAGATACGAACAAATTCAGCTTTAGTACGCATATCTTCAATCGTTGCAGAGCCAGTAAGACCCATGCTTGAACGTAGACCACCCATTTGTTGGTGTACGATTTCTTTTAGACGACCTTTGTATGCGATACGACCTTCGATACCTTCTGGTACTAGCTTGTCTGCTGCATTGTCAGACTGGAAGTAACGGTCAGATGAACCTTGAGACATCGCGCCAAGAGAACCCATACCACGGTAAGACTTGTAAGAACGACCGTTGTAAAGAATCACTTCACCCGGAGCTTCTTCTGTACCTGCGAACATTGAACCAACCATCACACATGATGCGCCAGCTACGATTGCTTTACAGATGTCACCAGAGAAACGGATACCGCCGTCAGCGATAACTGGAATACCGAATGAGTTCGCCACTTCTGCTGCGTCTGCGATTGCTGTTACTTGAGGAACACCAACGCCCGTTACGATACGAGTAGTACAGATTGAACCAGGGCCGATACCCACTTTCACTGCGCTAACACCCGCTTCGATAAGTGCTTTAGCACCAGCACCTGTCGCAACGTTACCGCCGATGATGTCTAGATCTGGGTAAGCAGCGCGAGTTTCGCGGATGCGGTTTAGTACACCTTCAGAGTGACCGTGTGAAGAGTCGATAAGTAGAACATCAACGCCTGCTTCAACTAGAGCAGCAACACGCTCTTCGTTGCCAGCGCCAGCACCAACGGCTGCGCCAACACGTAGACGACCGCGCTCATCTTTACATGCGTTTGGTTTACGTTCTGCTTTATGGAAGTCTTTCGCAGTGATCATACCGGTTAGTTGGAACTCATCGTTCACAACCAATACTTTCTCAACGCGAGCTTCGTGCATCTTCTCTTGCACTTCTTCACGTGTTGCACCTTCTTTTACTGCTGCAAGGTTTTCTTTTGCTGTCATTACTGAAGACACTTTCTTAGAAAGGTCAGTAACAAAGCGCACATCACGACCAGTGATAATGCCTACAAGCTCGTTGTTCTCTGTGATTACAGGGAAACCAGCGAAGCCGTGTTTTTCAGTCAGTGCAACAACGTCAGCGATAGTCGCTTCAGGGCTAACAGTTACTGGATCAGAAACGACACCAGCTTCAAACTTCTTAACTTTACGAACTTCAGCAGCTTGCTGCTCAATAGACATGTTTTTGTGGATAAAGCCAATGCCACCCTCTTGCGCTAGCGCGATAGCTAGACGAGCTTCAGTAACAGTGTCCATAGACGCTGAAATCATTGGGATGTTTAGGGTGATGTTCTTAGTCAACTGAGTGCGAAGATCAGCTGTGTTTGGGAGAACGGTGGAGTGAGCTGGCACGAGTAGTACGTCATCGAATGTCAGCGCTTCTTTGGCAATTCTTAGCATTTGCAATATCTCACAATTAGAGGAGTAAAAAGACAATCCAATCTCATCGTTTCGCATAATGAGGGTAACCAGTTTTAGGTTGTTGGCTACATTTGGATTAGATATTGCGGAGGGATTATACGGTTAACGCAATCGCTTGACCACAAATTTTTTAATTTTTTTCTTGCAATTACCCCCTTGATATGTATTATATTGCCGCTAATTTCCATACTCACGTCTACGGAATTAGCTGTGCTCTCCCAGACCAATCAAAACATCTTCACTGTTTCTCGTCTCAATGCCGAAGTGCGTCTGCTGCTCGAAAACGAAATGGGGATCGTCTGGCTTGTCGGAGAGATATCCAACTTCTCAGCTCCCGTCTCTGGTCACTGGTACCTCACTCTTAAAGACTCTCGCGCTCAAGTTAAATGTGCCATGTTCCGTGGTAACAATCGTCGCGTCACTTTCAAACCAGCTAACGGCAATCAAGTATTAGTTAAAGCACGTCTGTCTCTGTACGAACCACGTGGTGACTATCAATTGATCGTCGAAAGCATGCATCCAGAAGGTGATGGTCGTCTGCAACAAGAGTTCGAAGCACTTAAGATGAAACTGGCAGCAGAAGGTTTGTTTGCTCAAACCAACAAGCAGCCTTTACCTGAGCACCCAAAACGCGTTGGTGTGATCACCTCAAAAACCGGTGCAGCACTGTACGACATCTTAGACGTATTGAAACGCCGTGATCCTTCCCTACCCGTGGTGGTTTACCCGACCATGGTGCAAGGTGAAGAAGCGGCCATTCAAATTGCGCAGGCAATCGGCCGTGCAAACAGTCGTGACGAATGTGATGTATTGATTGTTGGTCGTGGTGGCGGTTCGTTAGAAGACCTTTGGTGCTTTAACAACGAAGTCCTTGCTCGCACTATTGCTGCAAGCCAAATTCCGATCATCAGTGCAGTTGGTCATGAGGTTGATGTGACAATTGCTGACTTTGTAGCGGACATGCGAGCGCCGACCCCATCAGCGGCGGCTGAATTGGTAAGTCGCGATAACAGCCACAAAGATCAAGCTTTGGTGACTCGCCAACATAAGCTAGCCAGTGCAATGCGTTACTACCTAGCGCAACAAAAACAGCAATCGGCTCAACTGATGCACCGCTTAGATCGCCAGCATCCAAGCTATCAATTGCAGCGCCAGACGCAACAACTTGATGAGTTGGACATGCGCCTACAACGCGCAATGCAACGATTCATCACAACGCGCCAACAAGCTGTTGAGCGTAAGCATCATCGCCTACAACTGAACTCACCAGTAAAGCGCTTGGCTGAGCAGAAGTCGAAGCTTGATCGAGTCGAGCAAAAATTGCTGGATGCGATGGACCGTAAGTTACTGACCATGCGCCATCAACTGGCCATCGCGGCTGAGAAGCTAGATACGGTAAGCCCACTGGCAACGCTAAAACGTGGCTACTCGATCACTCAAACTGAGCAAGGTCAGGTTGTTACTCAAGCGAAAGATGTAAAAACGGGCGACGTATTGGTCACCCGCTTATCTGATGGTGAGCTTCGCTCTACCGTTAACTGATTTTTTGAAACTCAAATCGAACTCGTGATTTCGATTTGAGTTCATTACAACTGTTGCAGAAATAGTTCGCCGCACCACAAGCTTGTAGCTTTTCTAGTTCAGCATCACAATCTGGACAAAATCCCACTTTCTTATAATCCGACTCACACTGATTACAGTGGTATTGACCTGTCCACTCCAGCTCAATATTGCATGTTGGGCAAATATTCGGTTGCATGGTTACCCCTAAAAACTTCTATTTACTGACTCACAGTCTAATCATACGGCAATCTTGTGCTTTGATCTTAATCACGCGCGTTTGGCACGCTTGTTTTGATACATCGCCACATCTGCTTTTTGAATAAGCTCTTGTAATACTGCGCGCTCACTCATGGTACTCCAAGCGGCACCTATACTGGCTTTTACTTTGTATTCCTCTAACTGGCATACTTGGTTAAGCTCTTGAACTAGACGGGTTGCAAAGTTTTGGTATGTATCCAAATCATGAAAGCAGCTGAAACCCACAAACTCATCGCCACCATAACGCCCTATCACTGAACATGAACGGAACGCTTGCTTTAAATGCTCAGCCACCAGCACCAAAACTTGGTCTCCGGTCTCATGCCCAAAGCGATCGTTGATGTACTTAAACTCATCGATATCAACGAAAAAGCATCCCACCACAGCGCTGCGTGCACATTTGTGGTTGATCTTGCGATCGACTTCGGTCAAAAGCGCACGGCGGTTGAAGCAGTGCGTCAGTGGATCGCGACTGGCGTGAAAATGAAGTTGTTCTTCTAGGCGATACTTCTCTAAGGCTACCGCATACAAAGCGGCTAGCATTTCGAGAACTTCGAGTTCATAAGGATGAGGTTCAGAAGGTGTATTGCTGTAAATGGCAAATGTCCCAAGCACATGGCCATCCGAAGCAATAATAGGCACAGACCAGCATGCACGGAGTTGAGCTTGTTGAGTCAGCTCAAGGAAAGCGGCCCAGTTAGCGTGATGATCAATATCACTAACGACCACGGTTTGCTTTAAGAATGCAGCAGCGCCACATGAGCCAATATCAGGTCCAATAGGGACGCCTTCAATCGCTTGATTGTAGAAATCAGGTAAGTGTGGGGCAAACTCCAAATGCAGTGTGTTGGTATCGGGGTGCAATCGTAAAATGGAAGCTTGCCTCTTCCCAAATAGGTGTTCACTTAACTTGATAACCTCATGGTTGAGGCTATCGCGTTCCATTCCCAGAGCAAGCTTACCTAAAAGACGATTGACTGCTCGGTGAGCATCTAACAGTCTATCTTTGTCCATTGTGGCGTATTCATATCGTTATTATGTTAATTAGCCTGAAATATAATAAATCTATTAATATGACACAGGTAACTAACTCACATTATGCGCACGCGGCACTATAAAAGATCGAATGCTGATCTTCGGATATTTCCCTTTTGATCAGCGATCACCCCTTAAAAGAATATTTATATAACCACATACCGAAAGCATAAGTTACATATTCTGTCTCTCAATTTTAATCAGAACTAAAAACTACACTTTCAAACAAAAAACCACGCAAACAGGATTTAATAAAAAGATCAGAATCCAAATTTAGCGTCTTACATCGGTGTGCATTTCGATAGTTTGTGAGTCTATTTCCACTAGTGTGACATGGATAGAACCGAAGTCACTCAAATGGCTCGCATGCGTTCCCCCACAAGGGATGACAGCAATTTCACTTTCACCTAAATCACATTGCCAATAACGTGAATCCGTAAGGTGTTCCCCATGGCAATCGACAGTGATCGCAACGTCTCTTTTTAGCCAATCCCCCAACAGAACATTCACCTGTTGTTCGATGCTTTTTAGGTCAGACAGCATATCTGCACTGTTTAACCCTCTTTTGCGGAGTGTTTTGCCTAAACGGTAGGTATCCAAACATTTATCTGGGGTAACAAAACTGGTTTCTTGCGCATAGCTGTTGAAATCGTAGTTACCATGCGGGTCTTTGCGGTCGGCATCTTTACGCCAATAGTTCTGCGCCAGCACCTTATTGAGTGCAAGGTATGCGATGTGCCCTGCGCTATGACCGCGACTTAGAGACAGTTGATATTCTTTATCTACTTCCAGCAACGCAATATCACCAGCATCAAACGTATCGGTGAATGGCAAGACATGCACGACAACAAACGCCCACCCTTCCGTATCACGTTTTACCGGAATAGCTTGGCCAACATATAACTCTCCGCTTGCTAGTTCTACAGCACCCACTTGGCAGTCAACCACATCAAAGCTCTTACCATTCACCGTCATCGTGCCTTTATCTGCTGGGTGATCAGGCCAAATATGGCTAACGGGATGAAAAGGCGTGACATCAGTAACAACGTGGGTAGCTTCTGATGTAGATTGAACAAATTGTACGTGCGCCTCTAACTGCCAAGTTTGATGACAGAAACGCGTCTTGGTTGCTGTGATTGTCATGTGTTGATTACTTCTTATGAAAGCTTTGAATAAAAAAATACCCAAGTCGAAACTTGGGTATTCATAAAATCTTAGGCGATTACTTGTTGCGGTTCTTCACTGCAGACATCATACGTTTGCGCTTACGCTCTTGAGAAAGAGTCAGCTTGCCACCACGGTTTTCATACGGGTTATCGCTGTTCTGGAAGTTAATACGGATTGGTGTACCCATGATTTCCAGAGACTTACGGAAGTAGTTCATCAAGTAACGCTTGTACGAATCAGGTAGATCGCGAACCATGTTACCGTGAACAACCACGATTGGTGGGTTGTAACCACCCGCGTGTGCGTATTTAAGCTTAATACGACGGCCACGAACCATAGGCGGTTGGTGATCGTCTGTAGCCATTTTCATGATACGAGTAAGAACAGATGTACCTACACGTGTCGTTGCCGACTTGTACGCTTCTTGAATCGATTCGAACAAGTGACCAACGCCTGTACCGTGAAGCGCAGAGATAAAGTGAATACGTGCAAAATCAACGAAACCTAAACGGCGGTCGAGTTCTTTCTTCACGTTCTCTTTTACATCGTTATCCAGACCATCCCACTTGTTTACCGCTAGTACGATTGAGCGACCAGCGTTCAATGCGAAGCCAAGTAGGCTTAAATCTTGGTCAGAAATGTTTTCACGTGCGTCGATAACCAATAGAACCACGTTTGCGTCTTCTACGGCTTTCAGCGTTTTAACAACAGAGAATTTCTCTACTGTTTCATTGATACGACCACGACGACGAACACCCGCAGTATCGATGAGAACATACTCGCGACCATCACGTTCCATTGGAATGTAGATTGAGTCACGCGTAGTGCCTGGCATGTCATATACCACAACGCGTTCTTCACCAAGGATACGGTTAGTCAGTGTTGATTTACCAACGTTTGGACGACCGATAATAGCCAGTTTGATTGGCTGGTCTTGCAAACGCTTGAACTCAGCTTCTGCGTCTTCTTCGGTGTAATCCTCAACCGCTAGCTCTTCATCTTCAAATTCAGTCAGATCTTCAATCTCACCTTCTTCAGATTCACTTGCCAGTAGATCATCAAAGAATGGCGCTAGAGCACGCTCAAGTAGCGCAGTTACACCACGACCGTGTGCTGCTGCGATTTGGTACATGTCGTCAACACCAAGCTGCCAGAAATCAGCACAAGCGGCGTCAGCATCAATACCATCAATCTTGTTTACCACCAGCATTGCTGGCTTTTCAATTTTACGCAGGTGCGCGGCAATCGCTTCATCCGACGGCGTTAATCCAGCACGACCATCAACAAGGAATAGCACAACGTCAGCTTCATCAATCGCTGCTAATGACTGCTGTGCCATTTTTGTTTCTACGCCTTCTTCTGTGCCATCAATACCACCGGTATCAATAACGATGAATTCGTGTTCTTCACCAAGACGAGCTTGGCCATATTTACGGTCTCGCGTTAGGCCAGGGAAGTCCGCAACCAACGCGTCACGTGTGCGTGTCAATCGGTTAAATAGTGTAGATTTACCTACGTTCGGACGCCCTACTAGAGCAACAACAGGTACCATAACAACCTCTACAATAATCTTTCTTCTGTAGTTATAGGTAACGACTTGCTTGATGCCAAATCAAACCAGCTTTTTACCTATAACCACGTCAGGAATAACGGTTAATAAATAATAATTTCAAACAACAAAACGGCTCCTAACTGTTACCAGCCAGGAGCCGAATGTGAATTATATCACGATATTATTCGTTAATGGTTAGTTTCTTTACATCGCCATTGCGAGTGGTAATCACGTAACCATCAGACAACAACGTCGGGCCAACAGCAAAACCACTGTCATCGACGTATTGTTGTGCAACGAATTCACCCGTTGAGCGGTCAATCCAGTGTAGGTAACCCAATGTATCACCTACCACTAGGTAGTTATCAACGATGACTGGCGCTGTAAGCTGGCGGTATTCCAACTTGCTGTTTTCCCACAACTCTGTACCACTACGAGCATCGACTGCCACGACGTGATCTTTCTCGGTGATCACGAAGATACGGCTGCCATCTGTCGCGATATCGTTCGCAGATGAGTAGTTGCGTTTCCAGATTGGGTTTGCACTACGCAAATCGATAGCGATAAGCTGACCGTTATAACCCACGGTGAAAAGAGTGCCGCCCAGTACAATCGGTGAAGAGTCTACGTCAACAAGACGGTCAATTTCGGTCGCACCTTTTGGTGTACCTACCGGTTGTTGCCAAATCAATTGACCACGTTCAACAATCGCTGCCGCTAGTCGGCCATTTGCCGTGCCCCAGAAAACACCCCCCCCAATCGCTGTCGGAGTACTATCACCGCGCAACGTTAGGTTTGGAACTTCTGTGCTCAATGCCCAGCGCTGTTCACCTGATGCTTCGTCTAGTGCAATCAACATACCGCGACTGGTGTTCACGATGATCATGCCTGAGTCAGCAACTGGTCTCGCTAACACTTCGCCACCGACTTCAATACGCCAGTTGATTTCACCTGTTTCTTGGTCAAGTGCAATCACTTCGCCATTTTCAGAGCCGATGTACAGGTTACCGTAAGCGGCAGTAATACCACCAGAAAGACGCGCAATCACATCTTCTTCTAGATCGGTTTGCCACTTTTGCTTGCCATCTTCTGGATCCAGCGCTTTCACTAGACCATCACGGCTTGCAACGAACAAGGTATCATTTGCTACAACAGGCGACAGTTTTGAGAAGTAATGACCTACACCATCACCAATCGATGCTGTCCATTTCGCACTTGGCGTAAACTCACTGTCTACCTGAGGTAGTGGAGCCATAACGATAGTATCTTCTTCGCTAGCACAACCAGCTAGAATTCCCACCGTTAATGCCCCTAATAAGGCTTTCTTAAAGACTCTTTTCATCCAATGCGGTCCTTATTTCGCCAGGTCGTCCAATTTCATTTGTAGCGTTGGGCTAGCATCTGCAGCTTGCTGAGCTTCAGTGTACGCCGCGTATGCTGCTTCTTTGTCACCTTGACGAAGAGCGATATCACCACGCTGTTCAGCAATACGACCAGTCCATACTGCATCTGTCACTTTATCTAGTTCTGCGTTTGCTGCGTCAAAGTTGCCCATTTCAGCTTCAATGCGCGCAATACGGTAGCTAATAAGTGGAGATAGCGCGGCATCTTTGGTGTTGCTTTGAGCCCACTTCAGTTGCTCAAGTGCTGCTGAAAGATCTTTCGCATCCACTTGTACTTTCGCTAGCTGAAGTGCTGCAAGTACTGAGTACTCTTTAACTTCGTTTGAATCGATGAACGCTTGAATGTCCGCTTGTGCGTCTGCACCTTTGGTTTGAAGAGCGTTCATTACTGTTGTGTAGCTTTGAGAAGCTGCTTCACTCGCCTGAATCACAGAATCCTGGTAGTAACGCCAGCCAAATAGACCACCTAAACCAACAACCGCACCGATGATGACGGCTTTACCGTTTTCCTTCCACCAGTCTTTAATGGCTTCAACTTGTTGTTCTTCAGTATCGTAAAGTTCCACTTCCTGTCCTCTTAAAACATGTAAATGGCAGCGAGGCTGCCATTGTCCCTATTTCGTCGAAAGGCTCCTATCTTGGGAGCCTTGGTATTACGAATTAGGATTTAATCTTTAGCTTATTAAAAGACTTAAATCAGTGCTGCGATCTTCTCAGCAACTTCTGCTTGGTTGTAAGTCTCTTGCTCACCACCCACCAAGTCTTTTAGTACTACGGTGTTTTCTGCAACTTCATTTTCGCCCAGAACCAATGCTACTACAGCACCAACTTTATCTGCGCGCTTAAACTGTTTCTTGAAGTTACCGCCACCGAAGTGACTCATAACACGAACGCCCGGAATAGCTTCACGAAGCTGTTCTGCTAGCTTCATACCAACCATCATTGTGCCTTCGCCTGCTGTCACAACGTAAACATCTACACTGCGACGAACGTCTGTTAGCTCTAGTGTTTCTAGCATCAGAACAAGACGCTCTAGGCCCATAGCAAAGCCAACGGCTGGTGTTGCACTACCACCCAATTGTTCTACAAGACCGTCGTAACGACCACCGCCACATACTGTGCCTTGAGCACCTAGGCTCTCAGTGATCCACTCAAATACTGTGCGGTTATAGTAATCCAGACCACGAACTAGACGCTCGTTAACTGTGTATTCGATACCTGCAGCGTCTAAAAGTTCACATAGACCTGCGAAGTGTGCTTTAGATTCTTCACCTAAGTACTCAGAAAGACGAGGTGCATCACCTAAAATAGCCTGAACGTCAGGGTTCTTCGTATCCAGAACTCGCAGTGGGTTCGTGTGCATGCGACGCTTACAATCTTCGTCTAGCACATCGATATGTTGCTCAAGGAATGCAACCAGCGCCGTGCGGTAGTCCGCGCGATCTTCTTGAGAACCGATAGAGTTAAGCTCAAGACGAACATGTTCATTGATACCCAGCTCACGCCATAGACGTGCCGTCATCATGATAAGCTCAGCATCAACATCTGGACCATTTAGACCGAACACCTCAACACCACACTGGTGGAATTGACGGTAACGACCTTTCTGCGGACGCTCGTGGCGGAACATAGGGCCCATGTACCATAGACGTTGTTCGTCACGGTTAATCAGGCTGTTTTGAATACATGCACGTACACAGCCCGCCGTACCTTCAGGGCGAAGTGTTAGGCTGTCTCCGTTACGATCATCAAAGGTGTACATTTCTTTTGAAACAACGTCTGTCTCTTCACCAACCGCGCGGCTGAATAGGTTTGTTTCTTCAACGATTGGCATGCGCACTTCGTTGTAGCCGTATGCGCTCACAGTGCTTTTTACTGCGTTTTCAAGTTTCTGCCACAGCGGAGACTGAGTTGGAAGGCAGTCGTTCATGCCTCGGATTGCTTGGATTTTCTTTGCCACAATTATTACCGTCGCTTAGTAACCCGAGCACACTTAGCGTGCTCAAGCTATGAGATTAATCTTCTTGTTTGATATCGATGCGGTTAGCTTGGTCTAATACAGACGCTTTCGCACGGATTTTCGCTTCTAGCTGGTTCACTAGATCATCGTTGTCGAAACGCTCTTTCTGACGTTTGCCGTCTTCGTAGAATGCACTCTTCTTATTGCTACCAGCTAAACCTAGGTGTGAAACCTCAGCTTCACCAGGGCCGTTTACGACACAGCCGATGATAGACACATCCATAGGTGTGATAATGTCTTCTAGGCGCTCTTCCAGTGCGTTTACTGTGTTAATCACGTCGAATTCCTGACGTGAACAGCTTGGACAAGCAATAAAGTTGATACCACGTGAGCGAATACGCAGAGACTTAAGAATATCAAAGCCAACTTTGATCTCTTCTACCGGATCTGCCGCCAACGAGATACGCAGCGTATCACCGATGCCTTCAGCTAAAAGCATACCAAGGCCAACCGATGACTTCACAGCACCAGCTCTTGCACCACCTGCTTCGGTGATACCTAGGTGTAGTGGCTGGTCAATCTGTTTTGCCAATAGGCGGTATGAATCCACCGCAAGGAATACATCCGACGCTTTCACACTGACTTTGAACTGGTCAAAATTAAGACGGTCTAGATGATCCACGTGACGCATCGCCGACTCTACCAATGCTTCTGGCGTTGGCTCACCGTATTTCATCTGCAGATCTTTTTCCAAAGAACCGCCGTTAACACCAATACGGATTGGGATGTTTTTATCACGGGCACAATCAACAACCGAGCGAATACGCTCTTCGTTACCGATATTACCTGGGTTAATGCGCAAACAGTCGACACCGTACTCCGCCACTTTCAGGGCAATACGGTAGTCAAAGTGAATGTCCGCCACCAGCGGTACAGACACTTGCTGTTTGATGAGCTTAAAGGCTTCCGCAGCATCCATGGTAGGGACAGAAACACGTACAATGTCTGCACCCACTTTTTCTAATGCTCGGATTTGTGCGACTGTGGCTTCCACATCAGTCGTGCGAGTGTTTGTCATTGACTGTACAGCAATTGGTGCACCATCACCAATTGGCACATCACCCACATAAATACGCGTCGATTTACGACGAATAATTGGAGATTCGTGTTGCATAATATTTATAACGGTAAAGTGAATCTAGCTACTTTGCCTGAAGTATACCCAGAAAGGTCGACAGGTTCACTTGCAAATGTCATTGTTACGCCTTCAGGTGCGCCTAATATCACTTTAAAAGGTGCTTTTCCGGCAAGTTCTACGTCTTGACCCGGTTTACGAGTGCCGCTAACCAGAGTTTTGCCGTTTGCATCTTTTACTTGAATCCAACAGTCTGCTTTGAACTTCATCGTTAGCAGCGTCATACCTTCTGGTACAACTGGAGCCGCAGGCTCTTCTGTTTCTTGAGCATCCTCAATCACCGCTACCGGTTCTTGAGCCGCTTCCTCAGTCACTTGTTCTGTCGCGGCAGCAACAGGCTCAGTTATATCACCTGCAGCGCTCATTGCCGTATCCGCTTGAGAAACCACAGCTGGCGCAGCTGATACAGGTGCAATCTCTGCAGGCGTGCTTGCGATAAGTTCATCTGCGCTCATCTGATCGATGTCAGCGTCATCAGCAACTTGTTCTGTTTCTGCGGTCTCTGCACTTAACTGAGCAAGGCTGTTCTCTTGTTGGTTTTGCCACCACCACGCACCAGAAATACCAGTGATAACGATCGCAATCGCCCAAGTTAACAGCATAATGCGGCTGTTATGTTTCTCGTGTTTGGTTTTACGAGAGAAGCTCTGCATTTCTGTTTCTTGTGGCTTAACATGCACTTCAGATGTTTGCTCTAAAGCTGCCAAAACAATCTTTTCATCGAGACCAACGAGTTTTGCATATGAACGCAAATAGCCACGAGTGAACGTGGTGACTTGTTGTTCCTCAAATCGATTGTTTTCAATATCTTCAATAACAGAAACGCGAAGTCTAAGGCGATCAGCAACGTGCTTCTGAGTCATGCCTAGAGATTCGCGTTTGTTTTTTAGCAACGTGCCTGCTTCCATCGAAAGCGGCACTTCATTGGTTTTTTCGTGTTCTGTCATAATGGCGGTATTTAATCTGTTTGGTGGCTAACACGGTTATTTATTTTCGTTTTTGTTCTAATCAAGCCTAACTTAAAGATAGCTAGCCTAAACGTGTTAACCAAAATAATCTTTTAGAAATTCTCAGTGTACAAAGTAAGAATGCTCGTTTTGCAATGGTTCAGCAAAGCGTATTGGAAAAAATACTGAGAATTGTCAGTGTCGTAGTTATATTTCACTTACCATGATAAGCGAATGTTTAACGAAGACAAAAACTCTTTGCTCTCAAATTAACAGATAGCTCAAGCTTTTGTCCAAAAATTGACACAACAAAACGAAATTAGCGCCAATAAGTCTGTAACCATCGGATTACAATTCGCACGTGACAAACAAAATAGCCAGAGCATAAGGCTCTGGCTATTTTTCTATTCTCTGTGAATTACACCGCTTTCACGTCAATGGTTTCTGCACCACGTGCCGCTTTTAGCGCTGCTGTACGTTTAGTTCGGTCAATAACATCACCGACTAACTGACCACACGCAGCGTCAATATCATCACCACGTGTTTTACGAACCGTTACTGTGTGGTCATATTGCATCAATGTTTTTTGGAAACGGTCAATACGTGAGTTGCTTGGTTTCTTGTAAGGAGAACCTGGGTACGGGTTAAACGGAATCAGGTTGATCTTACATGGCGTATCTTTCATTAGCTCCGCCAACTCACGTGCGTGGTCCATGTCATCGTTCACATGATCAAGCAGTACGTATTCAACCGTTACTTTACCGCGGTTCGCGTTTGAAGACGCAATGTAGCGACGTACAGATGCTAAGAAATCTTGGATATCCCAACGGTCGTTGATTGGCATGATTTCACTACGCAGCTTATCGTTTGGCGCATGTAGGGAGATCGCTAATGCGACATCAATCTTACCCGTCATCTGATCAAGACCAGAAACCACACCTGACGTTGATACAGTAACGCGACGCTTAGAAAGACCGAAGCCAAGATCATCAAGCATGATTTCAAGCGCTGGGATTAGGTTCTTCATGTTAAGAAGTGGCTCACCCATGCCCATCATCACGACGTTAGTGATTGGACGGCGACCGGTTTCTTTTTGCAAACCGATTTCACGAGCAGCACGCCATACCTGACCGATGATTTCAGATACTTTTAGGTTACGGTTGAAGCCTTGTTGAGCAGTTGAGCAGAACTTACATTCCAATGCACAACCTACCTGAGAAGACACACACAATGTCGCGCGATCATCTTCAGGGATGTATACCGTTTCTACGTCTTGATCGCCCACTTTCATCGCCCACTTAATCGTGCCGTCTGAAGAGTGTTGCGCTTCTGCTACCGTCGGTGCTTTGATTTCACACTTGTGTTGCAGTTTTTCACGTAGCTTCTTGTTGATGTTCGTCATATTGTCGAAGTCATCAACACCGAAATGGTAGATCCACTTCATAACCTGATCCGCACGGAACGCTTTTTCGCCTAGCTCTTCCGCGAAAAATTGACGCATGCCTTTGCGATCAAAGTCGAGTAGATTGATTTTTTCAGTGGTCATGTTGCCTCTCAATGACTGAAACAAGAATAAGGGCGCGAATTGTACAGCCTTTATGCAGTCACAACAAGGGTTCTAAAACCTTGAGTTTGCTAAGGCATTAAAATCTTGATGATTAAATTTTAGCCAACAATTTATCACCCTTTCCCACTGGCAAGCAGATAATAAAAAGCCCCGGAAAAGTCCGAGGCTTAAAAATCAAATTAATACAAGATTAGCGAGGGCAAATCTCTGACTCTGGGAAAAAGTACTCGATTTCACGAGCTGCTGATTCTGGGCTGTCTGAACCATGAACAGAGTTATGACGCATGCTCAGTGCGTAATCCGCACGGATTGTACCGCATGCCGCTTCTTCTGGGTTTGTTTTACCCATAAGCTCACGGTAACGAGCGATGGCATCTTCACCTTCAAGAACCTGAACCATGATAGGACCAGATGTCATGAACTCTTTCAGTGCTGGGAAAAAAGGTTTGCCTTCATGTTCTGCGTAAAAACCGCTCGCCTGTTCTTCTGTCAGATGAACCATTTTTGCAGCAACGATACGTAGACCTGCTTTCTCAATGCGGTGGTAAATTTCACCAATCAGATTGCGTTCTACAGCGTCAGGCTTAACAATTGAAAACGTTCTTTCTAGAGCCATAAGGTTTCCTTTTTGTACTTGTAATAATAGTTTTATATGAGTGACTTGCGTCTCTCTTAGTTATACCAGTACAGACAGGGTGTCTGCACTGGTAAAAGTCTTATTTTGCGGCTTGTTCGTTCAGGAAACGAGCAAGTGTGCGAACACCCATGCCTGTCGCGCCTGCCGCCCACTTATCAGACGCTGACTTACGGTACGTACCTGCGCAATCGAAGTGCAACCAACCTTTCTTGTAATCTTCAACGAAGTAAGACAAGAATGCCGCAGCTGTACTTGCGCCTGGCGAGTAATCACCAGAACTGATGTTAGATAGGTCAGCAAAGTTTGATGGCAGCATGCCACGGTGAAAATCAGCAAGAGGCAGTGGCCATAGGCCTTCTTTCTCTTGATTCGCCGCCGTTAGCGCTTGGTGTGAAAGCTCATCATCAAAGCTCATTAGTGCATGGTAGTCATTACCTAGTGCATTCTTCGCTGCGCCCGTTAAGGTTGCACAGTCAATGATCAGCTCAGGATTTTGCTCACTTGCGTAAATAAGACCATCAGCAAGAACCAAACGACCTTCTGCGTCGGTGTTCATGATCTCAACGGTCTTACCGTTTTTGTAAGTGATGATGTCGCCAAGTTTAAGTGCACGACCAGAAACCATGTTCTCCGCACAACAAAGGATCAGCTTCACACGCTTATTAAGACCGCGAAGAATAGCTAGACCAAGGCCGCCAGTAATCGTACCTGAACCGCCCATGTCCGCTTTCATTGCTGTCATGAAGTTTGATGGCTTAAGGCTGTAACCGCCTGAATCAAAGGTAATGCCTTTACCAACAAGACACGCAAATACTGGCGCGTTTTCATCACCTGTTGGGTTGTAATCAAGTTGCAGCATCGCTGACGTGCGCTCAGAGCCACGACCTACTGCGTAAATGCCTTCCCAACCTTCTGAAAGCAGATCTTTATCTTTAACGATACGAGCCGTTACTGTGCCTTGTGGTGCGATTGATTTGATGAATTCAGCTGCCATGGTTGCCAATTGACGTGGCGCCACTTCTTCAGCTGTTTTGTTGATGATATCGCGAGTAAAGTCCGTAGAGGTGATACGAGCGTGCAGCTCGGCTTGGTCTTGCTCAGAAAGCTCAACCCACTCTAGCGTACCGTGTTTTTTCGGGTTGCGGTAACCTTGGTGGAATGCCCAAACGCTCTCCAAATCCCAGTTGTCACCAGCAAGTAAAATTGAACGAATTCCTTGGCCATCGAGTTGACGCGCTGCACGTTGAATCGCACCAAGATCGTGACCTTCACCTAGGTGAATGGTTGTGCCATTCTCAGCGAAAGAAAGCAGTGCTTTGTCGCCCCAATGTGGTGCCGCTGGTTCTTGGCTAAGAAATACAGACATCTGTGTAGACATGGTTTCTCCTTGTCTTATAACGGCGTTGCCTACGCCTCTTCTTTTTTGATAACTAACGGATGTTAGCATTATGTAGGGTAAAAATGTCAACTTGATAAAAAAACGGACCTAAAGGTCCGCTTTTTTTAGTGAGAATTGTTAACTCTGCTGCGTTTTACCGCCGAATCGAGCATTAATCCGCTTCGTCCATCCAGCACAGTATGACCGCCTCAAGAATCTTTTCATTAGAACGGTTTGGCTCATCGTCAAACTCATCTAATTCCATGATCCATTGGTGGAGATCGGTAAAACGCACGGTTTTAGGATCGACATCTGGAAACTTGTCACAAAGCTCAATCGCGATGTCGCGAGAATCTGTCCATTTCATTGCTCATCTTCCTTATGCTTCGCCCCTATATTGGGGAGATAGTATTAATGATCTTCTGACGCGTGGTTTAGTGTGTACTTTGGAATCTCTACAACCAAATCTTCGTCTGCAACTTTAGCCTGACAACCAAGACGAGACTCAGGCTCTAGACCCCATGCTTTATCAAGCATGTCATCTTCTAGCTCTTCACTCTCTTCTAACGAGTCAAAACCTTCACGAATGATCACGTGGCAAGTTGTACATGCACATGATTTTTCACATGCATGTTCAATACCGATACCGTTTTTTAGTGCAACATCTAGAACAGTGTCACCAGTGTTTGCTTCCAACACTGCACCTTCTGGGCACAAATCTTCGTGCGGTAATACAATAATCTTAGGCATAACTACTTATCTCTTATATATCATTAACTGACTGACCTGACAGTGCAGCTCGAATTGATTTATCCATACGGCGCGACGCAAAATCTTGGCTTGCTTTGTCGGTATCTTTAATGCCTTGCTCGATGGCATCGGCATCTTCGCCATTACGCAGTTCAATCAGCGCTTCAATTACTTTGATTAAATCTTGCTTTTCTTGCTCAGACAGCAGTTCATCGCCATCCGCTTGCATTGCTGCGATCAAACCTTCAATTACACGATCCGCTTCTACACGCTGCTCAGCTAAAGCGCGAGCTTGCATGTCTTCTTTCGCGTAAGTCATCGAATCACGCAGCATATTTGCTACTTCATCATCACTTAGGCCGTAAGATGGCTTCACTTGAATCTCAGATTGAACACCAGTGCTTTTTTCCATTGCCGTAACAGACAATAGACCATCGGCATCCACTTGGTACGTCACACGAATGTGTGCAGCACCCGCAGCCATAGGAGGAATGCCTTTTAATGAGAAGCGAGCCAGTGAACGACAGTCTTCAACCATCTCACGCTCACCTTGTACAGTGTGCACACTCATGGCTGTTTGACCATCTTTGAACGTCGTAAATTCTTGTGCGCGAGCCACTGGGATCGTGGTGTTGCGAGGAATAATCTTCTCAACCAAGCCACCCATGGTTTCGATACCAAGAGACAGTGGAATGACGTCAAGGAGCAGCATTTCCGAGTCGGGTTTGTTACCCGCTAGGATATCTGCTTGAATACCGGCACCGATTGCAACAACTTCATCTGGGTTAATGCTTGTCAGTGGTGTACGGCCGAAGAATTCACCTACCATTTCACGTACAAGCAATGTGCGTGTTGAACCGCCAACCATGACCGCTTCAAGTACGTCTTCCGCATCTACATCCGCATCTTTCAGCGCACGGCGGCAAGACATCAGGGTTTTCTTCACTAGCGGACGAATCAAATCTTCGAACTGCTCGCGAGTCACTGAACCTTTCCAGCCAAATACATCCACATCAACGCTGTCTTGCTCAGAGAAAGCAATCTTCGTCGCCGTTGCAATGTTTAATAATGCGCGGTTTTTCTCAGCAGAAAGCGGCGCTTCTAGTCCCGCTTGCTCCATTAGGTAATCTGCTAGTAGGTGGTCAAAATCATCACCGCCTAGTGCAGAGTCGCCACCGGTTGCTAATACTTCAAATACGCCTTTCGACAAACGTAGGATAGAGATATCGAATGTACCACCACCTAGATCGTAAACCGCAATCACGCCCTCTTGGCCAGAGTCTAGCCCGTAAGCGATCGCTGCTGCTGTCGGCTCGTTAAGCAGACGCAGCACATGAAGACCAGCCAATTTCGCCGCATCTTTTGTACCAGCACGTTGAGCGTCATCAAAGTAAGCAGGAACAGTAATAACCACGCCAGCTAACTCACCACCTAGCGTATCTTCAGCACGTTTACCTAACGCTTTAAGAATGTCGGCAGACACTTCAATCGGGTTTTTGTCACCTTGAGCGGTTTGCAGAATTGGCAGACCGTTGTCGCTTTCTTTAAATTGGTAAGGCAAAGATGGGTAGCGAGCTTGAATGTCTTTCAGTGAACGGCCGATCAAACGTTTTACCGAGATAATGGTGTTTGCTGGTTCTAGCTCTGCTTTTGCTTTGGCATCGTAACCAACTGACGCTGAATCTTGCGTGTAGTTCACCACTGACGGCAAAATGCTACGGCCTTGCTCGTCTTTCAGCGTGGTCGCGTCGCCACTGCGTACAGAGGCAACCAAAGAGTTGGTGGTACCTAAGTCGATACCCGCTGCTAGCTTATGCTCATGAGGTGCCGAGCTTTGGCCCGGTTCTGCGATTTGAAGTAGTGCCATGATGGGTCCTTGTCGCGCTAACTAGCCGAGGAGCTTGTCTTCAACCAGTTCAATTTCGTTTTTTAGCTTGGCAATGAATTTGAGTTTACGAACTCGGTCAGCGGCTTCAGCCCAAAGACCTTGGTCAAGTTCTTGCTCTACACTCGCCAAATGCTGTTTGTACATTTTGCTGACCTTAGAGTCGAAGTCAAAAAGCGCTGATTCCGGATCAGAGCTGCCAGCAATGTCTTCCAGTTCTTCACGCAGTTCCATTTGCTCCATTAGGAACATCGGGTCTTGCATGGTTTGTTGCTCACCACGAATTTCTGTGCCGTTTTCTGCCAAAATGTATTCAGCGCGAGAGATAGGATGCTTAAGCACTTGATACGCATCGTTGATTTGCGCTGCTTTTTGAACAGCCATCAAGCGATCACGCTCTGAGGCAGTAGCAAAGTTATCTGGGTGGAAGCGTTTTTGTAGTTCTCGGAACTGAGAAGAAAGAAGGCTACCATCCAGCTGAAACTGACTTGGTAGCCCAAATAATTCAAAGTGATTCATTAAGATCGGGTCCTAGTAAAGCCTTCTGGACTCGTTTGCCCAGAAGGACAGTCAATTAGACGTTGAAGCTTTCACCACAACCACATTCACTTTTTGCGTTAGGGTTGTTGAATTCAAAACCTTCATTCAACCCTTCCTTAACGTAATCCAACTCAGTACCGTCTAGGTATACCAAGCTTTTCTTATCAATGATGATTTTCACTTCAGACAGTTCAAAAACTTCGTCTTCTTCGTTTAGTTCATCAACAAACTCAAGAACGTAAGCCATGCCGGAACAGCCTGTCGTCTTCACTCCAAGACGCAAACCGATACCTTTGCCTCGGTTATCTAGGAATGCTTTTACGCGACTCGCCGCTGATTCTGTCATTGTGATGGCCATACTGCACCTTAGTCTGTCTAAATTACGTTTTGGAATGGGAGCGTTTAAGGGCTCCCATTATATACGGAATAATTATTCCTGGTGTTTTTTCTTGTAGTCAGCAACCGCTGCTTTGATTGCGTCTTCCGCTAGGATTGAGCAGTGTACTTTCACTGGTGGAAGCTCTAGCTCTTCTGCAATCTCAGAGTTTTTGATAGATGCCGCTTCGTCAATAGACTTGCCTTTTACCCACTCAGTTACTAGTGAGCTTGAAGCGATTGCACTACCACAACCGTATGTTTTGAATTTCGCGTCTTCAATGATGCCTTCTGGCGTCACTTTGATTTGAAGCTTCATTACGTCACCACAAGCTGGCGCGCCAACCATGCCGCTGCCTACTGATGGATCTTCTTTATCGAACGAACCAACGTTACGTGGGTTTTCGTAGTGATCAATTACTTTTTCGCTGTATGCCATGATAAATTACCTCGAATCCTCTATTCAGTCCGTGAGATTAATGGTGAGCCCATTCAACAGTGCTCAGATCAACCCCTTCCTTGTACATATCCCATAGAGGAGACATGTCGCGTAGCTTAGTCACTGCAACGCGGATTTGTTCAATTGCGTAATCAATTTCTGCTTCAGTCGTGAAACGACCAAATGAGAAACGTACTGAGCTGTGTGCTAATTCGTCGTCTAGGCCAAGTGCACGAAGAACGTAAGATGGCTCTAGGCTCGCTGATGTACAAGCACTACCAGAAGATACTGCTAGGTCTTTTAGTGACATCAGTAGAGATTCGCCTTCTACGAATGCAAAGCTCACGTTTAGGTTGTGAGGAACACGCTGTTCTAGGTCACCGTTTACCGTTACGGCTTCTAGATCTTTAACGCCATCTAGAAGACGGTTACGAAGTGCTAGTGCGTGATCGTAATCTTTTTGCATGTCTTCTTTTGCCACACGGAACGCTTCACCCATGCCCACGATTTGGTGAGTTGGAAGTGTACCAGAGCGGAAGCCACGCTCATGACCGCCACCGTGCATTTGCGCTTCAAGACGGATACGAGGTTTACGACGAACGTAAAGTGCACCGATTCCTTTAGGGCCGTAAGCTTTGTGCGCAGACAGTGAAATAAGGTCAACTTTCATTTCTTGAACGTCGATTGGCAGTTTGCCCGCAGACTGTGCAGCATCCACATGGAACACAATCTTACGTTCGCGACATAGTTCGCCGATTGCGGTGATGTCTTGGATCACACCAATCTCGTTGTTAACGTGCATGATTGAAACCAAAACAGTGTCTTCACGCATTGCTGCTTGAAGTTTGTTTAGGTCAATCAGACCGTTTGATTCTGGCTCTAGGTAAGTCACTTCAAAGCCTTCGCGCTCTAGTTGACGGCATGGGTCAAGAACGGCTTTGTGCTCTGTTTTACAAGTGATTACGTGTTTACCCTTCTTAGAGTAAAAATGAGCAGCACCTTTAATTGCAAGGTTGTCAGACTCAGTCGCACCTGATGTAAATACGATTTCGCGTGGATCTGCATTTAGAAGGTCAGCAATTTGCTCACGAGCAGTATCTACAGCTTCTTCTGCCTGCCAGCCGTAACGGTGCGAACGCGAAGCTGGGTTGCCAAATGTGCCATCCATTGTCATGTACTGAACCATTTTTTCAGCAACACGAGGATCTACTGGACATGTAGCGGAATAATCAAGATAAATCGGCAGTTTCATTCTCTACTCCAATGTAAAATGCAGACCGCTAAGAGCGGACGTTTACACCGATGGGCGCGGCGGTTGTATTTTTGTTTGATAACCCATGAGTTACCGCCAGATCAATGTCCTGACGATCAGAAATTTGTAAGACTTCGTTGTCTGTCATTAGCTCACCGAGCGTAATGTTGTTCAAGAAGTCACTAATGCGAGAGCTTAGGTCACGCCATAGGGTGTGAGTTAGGCAACGTGTACCGCCTTGGCAATCTCCTTTACCTTGGCATTTAGTTGCATCAACTGACTCATCAACCGCTGCGATTACTGTGCCGATCGCAATACTATGCGCCTCTGCTCCTAGGCGGTAACCACCACCTGGGCCACGAACGCTGGCTACAAGACCTGCTTTACGCAGTTTTGAAAAGAGCTGCTCTAAGTAAGAGAGCGAGATACCCTGACGCTCTGAAATATCAGCTAGAGGGACTGGGTTTTGTTGCGAGTGCAGTGCCACGTCCAGCATGGCTGTCACCGCATATCTTCCTTTAGATGTAAGTTTCATTCCACACCGTATCCACATGGTTTGTAATGACAAGGATATTCCCATACCTGACTATTTTGGTCAAGTATTTATTTGACTAATTTAGTCAGGTATTCATCCTTACACCTAAAGCGGTTATTATTTGTTCAGAGTTTCTTTTCAATCGCAGTCAAAACACCGCGTAAAATGTTCAACTCTTGCGCCTCTGGCCTTGCTCGTGAGTACAAGCGGCGTAGCTTGTTCATCACCTGACCTGGCTGTTCTTTGTTAATAAATTGGGTCTCCACCATCACCTTTTCAAGGTGTTCAAAGAACATTTCTAGCTCTTTATGACGTGGATATTCTTCAGGCTCACTTGGTGTGTATTGGCTTTGCTCCAAGTTGAGATGTGCAACGCGCACTTCATAACTCAAGGTTTGAACCGCCATCGCCAAGTTTAGCGAGCTGTATTCAGGGTTAGCAGGGATACAAACATGGTAGTGGCACTTCTGCAATTCATCGTTAGTTAGGCCAGTTCTTTCGCGGCCAAACACCAACGCTACAGGGTGCTTTTGACCTTCAATAGCGAACTTTTCACCACATTCACGAGGCTCAAGCATCGGCCACTCAAGTGTGCGTGAGCGAGCACTTGAACCGACTACAAGACCGCAATCTTCAATGGCTTCTTCAAGCGTACTTACTACGGCTGCATTTTGTGCAATGTCACCAGCACCAGCGGCAAGAGCAAGTGTTTGCTCATCCACTTCACATTGTGGATCAACTAATACAAGTTGGCTTAAACCCATAACTTTCATTGCTCGCGCAGCGGAGCCAATGTTGCCTGAATGAGAAGTTCCGACGAGTACGATTTTTACTTGATCCAACATCTGTATTTGCTACCTAAATTAAAACCGAAGGATGTTACCATAATTTTTTTACACACCCTAGGGTGAAGCAGGTTTCTATTCGTATTCTCATCAATTGTTTTCTTCTCTAGCGAGAGAGATATCACGGCGAGCTCTTCCTGCGAACAAAAAATAACCACTTCCCTTTTCCCTTGACTCTGGTATACTCGCCGCCGCTTTAAATTGTTCTTTAACATCCGTTGGGAAATTCGTATGCATCCAATGCTAAACATTGCTATTCGCGCTGCGCGAAAAGCAGGCAATCATATTGCTAAATCATTAGAAAACACAGATAAAATTGAATCTACGCTAAAAGGCACTAATGACTTTGTTACTAACGTAGACAAAGAAGCAGAAGCTATCATCATCGATACTATCAAGCACTCTTACCCAGAGCACTGTATCGTTTCTGAAGAAGCTGGTCTTATCGAAGGTAAAGATAAAGACGTACAATGGATCATCGACCCAATGGATGGCACTAATAACTTTGTAAAAGGTTATCCAACTTTCGCAGTATCTATCGCGGTTCGCTTCAAAGGTAAAACTGAAGTAGCTTGTGTATACGATCCAATGCAAAACGAGCTATTCACTGCACAACGTGGTGCTGGTGCTCAACTAAACAACGCTCGTATCCGTGTTACTCAACTTAAAGACCTACACGGTACTGTTCTAGCGACTGGTTTCCCATTCAAACAGAAGCAACACTCTGAGTCTTACATCAAGATCGTAGGTTCTCTATTCACTGAGTGTGCTGACTTCCGTCGTAGCGGTTGTTCTGCTCTTGACCTATGTTACGTGGCTGCTGGCCGTGTAGATGGTTACTTCGAGCTAGGTCTAAAACCTTGGCAAATGGCTGCAGGCGAACTTATCGCTCGTGAAGCTGGCGCAATCCTAACTGACTTCGCTGGCGGTACTGACTACATGAAGTCTGGTAACATTGTTGCTTCTAGCGCTCGTGGCGTAAAATCTCTTCTTAAGCACGTTCGCGAAAACGGCAACAGCGCGATCCTTAAGTAAGATTCTAAAGTCATACTAAGCCCGTCACGCTGATGACTTTTGAATAGCCCTGCTCATTGAGCGGGGCTTTTTTATATCTGAAATTCACTAACCAGTTCAAACGGCACTTAAGCAAGTTTCTTCAGGTATAAAAAAACCGCTGACTACTCAGCGGTTTTTGTTTTCGGTTCTCAATCTGCCTTATGGCATCTCGTCGAACTCTGCACCTTCTTTTTCTACTTGAGGTGGCATCAAGTGCTCTTTCTGGATACCCAGTTTCAGCGCTAGTGCTGATGCTACGTAGATAGAAGAGTAAGTACCTACCGTGATACCAAGTAGAAGTGCGGTTGCGAAGCCGTGAATCATCGCACCACCTTGCATGAACAGTGCAATTACTACGAACAAGGTTGTACCCGATGTAATCAATGTACGGCTCAATGTTTGAGTGATTGATGCATCCATGATGTCTGAAGGTTCGCCCTTACGCATCTTACGGAAGTTTTCACGAATCCGGTCGAATACAACGATGGTATCGTTGAGCGAGTAACCGACTACCGTTAGTAGCGCCGCTACGATGGTAAGGTCAACTTCGATTTGTAGGAACGAGAACACACCCAGCGTGATGATGATATCGTGTGCTAGTGCCATTACCGCACCAGCCGCTAGACGCCATTCAAATCGCATCGATACGTAGATCAGGATACAGATCAGCGATACAAGAATCGCTAGACCACCCGCTTCTGTCAGCTCATCACCAACGTTTGGACCTACAAACTCGATACGACGCATTTCTACGCTTTCGCCCGTACCTTCTTTGATAGCACCAATGATTTGGTTACCTAGTGTTTCACCAGACATATCGTCACGAGGACGAAGACGAACCATTACATCGCGAGCACTACCAAAGTTTTGTACTGTCGCATCACCGAAGCCTTTTGAATCTAGCGCTGCACGAATCTCTTCAAGGTTTGCTGGTTGTTCAAAACCCACCTCGATAAGCGTACCGCCAGTAAAGTCTAGGCCCCAGTTCAACCATTTGGTTGATAGCGTGAAGATAGAAGCAGCGATCATAACGATAGAGAATACGAACGCGACTTTCGACCAACGCATAAAGCCGATCGTGTTTTCTGCTTTTAGAATTTGAAACATATTAATTCCCAGCCTTAGATCGACAATTTATCAACGCGTTTGCCACCGTAAATCAGGTTCACGATACAACGTGTACCCACAATAGCGGTGAACATTGAAGTTAAGATACCGATAGATAGTGTTACCGCGAAACCTTTCACCGCACCTGTACCCACTGCAAATAGAATGATTGCAGTGATAAGTGTTGTGATGTTCGCATCGGCAATGGTACTGAATGCGTTAGCGTAACCTTGGTGAATCGCTTGTTGTGGACTGCGTCCATCTCGAAGTTCTTCACGGATACGCTCGAATATCAGCACGTTCGCATCGACCGCCATACCGACGGTTAATACGATACCGGCAATACCTGGCAGCGTCATGGTAGCGCCTGGAATCATCGACATTACACCAATGATAAGAACCAAGTTTGCCATCAATGCAATGTTAGCAATCAGACCGAAGCCACGGTAGTAAAGCAGCGTAAACAGCATTACCGCAACCATACCCCAGATACATGCTTGGATACCCATATCGATGTTTTGCTGACCCATTGATGGACCAATGGTACGTTCTTCAACGATAGAGATAGGTGCGATCAGTGCACCAGCACGTAGTAGAAGTGCTAGGTTGTGCGCTTCTGCAGCAGAGTCGATACCTGTGATACGGAAGTTACGACCAAGAGCCGATTGAATCGTTGCTTGGTTGATGACTTCTTCATGCTTATCAAGAATAACTTTGCCTTCAGGCGTACGACGACCACTGTCTTTGTATTCTGCAAATACGGTAGCCATTAGCTTACCGATGTTCTTCTTAGAGAACGCAGACATTTTGTTACCACCTTCGCTGTCTAGCGAGATGTTAACTTGTGGACGACCGTATTCATCAACACTTGAGCTTGCATCCGTGATGCTTTGACCACCAAGAATAACGCGCTTCTTAAGCACAACTGGGCGACCATCACGGTCCATCTTGATTTCGCTACCTGCTGGCGCGCGACCATTTGCCGCCGCTGATAGGTCAGCTTTATCGTCAACTTCACGGAACTCTAGTGTTGCCGTAGCACCTAGAATTTCCTTCGCACGAGCTGTGTCTTGAACACCAGGTAGTTCAACTACGATGCGGCTAGCACCTTGACGTTGAACCAATGGTTCAGCAACACCCAGTTCGTTAACACGGTTACGAAGAATCGTGATGTTTTGTTCAACTGCGTAGTTACGTATCTCTTGTAAACGTTGCTCGGTAAAGGTGGCAATCAACGCGTAACGACCATTAGAATCAGAGTCGACAAAGTTCATGTCTGGGTGATTCTTTTCTAGCGTTGCTTTCGCTTCCGCTAGTTGCTCCTCATTACGTAGCAATACTTCCACACCTTCTGTACCAGAAGGACGGATTGCACGGTAACGGATCTTAGCTTCACGAAGTTCGCTACGGAAAGCTTCTTCTTGTTGACCAACCAACTTCTCCATCGCCGCGTCCATGTCAACTTCCATTAGGAAGTGAACACCACCACGTAGGTCAAGACCTAGCTTAAGTGGCGACGCACCGATTGCTTCTAGCCAATCTGGCGTAGCAGGAGCAAGGTTTAGTGCAACAATTTTATCTTGGCCAAGCGCTTCGCTGATGATATCGCGGGCACTGATTTGAGTGTCAGTGTCATTGAAACGAACAAGGATTGATCCATTCTCGAGAGCAATGGATTTATGAGAGAGTTGCTCTTTATCAAGAGCTTTGGTGACAGCATCCAGCGTTGACATATCTACAGAGGCGCCACGCGCCCCTGTAACTTGAATAGCCGGATCTTCACCGTAGATATTTGGAAGTGCGTACAACGCAGCGGTGATGATGGCAAAAAAGACCATCAAGTACTTCCATAATGGATAACGGTTTAGCACAGCGAGGATCCTTTAGCTGTTTTATAGAGACTTCAGCGTACCTTTTGGTAGCACTGCAGTTACGAAGTCTTTCTTGATTACAACTTCATTGTTTGCGTTTAGCTCAATTGAAATGAAATCGTTGTCTTCAGCGATCTTAGTGATTTTACCCACTAGGCCGCCGCTTGTTAGAACTTCATCACCTTTGCCCATAGAAGACATTAGGTTCTTGTGTTCTTTAACACGCTTAGATTGTGGGCGGTAGATCATGAAGTAGAAGATCACCGCGAACATGCCTAGCATGATTAGCATTTCAAAACCGCCGCCTGCTGGTGCGCCTTCTGCTGCTGCGTGAGCTTGAGAAATAAACATTAAAACATCCTCATTATATTTTATTGATAATCCAACAAGTTGGGCTTTCGTAATTTAGATTCAAGTTTGAGAGTGAGTAATAGAGATCACCTTCTCAAAAATAACGTACGTTAGCCTACTTTATTAGCAAAAGCCTCTGGCAACATGCCAAAGGCTTTAATTCTTTTAATCTGTCAATTACTGCTCTTTTGCTAGTGGTGGTACTTCACGACCACGACGCTCATAGAACTCAGTAACGAACTCATCGAAACGATCTTCATCAATCGCCTTACGAATGCTTTCCATCAGACGCTGGTAGTAGCGCAGGTTGTGGATAGTGTTCAGACGAGCACCTAGGATTTCGTTACAACGCTCTAGGTGGTGAAGGTACGATTTGCTGTAGTGCTGACAAGTGTAACAGTCACAATGCGGATCTAGCGGAGTTGTATCCGTTTTATGTTTCGCATTACGGATCTTGATCACACCACCAGTCACAAATAGGTGACCATTACGCGCGTTACGCGTTGGCATTACACAGTCAAACATGTCGATACCACGACGAACACCTTCAACCAAGTCTTCCGGCTTGCCTACGCCCATTAGGTAACGAGGCTTGTCTTCTGGAAGCTGTGGACATGTGTGCTCAAGAATACGGTGCATGTCTTCTTTCGGTTCGCCTACTGCAAGGCCACCAACTGCGTAGCCATCAAAGCCGATTTCTGTCAGACCTTTGATAGACACATCACGTAGATCTTCGTAAACACCACCTTGAACGATACCAAATAGGTTGTTCGGGTTTTCTAGCTTATCGAAGTGATCACGTGAGCGTTGTGCCCAACGTAGTGACATTTCCATCGACTTTTTCGCTTCGTTGTGTGTCGCTGGGTATGGCGTACACTCGTCGAAGATCATTACGATGTCAGAACCTAGGTCTTTTTGGATTTCCATCGACTTTTCAGCGTCCATGAAAATCTTGTCACCGTTTACAGGGCTACGGAAGTGAACACCTTTCTCAGTGATCTTACGCATTTTGCCTAGGCTGAATACTTGGAAACCGCCTGAATCGGTAAGAATAGGACCGTGCCAGTTCATGAAATCGTGCAGGTCACCGTGCATTTTCATCACTTCTTGACCAGGACGTAGCCATAGGTGGAAAGTGTTACCTAGCAAGATTTCTGCGCCAGTACCTTTCACTTCTTCTGGTGTCATGCCTTTAACAGTACCGTAAGTACCTACTGGCATGAACGCAGGAGTTTGAACAGTGCCACGTTCGAAGGTCAGTTGACCACGACGCGCATTGCCGTTTTTCTTCTTAAGATCGAATTTTAATTTCACGATGCCTCCGGGTGTCAGAGAAACAGTCTGACTATGTATCCAGGGTGGTAAACCCTATTTTAAGGAGCGGTCGCTTTTCCGTGCGAGAGACAAAGCAGAGATTCCGCTTTATTTCCTAGCTTACTGCTAGCACTCGTAAATCGTTAGCTTTCTCCCCCTCCTTTCCTCCCCCTTTTTTGAGAAGAGGGCTAGAGAGGGGTTAAAACATTATGCGGTATTCTTTTTAATAAACATTGAATCACCGTACGAGAAGAAACGGTATTTGTTTTCCACCGCGTGCTTGTAAGCATTCATGGTGTTCTCGTAACCTGCAAACGCACTTACCAACATGATCAGGGTTGATTCAGGTAAGTGGAAGTTGGTGATCAAGCAATCCACCAGCTGGTACTCGTAACCAGGGTAGATAAAGATTTCAGTATCGCCAAAGAATGGAACCAGTTCTGTGCCTTTCTTTAGCGCGTCTTGCGCTGCACTTTCTAGTGAGCGAACAGACGTTGTACCCACTGCGACGATACGACCGCCGCGCGCCTTAGTTGCGTTAATCGCATCCACTACGTCTTGTGGTACTTCAACGTATTCTGCGTGCATGTGGTGATCGTTGATGTCATCCACTTTAACTGGCTGGAACGTACCCGCACCTACGTGCAGAGTGACGTACGCAAACTCTGCGCCTTTCGCTTTGATTTTATCAAGTAGAACATCATCAAAGTGAAGACCCGCCGTTGGTGCAGCAACCGCACCTGGCTTTTGGTTATAAACCGTTTGGTAACGCTCTTTATCCGCGTCTTCATCTGGGCGGTCGATGTATGGAGGAAGTGGCATGTGACCAATTTCTTCCAGAATCTCGAGTACCGTCTTATCAGAGTTAAATTTCAGCTCAAACAGTGCGTCATGACGAGCGACCATTTGCGCTGAGTATTCATCGTTTTCGCCAACCAGGATAGTTGTGCCTGGTTTTGGCGATTTAGAACAGCGAACGTGTGCCAGAATGCTTTTCTCGTCGAGCATGCGCTCCACCAGAACTTCTAGCTTACCGCCTGATTCTTTACGACCAAACAAACGCGCAGGAATAACGCGAGTATTGTTGAAAACCACTAGGTCACCGGCTTGAACCTGCTCCAGCACATCGGTAAACGTGCCATCAATAAGTTCACCAGTATTGCCGTCCATTTGCAGCAGTCGGCTAGCGGTACGCTCTGGTTGAGGGTAGCGAGCGATGAGTTCATCTGGAAGGTCGAAATGGAAATCTGATACTTGCATGTTACTTGTCTTATCTATTGGTCAAATCACGTCAAAGACGACGATAAAATTGCGACGAGTTTTTCGCAGCAGACTAGTATATGTTTACATGCTGCAATAGCAAGCAAATCCCCTTAGATTGACTGTAAAAGCTTTCACTAAGAGTGTAATAAAACGTGAAAGGTGCAGGATAAGCACACATAAAAAAAAGCAGCGAAGTGCGCTGCTTTTTAAAATGTCTAAATGCGTTTAACAGATACTGAAAGTTTAACTTTTGCGTCGGCGCATCCAAGCCACTGGAACCAACAAGCCAAACAACCAAGCGCCTACGCTACCACCGTCGTCTTCAGAACCTCTGAAATCACAATTGTTGGTCGCAATGCCATCATGGCACTCTTCTTCCCCACCACCATTTCCACTACTCGCTTCTTTGATGAAGTTCGGCTCAATAATGTAACTGCCCGGTGGACCATCGGCGGTGATATAGGACTGCACCCAATCGTAATATTGGCCCACTTTAGTGTAGAAGCTTGGGATCGTTAAAGAGCCGCACGTTGGCAGAATAAGAGGCGCACCACTTACGATACCAATCTGCTTCCCCGTTGCGACATCAATGAGGGGGCCACCACTGTCACCTTTACACGCGGAGTTACCATATTGAGTATTACTATCCGGCTCCAACACGCGGTTCTCCGTTGGTAGCGTGCAAATTTTGGTTTGGTTTTCTCTTGAATCAATGACTCCCGGAAAACTGCTGCCAATTTCTAGACGCTCATAACATTTGTCGATAGGCAAAAATGTGCTGATGGTGGTTTTGAGCGTATTGGAAGATTCAGAAGCATCGGGCTGAGTGGTTCCCCAGCCAAAAACTTGTACGTTTTCGACACGTTGATTAGTCAGATAATTATCGTTCCAATCCGCTGCCAAACGCGCTTCGATATTTTCCATATCGGCTTTATTTGCTAAATCAGCAAAGCGCGCGTTCGCCACTGGGCGAGTGAGGTACAACAACGCGATGTCTGAATCTAAACCAGTTTGGATAGGCTTTACGTTGCCGTTGCTGTCAATCTCAGCTTTTGAAATTCGGGTGTAGTCAGGGTGAACCACAACGTGAGAGACAGGATAAAAGTTATCCAGCCCTGCAGAGTTAAGTTCGTACACATTGGCATTCACCGACAGTTCTCCCGGCGGGGTAACATAGTAGCTCGCTTCGTTGGTTCCCTGCCCCATCACCACACAGTGTGCCGCAGTTAATACCCACTGTTCTGTTAGCATGGTGCCGCCACACAGCGGAAACTCTGCCATGTTACTTGCGCGTAAAGTCACACGATCAACCGGGTCGGTTTGCTCATCTCCTAACACAATCGCTTGAGCGGATTGCACACTGAATGCCGCTACTGCCAAAGCAATGAGCTTGTTACACGTCGTTCGTTCCATTTAGGTTGTAATCTTCAATCTGGTAAGCCTGAGCGTATCTTCTTCCAGAGACTTATCTTGGAAAATCAAGCAAGTAAAAATGTGCGATTCAACTCATTAGATTACATTCCGACCACATCCCTTATCAGTGAAAAATGCAAACTGACTCGCATTGAGTTTTTCAACGGCAAATAGCAATAATTAACAAACCAATCAGTAATAATTTCTTTGAACTATAGTGAGGGGGAGCATTTGCTCTTTGAACATTTATTGAGGTAAGTATGAAGATGTTAACTATGGCGTTAAGTGCTGCCGTACTCGTGTTTTCTTCCGGTACACTCGCAAACTCTAACCACCAGAAAATCACCGCAATGCAACAAGCGTGTGACTTAAAGCAGGTCCCTCGTTTATGTGCGGTCAACCTTCCTGATAAAAGCTATATCGGCCGATGTGTGGACGCGAAAGCTTATGGTCTTATCTGTGTGCATTTTAAGCAACGTTAAGAGTAACCAAAGCTAAGGTTTTAACGCCTTAGCTTTGGTTATTTATGATAGCGCTTACATCCTAGATTCGTCCTAAATGAGTAGCTGGATTTATGGAAAACACCAGTTCATTTTCACCTCTGATTGATCTCCATCTAATCGTTTTATTTTATTAGTGAAAAACGAGTTAGCTCCCAGATATACAGCAAAATATTCTCTATATTTAAGAGAAGGACAATGCCGCTGGAGGTCTCTATGATCAAGGTTGAAGACATGATGACTCGCAACCCTCATACCTTGCTGCGTGAGCACACATTACGTGACGCAAAAAGCATGATGGAAGCGCTTGATATTCGACATATTCCGGTTGTTGATGCCAATAAACACCTAAAAGGCTTGGTGACTCAACGCGATATTCTTGCCGCACAAGAATCCTGCTTGCACCCAGATGAGGCTGAACAATCTTTTACCCTCGACACGCCGCTTTACCAAATGATGCACACCAACATCATGACCGCTGAACCAAGAGCAGGTTTAAAGGAAAGCGCAATCTATATGCAAAAGCACAAAGTTGGCTGTTTGCCAGTGGTCAATAAAGGTCACTTGGTGGGCATCATCACCGATACAGACTTTGTAACCATTGCGATTAACTTGTTAGAGCTGCAAGAAGAAACAGAACCAGAAGAAATCGAAGCAGAGTAATAAGCAGCGAAACGTTAGTTGCCCAGATTACAGGCAAAAAAAAAGAGCGGCTCAATCGCCGCTCAAAGATGTCATTACTAACGTAGTAATTGTGGACTCTATGCTGATTAGAATTGGTCTTCTTCAGTAGAACCTGTCAGTGCTGTCACTGATGAGTTGCCACCTTGGATTGTGTTGGTCATTCTATCGAAGTAACCCGTACCAACCTCTTGTTGGTGCGCTACGAACGTGTAGCCTTTTTCTGCCGCTTCAAACTCAGGACGCTGAACCTTCTCAACATAATGACGCATGCCTTCGCCTTGTGCGTAAGCGTGTGCCAGTTCGAACATGTTGAACCACATGTTGTGAATACCTGCTAGCGTGATGAACTGGTACTTGTAGCCCATGTTAGCCAGCTCTTGTTGGAACTTAGCAATGGTTTCTGCGTCTAGGTTCTTCTCCCAGTTGAATGAAGGCGAACAGTTGTATGCCAACAGTTGGTCTGGGTACTCTGCATGAATCGCTTCTGCAAACTTGCGTGCTTCTTCTAAACAAGGCGTTGCTGTCTCACACCAGATTAGATCCGCATATGGCGCGTAAGCTAGACCACGAGAGATAGCTTGGTCGATACCTGCACGTACACGGTAGAAACCTTCTTGAGTACGCTCACCTTCGATGAAGTCTTTATCGTATGGGTCACAGTCAGATGTTAGTAGGTCTGCTGCGTTTGCATCGGTACGTGCGATTACTAGTGTTGTCGTACCAGCAACGTCCGCTGCTAGGCGAGCCGCGACCAGTTTTTGCACTGCTTCTTGAGTTGGAACCAGTACTTTACCGCCCATGTGACCACACTTCTTCACGGATGCCAGTTGGTCTTCAAAGTGAACACCTGCCGCACCTGCGTCGATCATCGATTTCATTAGCTCGTAAGCGTTCAGTACACCACCAAAGCCTGCTTCCGCATCCGCTACGATTGGTAGGAAGTAATCAATACCGCCTTCGTCTTCTGGTGACTTACCAGCTGACCACTGAATTTGGTCTGCACGACGGAATGAGTTGTTGATGCGTTTTACTACCGACGGTACAGAATCTACTGGGTACAGAGATTGGTCTGGGTACATCGTCGAAGCGGTGTTGTTATCCGCCGCTACCTGCCAACCTGATAGGTAAATCGCTTCAATACCCGCTTTCGCTTGCTGTACGGCTTGACCACCTGTCAGTGCACCAAGACAGTTTACGTAGCCTTTCTTGGAACTACCGTTGACCAGTGACCAAAGTTTGTCAGCACCACGTTGTGCGATTGTGTTCGCAGGCACCATAGAGCCACGCAGTTCTACTACTTCTTCTGCTGTGTAAGTGCGCTTTACGTTTTTCCAGCGTGGGTTGGTTGCCCAATCTTTTTCCAGAGCTTCAATTTGTTGGCGGCGAGTTAAGTTAGTCATTGGTCTATCCCTCTTATAATGTGCACTTGTGCATGTGCGTTGAGTTTTCCGTTCTCAGGCAGTACATCCTTATCTGCCTCGAATCCTTCACGTATTGGTTAAATAAACATGTATTAGTGAAATAAAATTAGTGTTCTAAATCTTTGGGTTAATCCAAGTAGTCATAACCTGGAATGGTTAAAAAGTTGGTCAGTTCATCGCTGGTGGTGAGCCTTGCCATCAAGTCTGCCGCTTCTTCAAATCGACCTGCTTGGTAACGCTGCTCGCCAATTTCTTGCTTCACGACTTCAATCTCTTCTTTCTGATACAGTTCGAACAGCTCTTTAGTGACCTTCAATCCGTTGTCGAGCGACTTGCCGTGTTGAATCCATTGCCAGATAGAAGCGCGGGAGATTTCTGCCGTTGCTGCGTCTTCCATCAGTCCGTAAATCGGCACACAACCGTTGCCAGAGATCCAAGCTTCGATGTATTGCAGCGCAACACGGATGTTGTGGCGCATACCTTCTTCTGAGCGCTCACCCTCACACGGTTCAAGCAGCTCTGCGGCGGTGATTGGTGCGTCTTCTGAGCGGCTCACGTCCAATTGGTTGGTGCGCTGCCCCAGCGTGGCACTGAACACTTCCATTGCGGTGTCTGCCAACCCCGGGTGAGCAACCCAAGTACCGTCATGACCGTTGTTAGCTTCTAGCGATTTATCGTTGTGGATCTTATCCAGTACTTTTTGGTTTTCTTGTGGGTCTTTAGCCGGAATAAAGGCTGCCATGCCGCCCATCGCAAATGCGCCACGTTTATGACAAGTTCGCACCAACAATCTTGAGTAAGCGTTGAGGAATGGCTTGTCCATCGTCACTACTTGGCGATCCGGAAGTACGCGATCTGGGTGGTTTTTCAGTGTTTTGATGTAGCTAAAGATGTAATCCCAGCGACCACAGTTCAAACCAACGATGTGCTCTTTCAGTGAGAACAGAATCTCATCCATTTCGAATACGGCTGGTAAGGTTTCAATCAGCACAGTCGCTTTGATGGTGCCTGTATCCAAACCGAAATACTCTTCGGTGAAATGGAACACTTCGCTCCACCACTTCGCTTCATGATGCGATTGCAGTTTTGGAATGTAGAAGTAAGGACCGCTTCCCTTTTTCAGTAGCGCTTTGTAGTTGTTGTAGAAGTACAGAGCGAAATCGAATAGCGCACCTGGAATGATCTGACCGTGCCACGTTACGTGTTTTTCTTTTAGATGCAGTCCGCGAACACGGCAGATCAACACCGCTGGGTCTTCTGCCAGCTGATAGTGTTTGCCATTGCCAGGGTTGGTGTAGCTGATGGTGCCATTAACAGCGTCGCGCAGGTTGATTTGACCATCCAGCACTTTACTCCACGCAGGGGACATCGAATCTTCGAAGTCTGCCATGAACACTTTTACATTCGCATTCAGTGCGTTAATCACCATCTTGCGATCAGTCGGTCCTGTAATCTCCACTCGGCGATCTTGCAGATCTTGCGGGATTCCAAGGATCTTCCAACTTCCTTCACGAATGTCTTGTGTCTCTGGTAGAAAGTCTGGCAGTTCACCAGCGTCGATGCGTGCTTGCTTCTCTTCTCGTGCTTCTAGCAACTGTTCAACACGTCCGGCAAATTTTTCACACAGTAGAGTTAAAAAGGTTTGGGCTTCAACAGGGAAAATTGCTTGATGTTCAGGAGCAACGACTCCATTCACCTCAAGCATGCCTTGGGTTTGCTTTAGTTGTTGTGTTTTTTGTTCTGTCTGAGCAAGCATAATCATTCATCCTTAACGTGCTTTATTCATCTTGGGCAGTCAGCCTAAAGCTACATTTGTAAGTTATGAACAACAAATTACATCCTTCGATTTGGTGTTCACTTCGCTTCGTTGTGTCTATACATTGCGCAACCTGAATTGCTTTTTCAATCTAGACATAAGTCTTACAAGCCTTTAATTAAGCTAACCCAACAAAGGTTTAAGCGAAACCCCTTAAGTAAACAAAACGTTAAATTCAAAGTTTTATTCGGTATCAAACAAGTGTTTGATTTTTGAGTTTAATTTGTAAGTTATTACGTAATTAAATTACATTAAATTTACAGGTTATTTTTGAATTCAAACAAGCGTATGAATAGTGAGGCAGGAGAAAAATCCTTGTATTCACAAGGGCTAGGAAGAGGAAATTAAACGCGACTTAAACGCGTTACACAGGCAGTTGTGTAAAATTAACATTGTGAAATTTCACTATTTTATGAAAGCTTCATGAAAGTTCATCTGTAAAATTTTACAAGTCAAAGTTCACGCGCAGAATAAAATGCTAAAAAGCGCACTATTTCCAGTGCGCTTTTTGATATTAGATCGGGAGTAGCAGGCTAATACTAATAGCTAAAGCAGTTCAGAGACGACTTCTGCCAATTGATTGAAAGTGTTTGATCGTGACGAGCTCGGACGCCAAACCAAACCAATATCGCGATATGCTTGCTGACCAGGAGGGTCGATTACCACCAAGTTCTGGTTGTGTAGCAAACCATGATCAATCGCCATTTGCGGGATAAACGTGGTGCCCAGACCATTCGCCACCATTTGCACCAATGTATGAAGACTGGTTGCGGTGAATGGGTTGATCTTCTCTTTGTCCGTTAGCTTACATGCTGAAACCGCGTGCTCTGTAAGACAGTGCTCTTTCTCTAATAAGAAGACGGATTCATCTGGCAAGTCTGCATAACGGATCGGCACAGGTACGGAATCCGCTTGATTGGCGCTGATCACCATGCGGAACGGGTCTTGCCCCACCACTCGGCTTTCCATTCCCTCTATTTCTACTGGCAGAGCCAGAATCAACACGTCCAACTCACCGTGGCGAAGTGCTTGCAGCAAGTTGGTCGTCGTATCTTCTCTTAATAGAAGGTTTAATTGAGGGAAGCGGTAGTTCACCTCTTGGACAAGGTCGCACAATAAGAAAGGAGCAATGGTCGGAATACAGCCTACTTTAAGCTGCCCTTCCATATCATCGCCTTGGCATAAACGCCCCAGCTCAACAAGATCTTGCCCTTTGGCGAGAAGTTCTCGACCATGCTGCACCACCATCTCACCAGCTTGGGTGAAAACCAATGGGCTTTTTTTATCTTTCTTTTCATAAAGCGGGCAACCAATCAACTCTTCAAGGTTTTGGATGCCTTTACTTAAGGTAGATTGACTGACAAAACAACGCTCAGCAGCATCACTAAAATGTCGAGTTTCGTGCAGAGTGACCAAATAGTGTAACTGCTTCAAGCTAGGCCATTTATTCATAATTCTATTTGTATCTATTGCTGTTCCAGTGATCGAGATAATAGTTTCGGTGTTATCGCTTTTTTCGATGAACTCAATCTATTTATTTCGCTTTTTTCAATACTACAATCTGTACTATAGTTTGTCTCGCACAAACACGGACCAAACCTAAATAACTGAATGTAGGTTTGGAGCAAACCAAAATTTTTAGGAGCAAAAAAATGGTACTAGTAGGTCGTCAAGCCCCTGACTTTACTGCAGCAGCTGTTCTAGGTAACGGCGAAATCGTTGAAAACTTCAACTTTGCAGAATTCACTAAAGGTAAGAAAGCAGTAGTATTCTTCTACCCACTAGATTTCACTTTCGTTTGCCCATCTGAGCTAATCGCATTCGACAACCGTCTAGCTGATTTCCAAGCTAAAGGTGTTGAAGTAATCGGTGTTTCTATCGATTCTCAGTTCTCTCACAACGCATGGCGTAACACTGCTATCGAAGATGGCGGTATCGGTCAAGTTAAATACCCTCTAGTTGCTGACGTTAAGCACGAAATCTGTAAAGCGTACGATGTAGAGCACCCAGAAGCAGGCGTTGCTTTCCGTGGTTCTTTCCTAATCGACGAAGACGGTCTTGTACGTCACCAAGTAGTTAACGATCTACCTCTAGGTCGTAACATCGACGAAATGCTACGCATGGTTGATGCACTAAACTTCCACCAGAAGCACGGCGAAGTATGTCCTGCACAATGGGAAGAAGGTAAAGCAGGTATGGACGCATCTCCAAAAGGTGTTGCAGCGTTCCTATCTGAGCACGCAGACGACCTAAGCAAGTAATAGACACTGCCGCCCAAGCTCAATGGGTGTGTTGGTTGGATGTATATATAAAGCAAAAAGCTATAGCGGAAAAACCGCAAACGCCAATCAGTCTAAGTAAAGTCATAAAAAAGCCCAGAGTTCGCTCTGGGCTTTCTTTTTATCTGCACTTTTGAAAAGCAAAAGAGGCAAGCATCACGCAAAAACTTTACCTCTATTTCCCTCGGTCTCAGTACAGATTCTCCCCTTTCGTCCTGCTAGTATTTGCTGTAATTACAATAATTCAGGACAACCTCGTGAACACTCAACTTGAAGTCTGTATTGATAACATTGAATCTCTCCACAACGCGATTGCCGGTGGTGCAACCCGCATCGAACTCTGCTCTTCACTTGCTTTGGGTGGCTTAACCCCAAGCTATGGCTTTATGCAGCAAGCCGCTAAACACTCTACTATTCCGGTTTACGCTATGATTCGCCCTCGCCAAGGTGACTTCTTCTACAGTGAGGAAGAAATCGAAATGATGCGTTGGGATATTGAAGCCGCTAAACAAGCTGGCTTGAATGGTGTCGTGCTCGGCGTGCTCACTCAAGACGGCGACATTCATATGCCGTACGCAACGGCACTGTGTGAATTTGCTCAAGCGCTTGGCTTAGGCGTGACTTTCCATCGTGCCTTTGACCAGTGTCGCGATGCAGAAAAAGCATTAGAGGAGGTGATCAGCTTAGGCTGTGAGCGTATTTTGACTTCCGGCCTTGCACCTTCTGCACCGCAAGGGATCGATGTACTTAAAGCCTTAGTTGAGCAAGCGCAAGGACGCATTGCGATCATGGCGGGCGCCGGTGTGAACGCGGACAATGTTGGTCAGATCGTTGAACAAGCCAAAGTCACCGAAGTGCATTTATCTGGCAAGACAACTCGCCCTAGTCACATGACCTTTATTGCCGAGCAAAGCAAAATGGGCGCTGCCGATGTGGATGATTTTTCGATTCCTGTCACCAACACCGATGCTATCGCGAACATGGTAACAGCTCTCAATTAAGCGCTTTCAAATCCCGTCTTTGGTTATTGGGTGCTAACATATTGATAACTAAGGACGGGAGGAAACATGGCGAAACTGAAGAAAAAGGAATACGAAGAAGCACTAGAACACCTGCAAATTGAATTAGTTAAGCTCCAAGAGTGGGTCAAGCACAAAGGGCTTAAAGTCGTGGTACTGTTTGAAGGACGCGACGCCGCTGGCAAAGGTGGCACCATCAAACGCATCACTGAAAAACTCAACCCTCGTGTCTGCCGTATCGCAGCCCTTCCCGCCCCAACAGAGAAAGAAAAAACACAATGGTACTTCCAGCGCTATGTGGCACACCTGCCTGCTGCTGGGGAAATCGTGCTGTTTGATCGCAGTTGGTACAACCGTGCCGGCGTAGAGAAAGTCATGGGCTTTTGCACCCCAGACCAATATGAAGAGTTTCTCCGCTCTTGCCCTGAGTTTGAACGTATGCTGCAACGCTCTGGCATCATCTTAATTAAGTACTGGTTTTCGGTCTCCGATGAAGAGCAAGAAAAGCGTTTTCTAGAACGTATCAATACCCCAATCAAACGCTGGAAGTTCAGCCCGATGGATTTGGAATCACGTAATCGCTGGGCAGAGTATTCAGAGGCAAAAGACAAAATGTTTGCTTACACAGACACTAAACACTGTCCTTGGTGGGTAGTGCCTTCTGATGATAAAAAGAAAGCACGTTTGAATTGTATCAGCCACTTGCTCAGCCAAGTAGAATACGAAGAGCTCGAACATCCGGTGATTGAACTGCCAGAACTGAACAAAGAAGGGTATGTTCGTGCACCTATCGACGATCAAACCTTCGTACCCGATAAATATTAGAGATGTACCATGGCGAAAGACCTGTTTCACACCCTTGACCTGAATCTGCTCAAGACCTTTATGATTTTGATGCAAGAGAAAAACATGCGTAAAGCCTCTCAGCGCTTGTTCGTCTCACAGCCCGCCATCAGTCAAGCGCTACAAAAGCTACGTAATCACTTCGATGACGAGCTGTTTGTGAAAGTAAAAACAGGTCTTGAACCGACACCGTTCGCCGAATCTCTCGCCAACGATATTACGCCGCACCTCGATGGTTTAGCGGCTGCGGTTAACCGCTCTCATCAATTTGATCCTGCTGAAGTGGACAACAAAATCCGAATTGCATTGGCACCAATTACGATGACTTGCTTGCCCGGTTTCCTCTTCGAACAAATGAGAACGTTGGCCCCTAACGCTCAACTTGAATTAGTTGGTTGGTCGAACAGTACGGTTGATGAGATCTTGAAAGGTGAAACACTGATGGGAGTAAATTACGAGTTACTGCTAACCAATAAAGAGATCTACACGCCGAAGTTACTGGATTTAAAAGGGCGTATTTTTGTCCGTGAAGCTCACCCAATCACCAAACCTCATGTTGAACCGCATGATCTTGGCGGATACCCAATTGCTTCTTTGATTTCCCCAGGGTGGAACGACAAGTTCAGTTACGCGTCTGAGCTTCTAACCGAAATGGGCGTTGAACACAGCATTGGATTTCGCTCAGAAATGGTCTCTGCAATACTTGATGTCGTCAAACACACCGACATGTATTTGCCTCACTCCAATTTACTTCCGGTTGAGCAATTTCCGGGATTAAGAGCCGTTGATGTCACGATTGATGGTCAACCACAAATGAAGTCTATTCACGCTCATATGCATGTGAGAAACCGCAATAATCCACTCGTCAGTTGGCTCGTTGGCCTTATCCAACAAGGTTTAACAATACAAGCTAACAAGCCTTAACCTGATAAGAATTTGTTATCACCAAAATAATTAGACCTGCTTAGTCATAAAAAATACTTCTCAATAAGATAGCCCTGCTTCAAAGGGAATTTAGAAAGAGCGATTGCTTACAGTAAGGATGCTGTTCCTCGTTTACTTATTGAGAGTTCAGACATGACAAATAAACTTGTAAAGCTTACTGCTGCTAGTGCCCTTCTTGCTTCTTTAAGCTCATTCGCAGGCCACATTCCAGATCGCCCAAACCCAGGCACTCCAACCAACCCAATTCAAGGGGTACCAGAGCAACCGGTTTTGCCTGAAGTTGATAACGGTGTTCCCGGTGTGCCAGATCGTCCACGCCCAGATTTATCGCCAACACCACCAATTGAAGCGACACCTGAACATCCAACGCTTCCTGAACCAGACAACGGTATTCCTGAAGTCCCAGAGCGCCCAACGCCACAACTGCCATCAAACCCTATCGAGAATAATCCGACGGATGATCGTCTTAACCATTTAGAAGGCTTGGCAGCAGAATACGATTACCGCCTAAACCAACAAGCAGAACAAATGGATGGTATTCGCGCAAGTCTACATGCTGTCACCAACGCTCGTCCTTATGCGACTCATGGCGAACTGGCCATCGGTGCAGGTGTTGGCTTCTCAGGTAGCAAAGAAGCGGTCGCGGTTGGCGGTGCCTACGGCCTAACAGACCAAGTTAGTTTATCAGGCACCTTCCACTACGAATCATCGGGTAAGTACTCTTCCTCTGACGTTGCTGGCGGCGTTGGTGTCCAAATCAGCTTTAAGTAAGCACAAGTTCATTCAGTAAGTCCATTTGCCAAGGAAGGCATCTTTTTAGGTAGAACTATGAAACGCACCCTTTCTCTTATCGCCCTGATTATCACACCGCTTTCAGCCCAAGCTTCTGGTGTATTTATTTCTCCAGAAGTGAAAGTTGGCTCGTTTCGTGGCGCTGGTATTCAATTTGGCACCAATGATATTGCTGGCTTTGATGCGCTCTATTTTGATTACTCTCGAGTCACCTACACCAGTGGAAACTTTGACGAAACCATCGATGCTTATCGCGTTGGTTTTCAACACATGTTTGACCACCAGCCACAAATGGGCTTTCAAGCCAGTCTTGGTATAGCCAGTTATGATGGAACTTACAAAGAAGAGAAAAGAGATACTACAGGATTGAGCATCGGTGGTGCCTATGTATATCAGGTGAATCCGATTCTCTCAGTCAGGGCGGGAGCGGATTTAGATATCTTTAAAGACGACAAAACCCACACGTTTACCGATACGGCAATTAATTTCTCTGTGGGTTTTGGTCTGCGGTTATAAGGTTATTTCAGCACGTCATCGATGCTTTGATCACCTAGGTGGCGTACATCTTTCCCTTTCACGAAGTAGATAATGTATTCACAGATGTTCTGGCAACGGTCACCTACACGCTCAATGGCACGTGCAGACCACATCACTTGCAGAATGTGTGGAATGTTTTTCGGATCTTCCATCATGTAAGTCATCAGCTGACGAATCACCGCTTCGTATTCCGCATCCAACTTATCATCAAGCTTGTGCACTTCTGCTGCTGCTTCGACATCCATGCGCGCAAAGGCATCGAGCACTTGGTGAAGCATTTGGATTGCTTGACGACATAAAGGCTCTAACGAAACTTGGAATTGGCGCTCTTTCGATGATGGGCTTTCAATCGCCACGTAGGCAATACGCGTCGCAACATCACCAATACGCTCAAGATCTGTGATGGTCTTAATGATAGCCATGATCAAGCGTAAATCTTTTGCCGTAGGCTGACGCTTAGCAATGATGCGAGTACAAGCGTCATCAATCGACACTTCCATCGCATTAACTTTGTGATCATCACGCACAACTTTACGCGCCAGTTCGATGTCTTCCTTATGCAAGGCTTGAATAGCATACGACAACTGCTGTTCTACCAAGCCTCCCATGGTAAGTACATGGGTACGAATCGATTCTAGCTCTACGTTAAATTGTCCTGAGATGTGACGTCCAAAGTGCATGGCTTTCCTTTTAATCCTTGAAAGGTCGCGGCTTAACCGTAACGACCGGTAATGTAATCTTCGGTTTGTTTCTTCATTGGAGAAGTGAAGATCGAATCCGCATCCGAGTATTCAATCAGCTTACCCATATGAATGAACGCAGTGTGATCGCTGACGCGCGCCGCTTGCTGCATGTTATGAGTAACGATAACCACAGTATATTGAGTCTTGAGCTCGTTGATAAGCTCTTCAATAGTTAAAGTTGAGATTGGATCCAAAGCCGACGTTGGCTCATCCAATAATAGTACTTCTGGCTCAATCGCGACGGCGCGAGCAATCACTAAACGTTGTTGCTGACCACCAGAAAGTCCAAATGCGTTTTCATGTAGACGATCTTTTACTTCATCCCATAATGCCGCAGAACGCAGTGAACGCTCGACCGCATCGTCCAACATGCGACTGTTCTTCACACCTTGTAAACGAAGACCGTAAACCACGTTTTCGTAAATCGACTTAGGGAATGGGTTTGGGCGCTGGAATACCATGCCTACTCGGCGACGCAGCGTGGCAACATCCACGCTTGGGTTGTACACATTCTTACCGTGCAAACGTACTTTTCCTGTCACCTTACAACCTTCGACTAAATCGTTCATTCGATTGATACAGCGCAGCAATGTGGATTTACCACAGCCGGACGGTCCGATGAATGCTGTTACGCGCCCCTTTGGAATACGCATTGAAATGTCGTGCAGCGCCTGAGTCTGACCATAGAAAAGATTAAGGTTCTCAATCGAGATAGCCGTTTGTTCATCCGTCAGGTTGTGCACATCCAATGGCGGCTCATAACCTAATGTATTATCAAAGTTAAACATGCTTAATCTTGTCCTAAAGTTCGGTATTTCTCTCGCAGATTATTACGAATACTGATTGCTGTTAAGTTTAGTCCGACAATAACCGTCACGAGTAAGAAGGAAGTCGCGTAAACCAACGGACGCGCAGCTTCGATATTAGAGGTCTGGAATCCGACATCGTAAATGTGGAAGCCTAGGTGCATAAACTTTCTGTCTAAATGCACGTAAGGGAATTGCCCATCCACCGGCAAGCTCGAAGCTAATTTCACGACCCCCACCAGCATCAATGGTGCTACCTCACCCGCAGCGCGAGCAATCGCAAGAATCAAACCAGTGATTATCGCAGGGGTTGCCATAGGCAAAACCACACGCCAAAGCGTTTCGAACTGCGTTGCGCCCAAGGCTAACGAACCATGACGAACGGAACTCGGAATACGGGTTAAACCTTCTTCTGTGGTAACAATCACCACAGGTAGCGTTAAGACTGCTAGCGTCAATGCAGACCACAACAAGCCCGGCGTACCAAAGGTTGGAGCAGGTAATCGCTCGGCGTAAAACAGGTTATCGATTGAGGCACCAATGGTATAAACAAAAAAGCCCAAACCAAATACGCCGTAAACGATAGAAGGAACACCTGCAAGGTTAATCACCGCAATACGGATCACTCGAGTTAGGGCATTGTTTTTAGCATATTCATGCAAATAAATCGCCGCAACCACACCCAATGGCATCACGATGATCGACATGATGATAACCAAGAAAACCGTACCGAAAATCGCGGGGAAAACACCACCTTCTGAGTTCGATTCACGAGGGTCTTCGGATAAGAACTTCCAAACCTGTTTCCCCCAATGGGCAACTTTTTCAGGCAGTGACATTTGGTTTGGATACCAGTAGTCCAAAATGTCTTCTAATGGAATCGAAACTTGAGTCCCAGTCATGTCTTCGACAATCAGCGCATAATCAGAGAAGCCCAAGCGCAGCCCGTCAAGTTGCATGTCTAGCTTGGCTAACTCAGCTTCAATTTCTGCCTTACGCTTGCTGTTGTTTGCTAAAAACTCTTCAGTGATGGTGTCGTTAAGCTCGTGCTTGCGTTTATCTAAGCGAAGCTGCTCTAACTGCCATCCCAAGTCTTTTACTTGGTCATCCACCAGCATGTCGATTTCGTGATGCAAGGTTTCGGCATCATCGAGCTTTTGATCCAAAAGCTTTTGAATGTCATTTTCGTAACGCGTGTTACCATCTTGGAAGGCAACAAACTTACCGAAGAAGTAGCCACCGCTGCTGCGTTCAATCACTGCCCATTCGCCCGGCGTCGTTGGGTCATCCAACTGCATTCTCAACACAGAAATAAAGTCCGCTGGGTACAATTCACGGTTGGCAATTTTGATGTTTAGGCGCGTCGCAAACTCTTCGTCTTCTGCGAGTTTATCTGCTGCTTCTTTTGGCAGGTAACTTCTTGGCACGAAGCTGCGTTCGTATACCTGACCAACCAGAATCGAGTTTTCATGCAGCACTTCGCCCTGCACCGGAGTCAGCGCAGCAACATTCCATTGATAAAGTGGCGCAGGCCAGAAGTAAGTAAGCCCCTTCCAGCCAATCAATAGCAATAACCCGAGGACAGAAAGCAGACTGATGCTTACCGCTCCCCCAGTTAACCAAATCCAAGGTGCGCCAGAACGAATCCAATTTAACACGCTATTACTCGCTCTTTCGTTAACTGATTACAACGCACGATATTTATCTCTTAGTCTTTGACGAACCCATTCCGCCAAGGCGTTCACCGCAAAGGTGAAGACAAACAAAATTAATGCCGATAGGAACAACAATCGGTAGTGCGAACTGCCTACTTCCGACTCTGGCAATTCAACCGCAATGGTCGCCGACAAGCTACGCAAGCCCTCTAGTACGTTCCAATCCATTAATGGCGTATTACCCGTCGCCATTAATACAATCATTGTTTCGCCCACAGCGCGCCCAAGTCCCATCATGATTGCCGAGAAAATCCCCGGACTGGCTGTCAGCAGGACCACATAAATCAGGGTTTGCCATGGCGTCGCGCCAAGTGCTAATGAACCATCCGATAAGTGTTTCGGCACAGAGAAAATCGCATCTTCGGCAATGGTGAAAATCGTTGGAATAACCGCAAAGCCCATAGCCAAACCAACCACCAGCGCGTTACGTTGGTCAAAGCCAATACCATGGTCAGTCAGGAACAAACGCATGTCCCCACCAAAGAAGGCTTGTTCAAGCATTGGTGATATCCACACACCCAAACCGATCAACAGCAGAAGCAAAGGCATCAATACCAAAGCATGCCACCCGTTAGGAAGGCGGTTACGTATCGGTTGTGGGATCAGCGCCCATAGACCGCCCATCACCATGGTGCTCAGAGGCAAAACAAACAACATCACCACAACGGTAATCAAATGGTCTTCCACAATCGGGGCGAACCAAAGTCCGGCAAGGAAACCAATGATAACCGTAGGCAAAGCTTCCATTAACTCGATTGATGGCTTCACCACGCGACGCATACGTGGCGACATAAAGTAAGCGGTATAAATTGCGCCCAGTACAGCCAGTGGTACCGAGAACAACATTGCGAACATCGCCGCCTTGATGGTACCAAACGCAATTGGCACTAAGCTGAATTTCGCCTCGAAGTCATCACTGGCTGAGGTAGATTGCCACACAAATTCGGGCTCTGGGTAACCTTCATACCAAACCTTTTGCCATAAGGAGGACAGAGACACTTCTGGATACGGATTATCAACAAACGCGACATTCAATTCATCGTTTTGCCATGTGATCAGGTAGCGCTCGTTATTCGACATTCCTGCCATCACTGGCGCTTGTTTGTAGGCACGTTTAAACAACACCAACTTCTCACTGGTAGTGTAGTGGCTTTGCAGAGTACCGTTGGTGTAAAAGCTGTAGAAACCTTTGCGGTGTGAATCGGGAAGTAAATACTTCAGCTCAGACGCCAACTTAAAGTCACGAATGTGAGTCAAAGTTCGCTGGTCGCCCTGCAAGGTATCAAACCATTGCGATACACGACCATCGTTATGCGTAACGAGCAGGGAATACGCCCCAGCCAACAAATCCATCGTTCTCACTGAGTGCTTTTTATCACCCTGAGTCAGATCGATCACTTCACGCACTGAGAACTTGTTATCACCTTTCACCAAGACAATCAGCTCTGATCCATTTCTCAAGTAAAGGTTATTGCCATCTGGCGTTAGCAACATTTGGTCTGGCGCATCAAAACCTGAAGAGAAGGTGTAATCATGGGTAACAGGTGATGCATCTAATAGTTGAGGAACTTGCCAACGCGCTTTTATTACGCCGCTTTGTGTTTGCCAAACAAGGGTTGGAGCTTGCGTGGAAGTACTAAAAACAAACTTCTTAACTGGATCGGATACATCTGTCAGTTGCATGTCCATTGAAGTGCGAAACGGCACTACTTCTGGTGGGCGAGTGTTTTCGCGCAGTGTTGCGTTGAATTCCGGTTTGAAGATGTGTGCTTTGCCTTGGTCATCAACCAAACCATACCAACCTAACCCCGGCGCAGACTGAGAAAATGCCACTGGATTGTTGGCTATCTGCTGAGTGTACAGCGCAGGTTTGCTGGAATCATCGAGAGGAAGAAAACGCACTTCCCCGGATTGGGTTAACACCAAACCGATTTGAGAGTAATCATCAACGGAAATTGCGAGTGGCTTCCCGCTTTGGGTAGCACGAGCGGCATAATTGGTTTCGATCTCTGCATCAGAAAACAGAGGAATGATCACCATCGCAAGGTAAACGAAGATCAACACAAGAGCAGCAAGAACGCCTACACCACCGGATGTCACTGCAAATCGAACCAAACGATCTTTGATCAATCGTTTTTTATCTTTTTCCTGCAATGAAAACTCGGCTTGTGCCATTGATCTCTCTACCCTTTTTGACTTAGTACTAGAATATGTCGTTAAGATGACAATTATATTACAGATCACATTAAACAACTGAAAAGAATACAACTCTTATGCAGACCGTGTTATGAAATAAATCTGTAACGTAAACCTCATAATGTTCAGGCTCATCTTTTTTATCCCACAGATGAGTGCGGATTTACTTCATTTTAGGCTAGGTAAGGTTATGAGCGCAGAAAAACTCTATATAGAAAAAGAACTTAGTTGGTTGTCTTTTAACGAGAGAGTATTACAAGAAGCCGCTGATAAAACCGTCCCCCTAATCGAACGTATTCGCTTTCTGGGGATCTTTTCCAATAACTTAGATGAGTTCTACAAGGTTCGCTTTGCAGACGTAAAACGTCGGATCTTGATCAGCCAAGAACGAGGTGGAAGCGATAACTCTAAGCACTTGTTAACTAAGATGCAAACCAAAGCATTGAGGCTGAACGAACAATTTGATGAACTGTACGGTGATTTGATCCGAGAAATGGCGCGGCGCCGCATTTTCTTGGTTAATGAAAACCAACTGGATGACACCCAAAAGCGCTGGATCACCAAGTACTTTCGCAAAGAAGTCATGCCACACATCACTCCGCTGTTGATTAAAGATGACATCGATGTGTTGCAGTTTCTTAAAGACGAATACGCCTACATTACCGTCGACCTGCGCAAAGACGATCATTCCCAATACGCTTTACTCGAAATCCCAACTGACCACCTACCCCGCTTCGTTATGGTTCCGGAGCAAAAAGGCAAACGTCGCAAGACCATCATCTTACTCGATAACATCATCCGTTACTGTCTGGATGAGCTGTTTAAAGGCTTCTTCGATTATGACGAGCTAAATGGCTACGCGATGAAAATGACCCGCGATGCCGAATACGATTTACGCCTAGAGATCGAATACAGCTTGCTCGAACAGATGTCTGAAGGAGTGAACCAACGCTTAACTGCCATGCCTGTGCGCTTTGTTTATGAACGTGAAATGCCGCAAGAGATGCTCGATTTCTTGTGCAGCAAACTGCAAATCTCCAACTATGACAGTTTGATTCCCGGTGGGCGTTACCACAACTTTAAAGACTTCATTGGCTTTCCAAATGTTGGTCGTGAGTACCTAGAAAACAAACCCATGCCACCGATGAAGTGTGCCGACTTCGAAGGCTACGCCAACAGTTTCGATGCGATCAAAGCCAAAGACATTTTGCTTTACTACCCTTATCACACCTTTGATCACATCTCTGAACTGGTTCGCCAAGCTTCCTTCGATCCTAAAGTGTTGGCAATTAAGATTAATATCTACCGCGTTGCCAAAGATTCGCGCTTGATGAACTCACTGATCGATGCAGTCCACAATGGCAAAAGCGTAACTGTGGTGGTGGAGCTGCAAGCCCGATTTGATGAAGAAGCCAACATCGAGTGGTCAAAAGTTCTCACCGATGCGGGCGTGCACGTTATCTTTGGTGCGCCGGGTCTAAAAATTCACTCAAAGCTGCTCCTGATCAGCCGCCGCGAAGAAGGTGAAATCGTGCGTTACGCGCATATCGGTACAGGTAACTTCCACGAGAAAACCGCACGTATCTACACCGACTTCGCACTGCTAACTGCAGATCAAGAAATTACCAATGAAGTTCGCAACGTCTTTGGCTATATAGAGAACCCATATCGTCCAGTCAGGTTTAACCACCTCATTGTTTCACCACGCAATTCGCGTAAACAACTCTACCGTTTGATTGATGGGGAGATTGCCAACGCAAAAGCCGGCAAGAAAGCAGCACTGACGATCAAAGTGAATAACTTAGTCGACAAAGGCATCGTCAATAAACTCTATGGGGCGAGCAATGCAGGGGTGAAAATCAATATGATCATCCGCGGCATGTGTTCACTCGTACCGGGTATTGAAGGCGTGAGCGAGAACATTCGCATCATCAGTATTGTTGACCGCTTCCTTGAGCACCCTCGTGTCGTGATCACCCACAATGACGGCGACCCGCAGGTTTATATCTCATCAGCGGACTGGATGACGCGAAATATCGATCATCGTATTGAAGTTGCCGCTCCGGTTCGTGATCCACGTTTGAAACAGCGAATTATTGATATAACTAACATTCACTTTACCGATACAGTAAAGGCTCGTTTGATAGATAAAGAGATGAGCAACAGCTACGTACCGCGAGGTAATCGTAAAAAAGTTCGCTCACAAGTTGCCATCTACGACTATCTTAAAAATATAGAGAAGCAAACAAGAAAACAAAAAGCAGATGCCTCAAATACTTGAACAAGATGTACGCCATATCGCAGCCATTGACCTTGGGTCGAACAGCTTCCATATGGTGGTGGCGAAAGTTGTTGGAAGTGACCTGCAATTAGTCAGCCGCCATAAACAGCGAGTGCGCTTAGCTGCCGGACTCGATTCAGAGCTCAATCTTAGCCATGCTGCAATGGAGAGAGGTCTTGAGTGCCTCGCGATGTTCGCCGAACGCTTGCAAGGCTTTGAAGCTTCAAACGTAAGAATTGCAGCCACCCACACTTTAAGGCGTGCTAACAACGCCCACCTCTTTATCAAACGTGCCAAAGAGGTGCTGCCTTTCCCAATTGAAATCATCCCGGGCGAAGAAGAAGCTCGCCTCATCTATCTCGGCGTCGCGCACACCCAAGCGGAGTCTAACTCCAAGTTAGTTGTCGATATCGGTGGCGGCAGTACCGAGATGATCATTGGTCAAGAGTTCGAGCCAGAGCTTCTCAACAGTAAGCAAATGGGCTGTGTGAGTTTTACCGAGCAGTTCTTCAATAATGGCAAACTGTCGCGCAAAAACTTCAGCAAAGCGATTCTCGCCGCAGAGCAACGCATGGAGTCCATTGCTGCAAAATACCGCAAGAAAGGCTGGGATATTGCCCTCGGCTCTTCAGGTACTATTAAAGCGATTCGCGAAGTCTTGATTGGTTTAGGTCATGAAGATGGGCTGATCACCAATAAGCGTTTGGGCAAGCTCATCGACACATTGTGCGAGTTTGAGTCCATTGATGATATCGAGCTTGTTGGTCTGACCGATGAACGCAAGCCAGTCTTTGCCGCTGGTGTAGCCATTTTATCTGCCATCTTCCAATCACTAAAAATCAACCAGATGTTCTTCTCGGATGGTGCATTGCGTGAAGGTCTGCTTTACGAGATGGAAGAACGCTTCGCTCGTTCTGATATTCGTATGCGCACCACAGAAAACCTAGCAAAACAACATCGCGTTGATATCGAACACGCTGCACGCGTAAAAGGTCATGCAAGAGAGATGCTGTGCAATGTTCGTTCTGAACTAGGTATCAAGAAGAAAAGTGAGTTGTTTGATTTACTGGAATGGGCGGCTTTGCTGCATGAAGTCGGCTTGAGCATCAGTCTGCGCGGTTTCCATCGTCACTCATTCTACATTCTGCTGCACTCCAACTTACCCGGCTTTAACCGCGAACAGCAATTGGTATTGGCGACTTTAGCTCGCTTCCAACGTAAATCCCTCAAGCTGAATGAGTTCCCAGAGTTCAATCTCTACAAAGAGAGTGACATCATCAACTTAATTAAGGTTCTGCGTCTAGCCATTGTGGTCAACGGTCAACGCAATGATGATCCGCTGCCCGAGCTGACATTATCGATAGAAGAAGATAAGTGGGTACTTACCTGCGTAGAAGAAGATTGGTTAGAGAATAACAAACTGCTCGATGCCGATTTGCAGGAAGAGCAGCAACGCTGGGAAAGCGCAGGATGGACATTGAGCTTCTAACTATAAACTCAGTTAACTATGAACTCAGTGAGACAAAGAAAAAGGTCGGCTTATAAACCGACCTTTTTTAATTCCTCTGCAGCGAAATCGGCAGTAATGGGAACATAACCGTCTTTCGCAACCAGCGCTTGCCCTTGGGCTGAGAACATAAAGCGAATGAACTCAGCTTCTATTGGGCTTAGCGGATAGTCCGGATGTTTATTCACGTACACATAGAGGTAGCGCGATAGTGGGTACTTACCTGAGATAATATTTTCACGCACAGGGCTAACGTAATCGGTGCCTGTTTTCGCAATAGGAACTAAACGAACCCCCGCCACGCGATAACCTACACCTGAATAACCAACACCACTGATCGTTGATGCCACAGACTGCACCACTGACGCCGATCCCGGTTGCTCGTTCACACGAGTTTTAAAATCACCGCCACACAAGGCATTACTTTTAAAATAACCGTACGTACCCGATACTGAGTTACGACCAAACAGCTGCAAGTTACGTTTTGCCCACTCAGCTTTGATGCCTAACTCACGCCAGTTGGTGATGAACTCACTTTCGCCGCAGCGTAAAGTCGCTGAGAACATCGCATCCAACTGATGGAAATTAAGCCCTTTGATCGGGTTATCTTGATGTACAAAAATACCAATCGCATCAATCGCAACACGAAGCGCCGTTGGCTTGTAACCATGCACCCGCTCAAATGCTTCAATCTCACGCATACGCATTGAGCGACTCATTGGACCGAATTGCGCGGTTTGTTCTGTTAACGCCGGTGGCGCAGTCGATGAGCCAGACGCTTGTACCTGAGCATTAATGTTCGGGTAGATAGATTTAAACTCTTCCACCCAAAGCGTGGTCATGCCCGCTAACGTATCCGAGCCGACAGACAATAAATTGCCCGCAATACCCGTTGTCTTTTGATAATTCGGCAGCGGTTTATCTTGTGCAACAGCCACGCTGGAAAGCACTAACGTGGCTAGAGTGATTTTCTTGATTGCTTTGGATACGATACTCATTACTTCACCACCAAACGACTTGGTAGGATGAAGGAGAACTTACTGCCGACACCAACTTCACTGTAAATTTCGAGATGAGAGTCATGGTGGCTCAACGCGTGCTTAACGATGGCTAGGCCTAAACCACTGCCACCGGTATCGCGTGAGCGAGCTTTATCAACTCGATAGAAACGTTCGGTCAATCGATGCAAGTGTTGTGGCTCAATACCATCACCGCTGTCTTCTACTTCTAGGCAAGCGCCTTGCGCAGTTTGATACCAACGAACGTTAATGTGTGCACCAGGTGGTGTGTATTTCACTGCGTTGTACACCAAGTTGGAGATCGCACTACGCAGTTGGTCATCATCGCCGAGCACACGCAGACTAGAATCGACATCGAACTTCAACTGATGCTGATCATCACCACTTAGGCTTACCGCTTCCTTCTCTAGCACTTCTAACATGCTAGGGACATTGACCACATCTTCCAACTCATGCATTGGTGCCGCTTCAATCTTAGACAGTGTCAGAAGCTGATTAACCAAGCTGTTCATGCGGTTGAGCTGCTCTGTCATCACCCCATGTGCCTTCGTCCACATCGGGCCAACAATCATGTCTGGATCTTCCGTCATCTCAAGATAGCCTTGCAGTACCGTCATCGGTGTACGAAGCTCATGAGATACGTTAGCGAAGAAGTTACGACGCATACCTTCAAGCTGTTTAAGTTGGCTCACATCACGTACCACCATCAGGTGTTCCCCTTCGGTGTAAGGTACGATACGCAGCTCCAACATTCGCTCGACATTCAGTGGTGAGCGCATTTCTAGCGGCTCTGAGAAGTCTTGCTTGTTGATGTACTTAATAAAATCTGGAGTACGAATAAGGTTAGAGATAGGTTGCCCAGAATCTTCCGGCCAGTGGAACCCCAAAAGGTGCTGCGCGAGCTTGTTACACCATACGATGTTACCTTCCGCACGAAATACCACCACCGCATCCGGCAACGATTCAGCACCATTACGGAAACGGCGAATCAAATTGGTAAGCTCTTTACGCTTACGACGCTGACGTTGTTGCAATCGGTATAAACCGTTGAATAACGATTCCCAGTTTCCACTACCTGACGGTGGCGTAAGACGCTTTTCATCCCACAACCAAGCCGACAAGCGCACCTGATTGTGCAAGTGCCATACAAGCTGCAAAGCCGTGGCCGCCAAAAGCAACCACGGCATATAACCGAATATCCAACCTATGATCACCCAAGGGGTGTAAAAAAAAGCCAGCTCCCAGGCCAGCTTTTTCCAAGTCAATCTTTCAACCACTCATTACTCCAGAAATGGTATTGATAAGCTGCTAGCGATGTTATGCCTTCGTCGAAAAACGGTATCCTGCGCCACGAACGGTTTGGATGAGTTTGTCGTGACCTGCCGCCTCAAGCGCTTTACGCAGACGACGAATATGTACGTCAACGGTGCGGTCTTCTACATACACGTTGGTGCCCCAAACGTTGTTTAGCAGTTGTTCACGACTGTAAACACGCTCTTGGTGCGTCATGAAGAAGTGCAGCATTTTGAACTCTGTTGGTCCCATATCAACCGCTTCATCATTTGCAGTCACGCGGTGAGAAACAGGATCCAACTTCAGACCTTGTACATCAATCACATCTTCAAGCGCAGTCGGTGTTACGCGGCGAATAACGGCTTTAAGGCGAGCAACCAACTCTTTTGGTGAGAAAGGTTTGGTGATGTAGTCATCCGCGCCAACTTCTAAGCCGCGCACTTTGTCTTCTTCTTCACCACGAGCTGTCAGCATTACAACGGGAATGTTGCGAGTTAACTCTTCGCGCTTCATGTGTTTGATGAAGTTAATACCACTGCCACCTGGTAGCATCCAGTCTAGTAGCACTAAATCCGGGAAGGGTTCAGCCAGCTTGGTTACCGCAGAGTCGTAATCTTCTGCTTCTACTGCTTGATAACCTTTCTGTTCAAGCACGAAGCATAGCATTTCGCGAATCGGAGCTTCGTCTTCAACAACCAGAATCCTTCTAGACATAATTGAATAACCTTATGTTAGTTGAGCTAATGAATTTAAAGGACAAAGCGCCCCTCTATGCATAAGCATTATTACTACCAATTATGACACTTTTGTGACCTTTGAAAACAAATTTTCATATAACTTTCTTTTGAGATTCATCATGATCTTTTTCAATTCAATTAGGACAACGCCGGGAAAATTCCCTATGATTAGTCCCTTGTCATCAAGCCTAGAGAAGATTTATGTGGTTTAAAAACTGTCTGGTATACCGCGTTAACCGCGAGGTTAACTTCAACGCCGATCAACTGGAAACTCAACTAGCCGAGTTCCGATTCACCCCTTGTGGCAGCCAAGATAAACAAAAGTTTGGCTGGGTTAGCGCGATGGGTAGAAATGGCGACATGATGACGCACGTTTCTGAAAACCGCATTCTGATTTGCGCTAAGAAAGAAGAGAAGATGCTGCCTGCTTCAGTGATCAAAGATTCACTAAACGCAAAAGTAGAAGCAATGGAAGCACAAGAAGGTCGTCCTCTTAAAAAGAAAGAGAAAGACAACCTTAAAGATGACATCGTAATGGATCTACTGCCACGTGCATTTAGCCGCAGCAGCCACACTTACGTACTGATCATGCCAAAAGAAGGCTTCATCCTTGTTGATGCAAGCAGCTACAAAAAAGCAGAAGACGTATTAGCGCTATTGCGTAAAACAATGGGTAGCCTACCTGTTGTACCTGCAATCCCTGAAGTTGCGATCGAAACGACGCTAACTGAATGGGTAAAAACTGGTGATACACCACAAGGCATCACAATGATGGACGAAGCAGAGCTTAAGTCTGTACTAGAAGAAGGTGGTGTGATTCGTTGTAAGAAGCAAGAACTGACAACCGATGAAATCCGCAATCACATCGCTGCAGATAAAGTGGTAACTAAGCTAGCACTGAACTGGCAAGATCGTATCGAATTCATCATGGCAGAAGATTCTGGCATCAAACGTCTGAAGTTCTCTGATGAACTAAAAGATCAAAACGATGACATCCCACGTGAAGATCAAGCCGCTCGCTTCGACGCAGACTTTTCTCTAATGTGTGGCGAGTTCAGCGCTTTCCTACCAAATCTATACGAAGCATTGGGCGGTCTGCCAAACCCTAACACTTAATTTCGTACAAAGATTAACCATAACGCCCTCACTTTTTTTGAGGGCGTTTGTTTATCTAAACCATAATTCTCCTAGTCACAGGTCACATTTTGACGTAAAATTTGCGCCCCATTTCCATGAGGTGGAATTGGCCTGACTTGTGATCAGATACTAAGAGAATTGAGCAATGACAACAGAGAAAGCATTCGTACCAGAGCTACTGTCTCCTGCAGGTAGCCTTAAAAACATGCGTTACGCATTCGCCTACGGCGCAGATGCAGTATACGCTGGCCAACCTCGCTACAGCCTTCGCGTACGTAACAACGAGTTCAACCACGAAAACCTACAAATCGGTATCAACGAAGCGCATGCCCTAGGCAAAAAGCTTTACGTGGTATGTAACATCCAACCGCACAACTCTAAGCTTAAAACTTTCATCCGTGACCTTAAGCCAGTGGTAGAAATGGGCCCAGACGCACTTATCATGTCTGATCCAGGTCTTATCATGATGGTTCGCGAAGCGTTCCCAGAAATGCCAATTCACCTGTCTGTACAGGCGAACGCAGTAAACTGGGCAACTGTGAAGTTCTGGGCTGCTAACGGTGTTGAGCGTGTGATCGTTTCTCGTGAGCTTTCTCTAGAAGAAATCGAAGAAATTCGCGAGCACTGTCCTGAAACTGAACTAGAAGTTTTCGTTCACGGTGCTCTATGCATGGCTTACTCTGGTCGCTGCCTACTGTCTGGTTACATCAACAAACGTGACCCTAACCAAGGCACTTGCACTAACGCATGCCGTTGGGAATACAAAGTAGAAGAAGGCAAAGAAAACGACGCTGGCCAAATTGTTGAAGCATTCGATCCAAACGAAGCTCAAGCAATCGAAGTCGCTGACGAACGCCCTGAAACGACTATCGGTCGCGGCAAACCAACTGACGAAGTGGTATTGCTTTCTGAAAGTCACCGTCCAGAAGAAAAAATGGCGGCGTTCGAAGACGAGCACGGCACTTACATCATGAACTCGAAAGACCTTCGTGCAATCCAACACGTAGAACGACTAACTAAGATGGGTGTTCACTCTCTTAAAATTGAAGGTCGTACTAAGTCTTTCTACTACTGTGCTCGTACAGCTCAAGTTTACCGTAAGGCGATTGATGACGCAGTTGCTGGTCGTCCATTTGATGAAAGCCTAATGGGTACGCTAGAAAGCCTAGCTCACCGTGGTTACACAGAAGGTTTCCTACGTCGTCATACTCACGACAGCTACCAAAACTACGATTACGGCTACTCTGTATCTGATGCTCAGCAGTTCGTTGGTGAATTCACTGGCAACCGTCGTGGTGACATGGCGGAAGTTGAAGTGAAGAACAAGTTCATCGTTGGTGACAGCCTTGAACTAATGACGCCAAAAGGCAACGTAATTTTCACGCTAGAAGCGATGGAAAACCGTAAGTCAGAATCAATTGAAGACGCAAAAGGTAACGGTCACTTCGTATTTATCCCAGTTCCAGAAGATATGGATCTAGAATACGGTCTGTTAATGCGTAACTTAAATGCTGGTCAGGATACCCGTAACCCAACTGGTAAGTAATCATGGCACTACTTATTACCGATAAGTGCATCAACTGCGACATGTGTGACCCAGAGTGCCCTAACGGTGCAATTACTATGGGTGACAGCATTTTCGAGATCGACCCTGCTCTATGTACAGAGTGTAAAGGTCACTACGAAAAACCAACATGTCAGTCAGTGTGCCCAATAACGAAGTGCATTATTACCGACCCAAATCATGTAGAAACTGAAGAGCAATTGCTAGAGAAGTTTGTGATTATTCAAGGGTTAGCGTAATCGAAAGAGGTTCAACTTTGCCGACAAAGTTGAACCTTTTTTTAACCCGATTTTTCGATAGGATAGATATTACAAAACAGCTCTTTCTCGAAGTGATACTCTAGCCTCTCACGCCAATTTTCAGCTTGCGAGACAGGGATAAGATAGAAGTTCTCCCTACTTGTATCAGTAACGAAAGCCATTCCATATTGCATCAGCTCGTAATGCACGTCATTAACAAAGCCTGGGTCAAGGCGTTGGCGCCCAGTCAGGTGATTAACATCCTCTCGAGTCAAAAAGACTCCTTTAGTATCACTGCTAAATCTGTGTCTTAACCACTCTGCAAACTCTTTTGCACAAATCATAGTCATGGTTTTATCCTTGATTAACTCTCGATGGGGAAAAGCCTCCTTACCCATCTCAATACACTTGTCTGCGTTGTCGTTTGTCCTTCACCAACCAACAGACATATTGTTAAGAAATCAGAGAATCGCGACGAAAAGATCTTTCTTAATATTGAATTGCTACCACACTTAAAAACCATGCAACTCTTTGTTTATATGAGATTTCTATAATATGTCACAAAAAACCAAAAGGTCAGTTTTTGTACTGGTATTATTCACTGTAGACAAAAGTATGATCTTTCTCCAGTTTCATAATAGAGATCCAGAGAAAGCATCTTTGGTATTTCATTGGTAGGACTCGCCACTTATTTCTGCGTAATAAGCGGCTGGCATTGCGCTGGCAGTATCTTTTTCTTCTTCGGTTTAGGCGTTACCTTCGTTTTTTTTGTCACAGGAGGAGGTGTTGCTTTGGGCTTCCAACTTGCTAACTCTGCTCCACAGCCATCTCCTGCAGGTGGCGGCGCTTGGTTAACACAATTAGAGCTCGACTCAGGGCAAGTTAATCTTACGTGGAAGTGGTAATGATGCCCCCACCAAGGGCGAACCTTACGTAACCAGTTTCGGTCTTTCTCACCTTCTTGCTTACATAATTGCTCTTTAATCACTGGATGAACAAAGATACGAGCAACATCCTGACTCTTCGCTGCACTGCGAATCAGTTCAAAGTGCCTATCTTCCCAACGGTGTTCTAGAATCTTGTATTTTTTAAGATCGACGACACTCATGGGTTTTGGAAGTTGAAGCTCATTGTAAGAAAGCGGTTCATCAGCCAAGCGCAGCCAAATATCAATATCCAAGCCGGTTTGATGACTAGAGTGGCCAGTAGAAAAACGTCCACCGCGAGCTAAGGATAAGTCCCCAATAAGTAACGTTGTGTTGAGATCTTGATTGGCTTTTTTCGCTAACTCTTCAACAAAGCTAATCGTGTGAGGGTGCCCATAGTAACGCTTCGTTTTACTGCGTAAAACCTGATAACCAATACCATCAAGCGGGAGAGGAGAAGCTCCATCTAAACAGCCATTAGCATAACTGCCGATAGAAGAGGATGTGTTATTTGTGGGACCAGAGACCTGCTCCCACGGAGTAGCATAAAGAGAAGCTGAGAATAGAAAACTTAAACAAAAAGAAAGACTCAGCTTCATCACGCTCATTCCTTAATAGTGGTCACCATTATCATAGTAGCCTTTAGGAGAGAGTGCAGAGAAAATTACCGCAACATCGATATCTTCACCGACAATACCACGAACTTGCTCAGTAATCGCTTTAGCCACTTTATTCTGAGTCTCTTGCCCACGGTCAAACCACAACACCTCAACAAAAGGATAAGCAGCACTTACTTCACCTTCGCTAAAAAATGTACTGTAGATGTATTCGAAAGTGAAATCTTCACGAGGACAATCCATTAATGGTTGCAGTTCATCGGTAAGAGGTTTTGATAGCGCTTGAACCGTTTGAGGCTCAACAGCTCTAAATCGAAGATGTGGCATAGACTTGCTTCCTAATTATTAGAATTCAGCGCCGATAATAACAGGAACTCGCTCTCTTATCACGCTGAGAGCTTGCAGGCATGCATAAGCCTAAATACCTTAAGGCACACAACTGTTGCTAGGTTACTTGAGAAGAGATGACTCATAGGCCTACGGAGCAGCCTGCACTTCAAATACTTTAAATACCTTCTCTCAGAGAGAAATTTGAAAAGGCCGCAGAAACGAAAAAGCCCCAGCATTGCTGCCGGGACGCGTAGTCTGAGTTTAATATATGACAGGGGTGGACCTGACGATCCAGAGGTTCGACTGAGCTGGCACCCCAGATCCCAACACGCGCTGTTTTGAGTATCAGGGGATCCGTTGCTTTGGTCTTGAGATACAAATACGAAAAAGGCTCTAGTCTTTCGACTAGAG
>NZ_JH976119.1:0-383 GCF_000305755.2 Vibrio sp. HENC-03 | reverse complement strand
CCTTAGCACTTAAGCGAGGTGCGTATAATACGCTTTCCACTTTGAAAGTCAACATAAAACTCTAAAATAATTTAGAACTTTATGGTGACTTGCTTAAATCTTAAGCAAGTGCGAAATAAAGCCTGGCGATGTTCTACTCTCACATGGGGAAGCCCCACACTACCATCGACGCTAATTCGTTTCACTTCTGAGTTCGGAATGGAAGTCAGGTGGGTCCAAATCGCTATGGTCGCCAAGCAAATTCTTTATCAATTTGCTCGCAAATTCAAACGCACTTTAGTGCGGCCCTTTAGGGTGAGATTTGCTTGCAAATCGAATAATTCGGAAAACTGATGTTAAGTTCTATTTATACACATTCAATGTTCTTACATTGAGTCCATCAA
>NZ_JH976118.1:0-23071 GCF_000305755.2 Vibrio sp. HENC-03 | reverse complement strand
GCCGTACTCTGGGTGACCAGGAGTCTTAGAGTGAAGCTGACGGAAGTTCTTAAGATCGTCGATAGACAGCTCGTAACCGCTCAGGTGCAGTAGAGAGTAAATCAGCATAGAGCCGTGGCCGTTAGACAGTACGAAACGGTCGCGGTCAGCCCACTCTGGGTTAGCTGGGTTGTGGTTTAGGTGAGAACGCCAAAGAACTTCAGCGATATCAGCCATACCCATAGGTGCGCCTGGGTGGCCAGAGTTAGCTTGTTGAACACCATCCATGCTAAGAGCGCGGATTGCATTTGCCAGATGTTTACGAGAAGACATGTCTGCTCCTGAGTGCATTAAGCGAATTGATAAAGGAATGTGGGCACTTTCACTGAGTGAACCAAGTACAAAAGTGCGGGCAATATTCTCTCAGAGCCAAAATCTGACTGCAAACGTTTTACTCACCATTTTTGAGGTTTTAACTCAATCTTTTCGCAGTTAATGGGCAATTTATGAAAAATTCACCCCGTCAAAAGCAAACGATTGGGTAATAAGCTAGACGAATTCAAATCGAAAAAGAGCTTGTAATTCGACTGTGGGAAATTAAAATAGACGTCTAGATGTAGAAACACCTACAAACTGTATTGTATTTTTCGTGGCAAGCTTGCGTTAGTTAGCCATGAGTAAACCTTAAGATTGGAGCTATCATGGCTAAGCACCTGTTCACTTCTGAGTCGGTATCAGAAGGTCATCCAGATAAAATCGCAGACCAAATCTCTGACGCAGTTCTTGATGCAATTCTTGAGCAAGACCCAAAAGCACGCGTTGCTTGTGAAACTTACGTTAAAACCGGCATGGTTATGGTTGGTGGTGAAGTAACGACTTCTGCATGGGTTGATATCGAAGAAATCACTCGTGAAACAGTTCGTGAAATCGGCTACGTTCACTCTGACATGGGCTTTGATGCGAACTCGTGTGCGGTTCTAAACACCATCGGTAAGCAGTCTCCAGACATCAACCAAGGTGTTGATAAAGCGGATCCTAAAGAGCAAGGCGCAGGCGACCAAGGCATCATGTTTGGTTACGCAACGAACGAAACTGAAATTCTAATGCCAGCTCCAATTACGTACTCTCACCTACTTGTTAAGAAACAAGCTGAAGTTCGTAAGAGCGGTAAACTAGACTTCCTTCGCCCAGATGCGAAATCTCAAGTAACGTTCCAATACGACCAAGGTAAGATTGTTGGTATCGATGCTGTTGTTCTTTCAACTCAGCACTGTGATTCAGTGACTACACCAGATCTACGTGAAGCAGTAATGGAAGAGATCATCAAGCCAGTACTACCTTCAGAGTGGATCACTAAAGACACTAACTTCTTCATCAACCCAACCGGTCGTTTCGTTATCGGTGGTCCAATGGGTGACTGTGGTCTAACTGGTCGTAAAATCATCGTAGATACTTACGGCGGCGCAGCTCGTCACGGCGGTGGTGCATTCTCTGGTAAAGATCCATCGAAAGTAGACCGCAGCGCGGCTTACGCAGCACGTTACGTAGCGAAAAACATCGTTGCAGCTGGCATGGCTGACCGTTGTGAAATCCAACTTTCATACGCTATCGGTGTTGCTGATCCAACGTCTATCATGGTTGAAACGTTCGGTACTGAGAAAGTATCACACGAAATCATCATTGAAGCGGTTCGTCAAAACTTCGACCTACGTCCATACGGCCTACAAGAAATGCTTAACCTGCTTCAACCTATCTACAAGCAGACAGCAGCATACGGTCACTTCGGTCGCGAAGAGTTCCCATGGGAAGCTACAGACAAAGCAGCTATCCTACGCGATTTCGCTGGCATCAAGTAATCGAGCCACACAAGAATCGATAAAGCCCTCGCCTCTGGCGGGGGCTTTTTGTTTCTGCCCCTTCTCTGCCTTCTCATCCTTTCCTTGAACAAAAATTCAGCAATTATTTGTAAATTGCCCCATCTCTGCCAATAGTTAACATAATGTTAAATGCACTTTTCGATGTATATAACGTAAAGAACTATGATGCAGGCTCACGTGGCTAAAAGAGTCATGAAAAACGTCAGCCAAACATCTTTATATGGCCTAGGTGCCACCGTGGGAATAAATCAAGGAGGAGTTATGCCTCGTACCGTGAACCCATCTGACTTCCAGGGTAAACGAAAGGAAGTTCCAGATAATGAATACGCCAGAACCATTCCGTGCAATACCGTTAGCTTATCGGCACCATTCCATTGGCTCGCGTTGGGCCTGCATGACTTTGTCCGCATGCCGCTCATCAGTGCCTTCTACGGCATCTGCTTTATGGCTGCTGCGATTGGTATCGTGCTTCTGGTTCAGTGGCAAGGCACGCATCTCGTCGTGATGCCAAGCCTGATTGTTTACATGTTAATAGGCCCATTCTTAGCGCTCGGCTTATATGACGCAAGTTGGGAGAGAGAACGCGGACACAAACCAAGTTTGTTCCATTCAATGAAAGCCATCGGGCGAAACTCCAGCTCTCAGTGGGCATTTGCTGTCATGCTCGCGGTATGTATGATTTTCTGGATGCGAATTGCTGCCCTACTCCATGCGCTGTACCCTTCTGTACAGGGTGCGCCACTGACTGAGTTCTTACCTTTCTTAGTTATTGGCTCGATCGTTGGTTTTGTCTTGGCTTGTGTAGTGTTCAGCATTTCTGCTTTCTCAATACCACTGATGATGGAGCGTCGTGTCGATATGATGACCGCAGTATTCACCAGCTTTAACGCAGTGAAGTCTAACATCCCAGCGATGATCGTTTGGGCTGCGATTATTTGTGGCGGTATCTTAATCGGCTTTGCGACTTACGGTATTGGTATGCTCTTCACCATGCCAATCTTAGGGTACGGTACATGGCATGCTTACCATGCAACGATTAAGAAAAAACACACGCCTTAGAAAACAGATGGTATGATCCGGCCCTCGCAAACGCGGGGGCTTTTTTATTGAGTAAATGGGGTGAGTCGTGGACATAGAACTGAGCTACAAAGCCAAGCAAGTGATGGCAGATTGCATCGCGATGGCAGAGCAAGCTTTCAAGCGTTCTTTTCCTATTCCTTCTCTGACTTTCAATGTGCGCGGCAAAGCTGCGGGTAAAGCGTATTTGCAATTGAATGAAGTCCGTTTGAATCCAAAACTGTTCAGCGAAAACCCACAAGCGTTTATCCAAGAGGTTATCCCTCACGAAGTCGCCCACTTGATTACCTACCAAGTTTACGGTCGCGTTCGCCCACACGGGAAAGAATGGCAAGGTGTTATGGAGGCGGTATTCAAAGTACCAGCTAAAACCACTCACAGCTTTGACGTGGCCTCTGTTCAAGGTAAAACCTTTGAATACCGATGTGGTTGCATGACCTACCCACTTTCAATTCGTCGTCACAACAAAGTGCAGCGTAAAGAAGCGGTATACTCATGCCAAAAATGCCGCCAACCGCTGAACTTCACGGGAACTCAGCTCTCCTAACAGCACAAATTTCCTACTTTTCTATTCCAGAAAGAGAGACATTCGCTCTCAAAGTGTCTCTTTTTGCCTGTTATTGTTGGTTTGCTCATCACTAAAGCTAATTTGTGCGTGTTAGAATGAATAAAGTCATACTTTATAAAGACTTTAATCATGAAATATCTTTTCTCTTTATTCCTGCTTGCACTTTCTAGTACAGCGATTGCTGCGCCCCCAAGCTCTTTTTCCGCGGCCAAGCGCGAAGCGGTAAAAATCTACGCCGATCACCCAACTAGCTTCTACTGTGGTTGTGACATTAAATGGCAAGGCAAAAAGGGCGTGCCGGATCTCTCTTCTTGTGGCTATCAAGTTCGTAAGCAAGAAAAACGCGCATCACGCATCGAGTGGGAGCACGTGGTTCCTGCATGGCAGTTCGGCCACCAGCGCCAGTGTTGGCAAAATGGTGGACGCAAAAACTGCACAAGAAACGACAAAGTCTTCAAATCTATGGAAGCCGATCTCCACAACCTAACTCCAGCTATCGGAGAGGTAAACGGTGACCGCTCTAACTACAACTTCAGTCAGTGGAATGGCATGGATGGCGTCAGCTACGGCCGTTGTGAAATGCAAGTAAACTTTAAGCAACGCAAAGTAATGCCGCCCGATCGCGCACGTGGTTCGATTGCCCGCACTTACTTGTACATGAGCAAAGAATACGGTTTTAAGCTTTCGAAGCAGCAAACTCAATTGATGAGTGCTTGGAACAAAACCTATCCAGTAGACAAGTGGGAATGTGAGCGTGATGAACGCATTGCTAAGATTCAAGGCAACCACAACCCATTCGTTCAAGAGGCTTGTCGCGCGCTGTAATTCCTCCCGCAATTACCGCAGTACACCTCCACTATTCGAGGCGTTGTCATTTACTGTAATGGAAACGCCTCTTGCCCCTTGTTTTTTCGCTGGAAAGCATCCATGTTAGTGTCTAAACACTCGCGTATGCAGGAAATCGAAACACAATGCGTATCCCTCGAATTTATCATCCAGAAACCATTCAACAACTTGGCATTATTGCTCTTAGCGACGATGCAGCTGGCCACATTGGTCGCGTACTTCGCATGAAAGAAGGTCAAGAAGTCCTGCTCTTTGACGGCAGCGGCGCAGAATTCCCAGCAGTCATCAGCGAAGTCAGCAAAAAGAATGTGATGGTTGAGATCTCTGAACGCGTAGAAAGCAGCATTGAGTCACCACTTAACCTTCATCTTGGTCAGGTGATTTCTCGTGGCGACAAGATGGAATTCACCATCCAAAAATCCGTAGAGCTTGGCGTAAATACGATTACACCGCTTATCTCTGAACGTTGCGGCGTAAAACTGGATCAAAAACGTTTCGAGAAGAAACTCGCTCAGTGGCAAAAAATCGCGGTTAGTGCCTGTGAGCAATGTGGCCGTAATGTAGTACCTGAAATTCGCCCTATCATGAGCTTAGAAGAGTGGTGTCAGGAAGAATACGATGGCTTGAAGCTTAACCTACATCCACGAGCGAAATACTCAATCAACACCCTGCCAACACCGGTTGAAAAAGTTCGTCTACTGATTGGCCCTGAAGGCGGTCTATCTTCTGACGAAATCGACATGACTCGCGAATACCAATTTGAAGAGACGCTACTCGGCCCTCGCGTTCTGCGCACCGAAACTGCGGCTCTGACAGCAATTACAGCCTTACAAGTTCGTTTCGGCGATCTTGGTTAAAACGGAGAAAAATAATGATCAAACTCGGTATTGTAATGGACCCAATCTCGTCCATTAACATCAAAAAAGACTCTAGCTTTGCCATGATGCTTGAAGCGCAACGCCGCGGCTACGAAATCCACTACATGGAAATGAACGATCTGCACCTAGACCAAGGTAAAGCGATCGCAGACACTAAAGTAGTTGAGCTTAAAGAAGATCCAACGGGGTGGTACGAATTCAAATCTGAGCAGACTATCGAACTGTCTGAGCTTGATGCCGTGCTAATGCGTAAAGATCCTCCGTTCGACACAGAGTACATCTACGCAACGTACATCCTTGAGCGCGCTGAAGAGCAAGGCGCACTGATCGTGAACAAGCCACAAAGCCTACGTGACTGTAACGAGAAACTGTTCACCGCTTGGTTCCCAGAGCTAACGCCAACCACCATCGTGACGCGTAAAGCAGAGAAGATTAAAGCTTTCCGTGAAGAACACGGTGATGTGATCCTTAAACCACTTGATGGTATGGGCGGCGCATCTATCTTCCGCGTGAAAGAGAACGATCCAAACGTATCGGTAATCATCGAGACACTAACAAACCACGGCCAGAACTACGCAATGGCGCAAACCTTCGTGCCAGACATCAGCAACGGTGATAAGCGTATCCTAGTGGTTGACGGTGAGCCAATGCCTTACTGCCTTGCTCGTATCCCTGCAAAAGGCGAAACGCGCGGTAACCTAGCGGCAGGCGGTACAGGTGAAGCTCGTCCGCTTAGCGAAACTGATATGAAGATCGCCCAAGCAGTCGCACCAACACTGAGAGAAAAAGGGCTTATCTTTGTTGGTCTTGATGTGATTGGCGACAAGCTAACAGAAATCAACGTAACGAGCCCAACTTGTATTCGCGAAATCGAAGCAGCTTTTGATATTTCAATCACTGGCAAGCTAATGGACGCAATTGAGCGCCGCGTAAAAGGCGAATAACTCAAACTGTATTACAGTTAATAGAGAGCGTTGTGCATTAACTTAAGCAAACTCATGCACATACCCTAGGGTTGCAAGCATGCTGTTTGCTTAAGTGTTTCTAATAGCCTTATAAGGTCGAGATGAGAATGAACCTCACAAACCATTTCTTAGTTGCGATGCCGGGAATGAAAGATCCCTACTTCCAGAATAGCGTTATCTACGTCTGTGAACACAACGAAGAGGGCGCGATGGGGTTAATGATCAATGCACCCGTCGATATCACGGTTGGTAACATGCTCAAGCAAGTCGAAGTGCAACCCGTGCACCCTAGATTGTTCGAAGCAAGTTTAGATAGACCCGTCTACAATGGTGGACCTGTTTCTGAAGATCGCGGGTTCATCCTGCACAAACCAAAAGACTACTACGAATCAAGCATTCAAATGACTGATGAGCTCACGGTTACCACGTCTAAAGACATCTTGTCGGTACTTGGTACTGAAGCGGAACCAAGTGATTATCTCGTGGCGCTGGGTTACTCCGGTTGGAGTGCAGGACAATTAGAAGCCGAGTTAGTAGAGAACTCTTGGTTGACCATTGAGGCAACGCCAGAGATCATCTTTGAAACACCTATCATCGACCGTTGGAAAAAAGCCGTTGAGAAATTGGGCATCGATCCAAGCCAGTTATCTTCCGATGCTGGACACGCGTAGCGCGCTCTCCCGCGACAACCTATTTTTATTGATTTAGATTCGAGACACCTTATGTCACGCACTATTATGGCTTTCGATTTCGGTACCAAGAGCATTGGTAGCGCCATCGGACAAGAAATCACGGGAACCGCTTCCCCGCTCAAAGCGTTCAAAGCGAATGACGGCATTCCAAACTGGGATGATATCGAGAAGCAAATTAAAGAGTGGCAACCGGATTTATTGGTCGTTGGCCTGCCTACCGATTTGCACGGTAAAGCTCTAGAAACCATCACGCCACGAGCGAAGAAGTTCGCTAATCGCTTACAAGGTCGCTACGGCTTACCCGTTGAATTGCATGATGAGCGCCTATCGACAGCCGAAGCACGCTCAGAGCTATTCAGTATGGGTGGCTACAAAGCACTATCGAAAGGCAATATCGACTGCCAATCAGCGGTCGTGATTCTTGAGAGTTGGTTTGAAAGCCTTTGGGGTGAGTAAACACTTCAAGCACAATGAAAAAAGGTTGGCATCTGCCAACCTTTTTCGTTTCTGGAATGGATTAATCCATATCGATCTTAACGTTCGCCAGCGTGCCCGTAGAGAAGCCTTCACCGCGCTGCGTCTTCAACATCAAACGCAGATCGTTAGCTGAATCAGCACTGTGCAATGCATCTTCTTCACTGATCTTACCTTGCATCACTAGCTTGTAGAGTGACTGGTCAAAGGTCAGCATCCCAAATTCATTCGAGCGTGCCATGGTGGTTTTCAACTCATGCAGATCACCACGGCGGATCAGATCCGAAACGCGTGGACTGTTTAACAAGATCTCAAACACGCCATGACGACCTTGACCGTTCTTATCACGGATCAACTGCTGACCAACCACACCTTTTAAGTTCATCGATAGATCAAACAGGAACTGATCTTTCTGGTCTTTCGGCACTAAGTGCAGAATACGCTCAAGCGCTTGGTTTGCATTGTTGGCGTGCAGTGTCGCCATACACAAGTGGCCCGTCTCAGCAAAGGTCATTGCGTATTCCATCGTTTCTCGGCTACGAATCTCACCAATCAAAATCATGTCTGGCGCTTGACGCAGTGAGTTCTTCAACGCCACTTCATAGCTGTCGGTATCCAAGCCCACTTCACGCTGAGTCACAATACAACGCTTATGCTCGTGCACAAATTCAATTGGGTCTTCTACCGTCAGAATATGCCCAGTTTTATTGCTGTTACGGTAGCCAGTCATCGCCGCCATAGTCGTTGATTTACCAGAACCTGTTGCACCAACCACCAGCACCAAACCACGCTTTGCAATTGCAAGATCTTGTAGAACCAAAGGAAGTTTAAGTTCTTCAAAAGTAGGAATATTGGTCTCGATACGACGAATCACCGCGCCAGGCAATTCACGTTGGAAGAAGGCACTGACACGGAAACGACCGCAATCACGGACAATGGCAAAGTTAGACTCACGGCTTTTACGAAACTCCTGACGTCGCTCCGGATCCATCGCACTATCGAGTAACACAGCCACATCATTTTCTGTCAACTTATCGCCTTGCGGGCGCAGTTCGCCATCGACACGAAACAAGATCGGCGCACCAACAGTGATGTAGAGATCCGACGCCTTTAACGCCAACATGCCTTCGAGAAATTTATTCAGATCCATCGTCCGTATTCGCTATTACCTGTGTGATTCGTTACGAGAATTGCTGCGCTTCAATTTCAACTTTCTTATCCACTTCTTCACGCGACACCATGCCTTGCGCCATCAATTGACGAGCATTTTGTTCCATGGTCTGCATGCCGTGAGCTGCACCTGTCTGAATGATCGAGTACATCTGCGCGACTTTATCTTCACGAATAAGGTTTCGGATCGCCGGTGTTGCCATCATGATTTCATGACACGCAATACGACCACCGCCGTTACGTTTCAAAAGCTTTTGCGCGATAACCGAACGCAGCGATTCCGACAACATCGAGCGCACCATGTCTTTGTCGCTCCCCGGGAAAACATCGATAATACGGTCGATGGTTTTCGCCGCAGAGCTCGTGTGTAGTGTACCGAAAACAAGGTGACCAGTTTCAGCCGCTGTCAGCGCTAGACTGATGGTTTCTTTGTCACGCATCTCACCGACTAGAATCACATCCGGGTCTTCACGCAATGCGCTACGCAGCGCGTTTTGGAAGCTGTGTGTATCACGGTGAACTTCACGTTGGTTGATCAGACACTTATTGTTGTTGTGGACAAATTCAATTGGATCTTCAATTGTTAGGATGTGCTTATTGTGATTACGGTTAATGTAGTCAACAATGGCTGCCAAGGTCGTCGATTTACCAGAACCCGTTGGGCCAGTAACCAGTACCAGACCTTTCTCGGCGTTAGCGATTTTTCTGAAGATCTCAGGAGCTTCTAGCTCTTCCAGTGTTGGAATGCTGCTTGGGATGGTACGGAACACAGCCGCACAACCGCGAGATTGGTTGAAAGCATTGACACGAAAACGGCCAACGTTATGCAATTCAAATGAGAAATCGACTTCGAGTTTTTCTTCGAACTCACTGCGCTGCGCATCGTTCATGATTTCAAAAACCAAACGGTGCACTTCTTGGTGTGTAAACGCTGGAATGCCCAGCTTTCTCACATCACCATCAATACGAACCATTGGTGGTACACCTGCAGAAAGATGTAGATCCGAAGCATTATGTTTTACACTAAAATCCAGTAACTCAGTGATATCCATTTAAAATCCTTAAGTCTAAAGTACAGCTATGAGTAGTATTCAACAAAACATTGAACATATCACCTCTCAAATTCGACACGACGAACAAAAATGCGGTCGTTCTCCAGAGTCCGTGCAACTTCTAGCAGTAAGCAAAACTAAACCTGTCGAGGCAATTCTCGAAGCTTACCAAGGTGGCCAGCTGGCATTTGGTGAGAACTACGTCCAAGAGGGCGTCAGTAAAGTTCAGCACTTTGCCGAGCATTATCCAGATAATCGAATCGAATGGCACTTCATTGGTCCAATTCAATCCAATAAATCACGTCCTGTTGCTGAACATTTCGATTGGGTTCACACCGTTGATCGCGCTAAGATCGCTCAGCGCCTCAATGACCAACGTCCTAGCGAACTAAAACCGCTGCAAGTTCTGATTCAAGTAAACACCAGTGGTGAAGAATCAAAATCAGGCGTCAGCGATGCAGAAATATTCGAGCTGGCTGAGTTGATTTCTCGCCTTCCAAACCTCACGTTAAGAGGGTTGATGTCGATTCCTGCCAACGTGCCAGATTACGAATCACAACTTCGTGCATTTAAACAACTGGAAGCGCTAAAGCAAAAGCTAGCTCAGCAATACCCTGATGTCGATACGCTATCTATGGGAATGAGCGGCGACATGGATGCAGCAATCGAAGCAGGTAGCACCATGGTGCGCATCGGCACAGCGATTTTTGGCGCGCGCGACTACAGCAAAAAGCAATAAAGCGAATCGTTGTTAGACACTGTGAATTTGAGCCTGACTGCCGTCTCTTTCGGTAGCCAGAATAAAGTGACGCAATTATACACCTGAGCGCACAACAAATTGTAAGAATTTATATTTGGAAATCAGACATATGGAACATAAAAAGATTGCCTTTATCGGCGCGGGAAACATGGTGCGAGCGATTGTTTCTGGCCTTGTAGCAAATGGCTACCCTGCACAGAGCATCATTGCGACTGCCCCATCTGAGACGCGTCGCCAACCTCTTGAGCAAGACTTTGGTATCCGTACCACCAGCGATAACATCGCAGCCGCGACAGAAGCGGATGTTGTGGTATTGTCTGTGAAGCCACAAATGATGGAAGAAGTGTGTAAACCACTGCAATCTATCGACTTCAGCAATAAACTGGTTATCTCTATTGCAGCTGGTATCAACTGTTCACGTTTGGATGACATGCTAGCGACTAAGCTCAACTTGGTTCGCGTGATGCCAAACACACCCTCGCAACTTGGCTTGGGCATGAGTGGTCTTTACGCGCCTGAATATGTGCAAGAACAAGATAAAGCTTTCGCGGCAGAGCTAATGCAAGCCTGCGGTAAGGTATGTTGGGTTGAACAAGAGTCTGGCATCAATAACGTAATTGCAGCGGCAGGCAGCGCACCGGCTTACTTCTTCCTGTTTATGGAAGCGATGCAGGCAGAAGCGATTGCTCAAGGCTTCGATAAAGACACTGCTCGCACGTTAGTTCAGCAAGCAGCACTTGGCGCGGCAAGCATGGTTGTGGAAAATCCAGAAACTGAGCTTTCAACGCTACGCGAGAACGTGACATCAAAAGGTGGCACAACGGCAGAAGCACTACGCACGTTCAACGAGCACCAACTGTCTGATATTGTGGCAAAAGCAATGCAAGCTGCGGTTGCTCGTGCTGAAGAAATGGAAAAACTGTTTTAATGACTTGAGTGGCACCCACTCTGTGTCACTCACTTACTTGTTAAGGGTACCTTATGAATTCAATGAGTTTTCTCATCTCAACCCTATTTGACCTGTACATCATGGTCGTGATTTTGCGTATATGGTTGCAAGCTGCTCGTGCAGATTTCTACAACCCATTCTCGCAGTTCATCGTCAAAGCAACCCAACCGGTTGTAGGACCGCTGCGCCGCGTGATCCCATCCATCGGCAGCATCGACCTAGCGACAGTACTGTTTGCTTACGTGTTGTGTGTGCTTAAGTTTGTTGCGCTGATCCTGATCGCTTCTAGTGGTTCGGTGTCATTCAGCATGGACTTCTTATTCCTAGGCTTATTGTCTCTGATTAAGGCCGCTGGCGGCTTATTGTTCTGGGTACTACTGATCCGTGCAATCCTAAGCTGGGTTAGCCAAGGTCGCAGCCCTATCGAGTACGTATTCCATCAACTAACTGAGCCAATGCTAGCACCAATCCGTCGCATCATCCCTGCAATGGGCGGCTTCGACTTGAGCGTGCTAGTGCTGTTCATTGGTCTGCAATTTGCTAACTTCCTGATGGGCGACATGATTGGTCCTATCTGGTACCAACTATAATGTCAGAAGCAGTTTGGCATGACGGCGAAGATGTGGTGCTTCGGCTCTACATCCAACCAAAAGCAAGCCGCGACAAGATCGTCGGCTTGCATGGTGAAGAGCTCAAAATTGCCATCACAGCACCGCCTGTCGATGGTAAAGCGAATGCGCACCTTACCAAGTTTTTAGCCAAACAATTTAAAGTTGCTAAAGGTTTGGTTCACATAGAAAAAGGTGAACTGGGACGTCATAAGCAAATTCGGATAGAATCCCCAGTACAAATACCAACAGAAATTAAAGCCATCATTTGATGGCTTTTTATTTACGAAATTCGTACCAATAATAAAACGCCCGATTCGAGGAAGTGATAATGAGCAAATGGATTACCGCCCTACTGATCAGCCTGTTGTCTTTACCAAGCATGGCAGGTCAGTTCAAAACCATGAAAGACATCGAGGTCCACTACATCGCGTTTAACTCGACCTTTTTAACTCCCAAGATCGCCCGTAGCTACGACATCAAGCGTAATGGCTACAATGCCGTACTGAACATCAGTGTGCTCGACAGCGCCTCTCTGGGTAAACCTGCCGTTGAAGCTAAAATCAGTGGTCAGGCGAAGAACCTTATCGGTCAAACGCAAAAGCTCACCTTCCGTGAAGTGAAAGAAGGTGATGCGATTTACTACCTAGCTGAGCTCGGTATTACTAACGAAGAAACTTTTACCTTCGATATTGACGTTAAAGCTGGAAACAAAGGCTCAGGTAAGCTTAAATTCACCCAGAAATTTTATGTCGAAGAGTAATTGGGTTGTGATGATCTAAAAGCTTTTAGAACATCATAACTCTAGAACCAATTTAATCAGGGAGAACACTGCGTTCTCCCTTTATCGCTACAGAAAGAGACGACCATGAAAAAGATAGTGCTAGCAACAGGCAACCAAGGCAAAGTTCGCGAGATGGCAGATCTGCTGTCTGACTTCGGTTTTGAAGTATTGGCGCAAAGTGAATTCAACGTATCTGAAGTAGCAGAAACTGGCACGACTTTCATCGAAAACGCGATCATCAAAGCTCGCCATGCAGCACAAGAAACAGGTCTTCCTGCGATTGCGGACGACTCTGGCTTAGAAGTCGATTTCTTGAAAGGTGCTCCGGGCATTTACTCTGCACGTTACGCAGGTGAAAAAGCCTCTGACCAAGAGAACCTAGAGAAGCTACTTAAAGCAATGGAAGGCGTACCAGAAGCAGAGCGCACCGCTCGTTTCCACTGCGTATTGGTTTTGATGCGTCACGAGAACGACCCAACCCCTATCGTTTGTCACGGTAAGTGGGAAGGTCGCATTCTAACTGAAGCACACGGTGAAAATGGCTTTGGCTACGACCCAATCTTCTTCGTGCCTGAAGACAACTGCGCGTCTGCGGAGCTTGAGCCAGCACGTAAGAAGCAACTGTCTCACCGCGGTAAAGCACTCAAGTCGTTGTTTGCTCAATTGTCTGAGCAAGTGTCTCAGTAATCTCGAGCGAATTAGACCATGTTAACGCCCCCAGCACTGAGCTTGTATGTACACATCCCGTGGTGTGTACAAAAGTGCCCGTATTGCGACTTTAACTCTCACGCGCTCAAAGCCGAAATCCCAGAAGAAGAGTACATCAATGCCCTTCTTGAAGACTTGGATACTGACATTGAGAAATACCGTCTTAACGAAGCGCCACGTCCACTGCATTCAATCTTCATTGGTGGTGGTACGCCAAGTTTGATTTCGGCAGAAGGCATCGAGCGTCTGCTTAAAGGTATTGAAGCGCGTATTCCGTTCAAGCCTGAAATCGAAATCACCATGGAAGCTAACCCAGGCACCATTGAAGCAGAGCGTTTTGTTGGCTACCGCAAGGCTGGTGTAACGCGAATCTCTATCGGCGTGCAAAGCTTTGAACAACAGAAGCTGGAGCGTTTGGGGCGTATTCACGGTCAAGACGAAGCCGTCAATGCTGCTAAGCTGGCGCACCAAATCGGTTTGAACAGCTTTAACCTCGATCTCATGCACGGTTTACCAGATCAAAGCATCGAACAAGCCTTAGCAGATTTGGACAAAGCGATTGAGTTGGCGCCGCCGCACTTGTCTTGGTATCAGCTGACCATCGAACCAAACACCATGTTCTACTACAAGCCACCGACTCTGCCTGATGACGATGACTTGTGGGATATCTTCGAGCAAGGACATGAGAAACTCGCAGCGGCAGGTTACGTTCAATACGAGATTTCTGGTTACAGCAAGCCGGGCTATCAGTGCCAGCACAACCTGAACTATTGGCGCTTTGGTGACTACCTTGGCATTGGTTGCGGCTCACACGGTAAGCTGAGCTTTGCTGATGGTCGCATCGTTCGTACCACTAAGGTCAAGCATCCACGCGGCTATCTGATGGCATACCAAAACATGGTGAAGCCGTACTTGGATAGTGAACAGCTTGTGGCTGATGAAGATCGTCCGTTTGAGTTCTTTATGAACCGTTTCCGCTTAATGGAGGCGTGCCCGAAACAAGACTACATCGATACGACAGGTCTGCCGTTGAGCTCAATTCAAGAGACTATCGATTGGGCGCTTGAAATGGGTTACCTGAGTGAAACAGAGACTCACTGGCAAATTACCGAGAAAGGTAAGCTGTTCCTCAATGACTTGCTTGAAGCCTTTATGGCGGAAGAGGAATAAGAAAGGGAATCGAGATTCGGGAACGGACTGGGTCCTTCGAGAAACAGAATGTATGACTACATTTACCTAGGCAGAAACAAAAAGGGTTGGCGCTCAAACGCCAACCCTTTCTTTTATTCGTAACAACACTTATCTAAAGCGAAGCGTTCCTAAGTCCCGAATCCACAAGGACGAAGTCCGTTCCCATATCCAAGTGCAAAGCGCTTTTAAAAAATCGAACGACCAATGCGCTCGGCAAGTAGCTCAAGCGCTTTAGTACCAGCGAGTGAGTTACCAGATGCATCAAGCTCTGGAGACCAAACAGCAATCGTCATTTCACCCGGAACGACAGCGATGATGCCACCGCCAACACCAGACTTACCCGGCATACCAACGCGGTAAGCAAATTCACCAGCACCATCGTACAAGCCACAAGTTGCTAGCAATGCATTCAACTGCTTGGTTTGCGTTGGTGATACCACAGGCTTACCCGTTTGTACCGACGTGCCTTTATTGGCTAAGTAGCTAAAGGTCTTCGCCAGATCGACACAGCTCATCTTCAACGCACAAGCATGAAAGTAGTTTTGCAGAACGGGGATAACCTCGTTCTCGAAGTTACCAAATGAACGCATCAAGTACGCAATCGCAGCGTTGCGGTCGCCATGCATCATTTCAGACGCGGCAACCACTTTGTCGTACACAATATGAGTGTCACCAGATAGCTGACGAGCAAATTCCAATAGACGCTGACGCGGCGCAGAGAGACGGCTTTGCAGCAAATCAGCGACCACAATAGCACCGGCGTTAATGAACGGGTTACGTGGAATGCCCTGCTCCATCTCTAACTGGATCATCGAGTTAAACGCCTGACCAGAAGGCTCTTTACCTACACGACACCAGATCTCTTCTTGCTTGTACAAACACATAGCCAGAGTCAGGCTCAACGCTTTTGAGATCGACTGAATCGAAAACGACTCTTCTGCATCGCCCGCTTTAATCACTTCACCTTCATTGGTGTATACCGCGATACCCAGTTTGGTATTGGGTACTTTTGCCAATGCGGGAATGTAGTCGGCGACTTTGCCTTGACCAATTAAAGGGCGAACTTCCGCTAGAATGTCTGTCAAAATTTGCGCTGTAGGTTTCATCTTCTACCTTCTTGTCACAAGAACCCAAATAGCTGAGTTCAGAGGTAAAAAAAGCCAACGCGGACGTTGGCTTTTCCATGGAATTTATTCGACTCAAGTCGATTATGGTTTTATTGCCACAATGATGTTGCGGTTGATGGATTGATCAACACGGTGAAGATAACCGATGTAAGGCTCTTCTGAAAGTACCTTCCACCCTTGCTCTTCAAATAATGCCGCCACGTCTTTCCACTTCAAGGTGAATTCGTTAAAAGACAGCACCACAGAACCTTGCTTCTTCAGCACCACTTTCCATGCAGGCAGAGCCTCTTTTAGAAGCTCCAGTGGGCTGCGGTTCAGTTTGCTGTCTTTGGCATTTTTGCTGCCGTGCTGCACGCCGTAAGGCAAGTCAGACACCATCACATCTACCGAGTTCTTCTTCACAACTTGGTCTGCAATACGCGTATCTGCTGAGTACAGCTTCATTGTTTGAAGATTACCTTTGTTGTAATCGTCTTTGTCTGCTGCTGCCTCAACCACGAAGCCATCTGCCACTTTTTTACCACCAGAAGTGCGCTTTTCTTTGCTCACTTTGTGCTTAAAGCGACCGTTCTTCATGAACTTAACGATGAAGGTTTGGATCTCTTGAACCCATTTCTGGTTGATCTCCACACCCACAACATTCAAGCCGTGGATCAAACCTTCAAACAGTGTTGTACCTTTACCACACATAGGATCCATCAGCGTCAATTGCGTACTGCCCGTGTTGGCAGCACTGACGCCTAGGTTCACCATCAAACGCGTAAACTGCTCGTTTGTTTTACCTGTGTAACGCAGGATCTGACTCATGCTCTCAGGGAAAGTATTGAATGCAGGCGCCTGAATTGGACGTAATAAGCCATCTTCACGCACTTCAAATAGCGCGTAGTAGATAGATGACGCAGCAATCTTGCCAGCCTGTGCTTCACTTAGTTCAGTTTCGCAAGAGAACACAAGTGCAGCAGGCAGACCCACGTCTTTGTTGCCAATTTCAGTTACTTCAACACCTTCCGAGGCCAAAATCGCTTTTAGCTCAGAACATGCAATCGTCATTGCGCTATCAAAGTAAATACGGTTATGACCCGGATTCGCTAATATCGCGTAGTGGTACATCTACTGGCTCCTTAAGCAGTACGCTTGAATTTGATATCCCACACACCGTGACCTAGACGGTGACCGCGAGCTTCAAACTTAGTCAGTGGACGTTCTTCTGGGCGAGGAATGAAGTCGCCTTCTTCAGCGATGTTTTCGAAACCAGGTGCTTGGTTCATGATTTCAATCATGTGCTCAGCGTAGTTTTCCCAGTCAGTCGCCATGTGGAAGATACCTTCATTAAGGATAAGCTTCTGACGAACCATTTCAGCGAACTCAAGCTGTACAATACGACGCTTGTGGTGACGCTTTTTGTGCCATGGGTCTGGGAAGAACAGTTGTAGCGTTGCTAGGCTGCCATTTGAGATCATGTGTTCGAATACTTCTACCGCATCGTGACACATTACACGTAGGTTCGTGATACCTGCTTCGCGAGCATCTGCAAGACAAGCACCAACGCCTGGACTATGCACTTCGATACCGATGAAGTTTTTCTCTGGCGCGTTCTTTGCCATTTCAACCAATGAAGCACCCATACCAAAACCGATCTCAAGCACTACTGGGTTATCGTTGCCAAATACTTCTTTCCAATCAAGAAGTTCAGCTTTGTAGTCGATACCCATTGTTGGCCAGCACTCGTTCATCGCATTCTCTTGGCCCTTAGTTAGACGACCTTCGCGACGCACGAAACTGCGGATTTTACGGATCATTTTACCGTCTTCGTTGTATTCGTTAGTGGTTACTTCACTCATTGATTTTGCCTGCACATTGATTAATCAAAGCGGGGATTATCCAAAGAATTCACTTAGGTGCAAGTATTTGTTGAGCTATCGGACTATGGCAGCCCAAAAGCAAACAAACCAGACACAATATCCCCACAGTTTATCTGTTGTACTTACACCACAATCTGTGGTGCAATTTTGCTCCTAACCAATAATAGAATACAGAGCAAGTCGTGACACCTTTCGCCAGTGCCATCTTAGAATGGTATGACGCATATGGAAGAAAAGATCTTCCGTGGCAACAAAACAAGACCGCTTACAGTGTCTGGTTGTCTGAAATCATGCTTCAGCAAACTCAGGTCACTACGGTTATCCCTTATTACCAACGCTTTTTGGAGCGCTTCCCGACCGTGGTCGATCTTGCCAATGCTGAGCAAGATGAAGTGCTGCACCTTTGGACCGGCTTAGGTTATTACGCACGTGCTCGTAACCTTCACAAAGCCGCAAAAGAGGTCGCCCATAAATACAATGGTGAGTTTCCTCTAGACCTAGAGCAGATGAATGCCCTACCGGGGGTTGGTCGCTCCACCGCAGCTGCGGTTCTCTCTTCTGTCTATAAACAGCCACATGCGATATTAGACGGCAACGTAAAACGCACACTTTCACGCTGTTTTGCCGTGGATGGATGGCCTGGACAAAAGAAAGTCGAAAACCAATTGTGGGAAATCGCAGAAACGCACACACCACAAACAGACGTAGACAAGTACAATCAAGCCATGATGGATATGGGTGCCATGATGTGTACCCGCAGCAAGCCTAAATGCACCTTGTGTCCAGTCAGCGATCTTTGTGTGGCAAAGAAACAAGGTAATGTGCTTGATTATCCGGGTAAGAAGCCGAAAAAAGACAAACCAGTTAAGCAAACACGTTTCGTTATGCTGCACCACAAAAATGGTGATAGCCACGAAGTTTGGCTAGAACAAAGACCGCAGACGGGAATTTGGGGCGGGCTATTTTGCTTTCCACAAACTGAGCATATTGATGTAGAGAGCGATATTGAATTGCTGCTGGAACAACGTGGTATTCAAGCCGACGATATTAAACATCAAGAAACTCTGATTACGTTTCGTCATACATTCAGCCATTACCATCTCGATATCACACCGATTTTGATTGACCTGTCAAAGCAACCCAATGTGGTGATGGAAGGTAACAAAGGTCTTTGGTATAACTTATCTAAACCTGAAGAAGTCGGTTTAGCTGCACCAGTAAAACTGCTACTGGAAGCGCTACCCCACGAACTTCGTTAATTAATTGCAAGGAGTCATTATGAGCCGCACTGTTTTTTGTGCTCGACTAAAGAAAGAAGGCGAAGGTCTAGACTTTCAACTTTACCCAGGTGAACTAGGTAAACGCATTTTCGATAACATCTCGAAAGAAGCTTGGGCTCAATGGCAACAGAAACAAACCATGTTGATCAACGAGAAGAAGCTCAACATGATGGATCCAGAGCACCGTAAACAGCTTGAAACAGAAATGGTGAACTTCCTTTTCGAAGGCAAAGAGGTTCACATTGAGGGCTACACGCCACCAAGCGAATAAAGCAAACTTGTTTTAAAACAATGACATCACAACCAAACTTGTGGTGTCATTTTTATATTAGAGACCACAAAGCCATCTCAATAGTTATGAAAAAAATCGCCTTTATCGCTACTGCCCTTTTAATGGCAGGTTGTAGCCGTGAGTTCGTAGAAAAGATTTATGACGTCGATTACGAGCCGACCAACCGTTTTGCCAACAATCTAGCAGAACTACCAGGACAGTTTGAAAAAGACACCGATGCCTTAGATTCACTGATCAGTAGCTTCTCTGGCAACATCAAAAAGCGATGGGGTCAACGCGAAGTTAAAGTCGCGGGTAAAAGCAATTACGTCAAATATATCGATAACTATTTGAGCCGTGCCGAAGTCGATTTCCAAAAAGGTGTGATTACTATCGAGACGGTTTCTCCAACCGAACCACAAAAACACCTCAAGAACGCTATCATCACAACCCTTTTGACACCGGACGATCCAGCCAGTGTCGACCTATTCTCGTCTAAAGAGATCAAACTGGAAGGCCAACCCTTTCTTTACAATCAGGTCGTTGATCAAGACAAAAAGCCCATTCAATGGTCATGGCGCGCAAATCGTTTTGCCGATTATTTGATTGCTAACCAAGTCAAAACCAAGGATGTCGATTTCAAGAAAGCCTACTACGTTGAAATCCCAATGGTAGAAGATCACTTCTCACAACGTAGTTACCAATACGCAGACATCGTGCGCCGTGCATCGAAGAAATACGATATTCCTGAAGATCTAATTTACGCCATCATCAAAACCGAAAGTAGCTTTAACCCATATGCGGTAAGTTGGGCAAATGCGTATGGATTGATGCAGGTTGTACCAAAAACCGCGGGTCGTGATGTATTTAAGCTAGTGAAGAATCGTTCAGGGCAACCAAGTCCCGAGTATTTGTTTAACCCAGAAAACAACATTGATACTGGAACGGCTTACTTTTACATCCTTAAAAACCGCTATTTGAAAGATGTGCAACACCCAACCTCGTTGGAGTACAGCATGATTTCTGCTTACAACGGTGGAACTGGTGGTGTTTTGAACACTTTCCACCGCACAGATCGCAAACGTGCGATGCAAGATTTGAATTCTTTACAGCCAAACCAAGTTTATTGGGCTCTAACGAAGAAACATCCGAATGCAGAAGCACGCCGTTACCTAGAAAAAGTTACAAATTTCAAAAAGGAATTTAACGCAGGGTAAACTTTTTACCGACAGTTGAATAAAAAGCGTTCGAACAACCACTTTTTTGAAATTATTTAAAAAAAGTGGTTGACGGAAAGCGGGAAAATCCGTTTAATAGCGCTCCGTTGCCCGGATAGCTCAGTCGGTAGAGCAGAGGATTGAAAATCCTCGTGTCGGTGGTTCGATTCCGCCTCCGGGCACCACGATTTAAAATTGTTGGTGTCTAACACGAACAATAGAAAGAATAACGGTACGCCGACTTAGCTCAGTAGGTAGAGCAACTGACTTGTAATCAGTAGGTCACCAGTTCGATTCCGGTAGTCGGCACCATTCTTCTTTTGCCTCGATAGCTCAGTCGGTAGAGCAGAGGATTGAAAATCCTCGTGTCGGTGGTTCGATTCCGCCTCGAGGCACCATATTTGGTGCACTTGCTTAAAGCAAGACACAAACAGAATAGTTCCTCCTTAGCTCAGTTGGTAGAGCGACGGACTGTTAATCCGCAGGTCACTGGTTCAAGTCCAGTAGGAGGAGCCAAATTAGAAAGCCAAGTCTTCGGACTTGGCTTTTTTCTTATCTGCAATACCAAAACTCTCTCCCCTACTTTCTCATTCCATCGAATCTTCCCCTTCGACTCCACCGAAAAACATCCCTATTAACTCTTGGTTGATTTGATAAAAAACACTTATTTCACGCTAAAAATTTAATCCAACTCATAGTTTCAACACGACCGCATAGGCGCTTGTATACAAGTTCAATATGATGAATTTATTATTACGCCCCCTTATAAGCTATGCATTGCATAGTATGAAATACGTCTCGTGAGCTAACTATGAAATTAAAAACTCAAGCCTATTTATTATCTGCAATCATATTGGTTGCCCTACTTGCTCTTACAGCAACAGGTCTATGGACATTGCGTGTAGCAAGTAACCTTGATAACAAAGCTCGAGTTACTGAGCTATTTAAGAGTGCCTACAGCATTCTGACTGAAGTTGAGCAAATGGCAGTGGAAGGCAAAATGCCCGAAGCTGAAGCCAAAGCTCTGGCTACCCGTCTGCTTCGTAACAATATCTACAAAGATAACGAATACGTTTATGTTGCCGATGAGAACATGATGTTCGTTGCTGCCCCGCTTGACCCTCAACTACATGGAACAAGTTTCCACGATTTCCGCGATGGTGATGGGAACAGTGTCGGTCAGTTAATCTTAGATGTGCTGGGTCGTAAAACAGGTCAGATCGTTGAATACACTTGGACACAAAAACTTCCTGACGGCACGATCGAAGAAAAGCACTCTATCGCAGAGAAAACACCGCATTGGAACTGGGTAGTTGGTACTGGTATCGGCTTTAATGAAGTCAATGCACGCTTCTGGTCAACAGCACAATGGCAGCTAGCACTGTGTATGGCGATTGCTGGCGCGATTCTAGGCGGCTTAATCATCTCTATCCGTAAGATGCTTAATCTACTTGGCGGTGAGCCAAATGACGTTAGACAAGCCGTTCAGGCCGTCGCTCAGGGTAATATCCAAACCAGCTTTGAATACACAGCCCCTAAAGACAGCATCTATGGTGCCGTACAAGAGATGAGTCAATCTCTGGCTAAGATGGTAACTAACCTGGACGAATCAATGCACGCATTACGTTCAGAGCTATCAGCCGTAGAGTCTCGCTCTAATTCGATCGCTGATCTGACCATGTCTCAGCAGCAGTCGACGGCGATGATCGCAACAGCGATGACAGAAATGGCTTCTTCAGCTAACCATGTTGCAAGTTCGGCAAGTGATACTGCACATAACACCGATGAAGCAGACAAACAGAGCCAACACACGCAATCATTGATCCACAGTACGGTCGATAATATTCAAGGTTTGGCGACCCAACTCAACACAGCCAGTAAAGCCGTTGCGGATCTTGACCAAGATGTAAACAGCATCGTGAAAGTTCTCGACGTAATCGGCGATATTGCGGAGCAAACTAACCTACTGGCTTTGAATGCCGCCATTGAAGCAGCTCGTGCAGGTGAACAGGGTCGAGGCTTCGCGGTAGTAGCTGATGAGGTGCGCAACCTAGCAGGACGCACACAAGACAGCACAAAAGAGATTCAACAGATGATCTCTAACCTTCAAGAAGGTTCGCGCAATGCTATCCATACAATGGAAATCTGTGCCGAAACCAGTGAAAGCACGGTAACGGAGTCTATGAACGCCTCAGAAGCGCTACAACAGATAGTAACAGCACTAGAATCAATCACAGCGATGAGCCAACAGATCGCAACTGCCGCTGCAGAGCAAACTCAAGTGAGTGATGACATTGCACACCGCATCAACCTAATTGAAGAAAGTGGTAGCCAGCTAAATACGGTGGTAACAGAAAGCCAATCAAGTACGCAAACATTGGCATCTTTAGCGGATGAACTTGAAGGTTGGGTGAACAAGTTCTCAGTAAAGCACTAGTTTAAAGTCAATTGTTCAATAAAAAGCACGTTTTCAGACGTGCTTTTTTGTTTTTATCGCCTTTATTTTGCGACAGAGCGCCCTACTTTTCTTAAAACAGCGCTTAAAGCATGGTGCATTGCTGCTCAAAATGCATAAAAACAGCCCACTCCGAGCACAAATTCATCAAACGATATTTTATTTTAATTTTATTGTTGACCTGAAAGCCGAAAAGCCTTTTAATACACCTCGTCGCCCGGATAGCTCAGTCGGTAGAGCAGAGGATTGAAAATCCTCGTGTCGGTGGTTCGATTCCGCCT
>NZ_JH976117.1:0-3124 GCF_000305755.2 Vibrio sp. HENC-03 | reverse complement strand
CAGTAGGTAGAGCAACTGACTTGTAATCAGTAGGTCACCAGTTCGATTCCGGTAGTCGGCACCATTTATTCTTAAACAAGATAATTCCTCCTTAGCTCAGTTGGTAGAGCGACGGACTGTTAATCCGCAGGTCACTGGTTCAAGTCCAGTAGGAGGAGCCATCTTTCAGTTAGTAAGTCGATTACTTATTAACGAAAATGTGCCGACTTAGCTCAGTAGGTAGAGCAACTGACTTGTAATCAGTAGGTCACCAGTTCGATTCCGGTAGTCGGCACCACTTATTAAAATTTGTTCCTCCTTAGCTCAGTTGGTAGAGCGACGGACTGTTAATCCGCAGGTCACTGGTTCAAGTCCAGTAGGAGGAGCCATATTAGAAGAAGCCGCATCACTTGATGCGGCTTTTTTGCATCTGAAGAAAACTCACCGCTCCCCTCTTCATCCAACTTTATCTCAATAAACAAAAAGCCAGGTGATGTACCTAGCTTTCTCTTTTTGTATCGTATCAATGAGTGTCTAAGCAGAAAGTTAGCTCAAACCTCCAAGGCAGATATACTTCGTCTCTAGATACTCATCCATGCCTTGCTTAGCCCCTTCGCGACCAATGCCAGACTCTTTGATCCCGCCAAACGGTGCCACTTCCGTAGAGATAATTCCTTCATTTACCCCCACCATGCCATATTCCAAACCTTCACTAAATTTGATGATGCGCTTCAAGCTGTCGGTGTAGAAGTAGCAAGCCAAACCATATTCTGTGTCATTCGCCATCGAGAGCACTTGTTCATCGGCATCAAAACTAATAACTGGCAGAACTGGGCCAAACAGCTCTTGTTGCACGATCGCCATACTCTGTTCCACATTATCTAAGATAACAGGCTCCATAAAGCGCCCAGAGCGTTTGTGAGGCTGGTTGAGTATCTTTGCCCCTTCTTGTACTGCCTGATCGAGCACTGCCTCTAGACGATGCTTAGAAGCCATAGTAATCACCGGACCAAGAGTTGTATTTTCCTCAAGACCATTACCGACCGTAAGGCCTGCCGCTTTTTCCAGAAGCTTAGCTAAGAACACCTCTTTTACACTCTGGTGCACATACAAGCGGTTGGTACACACACAGGTTTGTCCGGCATTACGAAACTTAGACGCAATCAAGCCATTCGCTGCTGCTTCTAAATCTGCATCGTCAAAAACAATAAAAGGTGCATTGCCCCCCAACTCCATAGAAGCGGCTTTAACCGTATCACTTGCCTGCTTCATCAAGATCTTGCCGACACGTGTCGAACCCGTGAAAGAGATCTTCTTAATACGAGGATCGGTACTTAATACCAAACCAAACTCTGCCGCCTGCTCAGAAACAACAGTAGACAATAGAGCTTTAGGAATGCCAGCCTGGTGAGCAAGCTCCACCACAGCCAGAGCAGTTAAAGGCGTTAATTCAGAAGGTTTAATGATCATCCCACATCCTGAAGCCAGAGCAGGAGCCGCTTTTCGAGTGATCATTGCAATAGGGAAATTCCATGGTGTAATCGCAGCACACACACCAACAGGCTGTTTGATGGTAGAGAGGCGTCTATCTACCGCTGGTGCAGGAATTACCTCACCATAAGCGCGTTTAGCCTCTTCTGCGAACCATTCAACAAAAGATGCGCCGTATGCGACTTCTCCACGGCTTTCACTAAGAGGTTTACCTTGTTCTAAGGTAATGATGTTCGCGATGTCTTCCGTATGCTCTACAAGCAATTGGAACCACTTTTTTAGGGAAGCGGAGCGTGCTTTAGCACTGAGTTTTGCCCACTCGACTTGAGCCGATTTACACGCTTCTATTTGCGCATCTAACTCATCCAAAGAGCTAGGCTTTAAGCGAATCAGTTCTTGCTCAGTCGCAGGGTTAATAACGGCAATCCCATCTTGAGAAGACAGGCTTTCGAATAAGACTCTTAGCGTTTCACTTTCTATCTGCTGCATCATTAGGTTGTACTCCCATAAGAACCTTTACTAGGTTAATCCTTCTGGCAAATAAGAGTAAAGCAAACAAAGTTTTCTTCAGCGTAAATATGAGAAGTGATTACCCTGTAGGGTTAACCGGTGATACAGAGAAGAGAACACCAACAGAGATAGCGATTATCGAAAAAGGCAGCCATTTGGTAGGTCATAAGTTCGGTGTTATTGAATGCCCCTATTCTTTGATAAACAAAGTATTAGAGGGCATCTCGAATGTAACCAAATGTTCAATAAGGGTGGATAGACTAGGGGCATATATCTGAATAAATAGTTGGGCTTGTAGGCTACAGACAAAACCTTGCGAGCCTTACTTTCCTATAAACGAAAATCATATTCCCTAAAACGGTAAAAGCTAGTACGAAGGCTGAATTTCTAAATAAGTGGCGGAGTGGCTGGGCTTGCACGCAATTAGACTCGCACACGAGCGGGACTCGTTGGTCGCTGGCCAAAATAATATCGTAAATACGAAAGACCTCAGCATTTCTGCTGAGGCCTGGAATAAGTGGCGGAGGCTGGGCTTGCGGGCAACCGGGACTCATTCCCTGAAAGGGAAATTATTATGCTCAAAAACGACAAAACCCAGTCCGAAGACTGGGTTTCTAAATAAGTGGCGGAGCGGACGGGACTCGAACCCGCGACCCCCGGCGTGACAGGCCGGTATTCTAACCAACTGAACTACCGCTCCGCACTGGTTAGACATTTAAGTCTAAATAAGAACCTGGCGATGTCCTACTCTCACATGGGGAAGCCCCACACTACCATCGGCGCTACTTCGTTTCACTTCTGAGTTCGGAATGGAAGTCAGGTGGGTCCAAAGCGCTATGGTCGCCAAGCAAAATTCTTTACGTTTTGTTTTAAGCTTTAACTTAAAGCGCAAAACAAACAGTAAATGGTGCTGATACCCAGAATCGAACTGGGGACCTCATCCTTACCAAGGATGCGCTCTACCGACTGAGCCATATCAGCACATTATCTGTGTCCGTGAGGACTAAAAAAGCCCGCTTTTTCAAACGGGCTCTCTTAACTTTTGTCTTCACCTTCTTAAAAAGGCAAAAACTAAATTTAAAGCCTGGCGATGTTCTACTCTCACATGGGGAAGCCCCACACTACCATCGACGCTAATTCGTTT
>NZ_JH976116.1:16540-53033 GCF_000305755.2 Vibrio sp. HENC-03 | reverse complement strand
ACCTAATTTGATACCGAGGTATCTAATTGGATTATCATCAACGAGTGCCCACACAGATTGATAGGTTCTTATTTTTAAAGAGCTACTCTTCTTTGTGATTCACATCACTTCGGAAGAGGCGGCCATTCTAGCGAGATAATTTTCTGTGTCAAACACTTTTTGCTATTTATTTTACTTTTTAAAAGTAAAAGCAATTAACTATTTCGTTTTTCTTTCTGACCTTGTCGACTTCACCTTGAAGCCTTGTGAGCTCTGCCCTGTCGACAAGGAGGCATTATAGAGATCGCGCTCACATTGGCAAGCGTTATTTTGCAAAAATTGCAAAAATAATGGTTAAGCGACGACTTTTCGATCAAAGCCTTATTTATCCAACTTTACCCATAGATAGCAAACAACTTATCCACAGAGTTATCCTTTTTACCCTTATTTTTAGCATCCATAAACAAAGAAAGCTGCTTTGCAGCAGCTTTCTTTGTTAGACCTGAACACGGCTTTTACGGGCTTAACAACTAAATGCCAGAACCATCTTGTTCATTATCGTCATCTTCATGTAATCCACATTCACGTTTTAAGCCGAAGAAGCGCGTTTCTTCTTCTGACATTCCCGGTTCCCACTTTCTCGTTGTATGCGTATCGCCTACTGAGAGGTAACCTTGCTCCCACAACGGGTGATAACTCAAGCCATGTTCTTCTAAGTAGTAGTGGACATCTTTATTCGTCCAGTCGATCACTGGTAAGAATTTAAATACGCCATTTTGGATTGATAAGATTGGTAGACCAGCACGAGACTGACTTTGCTCTCGACGCAGCCCTGAGAACCAAGTTCCAACGTTTTGCTCTCGCAGAGCTCGTCGCATTGGTTCAACCTTATTTATCTTGTTGTACTTTTCAATTCCCTCGACGCCTTGTTCCCAAAGTTTTCCGTAACGTGCTTCTTGCCAATGGGCACTTTCTTTTGCTCGGTACACTTTAAGGTTGAGGTTCAGTTGCGCTTTCAGCTGGTCGATAAATTGATAAGTCTCTGCAAATAGATAACCAGTGTCCGTTAGGATAATAGGGATATCCGGTTTTTGTTGTGTCACAAGATGGAGCATCACGGCGGCCTGGATACCGAAACTGGATGAGACAGCGAACTCCCCTTCCAAATTATCCAATGCCCACTTTACTCTCTCTTGTGCCGAAAGCTGTTCGAGCTCGACATTGATTTGAGCAAGACGGAGGATTTGCTCCGTCTTAGTTAATGTCAGTAACTCTGCTAGCTCCGGTTTGGACGCTACAGAATCAAGCATGGAAGTCCCTCTTTGATACGAACACTTCTTGGATAATGCCAGCTCGAATCGTGAAGTCGCCAAATGCTTCGCCTTCTTCACGTTCAGCAGCCCAACGAGCCACCAGCTGATCAATCTCTTCTAAGATTTGCTTATCCGTAATATTCTCTTTATACATCTTCGGTACTCGAGTACCGCCGCGGTTACCACCTAGGTGTAAGTTGTATCGACCTGGAGCTTTACCAACTAAGCCGATTTCTGCCAGCATTGCTCGACCACAACCATTTGGACACCCTGTTACTCGTAGGATGATATTGTCTTCTTCAGGTAGACCATGCTTTTCTAGAATACCTTCTACATCGGTTACGAACTGAGGTAGGAAACGCTCTGCTTCTGCCATTGCTAATGGACATGTTGGAAACGCCACACATGCCATCGAGTTCTTACGTTGTTCACTTACGCCGTCATCCATCAAACCATGTTCACGAGCAATCTTCTCGATCTTCGCTTTTTGGCTTTTTGGTACACCAGCAACAATCAGGTTTTGGTTTGCTGTCATACGGAAATCGCCTTTATGGATTTTGGCAATTTCAGCAACACCCGTCTTAAGTGGTTTACCCGGGAAATCTAATAGACGGCCGTTTTCGATGAAGAGTGCTAGGTGATGCTTACCATCGATACCTTCAACCCAACCGATACGGTCACCACGTTCCGTGAATTCATAAGGGCGGCTTTGCTCAAATTTAACACCGGCACGTTTTTCTACTTCCGCTTTAAACACATCACTACCGACACGATCTAATGTGTATTTGGTTTTTGCATTCTTACGGTTAGAACGGTTACCCCAATCACGTTGAGTTGTTACTACAGCAGCGGCAACATCAAGTGTTTTCTCTAGTGGGATAAAACCAAAGTCATCCGCTCTACGTGGATAGGTTGACGTATCGCCATGCGTCATCGCTAGACCACCACCAACAAGCACGTTAAAACCAACCAGCTTGCCGTTATCTGCAATCGCTACGAAGTTAAGATCGTTAGCGTGTACGTCTACGTCATTTTGCGGTGGAATAACCACTGTGGTTTTAAACTTACGTGGTAGATAGTTCTTACCCAGAATCGGTTCGTCTTCTTCCGTGCTTTCTACTTTTTCACCGTCCAACCAAATCTCTGCATAAGCACGTGTCTTCGGTAGTAGATGCTCGCTGATCTTCTTCGCCCATTCGTAAGCTTCTTGGTGTAGCTCCGACTCCACTGGGTTAGTGGTACACAACACGTTACGGTTAACGTCACCCGCAGTTGCAATCGAATCAATACCAATGCTGTTTAGCGTTTGGTGCATCAACTTGATATTTGGTTTTAGCACGCCATGGAACTGGAACGTTTGACGAGTAGTAAGACGAATACTTCCATATAAAGAGTGCTCGGTTGCAAACTTGTCGATCGCTAGCCATTGCTTTGGTGTAATGATGCCACCCGGCATACGAGCACGAAGCATGACGTTATGCAGCGGCTCCAACTTTTGTTTAGCACGCTCGTTACGGATATCACGGTCATCTTGCTGGTACATTCCGTGAAAACGAATCAATTGGAAGTTGTCTGCAGTAAAACCGCCAGTAATACGGTCTTGCAGATCTTGTTCAATCGTTCCACGCAGTAAATTACTTTCTCTTTTAAGGCGCTCATTATCCGAGAGTGGACCAAGCACCTCACCTAATACTTCTTGGCTGTTTGATTGTTGATTCGCGCTCATTAGTACACATCCCTTTGGTAACGTTTCGCTTTACGTAGATCGTTGATAAATGCTTCGGCTTCTTCACGAGATAGCTTGCCTTGTTGCTCGGCTACAAATACCAGCGAATCGTGAACATCTTTTGCCATACGAGTGGCATCACCACATACATAGATGTAGGCTCCATCTTGAATCCATTGCCACACTTGTTCAGCGTTTTCTAAGATGCGATGTTGAACATAAACCTTCTCTGCTTGGTCACGACTAAACGCAACATCAAGGCGAGTCAGCAAACCTGACTTGAGGTACTTCTGCCATTCAACTTGGTAAAGGAAATCTTGAGTAAAGGTACGGTCACCAAAGAACAACCAGTTCTTGCCTTCAGCGTCACGGTTATCACGCTCCTGAATAAAGCTACGGAAAGGCGCAATACCGGTACCAGGACCAACCATGATGATTGGTGTGTTGTCATCTTGTGGCAGTTTGAAGTTATTGTTGTGCTCAACAAACACTTTCACTTCACCGCCTTCTTCTAGACGTTGAGCGAGGAAACTTGATGCTCCGCCATAGCGCTTTTCATCACCTTTGTCGTATTCAACCAAGCCTACGGTAAGGTGAACTTCTTCATCGACTTCCGTTTGACTCGAAGCGATAGAATATAGACGAGGTGTCAATCGACGAAGTAAACCAACTAATTCTTCTGCACTTAACTTGGTCTTCTTCTCTGCAAGTACATCTACCACTTGGGTATTTGCAGAGTACTCACGAAGCTTGTCTTTATCTTCCACTAGCTTTTGTAGTTTCTTACTACCAGATAGCTCTGCGAATTTAGTGACAAACTGAGGGTTTGATGCGGTGATTTCGTACTTGCTAACCAATGCACTGTGAATAGAAAGGCTTTCGCCATCGACTTCAACACTTTCTACACCGGATAGACCAGCCTTCGCTAAGATAGCGTTGGCTAATTCTGAACTATTGTCGAACCAAACACCTAGCGCATCACCTGGCTGATAGGTCAAACCCGACTCTTCGAGATCAATCTCTACATGGCGAACGTCTTTACCTGAATCACGACCTGTGATTTTCTGGCTTGTCAGTAACGTTGCGGTATATGGATTTTGCTTGTTATAAGCAGAATGTCCTGGAGCAGCTTGACCAACAGGCAGTTGGACTACTTCTGCTTCATTGCCTGAAGAAAGGGCTTCTTTTACTTGTTCAAGCGCTTGCTTACGCCATTCAGCGGCCGGCGCTTCATAATCCACATCACAATCAATGCGATCGATGAAGGCAGTTGCGCCTAACTTAGACAAGTAAGTATCGAAGTCTTTGCCCGTTTGGCAGAAGAACTCATAACTAGAATCACCCAGTGCAATCACAGCGTATTGTAGATTTGGTAACTTGGGTGCTTTCTTAGATTGAAGGAACTCATGCAGTTCAATGGCATTGTCTGGCGCTTCGCCTTCACCATTGGTCGACGCCACGATGATCACGTGAGTCTCTTTTGCTAAGTTTTTGCCTTTGTAATCGCTAGCATCAAACAACTCTACAGCAATGCCTTCTGCTTTGGCTTCTTGCTCTAGCGCTTCAGCAACGCCTTTCGCATTACCAGTTTGAGAAGCAAAAATGATGCTTAGCTTGCCAGCTGGTTTTGCAGCAACAGAAGCAGCCGCCTGTGCGATAGGCGTTGCAGCCGCTGCACTTGGTTGGTTTTGAGCGAGTCCCCAGAAGTAACCGCTGACCCATGCAAGTTGCTGTGAAGACAACTCTGAGACAGTTTGCTGGAGTGAGTTAAATTGCTGGTCATTAAGCGGGCTTGCGATTGGCGGATTACCACCTTGCCCATTATTATCTTCCGACACTTTCTTGTGAGAATATTCATTCTGTTGAAAAGACATTGTCACGACATCCCTATTCATTGCGTGACGATAGATTAACCACTCTCTCTAATAACAAGAAAGAATAGAAGAGAATGTTTTATAACTTTTTGGAAGTAAGCAAGTCGCGCTAAGACTCACCGATCTTCAATACGAACCTGCTGAAAGCCGACGGCCATTGCCGATTTGGATGCCGTATCGAGATCATCATAATGGCACTCTTCCCCGTGACTATCAGTTAGACAAACAAACCCACCGCGTGCGTGGCGAAACTCAACAACCCATCCACCTTCTTGAATTGAAGGTTCGATGATGGCTTCTACTAGCTGGTTGTCACGAAATAGATGTCGTAATTCATTTATTGTCATCGCAATCCCTGCTCCAACTTTTACACATTGCTCCTAGATAAGCATGGTCGAAGTCTGATACTTGGGCGAGAAATTCGATTTAATATAATGAAGTGATATAAAAAAACGCCGCTTATAAAGCGACGTTTTAAGAGATTCAGAGAAATGTGTTTAGAAGGAGTACTGAGCGCCAACGAAGAAACCGTCCGCAAAAATGAACTCTTTGCCTAGGCTCGATAGAAACTCTTCTGACTCCAAGTCGATCACTCGGTAACCACCACGGAATGTCAATTCAGACTCTTGGAAAGGAATACGGTACTGAACACCAGCCATAAGGTCTGTACTCTTAATGCCCTTGTTATCACCAAAGTTCATCTCACCAATCACATCAAAGTTTGTATTTGGCACGGTGATTTCTGCGTAGCCATACCAAGCCCAAATCAGCTCATCAAAATCTTCTGTACGAGCATTGGTACCTGCGTCTACGTATTTTGTGTCACTCAAATTACTAAAGGTCAGACCCGCATCAAAGTGCATTAAGTCGTGTTCAAGAATTTGGTAGTAAAGAGTGAGGTCTAGTTTGTCGAAACCCATGTAATCGGCATCAACGCTTGAGTAACGAAGACGCGCGTTTGGTACGTATTTTACGTCATGTTCAATCGCTGCGTAGAAAGTACCCGTTGTATCGCTATCTCTTCTTACTTCATTCACTTTGGTATCCGCAACCCAAACTTCTGCACCAACCGTGGTTGTGAAAGAAGACTCTTGTTCTGCAAAACAAGGGTAAGACGCTGCCAACGATAGTGTCGCTAAAGCGATGGTCGCTTTATATGTCATGTAATTTTTACTCCGAGATAGCTGATTTCAACATTAAGGGGCATGTGAGAAATACTAACATACTCTCACAGCCCACCATCAACTAAATCTCTACAATCCGTTACTTATAACGAGGCTGAGCGACGAAGTTTTTAAAAAACCATATGCCTAATGCAATCACTATTAGCCAAGGCAATAGTTTTAGCACAGCTCCAACCATGCCCAATAAGAACATCACCACCAATGCAATGCCAGTCGCAGCAAATACAGTCACCATCGTAATACCAGTCACGAGCAGAGTTGCCGCAAATACTAAAATAAAGATCAGCTCCAACATAATCACTTCTCCTTTGTTTTAGTTTTACTAGAGCAGGTTCTGTACCAACTTATTAAAACAAGAATAAAACCATGATCTATAAGTAAAAATAAAGCCAGAGACATTTCTGCACTCTGGCTTTTCTATTTGTAAGTTGGTAATTTTCACCAACCACTGGTGAAATTTACACGTTCAATTCTTTTGGAATCTTCGCCAGTGCGTCTTGCAGCACTTCTAGACCAGAACCCGGTTTGTGCGCGTTTTCACTGATGTGACGACGCCATTGACGAGCACCCGGCATGTTTTGGAACAGACCCAGCATATGACGCGAGATATGACCAAGGTAAGCACCTTTTGCCAATTGTGCTTCAATGTACGGGTACATCTCTTCAACGATTTCGCTGCGCTTTTTCACTGGAGCATTTGAGCCAAACAACTCTTGGTCAACAGATGCTAGCAAGTAAGGACTTTGATACGCTTCACGACCAATCATCACGCCATCTAGGTGTTGTAGATGCTCTTTCGCTTCTTCCAGTGATTTCACGCCACCGTTAATTGCAATCGTTAAGTGTGAGAAATCTTTCTTCAGTTGGTAAGCGCGTGGGTAATCCAATGGTGGGATCTCACGGTTTTCTTTCGGGCTTAGACCACTTAACCATGCTTTACGTGCGTGGATAGTGAACTGCTCACAACCACCTTTCTCAGAGACGATAGATACGAAATCCGTTAGGAACTCGTAAGAATCCTGGTCATCAATACCGATACGAGTTTTTACCGTAACAGGAATATCAACCACGTCTTTCATTGCTGCAACACAGTCCGCAACCAACTGAGGCTCTGCCATTAGGCATGCACCAAAGCGACCGTTTTGAACGCGATCCGATGGACAACCTACGTTTAGGTTGATTTCATCATAGCCACGCTCTTGAGCAAGTTTGGCACACGTAGCCAAATCCGCTGCGTTTGAACCACCAAGCTGAAGGGCTAACGGATGCTCTTCTTCGTTATAAGCAAGGAAATCCCCTTTTCCATGAATGATCGCGCCTGTGGTCACCATTTCGGTGTACAGCAGGGTTTCTTTGGTCATTAAGCGATGGAAGTAGCGACAATGACGATCTGTCCAATCCAACATTGGTGCTACAGAGAGCCTGCAAGAATGAGTCATGATATAAACACCCGTTTTTACGTTGCCAAGGTAGAGCGCGAAGGTGCGCTCAAAAAAATTAAGTCGGGTATTGTATACCCACTGTGCAGTGGATGCGAGCCTTGTGAATTCAATCGCTGATAAGCGCATTTCGGCATTGGTGTCTCGTTCTGTGATATCTGTTGCGCGCTCTAAGGGACACTGGCTTGCTTTAATTCATGATTTTCGGTCTGATAGTGGGTAAAATGGAGTCTTTCTAAACGAACTTCGTATAGAAATGGTTTATCATAAAGCACGTCCGATAGTTATGGTGAAAGATTTGGACCCAACAATCCTTGAACAAATTGAACAAATCTGCGCTGAGCGCGGAGTAAGATTGACGCCGCAACGCCGACGCGTTTTTGAGCTTATTTGTTCTAATCGCCGCGCCTCAAGTGCGTATGAGCTATTGGAGCAATTGAAAGAGAGTGAGCCTCAGGCTAAACCACCGACGGTATACCGAGCATTAGATTTTCTTCTAGAACAAGGCTTTATTCATCGAGTGGAATCAAACAACAGCTTTATCACTTGCTGTTCGTTCAACACTCAACAGCACTTTTTCCAACTGCTAATTTGCGATAAATGTGGCGATGTCGTTGAACTTGAAGACGAGACGCTGATATCCTTATTAGCCAATAACGCCGAGAAACATGGATTCAAGCTGACGAATCAAGTTATCGAAACCCATGGCGAGTGCCAGGCATGTTCCTCGGAGACGAAAGAAGAAAGATAGAAGAACGTTATGCGCGCTGAATTTGTAAACCCGTTTTTAGCTTCGTTAATGAATGTGCTAAAAACCATGGCTTCGCTTGAATTGAAGCCACAAAAACCGCGAATCAAGAAAGATGAGATCGCACGAGGTGACGTTTCTGGCCTTATCGGTATGGTTGGTCCACAAACTCGTGGTTCAATGTCGATTACCTTTGATGAAGCGTTAGCACTAGAAATCATGCAGAACATGCTTGGTGAACGTCCAAATGGACTGAACGAAGAAGTGACGGACATGGTTGGTGAGATCACGAACATGGTGACAGGCGGTGCGAAGCGCATTCTAGCGGAAAGTGGATTTGATTTTGATATGGCAACACCGGTTGTGGTATCAGGTCGAGGCCACACCATTCGCCACAAGTGTGAAGGCTCAATCATCATCATGCCTTTCTCTTCACAGTGGGGAAATGCCTTCATCGAGATTTGCTTCGAATAATAGAGAAGAAATAGGTTGGTCAATGCCAACCTATTTTGTTTCTGCCTCAGGCAATAAAAAAGGTCAGCATTTGCTGACCTTTTCTTTTTCTATTCAAACATTAAGCTTTGAACGCTTTAAATGCATTGATTAGACCATTTGTCGAGCTGTCGTGAGAGCTGATTTCTGACTCATCTGCTAGCTCAGGTAGGATTTGGTTTGCTAGTTGTTTACCTAGCTCAACACCCCATTGGTCGAAGCTGAAGATGTTCCAGATAACGCCTTGAACGAAGATTTTGTGCTCGTACATTGCGATCAGGTTACCTAGCGTGCGAGGTGTGATTTGCTTAACTAGGATAGAGTTCGTTGGGCGGTTACCTTCAAATACTTTGAACGGTACTAGAGACGCCATTTCTTCTTCGCTCTTACCTGCTTTCGCAAATTCTGCCTTCACAGTTTCTGCTGACTTACCAAATGCCAATGCTTCTGTTTGTGCAAAGAAGTTAGACATCAGTTTTTGGTGGTGGTCGCTTGCTGGGTTGTGGCTGATTGCAGGTGCGATGAAGTCACATGGGATCAGCTTAGTGCCTTGGTGGATCAGCTGGTAGAACGCGTGCTGACCGTTAGTGCCTGGTTCACCCCAGATGATAGGACCAGTTTGGTAAGTCACAGCGTTACCTTCACGGTCAACGTACTTACCGTTAGATTCCATGTTACCTTGTTGGAAGTACGCCGCGAAACGGTGCATGTACTGATCGTAAGGTAGGATTGCTTCAGACTCAGCGCCGTGGAAGTTGTTGTACCAAATACCGATCAAAGCAAGAATCACAGGGATGTTGCTTTCTAGATCTGTCGATACGAAGTGGTTATCCATCTCGTGAGCACCGTCTAGAAGCTCGATAAAGTTGTCGTAACCTACAGACAATGCAATTGAAAGACCGATTGCTGACCATAGTGAGTAACGACCACCAACCCAGTCCCAGAACTCAAACATGTTGTCTGTGTCGATACCAAACTCAGATACTGCAGGAGCGTTAGTAGAAAGCGCTGCGAAGTGCTTAGCAACGTGTGCTTGGTCGCCAGCAGTTTCTAGGAACCAATCACGAGCAGAGTGCGCGTTAGTCATGGTTTCTTGAGTCGTGAACGTCTTAGACGCGATCAAGAATAGTGTTGTCTCTGGATCTACTTTCTTCAGCGTCTCAACGATGTGAGTACCATCAACGTTAGAAACGAAGTGCAGGTTTAGGTGGTTTTTGTATGGTGCTAGAGCTTCAGTCACCATGTAAGGACCAAGGTCAGAACCGCCGATACCGATGTTTACGATGTCTGTGATTGCTTTACCTGTGTAACCTTTCCACTCACCGCCAATTACGCGATCTGTGAATGATTTGATTTTCTCAAGAACTGCGTTTACCGCAGGCATTACGTCTTCGCCGCCAACCATTACTGGCTTGTTAGAACGGTTACGCAGTGCAGTGTGAAGAACAGCGCGATCTTCTGTTTTGTTGATCGCTTCACCACTGAACATCGCTTCAATTGCTGATTTAAGCTCAGTCTCGTTAGCAAGAGCGAAAAGGTGCTTCAGAGTGTCCTCGTTGATTAGGTTCTTTGAGTAATCGACTAGGATGTCTGAGCCGAAGCGTGCTGAGTATTTGTCGAAACGCGCTGCGTCTTGAGCAAATAGCTCTTTCAGATCCATATCTTGTGCAGATTCGAAATGCGCAGTTAGCGCTTTCCAAGCTTGTGTTTGCGTTGGATTGATATTTTTCAACATGGTCTTTATCCCGATGTTACAGTAGGTTCCATTCCTTACAGTCTAGCGAAAACTGCGGAATCCCCGATTTAGCAAATAGAATATAAATAAGATGTTAGGGCGAATTGCCACAAAACAAGTCTTTGTAATTTTTTTTCAGCCATCAATTATGACGGAGTGCCTTTACACTCACATTGAGTTAGGTCACGTTCCCTGTTTCGAATTTAAACAATTCATTTATGATGCTGAGAATCATATCATTTCGTAATGACAGGCTCTAATTGGATTAGGATAGACGCCAAATCAAATTTTTCCAAAGGAACGCATATGTGGGCACAAAAAACACTGCAATTAAAAGCGCGTCAGCGTGGTTTCCATCTGGTCACTGATGAAATTGAACAACAATTACCACAAATCCAATCGCTTTCAGTAGGTTTGTTACATTTGTTTATTCAACATACGTCCGCTAGCCTGACCTTAAATGAAAACGCAGACCCAACAGTACGTATGGACATGGAAGCCCACTTTAATAAGTTTGTGCCTGAACGAGCGCCTTACTACCAGCACACTTATGAAGGTGATGATGATATGCCAGCCCATATTAAAGCGTCTTTACTTGGCAGTAGTGTGACGATTCCTATCCAAAACGGTCAGTTAGCTTTAGGTACTTGGCAGGGTATTTACTTAGGTGAGCACCGAGATTACGGTGGAAGTCGACGCATCATCGCCACCATCAACGGCGAATAAATCAGATAAAACAAAGGCTAACTCACAAGGTTAGCCTTTGTTTTTATATCGATTTAGAACGGTTGGTTGATCATGACTCGGAAGGTGCCTTCATCTGCACCTTTGGCCATTTCAGCACGAACTACAATCCCTTCAACTTGGAAGCGCACTGCACCACCCACGTTCCACTTCATGTCTTCATGCAGAGTTTTTAAGTCGTAGTCGTCTGCCACTCGCCCTACTTCAACAAACGCGACCCATTGCCACCACGGCAGATCGTAGTAGTTGATGAGAGGGATATCATCGAGCGGCTGCCAGTCTGGTAGTACCCGATATTCTGCAGAATAGTGAATCGCACTGCGGCCGTGGTAGCGACCCGCGGTATAACCACGTAGACGATACAAACCACCTAAGCGAACTTGTTCTTGCTCTGGAGGACGAGCACACATTAAACCATCGCATTTGTTCCATGTCGGTGTATCCGCCGTGTAGAAATCAAACGCAAGCACTTGCTGATCGAACCAATCACCAAGTGGACCCAACGAGTAGTACTGACTGTTTTGGAATTCCCACTTCAGCCATAAGTCTTCCGACTGTAAGCTTTCTGCTCCAGTGGTTAGGTCAAACGAGGTATGGGAGCCTCGCGTGGTATTACGCACACTGTCGCGGTTGTCCCAATCAAATGTCAGGCTAAACCCAGTCGCCTCTTCTTTCTTGTCGTTGTAGATATCCAACTCACGAGAAGAATAGAAGGGGGTGAAGATAATTGAGCTGACACCAGAATCGACTGGAGAAGCAAAACTCACATCTCTCACGGGTTGGAACGCACCAAGCAGTCCGTGTTCACGAACATTACCCCAAGGAAGCAGGTACTTGAACTCCAGTTTGTAGTTCTCTTCGTCGCCATTGGTGACGGTTTTATCTTCCGTTGAAGAGTTATTCGAACCTTGATCGCCTAAGTAATAAGGGTTGTCGTTAAAGCGCGCTTGATACATCTGCGTGCTAAACAAAAGGTTTGGCGACAAAGCGTAGTTAAAAGCAGAAAGGAAACCGACGTAACTGTCTTTTTCAGAATACAATCCCATACCAAACAGGGCTGCTTGGGGTTGGCCGACACCTTTAGCAACGCCTGCTAAACCTATGGTGCTGCCCATGGTCTCCGTACTGAAATAGAAAGGGACGAACGCTGAATCTTTCTCTTTGGCAATCAACTGCGGAGATAAAAAAAGGCTGGCAGAAAATGCCAGCACAGAGAATAGTCTTGTTTTCATAAGTTACTTCGAATATTCCATTTCGACACGAGAAGTTAACTTAGTCACCAGTTCATAAGCAATGGTACCTATGTGGCTAGCTACCTCTTCTACTGGTAAGTCTTTACCCCATAGAATGGCTTCATCGCTTACTTTATCCGTTGCATCAGGACCTAAATCAACCGTCAGCATATCCATAGAAACGCGACCCGCGATTGGTACTTTGCGCCCATTAACAAACACTGGCGTGCCGTTTGGCGCTGTACGTGGATAGCCATCGCCGTAACCAACAGCAATCACGCCTACTTTAGTGTCGCGTTCACTTGTCCACATACCGCCATAGCCAACACTTTCGCCCTTCTTCACTTCACGAACGGCGATCAAGTGTGACTTCAGTGTCATCACTGGTTTGTAACCCATGTCTTGCGCAGTTTTATCATCAAATGGAGATACACCATACATTATGATGCCTGGACGAACCCAATCTAACTGACTTTGTGGCCAAGCAAGCAAGCCTGCTGAAGCCGCCAGAGAGCGCTCACCCTGACAGCCAGCCGTTAGCGACATAAATAAATCGATTTGCTCTGTGGTAATGCTGTTATCCAGCTCATCAGCGCAACCAAAGTGGCTCATGTAACGCAGAGGTTTCGCCACATTCGGGCACTCTTTAAGACGTGTTATGAATTCATCGTACTGCTCTGGACGCACGCCAAGTCGATGCATACCGCTGTCGATCTTAAGCCAAACCACAACTGGCGTTTCGAGATCCGCTTGTTCTAATGCCGCGAGTTGCTCTTCACAATGAACAACGGTTTGAATGTTATTGGTCACCAATACTGGCAAATCACCTGGCGAATAAAAACCTTCAAGTAAAAGAATCGGCTTTACTACGCCACAAGCGCGTAACTGAAGGGCTTCTTCGATACGAGCAACACCAAAAGCATCCGCATGAGTAGCGTGTTTAGCTACATGACGAAGACCATGACCGTAGCCATTCGCCTTCACCACGGCCATCACTTTGCTGTCTGGTGCTTGCTCTTTTACTCGCTGTAAGTTGTGCTGCAGTGCTGACAAGTCAATGCATGCCATCGCGGCTTTCATGTAGCTCATTGCATTACTCATCATCAATATCAAATGCTGGACCCGCGTAGTTATCAAAGCGCGAGTGTTGACCTTGGAATGTTAAGCGAACCGAACCGATAGGACCGTTACGTTGCTTACCAATAATGATTTCTGCCGTGCCTTTGTATGGGCTGTCAGGATGGTAAACCTCGTCACGGTAAATGAACATGATCAAGTCGGCATCCTGCTCGATAGAGCCCGATTCACGCAAGTCCGAGTTAACTGGGCGCTTATCGGCACGTTGCTCTAGGGAACGGTTTAGCTGCGATAGTGCTACCACAGGAACGTTCAATTCTTTCGCCAGAGCTTTCAGAGAGCGCGAAATTTCCGCAATCTCCAAGGTACGGTTATCAGAGAGAGCAGGAACACGCATTAGCTGAAGGTAGTCGACCATGATCATCGACAGACCACCGTGTTCACGCGCCACACGACGAGCACGGGAACGTACTTCGGTTGGCGTTAGGCCTGAACTATCATCGATGTACATGTTTTTCTTCTGCATTAGGATACCCATGGTAGAAGAAATACGAGCCCAATCTTCATCATCAAGCTGACCAGTACGGATCTTGGTTTGGTCAACGCGAGATAGGGACGCAAGCATACGCATCATCAACTGTTCGGCAGGCATCTCTAGCGAGAAGATAAGTACCGGTTTGTCTTGGTCCATCGCCGCGTTTTCACACAAGTTCATCGCAAAAGTGGTTTTACCCATCGATGGACGTGCCGCCACGATAACCAAGTCAGAACCTTGTAGACCCGCCGTTTTTTTGTTGAGGTCGTTGAAGCCAGTGTTCACACCTGTCACACCATCTTGAGGTGTTTTGTATAGCATCTCGATACGCTCTAGCGTTTTTTCGAGAATGTTATCGACGTTTTGTGGGCCTTCGTTTTCGCTAGTACGAGATTCTGCAATGGCGAAAACTTTACTCTCCGCCATATCAATTAAGTCTTCTGAGCTTCGACCTTGTGGATCATAACCAGCGTCCGCAATTTCATTTGCAACACCGATCAGGCCGCGCACAATTGCACGCTCCGCTACGATGTCAGCGTAAGCGTTGATGTTGGCTGCACTTGGTGTGTTTTTCGCAAGATCCGCAAGGTACGCAAAGCCACCCACGTCTTCCAATTGTTCGTGACGCTCAAGGTGCTCAGACAAGGTGATCAAGTCGAGAGGCTTGCCCTGTTCAAGAATGGTTTTAACGCCTTCGAAAATGAGACGATGAGGACGGCTATAGAAATCACTGCTCACAACACGCTCAGCGACCGTGTCCCAACGTTCATTGTCCAGTAAGAGACCACCAATTACTGATTGCTCGGCTTCTAGCGAGTGAGGTGGCACTTTGATTGCGTCGACCTGACTGTCTGAAGGTTTGCGATTTCTGTTTTCCGCCATGACTTTGCTCGATAACTACTAATGACCCGAGATTATAACCTTAAACTTAGCCAAGATGCTTCCCTGAAGCGACAATTACTTGTTAAGAATTCAACAAGTGAATGGCTAAGAATTCGCTTTTTATGGTGCGAAATTACTCGATTGCGGTAGAATCTCCCCAATTCATGCTGAAACAGACAGTTAATTAAGTTTGATGCGCAAATGAGAACGCCCACCACGCTTCTCCGGCTTAGGTCTAATAAAAATTAACCTATCATTGACCCAATAAAACATCTGTATCAGTATCATGCCCCTCCTTTTTAATTACGTTCGAGGTATTTGTGTCCCGATACTGGTTACTTGGCTTTAGCTTACTTTGCACGGGAGCATCGTACGCTGAAGAATCAGTACAGCCAGAGCAAGAAATTGAAGTGCCCGACCCTCTACAAACTGAGGTCGAGTTCGGCTATCAAGCTCACACAGGTAACACGGACTCTCGTTCCCTGAATGCTCGTCTGAGTGCTGAATACACTTCTGGTCGTCACCGTTCTTACGGCGAATGGAAGTACTACAACCTATATAAAGATGGGGAAGAAGATAAACGCTCTTCTACCTATACTGCGCAAAGCGACTACAAGTTAGGTCCAAAAACTTACTTGTACGGGAGCTTTAAAGGGGTTGATTCACGCTACAGTGCTTACTTTAAAGATTACACATTTTCTGGCGGTTTGGGTTACCAGTTCGCTTATACAGAAAAGTTTACTTTGGAAGCGGAGATCGGCCCTGGTTTTCGTTACCAAGAACCAAACTTAGATGAGATTGATGACGACGACATTGTCTTTCCAGACATCGTTCAGGAAGGGATCTTGCGTAGTAACATCAATACCACTTGGCAAGCTTTAGATAACTTAAGTCTCTCTGCCGATATCACTTTAGTAGCAGGTAAAAGTAACACTCGTGTTGATAGTGATCTGAGTGTGACCAACGACATTACCGAAGACATTGCTCTTAAATTAGCGCACTCTCGCCAATATCACGATAAAGTGCCAGAGGGCTTGAGCAAGGCGGATAGTGTGTTTTCCGTCAATCTTTTGTTTGCCTTCTAACTCCCGCTTTTCATATTATTCAGACATAAAAAAAGCACCTCCTAAGAGGTGCTTTTTACTATTTCGCTTGGTACTGAATTACTCAGCAGCAACAACTTGTACGTTCACAGTAGCGAAAACTTCTGAGTGAAGTTGAACGCTGATCTCGAACTCACCAGTGTTACGTAGAGCACCTTCAGGAAGGCGAACTTCGCTCTTAGCAACTTCAACGCCTGCAGCTGTGATAGCGTCAGCGATGTCACGAGTACCGATAGAACCGAATAGTTTACCTTCGTCACCAGCTTTAGAAGCGATAACAACTGCTTCTAGAGCGTTAACTTTCTCAGCACGTGCTTCAGCAGCTGTTAGTTGCTCAGCAACTTTAGCTTCTAGTTCAGCGCGACGAGCTTCGAACATTTCAACGTTGCCTTTAGTTGCCATAACTGCTTTACCTTGAGGGATAAGGAAGTTACGAGCGTAGCCAGACTTAACGTTTACTGTATCGCCAAGACCACCTAGGTTACCGATTTTATCAAGTAGAATAACTTGCATTGTTTAATCCTCTTTCTTAATAAAACGAACCGATTACTGATGCTTGTCAGTGTACGGTAGTAGAGCTAGGTAGCGAGAACGCTTGATAGCGCGAGCTAGTTGACGCTGGTACTTAGCGCTTGTACCAGTGATACGGCTAGGTACGATTTTACCAGCTTCAGTGATGTAGTTTTTAAGAGTTGCTACGTCTTTGTAATCAATCTCTTGTACGCCTTCTGCAGTGAAACGGCAGAATTTACGACGACGGAAGAAACGAGCCATGGGCTATCTCCTGATCTTAAATTTGAGTAATGTTGTCGGCGTGTAACACTAATTTCCCAACGCCATTTCGGCCGGTCTGATAAGCGACAAAACCGCCTACCTTAATGTTACTGCCTTGTACTAAATTCTGAGTTAATGCTTGTGACCCAAGCCCACTAACTACTACTGGCATTCGACAATAAACTTGTCGTGGTAGATTAGCTTCGATAACAGTAGAGCGATGCTCTAGCCAAAATCGACAGTGTTCAATGCCACCAGGGCTCTTACTACGAATGGGCGGCTTGGCAATGGTGCCACTCAGCTCCATTCGATTGGTCATAAGAAATATTACTCAGCAGCTGCTTCTGGCTTAGCTTCAGCACGCTCTTCGCGACGAGGAGCACGCTCTGCACGCTCTTCTTTCTGCTTAAGCATGATAGATTGCTCAGTGATAGCCGCTTTAGTACGCATGATCATGTTACGTAGAACTGCATCGTTGAAACGGAAAGCAGTTTCTAGTTCGTCGATCACTTCTTGGCCAGCTTCAACGTTCATTAGAACGTAGTGAGCTTTGTGAAGCTTGTTGATTGGGTAAGCCAGTTGACGACGGCCCCAGTCTTCTAGACGGTGGATTTTACCGCCAGCTTCAGTGATTGAACCAGTGTAACGCTCGATCATGCCAGCAACTTGCTCGCTTTGATCAGGGTGCACCATGAATACGATTTCGTAATGACGCATTGGTTGCTCCTTACGGATTATTAGCTTCCACGATTGGCTCGGTCGTCCAGAGGAAGCAAGGAACTAAAGAAAAATGACCGAGAATTAAGGAAGACGGATAGTACAGAAAGGAAGCAAAATAGGCAAGTGATTATTTACGTCGTGCTGGCGATATTTTCTTCGCTCTGGCCCTAGATGCGACAAAGGCTGCCAACAAAGTGGCAGCCTTTTAAGATTGGGGCTTCAACGCTTATTTTGCTTTTGCTAGCTCGTCACGCATTTGGTCGATCACTTGCTTGTAATCTGGGTGACTGAAAATCGCCGAACCCGCGACGAACATGTCAGCACCCGCTTCTGCGATTTCACGAATATTATCCACTTTCACACCACCATCAATTTCTAGGCGGATGTCACGGCCAGACTCGTCGATCATCTTGCGTACTGCACGCAGTTTATCTAGCGTGTGAGGGATAAATGATTGACCACCAAAACCAGGGTTAACTGACATTAGAAGAATTAGGTCAACTTTGTCCATGATGAATTCAAGATGTGACAACGGCGTAGCTGGGTTAAGTACCACACCCGCCTTACAGCCGTGCTCTTTAATCAACTGTAGTGTACGGTCAACGTGCTCTGACGCTTCCACATGGAAAGTAATCATCGATGCACCCGCTTTTGCGAAGTCAGGGATGATGCGGTCTACAGGTTTCACCATTAGGTGAACATCGATTGGAGCGGTAATGCCGTAGTCACGAAGCGCTTTACAGATTGGCGCACCAAAAGTCAGGTTTGGTACGTAGTGGTTATCCATCACATCGAAATGCACCACATCCGCACCCGCTGCGAGTACTTTTTCTACGTCTTCACCTAGACGAGCAAAATCAGCCGATAAAATGGATGGAGCAATAAGAAAATCTTTCATACCTGACCTCAATAGTGGCGAGCTAACAACAAACAATGTTGCGCGCAATTCTACCGAAGCCAGTCAGGATATCCACTATTTAGACACAATAGTGTGAGAATTATGAGTCTGATTTATCCGTGTCAGAAGCACGGAAGAGAGCAAGCAGTTCATCGACTTTATTGCGCCCGCTACCATTACGACTGATGGTTCGCTTCACTTTGACCACATTCAATTCCGCACCGTGATATAGACGACGCGTCAATGTGGTGTCGTGATTTGAAATCAGAACGGGAATGCCGCGTTCGGTCGCCGCTTTCTCCGCGATGTCAGCCAGTGCAGCTTGGTCATCAAGCGTGAAGCCGTTACCTGCGTAAGAAGTAAAGTTAGCCGTATTCGACAGTGGCGCATACGGAGGATCACAGTAGACCACACTTCCCTTGCGCGCTCGACGGAAAGTCTCTGGGTAGCCTTCACATACGAAGGTCGCCTTCTTCGCTTTCTCAGCAAAGAATTCCAATTCAGCTTCTGGGAAGTAAGGCTTTTTATATGAACCAAACGGTACGTTGAAACCGCCCTTCTTGTTATAACGACACAAGCCATTAAAACCGAAACGGTTCATATATAAGAACGCCAATGAGCGGTACATCACGTCGTCAGTTTTATTAAACTCAGCGCGAATGCTCAAATAAGCTTCTTTGCGGTTATTCTCTGCAACAAACCAACGCTTCGCTTCGGAGATGTAATCCTCAGGGCGCTCTTTCAGTAGGTTGTAGAGATTAATCAGGTCGGGGTTGATGTCCGCCAGCAAGTAGTGGTCATAGTCGGTGTTAAGAAATACCGAGCCAGCACCAACAAAAGGTTCAACTAGCTTTCGAGCCGGTGGCAAATGACGTTGGATGTCTTCAACCAGACCGTATTTTCCTCCTGCCCACTTAAGAAAGGCTCGTTGCTTTTTCATCTACTGCTCTATCTATCGACCAAAAATTAAGGCTGCGGAATGTAACATATTTTTCAACGAAGCTCAGGATTATTTCACGCGATCAATTTCACGATGTACCTGACCCAAGGATTTTGCCCAAGGACTCACCGATTTAAGCGCATCTGGCAGGCTTTCTACCGCGTCTCGAGCGAGCTGGATAGTCGGGTAATCTTGATAGGTAATGATGTACCATTCTGTTCCGCTGCGCACGGTCGGGTAAATTCTTACTTTTCCATTTAGGTCGTACTCGTCAAGGAAGGTTTGCACATCTTCCATTGCCGTCATCGCTCCTAATTGCAAAGTATAAGCGCGTGGTGATAACGCTTTTAACTCTTCACGAGCAAAAGAGAACTTCACGATAGGCTTCGTTGAATTTGCTTGTGTTGCCTTAGGTTGTTCGCCCGTTTGCACAACGTTAATCAATGAGGAGTTAGAACTGCTCTGCGCTTGAGGCACTGATTCTTCCACAACTTGTTTGATTTCATCGGTATTGGCTTCTTCAGGTTTGCCTTCAAGTAAAGCATCCACCACATCCGACTCAATCACAACACGCTGTTGTTTATCTTCTGTGCCAACACTTGCAACTTCCTCTGTCACGGCCGGCGGCAATGAATCTGAATCGTCTGTTGCACCAGCAAGCTCCGTCGTATCTGACGCGTCACTGATTGCGGAATCTGCGCCGCTGGTTTGAGCTTCGGGCTCGGTTAGGGTTGGGATGGCAGTTTGCTCAATCGTACCGGTGATTTGCTGCGCTTTGTCGTCTGGGCTTGGCTGATTGTACATCCACCAATAACCACCAGCGGCCAACAATAACAGCACCAAAACAACCAATGCGATATTAAGGGGTGAGCCTACAATTGAGCGGATAATGATCCTTTTTTCCACTTTCATCTCTCCTAACGCCATGATGTCTCCCGGAATCGGGTCGACTTTCTTAAATGCATCTCGAACGCGTTTTTCAGACTCATCGTCAACATATCGAATCACCAAAGATTCAAAGAAACGACGCGCTTCGACTTCTGACAACATCTCAATATCAAGCTCAACCGGCTTGAGCTCTTGCCCGTAACTAATACGCGACAATACCGATTCCAAACGTCCACTTTGAGTGAACAGTAAGATGTTGATTTTCCATTTTGGATTCGCTTGTGCAGCTAGCACTAGCATCCATAATTCTGAAACTAGGGTTTCACTCAGCAAATGAGCGTCATCAACCACAATGGCAATGTCACACACTTCATCACCCAAGATACGTTCTAAGCTATCAAGCAATGTATCTTGTTGATTGAATAAGGCATCGGAAACTATCTGGCTCAAGATGAGCATACGACGTTGCACATCATCTTGATTGGAATGACAAAGTAACAAACATTGGTTTTTGTTACTGGCACCGAGCTCAAGGTATCGCTGTGCCATCCAAGATTTTCCATATCCGGATTGACCATTCACGGCGATCAAATTAGAACCAAAGTTGGTTAATAAGCTTAACCTGTCTAGTAACTCGGTTTGTGAATCCAATTCAAGAACGTGAGCAAAACTCATCTAAATAACCTTAATAAACTACAAGAATGACGCCCTAAGGCGCCATTACAAGGTTAAATGTCACGACCAAAGTCGATAGCTTGTTTGATGATATCTTGCGGTGTATCCGCAATGACTTCGGCGCTACCAATTCCGGTAGGCAATACTAAGCGCAGCTGACCAGATAAGACTTTCTTATCACGCATCATGTGCGTCATAAAGTCATCAAAACTCATCGACTCTGGCGTATGTACTGGCAGTTTAGCGCGGCGCATAATGGTAATAATGCGATCCAGCTGCTCTTGCGAAATCAATCCGCGTAAGTGCGAAGCTTTCGCCGCCATCACTGTGCCAGAAGACACCGCCTCACCGTGAAGCCAATTGCCATAACCTAGCTCAGCCTCTATCGCATGACCAAAGGTATGACCCAGATTCAACAGCGCTCGTATGCCTGACTCTTTTTCATCAAGAGCCACAACTTCTGCTTTGATTTCACAGCAACGTGCGATGGCATAAGTCAGTGCTTCTTCATCCAGTGCGTACAGTCGGTCGAGGTTCTCTTCCAGCCAATCAAAGAAATCCGCATCGTAAATAATGCCGTATTTGATGACTTCGGCAATGCCCGCTGCGAACTCGCGCTCAGGAAGCGTTGATAAGCAGTTGGTATCAATGATAACGGCTTTAGGTTGGTAGAAAGCACCAATCATGTTTTTGCCTAGTGGGTGGTTAACTGCGGTTTTACCACCAACAGATGAATCCACTTGAGACAACAATGTGGTTGGGATCTGGATGAAATCCACACCACGTTGGTAACATGCAGACGCAAACCCAACGAGATCGCCAATAACACCGCCACCTAACGCAATAATCACTACATCACGTGCGTAGCTTCCTTCTAGCAGGAAGTTCATGACTTGATTAAACGTGTCTAGGCTTTTGTATTGCTCACCATCAGGCAATTCAAGTAATGAGGCATCACAACCGAGCTGTTCAAGCTGACCAAGAATTTTTTCCGCATACAGTGGAGCAACCGTGACATTACTGATCACGACAACTTTCTGATTTGCGTTTTTGTTTGAAAGAATTTGAGAAAGGTACGCCGGGTCTTCAAATAACCCGGCGCCAATTGAGATTGGGTAGCTACGCTCTGCTAGATTGACCGTAATCCGTTCCATCGGTGTGCTCCAATTTGAAAAAGATAAATGCTTATCTCTCTTCTAGCATTTTTACGATCTGGTTGGCTACCACTTTTGCACTCTGATCGTCAGTACGAACCGTGTAATCCGCTACTTCTTCGTATAGAGGGTTACGTTCGCCTGCCAAACTTTCCAATACTTCACGAGGGTTGTCAGTTTGAAGTAGAGGACGCTTCTTGTCGCGGTTAGTGCGAGCAAGTTGCTTTTCAATAGTCGTTTCTAGGTAAACAACAACACCACGTGCAGAAAGGCGATTGCGGTTTTCTTTGCTCTTCACAGAACCACCGCCGGTTGCTAGCACGATGCCTTGCTCTTGAGTCAGGTCTTCAAGCACTGCTTCTTCGCGTTTGCGGAAGCCGTCTTCACCTTCTACATCAAAAACCCAAGAGATGTCTGCACCAGTGCGTTCTTCAATCACTGTATCAGAGTCCACGAACTCCATATGCAGCTGCTGTGCTAGATGTCTACCAATTGTACTTTTGCCGGCGCCCATTGGGCCAACAAGGAAAATATTACGTTTCTCAGCCATATTTAGCGGTAATTTACAACGTTAATTCAATAAGATCGCCACAAGAAAACACAGCCAAACTGCTGTTTCACAAGGCTTGTGGCACCAATTCCTCACAGATAATTCGTGATAAGACCCGAAATTATCCAAGCATGGTGCCACTAATGCAACTTTATTTTTGATCTAATCGATTTTTTACTCACTGAGCGCCTACTGAATCACAACTTTAGGCGTGACAAAAATCAACAGTTCACTTTTGCCGACATTTTCATAACTTCGACGAAAAAGTGCCCCTAACAGCGGTAAATCACCTAATAAAGGCACCTTATCGACGGAGTTTGTGATGCTATGTTGAAAAATACCACCCAACACAACCGTTTCACCGTTATTGACTAAAACTTGTGTGCCAATGCGTTGAGTATCGATCGCGACCGCTTCACCAGTGCCTGTTTTTACAACTTGACCCGGTCTGTCTTGCGTAACGCTCAAATCCAACACTAAACGATTGTCAGGAGTAATTTGTGGTGTCACTTTTAAGCTCAATACGGCTTTTTTAAACGTGACAGACGTTGCGCCACTGGAAGAAGACTCAAGGTACGGGATTTCGGTACCTTGCTCGATATAAGCAGGCTTCTTGTTAGTGGTAATCAATCGCGGGCTCGAAATAATCTCTGCCTTGGATTCTTGTTGCAGCGCAGAAAGCTCTAAATCAAGCAGTGTGTCTGAGCCTAATTTCGCAACTTGGAAAGCAAGACTGGTCGCATTCGGGCTGGTTGCAGCCAAGTTCACGTTTAGGAAGTCATCAATACCAGCACTGCTGCCACCGTCATCACCTTCGCCATCACCGCCGCCATCGTACAGGCCGATTGTCGCAAGGTTATTCTCAATCGAACCACCAACGGTGTGGCTGCCGTTGATAGAGGTAAAGCCCCAACGCACACCAAGTTCATCCATATTACCTTCGTTGATGGTGACGATTCGCGCTTCAATCTGAACTTGTTTGACCGGAATATCCAAAGACTCAATGATCTCTCGGATAACCTCAATGTTCTCTGGCAGTTCTCTAATTAATAGTGAGTTTGTCCGCTCATCAATGGTCATGCTGCCACGTTCTGAGAGCATACTGATATTACCCTCGCCATTAATCATCTCGGCAATGTCTGATGCTTTAGCAAAGTTAACTTTGATGATCTCAGAAGAAAGCTCCCCCATCTCCTGCTCAAGCTTCTGTTTCTCTAATTGTTGCTTTTCTCGCAGATCCAGTTCGTCTTTCGGTGCCACCAAAATCACGTTGCCATCAACACGCTTATCCAAGCCTTTTACTTGAAGAATGATATCGAGCACTTGCTGCCAAGGTACACCATCAAGACGCAAAGTTAAGTTGCCTTCAACGGAGTCAGATACCACTAAGTTAAATTGGTTGTAGTCGGCGATGAGTTGCAATACGTTTCGCACTGGGATGTCTTGGAAGTTAATTGAAATCAGCTTCCCTTCTTTTTCTAGAATGCTCTTATCCGGTGCTTTTTCATTGGCTTTTATCTTACCGACTTTGATCTCTAGGTAACGCCCAGTCAGACGGTAATCGTGAGTGTATTCCTCATCAATATAAGCAACTAAACGTGTGGTTGAGGTATCTCGGAATATTTCAATACTCTCGACGACCGTAGAAAAGTCTTTTACATCCAGAAGGTAAAGCTGGTCGTCTTTTACAGATGTGTTGAGTAAGTCGATACTCAACCCTTCCTGTACGCGCTTGATATCAACGATTGCAGCAGGGGACGCAAGTTCTACAACAATCACGGCATCTTTGTCTTTGTTTGTACGAAAGTCGATGGTCTTTAGCGAGTTAGACTTTACTTCCTGTGCTGCTACAAAAGGGGCTAAAAGTAAAAAGAACCACAAAGAGAAGATCCCTGCTAGCTTCCTTGGTGTCAGTGTTAATCCTTGTCTCATTTTCATCATTACTCAATATCAAAAATAAATGCTGCTATGCCTATCTCAAAGCCAACTTAACTTTGCGCTTTTGCCAACACCCTAAACCGTCGGGTAAGGTTTCATTAATTAATAAATAGTTGTGGGATACGTGAGTCACCTTGCCATTGTTACGACCAAGGTACTGACCCGGCTTCACCTTATAAACGGTACCATTTGGCGCTTGGACCAAACCCGAAACATTGCTCCCCATCCCCATGACACCTTTTAAGCGCAGTTTATTGAGAGGAAAGCGTTCTAACTTACCTACCCGCTTTCTTGATGGCGGTTGCCAACAGTCTTTTCTGGCTAAAGGTTGAGTGGCGATGGTAGCTTCTTTAGGGAGCTCAAAAGGCGCACGCAGAATCTCAGGCTCATAACCGATGACAACATAGTCTTCAGCGGGCTGTAATTTGGCGACGTCACGGCGTGCTTGGTTTTCTACACCACGAATAAAGTCTGTCAGAGATTCATCATTGGCTTGGCAACCCGCTAGCGCCCCTGCAAGACAAACCATCAGTAAAGATTTATTTCGCATCTTTCTTTTCCTCTGGTTTGAACTGGTAGGTATTCGCTTTTACACGAAAGTGCAAAGTTTCACTTTCTTGACTCACTCGTTGCCAAGTCACGTCTTTAAACGTGATGATGCGAGGCAATGTGGCGATGGCTTGAGAGAAACGGCCGATATCATGAAAGTCTCCAGTGAGTTCAATATTCAGCGGCAGACGATAAAGAAAGTGCTCTGACTGTTTCTCCCCCCAATCAATGCGGGTAAATGTCAGTTTGTTATCGATGCCCAGTTCATTCACCGAAGCCAGCATAGTAGCCAGCTCTTTTTGTGCAGGCAGCTGTTGCAGTAGCAGTTCGTAGCGTGTGGTGAGCTCATCGAGTTGTGATTGCAATTGAGGCAAAGCCGCCACTTTATTGGCCTTGATTCTCAGCGCAACTTTTAAGGTTTGCTCTTCTTGAATCAAATTGTCCAAACGCGCTTGCTCTGGTTTTAAATAGAACCAGTAACCGAAACCTTGAATCAGCAACACAAGCATTAAGAGAACCACTAACTGCGGCACCAGCGGCCATTCAGCGATTTCATCCATTTCAAGGTCTTGCCAATTAACCATGCTGTTTACCTCCTCCTTTTATAGAGGCACCTTTAAACATGAAGGAGACTTTGAATGTCTGAAACTCTTTACCGAAACGGGCTTTACCATGAACAATGGAGTGCATCTCGACGTCTAACAATTTTGCTGAACGCTCCATGTTGTCGAGCATCGTCGCAAGACGCGGCGTACTATCTGAAATTCCTGTGATCTCGATTTCGTAGTCATTCATCTTAATCTTGTCGACATACACGCCTTCAGGAATCACTGATGGCATCAAGTTCATGAACTCAGTGGTTTTATTGCGCCCGTTTTGTAACCCTTCGACAATCTTTAAACGCTCTAAAATCTTGCCGTGCTCTTGCTCAGCAATCTTCATTGCTTCAATTCGTTTATCAAGCTGAGATATATAGTGAGCTAAATAGTCTAGGCGCTGTTGTTGCTGGTCTTGTTGGTATTGGTAGTACTTACCGATGCCCCACTGCACGCCCAGCGCAGCAATCGCACCAAGAACAATCAAACCAATAAAACGTCGACGATGTTCTTCACGTTGATTTTCGCGCCAAGCGAGGAGGTTAATGTGATGCAGCATCGTCACCTCCCAACCATTGAATACCGCGCACAGCTAAACCTGCAGCTGCCGTGAAATGCTGCCAATCTGCAGCTCGGCGTTTACGTTTAGAGACTTTCATTTCAAACAAACTAAGAGGATTGAGAAGTTCACACTCTAGTGCCAATTGACTTGATAGTTCCTCAGCTAACATTGGCGTAGCCGCCCCCTCACCGGAAAGCCAAATGCCTTTGATATCTTGGCTACCATTGAACGAGGTATAGAGCTGCATCTGACGCTTAACACGTTCAACCATTTGTCGATTGAACTCTTCAGTTGCAGTTTGGATATCGTCACTGAGTGGATCGTGTTGAGACAAGTCGCTTGTTGTGCGGGTACCGCAAGGAAATTCCTTATGGAATAGCTCTCCTTGCTCGGTAAACATAGTGAAAGAGCTGCTCATCGCACCAACGTCCAACAAGCAATGCTTATTCTTTTCTGGAAAACGTTCTGCGGTTAGCTTCCATATATGACCAAGACTTTGTGAATGCACATCTACCAGCACGGTTTTTAGGCCAGACTTTGTTAATGTATCCACTCGGCTTTCCACCACTTCTCTGCGTGTTGCAAACACTTGGTAGCTCTCTGTGCCGCCCATCTGCTCATCCGTATCAACCTTTACAAAATCGAGACTGAGCTCTTCAACCGGAAAGGGAGACTGATGCGCAAAGGCTTGCATCACCGCAAATTCCTTTTCGCTTTCTTCTAGGTTCTGCTCTATTTGTAACTTTTTACTGATCACGGCATTGTCTGGAACCGAAATTGCGACCTTTCTAGCTCGAATTGGGAGCTCTTTTCTCATCTCTTTAAGGGTCTTTACAATTTCTTGATGATTTATGGTGTTATTTTCAGCGACAATACGTTCCTTAAGTATTATTTCTTTGTAACCCAATAAAGCGTAACTGTTGCCATTGGGTTTAAGTACCACGGCTTTGAGGCTGTTATGGCCAATATCTATGCCCGTAACTAATAGCTTATCCATCTCTACTCTCGCTCCGAAATTCCTGCGTGTGGTTGTAAATAGCACCCAGAGAATTTTCTTCGTGCAAAGGTTGTTATTAGCATCCAAATAAGAGTTAATATCTCTTATGTGCTAAATTTTTGACCTAAGAGTACAAGGGTTTGCCGTTACACAGCCTCAACCAATCAGGGATTCTCCGGTGAAGTTCATAAAGCGTTTATTATTTTTAACATTGATTTGCATAATTCTTGGAGTCACCACAATTTTTGGCTTCTATCAATACGTGAAGCCTGAATTGCCAGATGTTGCAACTCTAAAAGATGTTGAATTACAAACACCTATGCAGGTATTTAGTCAAGACGGGAAACTGATCGCACAGTTTGGTGAGAAACGCCGAATTCCTGTTACCTACGACGAAATTCCACAAGATTTGATTCACGCGCTGATTGCGACCGAAGATAGCCGCTTTTACGAGCACCCTGGTATCGACCCGATCGGTATTACTCGTGCCGCTGTCGTCGTGGCCCTATCCGGTTCTGCCAAGCAAGGTGCGAGTACCATCACTCAGCAGCTAGCACGTAACTTCTTCCTCTCCAACGAGAAGAAGATCATGCGTAAAATCAAAGAGATCTTTATTGCGATCCACATTGAGCAGCTTTTGACTAAGCAAGAGATCATGGAGCTTTACGTTAACAAGATCTTCCTTGGTTACCGCTCATACGGTTTCGGTGCGGCCGCTCAGGTTTACTTTGGTAAGAGCCTGAACGAACTGACGCTAAGTGAAATCGCAACGCTTGCTGGTATGCCAAAAGCACCATCAACCATGAACCCACTCTATTCACTAGAGCGTGCAACGAACCGTCGAAACGTCGTTCTGATGCGTATGCTCGATGAGAAATACATCACTCAAGAGCAATATGACGAAGCACGTGCTGAACCTATTGTTGCTCGTTACCACAGTGCTGAAATCGAGCTTTCTGCGCCATACGTGGCTGAGCTAGCACGTTCATGGGCAGTGAAAGAGTACGGTACAGAAAAAGCATACACCTCTGGCTTGAACATCTACATGACGGTAGATTCAAAGCTGCAAGACGCAGCAAACAAAGCAGCGATCAATAACATCCTTGCTTACGATGAGCGTCACGGTTACCGAGGTGCAGAAAAAGTACTTTGGAAAGAAGGTGAAAACGCTTGGGATACCGAGCAAATTGAAAAACACCTTAAGAAGCAGCCAACTTACGGCCAACTTTACCCAGCAGTCGTGACTAAAGTTGACGACAAAACTGCGCAAGTTTGGGTGAAGAACAACGATGAGCAAACCATCGCGTGGGCAGGCATGAACTGGGCTCGCAAATACCTAACGGATGAACGTCAAGGTGCGGTGCCTAAATCAGCAAAACAGATTTTAGAATCAGGCCAACAAGTATGGGTTCGTGAAATCAGCACAACCGATAAAGAAGGCAACACCGTTAACAGCTGGAAGCTAAGCCAAGTACCAAGTGCCAACACTGCTTTTGTGGCAATGAACCCAGAAAACGGTGCAGTACTTTCTCTGGTTGGTGGTTTCAACTTCGTTCACAGCAAGTTTAACCGTGCGACCATGTCTGTGCGTCAGGTAGGTTCAAGTATCAAACCTTTCATCTACTCAGCAGCACTAAACAAAGGTTTAACGCTTGCTTCGCTTGTTAACGATGCGCCAATCAACAAGTGGGATGCTGGTTCTGGTTCAGCATGGCGTCCGAAGAACTCGCCACCGACTTACATCGGCCCTACCCGCCTACGTATCGGTCTTGCACAATCTAAGAACGTTATGGCGGTTCGTACGCTACGTGAAGTTGGCTTAGACGAAACCCGTGAATACCTAACTCGCTTTGGCTTTGATATTGACCAAGTGCCACGCTCAGAAACTATCGCGCTTGGTGCTGGCAGCTTAACGCCAATGAAAGTGGCGCAAGGCTACTCGGTGTTTGCCAACGGCGGTTACTATGTAGAACCGTTCTACATTGACCATGTTGAAGACTCGTTTGGTGAAGTGTTGTTTAAGGCCAACCCGAAAGTCATCTGCCAACAAGATTGCCCTCAAATGGAACAACATGTTCCTGCAGAAGATAAGTTTGCCGCTGAATTTGGCGAGCAAGACGTCGCGACAGAGAACATCGCTCCAGACAACGCACTTGAAAACGACACACCGCAATACGCGAAGCAAGTTATCTCAGCGCAAAACGCATTCCTGATGCGTGAAATGATGTACAGCAACATCTGGGGTGGCGGTAGCTGGCGTGATGGTACAGGCTGGAATGGTACTGGCTGGCGTGCACAAAAGCTTGAGCGTCGGGACATTGGTGGTAAAACCGGTACAACCAACGATTCGAAAGATACTTGGTACAACGGTTACGGCCCTGGCATCGTTGCGATTGCATGGGTTGGCTTCGATGATCACTCTCGTACGCTTGGTCGCACAACAGTAAACAGCAACCTAGGTAAAGGCCAGATCTCTGGCGCTGAATCTGGTGCTAAAACGGCTGAGCCTGCGTGGATTGACTTCATGCGCGTTGCTCTTGAAGGTACTCCACAACAAGGCAAGAACATTCCAGGTGATATCGTACGTGTTCGTATCGACCGTGATAGCGGCCTACTGACACACAAAGTCGATGGTTCATCGATGTTTGAATATTTCGAGAAGGGAACTGAACCTACGGAGTACGTAGGTAACAGCCTTGAAGATAGCATCTACTCAGGTGGTGGCAGCGGTTCAGAAGAACTGTTCTAACCTCATCATTGAGAGACTAAAAAGGGAGCCATTGAGCTCCCTTTTGTTTATTTGGCTTTTAGGCTATCAAGCAGCGATAGAGTCTTCTCTCGCCTCAAGCACACTTTTGATCATTGCAGCCAATGTTTCAAAGCGGGTACGTAATGGTGACCCCGGACGATAAACCAGTACGATACTGCGCGAAGGCGTTGGGTTAATTGCAGGAACGTAACACACACCGTCTTTTTTCTTCTCATGAGGAACGGACAACTGAGGCAACAAAGTAATCCCCGCGCCCGCTGCCACCATGTTGCGCAGCGTTTCTAAGCTCGTTGCTTTAAAACGTTCATCATCTTTCGCACCTGCCGCAAAACAGAATCCAAGTGCTTGGTCTCGTAAGCAGTGACCATCACCCAGAGCTAATACTGTTCTACCGTTCAAGTCGAGCATGTCGATATGATCCAATCCTGCCCATTCATGGTCGCAAGGAACCGCCACACTCAATGGTTCGTTGTAGACTTCAATCTCTTTAAATGGAGCCGTCTCATCCACTGAAGCTAATACTAGGCAATCCAGTTTGCCCTCTTCTAACTGACGAACCAACTGATGGGTCTGCGCCTCATGTAGAAACAGTTCCAATTCAGGAAACTCTTCTTTTAGTCGAGGAACGATTTTAGGTAAGAGATAAGGACCAACAGTCGGAATAAAGCCGATGTGCATCGGGCCAGTCATAGCACCACTTTGACCACTCGCCATATCTTTAAAGGTTTTCACTTCACTTAAGATACGTTTTGCTTGCTCCACCAATTGCAAACCTGAATCGGTAAACAAAACACGACGACTGCTGCGCTCCAGCAATGCCGTGCCTAATTCGTCTTCTAGTTTACGAATCTGGCCACTTAAAGTCGGTTGGCTGACAAAACAGGCTTCCGCTGCTTTTCGAAAATGCTTGTGCTCCGCAAGCGCCACCAAGTACTCAAAATCTCGGATATTCATAACGTACGATTCGCTTCTTGTTTGGCGATAGAAATAATCTATCAAAACCATAGCATTAAACGATTAGAGCTATCAAAGTTTTTTTTCAATAATGAGCTCAACAAAACGAAACTGAGCGCCAAATAACGCTAAGCTCGAAAACGAATTATTTCATAAATTTAAAAAGGAAATCATCATGTTTGCATCAAAAGAAGGTCAAGCTGTACCACAAGTTACTTTTCCGACTCGTAAAGGTGACGCATGGGTGAACGTAACCACGGAAGAACTGTTTAAAGACAGAACGGTTATCGTATTCAGCTTACCAGGTGCGTTTACTCCGACGTGTTCATCAAGCCATCTACCGCGTTACAACGAATTGTTCTCAGTATTTAAAGAACACGGCGTGGATGAAATTCTATGTGTGTCAGTGAACGATACGTTTGTAATGAACGCATGGAAAGCTGACCAAGAAGCAGAAAACATCACCTTCATTCCAGATGGTAACGGTGAGTTCACAGACGGCATGGGTATGCTAGTGGACAAAAACGACATCGGCTTTGGTAAGCGTTCATGGCGTTACAGCATGCTAGTGAAAAACGGCGTGGTTGAGAAAATGTTCATCGAGCCAAACGAGCCAGGCGACCCGTTCAAAGTTTCAGATGCAGACACAATGATGAACTACGTAGCACCTGAGTACAAAACTCAAGAATCGATCACTGTGTTCACCAAACCAGGTTGTCCTTTCTGCATGAAGGCGAAACAAAATCTGATTGACCACGGTCTTCAATATGAAGAAGTGATTCTGGGTAAAGACGCAACAACAGTAAGTCTACGTGCAATCTCTGGTCGCACAACGGTACCTCAAGTATTTATCGGTGGTAAACACATCGGTGGTAGCGAAGAGCTAGAAGCGTACCTAGGTTAATAGTTTGCCTAATGGGCTTGGGTTGGCAATCTCGCTGTCCAGAACTCAGCCCTAGGTCTCCCGGAGCATCCCTCGCCCGGGAGACCATCCCCCTCAATCACTTCCTATGCTTAGTCTTGATAACTGGTCGTCTTCACCGTTCGACCAGTTATCAAGATTAATGAACTCAAATTCACTCATCCAAACTTAGTTACTTCAACTGCGTTTGGGAAAAACGAGAATCCATTATGAAACAGTTAAATGTCGACGTAGCAATTATTGGTGGTGGTACAGCAGGTCTTGGCGCATACCGCGCAGCAAAAGCACACACAGACAGTGTTGTGATGATTGAAGGTGGCCCTTACGGCACGACATGTGCTCGTGTCGGATGCATGCCATCGAAGCTATTAATCGCCGCAGCAGAAAGCGTACATCAAATCGAGAAAGCACCGGGCTTTGGTGTACACCCACAAGGCGAGATTTACATTAACGGTCGTGAAGTAATGGATCGAGTAAAGCGTGAGCGTGACCGCTTTGTAGGCTTTGTATTGGAAGGCGTCGATGAGATTCCTGCTGAAGATAAAGTGTCGGGTTACGCTAAGTTTACCAACGACAACACGTTAATCGTTGATGACCACACTCAAATCACCGCTAAGCGTATTGTGATCGCAACAGGTTCTCGTCCTGCTTACCCAGCGGTATGGAATGAACTCGGCGACCGCTTAGTGATTAACGATGATGTGTTCGATTGGGATGACTTGCCAGAATCCGTTGCCGTATTTGGCCCTGGTGTGATTGGTCTTGAATTGGGTCAAGCGCTGCACCGTTTAGGTGTAAATGTGAAGCTATTTGGTCTTGGTGGTCAAGTAGGGCCATTGACTGATCCTGAAGTGATGGCGTACGCCGATAAAGCCTTCAAAGAAGAGTTTTACCTGGATGCCGATGTAAAAGTTGAAAGCATGAAGCGCATTACTTCGCCAGAAAATGACGGCGAAGATAAGGTAGAAATCCAATTCATCAACCACGATGGTGAACTAGAAACCTTTATTGTCGATTACGTATTGGCAGCAACCGGTCGTCGCCCGAATGTGGATAAACTCGCGATTGAAAACACCAATGTGGCACTAGATGAGCGCGGCGTACCAACGGCGGATCACTATACATTGCAAACTTCAGTAGAGAGCATCTTCATCGCAGGTGATGCAAGTAACCAAATTCCATTGCTGCACGAAGCGGCAGACCAAGGTCGTATTGCTGGTGACAACGCAGGCCGTTTCCCAGATATTCGTGCGGGTCTACGTCGCTCACCAATCTCTGCTGTGTTCTCAGACCCGCAGATTGCAATGGTAGGCGAAACCTTTAAGCAGTTGGAAGCTCGTCTAGGTAGCTGCGGCTGCTTTGCAACCGGTCAAGTATCGTTTGAAAATCAAGGACGTTCACGCGTGATGCTCCGAAACAAAGGCATTCTGCACGTCTACGGTGAACAAGGTACAGGTCGCTTCTTGGGTGCAGAAATGATGGGGCCAAACGCCGAGCACTTAGCCCACCTACTTGCTTGGGCGCATCAGAATAAAATGACGGTTTCTGACATGTTGGATATGCCGTTTTATCACCCTGTTATTGAAGAAGGCGTTCGTACTGCGCTACGTGACCTGAATGCGAAACTTCACTTAGGTCCAGAGACGATTAAGCACTGCCTAGATTGCGGGCCTGGTTGCTAATACTCACTCTCTTTAGCTCTCACAAAAAACAAAAGCCTCGTCATAGACGAGGCTTTCTCATTCCAACTCTATCAGTTCAAAACTGAGCAAAGTGGTTGTTTAAGCAGTCATCATTGCGTAACGGCTAACAAGCACAATGGCAGTAAAACCAATTGTGAAGAAACCACCAGCAAGGCCTAGTGCTACTTTAAGTTCTGTCGACATTATAATTTTTCCTATTGTCAGGCTGACAGCGCACCATACACCAATTACGTGCTACACATTTTTAACCAAGTTAATTTTCCATTTTTGGTTCGATAGACACGACATAGAATCCTGACAAAGAGAAACTCAAACCTGAGTTAGCCGTTATAATCAGGGACAAATAGATAGTGTGGATAGAACAATGGCTTGTCGAAGTTGCCAAGAGCACTGGTTTTGGAAAAAGATCGGACGTTGCCAACGATGCATGGATCAACTGACGGTACTTTCTGTTTTATGTTGGATCGTGTGGTGGTTTGCGTTTAAAGATGATCCGCAAAGTATTGAATCGATCGCACTGATCTTTGCCGGATTTGCATTTAACGGCTTGCTGTTTTTACACCTTTGGATGCGCTTCGTGATTTTGCCGTGGCAGCGCCGTCGTGGAAAAGAAAGTAAGGATGATCATCACTCAGATGACAGATAGAAAAAAGCCCCAAAACCAATACCGGTCTTGGGGCTCTCTTAGATTCTTCTAAGAAAAAGCAGTGGTACTTTAATAGACCGGGCTTCCTCTCAAAGGTTCCAAGTTTTTTTCCAATTTTTTTAGTATTTTCTTAAATACTAATAGAATCATCAACCTAGGCTACGTTACTTTTCTGGATCAATTGTTCGAACAAGTTGATCTCTAATGCAACTTCATCACACGCATGCTGACGTGGACACTGATCGCAGTCTTTCAGTACTTTCTCAGGCAACAATGACTTCGATGTTGGTAAGAAGCTCTGCTTCATAAAGAACTCTGGCGTACGTGTTAGCACAAAGACTTTCTTGATGGCCATTTGGCGTGCTTTCTCAACCAGATAGTTCACAATCGCACTGCCCTGCCCCTGGCCTTGCCAACCGGCTTCAATACCTAGAGAGCGAATCTCTGCCAATCCTGAATCATACACATACAAAGATGCACAGCCAGTTACCTCTCCGTGGTGCTCGGCAACCGCGAAGGAGCCAATATCACGTACCAACTCATTGCGTGAGCGTGGTAAGTTTTCACCCATGTTTGCCCAGTATGCCACCATGCCTTCTAGTGTTTCGATGTCCGTTAAGCGAGCAGGGCGAACGTTGACTGCTGATGTATCGCGTTGAGACAGACGCTTGTCTGCTTGGTCAACAGCGTAAGCCACTTGTTGAGGAGACACACCACCTAGTGCACAACGTTTCTCAAGACACGAGTCGATGGTTAAGATGTCATACACATCCGCTTCAATCACTTCAGAGAAAGCTTTCAGCTCATCAATCGACAGCTCTTCTAGTGCACATCCTTTGGCAATCGCACCAACGACGGCAACGCCAACGATATGGTGCGCTTCACGGAATGGGATACCTTTCGCTACTAGGTAATCAGCAAGCTCAGTCGAGTTTGCGTAACCTTGCTTCGCGGCTTCTAACGTACGCTCACCATTAACCTTGATGCCATCAAAACACAGTGCTGCCATTTCCATGCAGTCGTTCCATGTATCAAGTGCATCGAACAGGCCTTCTTTGTCTTCCTGCATGTCTTTGTTGTAAGCCAGTGGCAGCGCTTTCACTGTCATCATCATGCCAGCAAGTGCACCATATACACGGCCTGTCTTACCACGAATAAGCTCTAGGGCATCTGGGTTTTTCTTCTGTGGCATCAGAGAAGAACCTGACGTCACCGTATCGGCTAATTCAATAAAGTTAGATTCACCCGAGTTGTAGAAGATCATGTCTTCTGCCAAACGAGATAGGTGCAACATCGAGATAGACGCCACAGACATCAATTCCATCACATGGTCACGGTCAGAAACCGAGTCCAACGAGTTACGTGTTGCACGGTGGAAACCAAGGTTATGAGCCAACTCTTCACGATCGATTGGATAAGCTGTACCAGCAAGCGCACCCGATCCAAGCGGACAAGTATCCAAACGTTTAAGGGCATCACTCAAACGTGAGTAATCACGTTCAAACATTTCCACGTAAGCCAAACACCAGTGCGCAAACGTCACAGGTTGAGCACGTTGCAAGTGAGTGTAACCAGGAAGAACGGTACCTTGATGTTGCTTGGCAACGCCAACCATCTGAGTTTGTAAGCGATCAAGCGCAATTAACAATTGCTGACCTTGTTGACGACACCAAAGTTTAAGGTCGGTTGCCACTTGGTCATTACGAGAACGGCCCGTGTGTAGCTTTTTACCTAGATCACCGACCTTGTTGATCAGTTGCTGCTCTACCCAAGAGTGGATATCTTCCGCATCTGAGCGCAAGATTTGATGTGGGTCTTCCATCACTTCCAGCTTGAGCTCATTCAGTGCCAGCTCAAGCTTTTGTTGTTCTTCTGCAGATAACACGTCAACAGAAAGCAATGCTTTAGACCACGCAATTGAGCCTACGATGTCTTGCTCAGCCAATCGGTAATCGAAACGCAATGAATCGTTGAAGTCTTTAAATCTGGTGTCTGCCGCTTGGGTAAATCTTCCGCCCCATAATGCCATTGCGTCTCTCCTGATGACTATTGCTTACGCTAACGTGTTCTTCATTAAGTGTTGACCAAATCGGTGGTCATTTGCTCACTTTTTCTTATGTCTCAACGTTACGATAATCACGGATAAAAATAAAGTAGAAATTCAATATTTTTACATATTTATTCATGGTTATTT
>NZ_JH976116.1:0-16479 GCF_000305755.2 Vibrio sp. HENC-03 | reverse complement strand
ATGAGGTCAGCAAAAACGAAAAAGACCTGCCAATAGTGGCAGGTCTCTTATCTTATAAGGTTTTAAATTGGCTTATTTTTTCTGGCTGTTCAACGCACGAATACGGCTTGAGAGCGAGTAAAGGCGGATAAAGCCCTCAGCATGGCTTTGGTCATAAACTTCATCTTCACCAAAAGTAGCAAACTCTTCAGAGTACAAACTGTTATCCGAACGTTTTTGCGTTACCGTTGCGTGACCTTTGTAAAGCTTCACAACCACTTCGCCATTCACGTCTTGCGCGAGCTCTTCAGAAGCCGCAAGAATAGACTTGCACAGCGGCGTGAACCAACGACCATCATAAACAAGGTGTGATGCTTTCAGACCAAGCTCCTCGCGGAATTCAAATGACGCTTTGTCCAGCACAAGTTGCTCTACCGCACGCAGCGCTTCCATCATGATGGTGCCACCCGGAGTTTCGTAGCAACCACGAGACTTCATACCCACTAGACGGTTTTCGACAATATCGATACGACCAACGCCGTGCTTCGCACCTTTTTCATTTAGATAAACCAGTGCGTTGTATGGTGTCATCGCTTCACCGTCTACCTCAACAACTTCACCTTTCGCAACTTTCAGCGTTACAGTTTCAGCTTCATTCGGTGCTTGCTCTGGATCCACCGTCCAAGCCCAGCAATCTTCATTTGGCGCATTCCATGTATCTTCTAGAACGCCACCTTCAGTAGAAATGTGCCATGCGTTCGCATCACGCGAGTAAATCTTAGTAAGAGAAGCCGTACAAGGGATATTGCGCTCTGCTAGGTAATCCAGACATTCTTCACGGCTCACTAGATCCCACTCACGCCAAGGCGCAATAACATGCAGATCTGGTGCTAGCGCTGCAAATGCACCTTCAAAACGTACTTGGTCGTTACCTTTACCTGTACAGCCATGACACAGAGCGTCTGCACCGACTTTACGTGCCACTTCAACCTGCGCTTTGGCAATGATTGGACGCGCCATTGACGTACCTAGTAGGTATTTACCTTCGTAGTAAGCACCCGTTTTTAGTGTCGGGTAAATGTAGTCTGCGACCATTTCTTCTTTCAGGTCAGCGATGTAGCACTCAGAAGCACCTGAAGCTTTTGCTTTCGCTTCAATACCTTCTAGTTCTTCGGCACCTTGACCAACATCGGCAACGAAAGCTACAACTTCACAGTCGTAGTTCTCTTTTAGCCACGGGATGATTACTGAAGTATCTAGACCGCCTGAGTATGCGACTACCACTTTATTTACGTTCACTTTGCTCATGTTTTTTCTCCAAACTTAACTGGCGCTGCTCTCGGCGGTCAGTGCCAACCACTTCCTAATGTTCAATTCTTTAACTGGTTTGCTTCTGCTCTATTGCGGCAGAAACTGCGTTCCGATACTTTCACCCGCGAATAGCTGGGTCAGTTTCTCTGGGTAACGCCATGTCGCGACTTCGATAGGACGACCAAGATCATTGGCAGCCTCCAAAGCGGCTTTAACTTTGACGATCATGCCGTCGGTGATCACTTGCCCTTTGATCAACGCATCCGCTTCTTGCTCAGATAGTGTTTTGATCAAATGCCCTTTGCCATCGAGTACACCGCTCACATCAGACAGAAGCACTAACTCCGCATCCAATGCTCCGGCCACAGCAACCGCAGCTTGGTCAGCATTCACATTCATCATCTGACCTTTTTCAGTCAGACCAATTGAGCTGATGATCGGCAGTGCACCTGTGTTTAGCACTGCTTGTAAAAGGGTTGAATCACCTGGTGATGCTTTGCCTACAGCGCCTAACTCTGGGTCAAGTTCTTCAACATGACATAATCCACCATCGGCGAGACTAAGACCTACTGCATTCAGACCATCCGCAATAGCTTGACCTTGAAGCAACTTGTTTGCGGTGCCTGCAAGCGCGCCTGCAATAACAGGAATTTGCTCATAAGGCGTCACGCGAAGACCGTTTTTCTTTACGGTTTCAAGCTGAAGCTTTGCCATCAACTCATCAACTAGGTAGCCACCGCCATGAACGATGGCGATTTGTCGCTGTGCCGACTTTTGGTAAGCCGCAATGGCGCCAAACAGTTGGCTTAAGGTTTGGGTGCAAGATAGAGCTGCACCACCGAGCTTAATGACTAAAGGAGCTTGATTGGTTTGCGTCATCGCATTTCCCTCTTTCAACGACTACAGCAACGCTGTCAGTTCTGGGTAACCGTAATGAATATTGAGACATTGCATCGCTTGACTCGATGCACCTTTAAGTAGGTTGTCGATCGCCGAAATCACAATGATGTGTTCGCCTTGAACCTTCCAGCCGATATCACAGAAAGGGGTATTTTCGACATCCTGAATACGTGGAATACCATCACCTTTAAGACGAACCGCAGGCTTGCCTTGGTAAGCTTGTTCAAACGCTTTCGCCACCTGTGCTTCCGTCACGCCTTGCGCCAACTTCATCGTGATAGTGGCAAGAATGCCGCGCTTAAAGTTGCCTAGGTGTGGAGTAAAAATCACATCGCAACCCAAATGCTGAGCAATCTCTGGTTGGTGACGATGGTTAAAGACACCGTAAGGTTGCAAGCTCACTTCGCAGAAGCTGTTAACCATGGAGGCTTTACGCCCTGCACCTGATACACCACTGGTTGCGTTAATCACAGGCCATTGGTTGGTATCCAGTAATGCGTGTTCTAATAAAGGTTTGATTGCAAGCTGTGAAGCGGTCGGGTAGCAACCTGCCACTGCAATCAAAGGAGTGGTTTTTATTGATTCTTGGTTCCACTCCGCTAAGCCGTATGCTGCTTTATCTAGCCAGTTGTTATATTGATGTTCGAAGCCATAAAAGGTGTTGTAGAAGCCTTCGCTTTTCACACGGAATGCACCGGATAAATCGAATACCTGACAGCCCGCCTCTAAGAAAATTGGGGCTAAGTCGTGGCTCACTTCATGTGCTGTAGCCAGAAAGACCACATCTGACGCTTGAGCAACTTGCTCAGGGTCAGTCAGTGGCGAAACTGGCATATCAATCACACCCGCTAACTTGCCGTGCAATTGAGCAATATTCTTTCCTGCATCTACGCTATTGGCGGAAACGTATAAACCTGATAGCTTGAGTTCAGGGTGTTTGTTGACCATTAAAGCCAACTCTGCGCCGGTGTAGCCGCTGGCTCCGATAATCGTGGTTTTTAGCATTACATGACATCCATATACTTAAGGCTCAAAGTGATTATTCATATTTAATTTTTGCTTTATTTTGATTTTTTATTCAATAAATATGATTTAATATGTGTTTTACATTTTTGTGCTCTGTCTGTCAACAGGAGAATTGAAGAATCCATGCAATTACCAAGTTTTCTAGAGGTCTATGAAGGACTGATCAGTACCTCTTCGATAAGCTCAACCGATCCAAGTTGGGATCAAGGCAATGCCAAAGTGATCGAGAAGCTGGCATCTTGGTTTAAAGATCTTGGCTTTAGTGTTGAAGTGATCGAAGTGGAACCAGGCAAACACAATATGATCGCACGTATGGGTGACGGTGAAGGCGGCTTACTTCTCGCAGGCCACAGTGATACCGTGCCATTTGATGAAGGGCGCTGGAGTTTTGATCCACATAAGCTAACTGAGAAAGACAACCGCTTTTACGGTTTAGGTACGGCGGATATGAAAGGCTTCTTTGCCTTTATTTATGAAGCGGTAAAGAAAGTCGACTGGAGTAAGCAGACTAAGCCGCTTTATGTGTTGGCGACCTGTGATGAAGAAACCACCATGCTGGGTGCGCGTCATTTCACTGAGAACGTGCCGTTTAAACCGGATTACTGCATCATTGGTGAACCTACTAGCCTAGTGCCTATTCGTGGTCACAAAGGACATGTGGCAAATGCTATTCGCGTAACGGGTAAATCTGGTCACTCATCGGATCCAGCACTTGGTGTCAACGCCATTGAAATCATGCATGAGGTCATGTTTGCCATGATGCAACTGCGTGACAAGCTAGTGAAAGAGTACCACCATCCGGGTTTTGCCATTCCGAGCCCTACCCTGAACCTTGGTCATATTCATGGCGGTGACAGTGCAAACCGTATTTGCGGTTGTTGTGAACTGCATTATGACGTGCGTCCTCTTCCTGGTATTAGCCTCGATGGTTTAGAGAACATGCTGCGCGGAGCCTTGAAAGAAGTCGAAGCGAAATGGCCAGGGCGATTAGAAATTATTCCCCTACACGAGCCAATTCCGGGTTACGAATGTCAACACGATCACCCATTTATCGGTGGTGTTGAAGAGATCTGCCAAACCAGTTCAGAAACCGTTAACTACTGTACTGAAGCACCATTTCTTCAGCAGTTGTGCCCGACCTTAGTTCTTGGCCCTGGCTCTATTGACCAAGCCCACCAGCCAGATGAGTTCCTCTCTTTCAACTTTATTGACCCAACCATCGATGTGCTGTCACGTGCGATGGTGAAATATTGTTGTTAGTCGCATTCTGTACTTTCCTGACAATGCAGCTCGATTGGGCTGCATTTTGTTATCTACGCCACTCATCTTCTAGCACGCTATATCCTTCTTTTAGTGAGCGATTTTGTAATTAATTTTCACTTCAAGCGGTATAAGCTGACCTAATTTTGCTCTAAATCAGGAGAGCAGTGGAATAATTGCAAACTTACTCTGCTTTATTTGACTAGAACTGGTGGTTTTCGCTAGATTGGAGTCTTAACAAGGACAATGGATGTAGTTTTTTTACGAGGCAGGATGACAATGAACGAGAAATACGCCGCACTCAAAAGTAATGTGCGCATGTTGGGCCACCTTCTGGGTAACACAATTCGTGATGCTCATGGCGAAGAAATCTTCGAGAAAGTGGAAACCATTCGTAAATTATCCAAATCGGCTCAAGCTGGGAATAATGCTGACAGAGACAGCTTAATAGAAGAAATTAAAAGCCTACCAGATGAGCAATTAACGCCCGTGACCCGTGCGTTCAACCAATTTCTAAACCTGACCAATATTGCTGAGCAATACCACACCATTTCACGCCATTGTGAAGAGCACATCTGCGAACCTGACGCAATTAACTCGCTGTTCTCAAAGCTAGTGCAAAATGATGTGAGCAAGCTAGACACGGCGCAAGCGGTTCGCGACCTGAACATTGAATTGGTTCTAACTGCGCACCCAACCGAAATCACTCGTCGCACCATGATCAACAAACTGGTAAAGATCAACGAGTGTTTATCTAAGCTGGAGCTGAGCGATCTCTCTTTCAAAGAGCGTAAAAAAACTGAACGTCGCCTTGAGCAACTTATCGTTCAAAGCTGGCACTCTGACGTTATCCGTCAGCAGCGTCCAACGCCTCTTGATGAAGCCAAGTGGGGCTTTGCGGTTGTAGAGAACTCACTATGGGAAGCCGTACCTGACTTCCTACGTGAAATGAACGACCGCCTGAAATCTTACCTTGGCGAAGGTCTACCAATTGATGCCCGCCCTGTGCACTTTTCATCTTGGATGGGTGGTGACCGTGACGGTAACCCATTTGTAACCCACAGCGTGACTCGTGAAGTACTGCTTCTGTCTCGCTGGAAAGCGGCAGACCTATACCTCAATGACATCAACGAACTGATCAGCGAACTGTCGATGACAGTGTGCAACGACAAAGTTCGTGAGCTTGCCGGTGATGATCAGCACGAACCATACCGTGCGATCCTAAAACAGCTTCGTTCACTATTGAACGAAACGAAAGACATTCTAGACGCGAAAGTTCATGGCCAGAAACTGGCAGTCAAAGCGCCACTGCAAAAAGTAGAGCAGCTTTGGGAGCCACTCTACGCGTGTTACCAATCACTAAACGAATGTGGCATGGGCGTGATTGCTAACGGCTCACTGCTGGATACACTACGCCGTGTTAAAGCGTTCGGTATCCACCTAGTTCGTCTCGATATCCGTCAAGAAAGTACTCGTCATGCCGACGTTCTATCTGAACTGACTCGTTACCTAGGTATTGGTGACTACGAGCAGTGGAGCGAGCAAGATAAGGTAGCTTTCCTAACTAACGAACTTGCATCTAAACGCCCTCTTCTACCTCGTGACTGGGAACCATCAGAGCCAGTTAAAGAGGTTTTGGATACCTGTAAGATTGTTGCTGCGCAGCCTCGTGAAGCGTTTGGTGCTTACGTTATCTCAATGGCACGTACCGCTTCTGATGTACTTGCCGTGCACCTACTGTTGCAAGAAGCAGGCTGTCCTTACCGCATGGACGTATGTCCTCTGTTCGAAACGCTAGACGATTTGAACAACGCGGAAGCGGTAATCAAACAGCTGATGGGCATCGACCTATACCGCGGCTTTATCCAAAACCACCAAATGGTGATGATCGGCTACTCTGATTCTGCAAAAGATGCGGGCGTAATGTCAGCAGGCTGGGCGCAATACCACGCGATGGATTCACTGGTTAAGGTTGCAGAAGAAGAAGGCGTAGAACTCACACTGTTCCACGGTCGTGGCGGTACGATTGGTCGTGGTGGTGCGCCTGCTCATGCTGCACTACTATCTCAGCCACCTAAGAGTTTGAAAGGTGGTCTGCGTGTAACAGAGCAAGGCGAAATGATCCGCTTTAAGTTGGGTCTACCTGATGTTGCCGTTAACAGTTTCAACCTGTACGCGAGTGCAATCCTTGAAGCGAACCTACTGCCACCACCAGAGCCTAAACAAGAGTGGCGCGACCTAATGGACGTGCTGTCTGAAGTAAGCTGTGAAGCCTACCGTAGCGTCGTTCGTGGCGAACCAGACTTCGTGCCTTACTTCCGCCAAGCAACACCTGAGCTTGAACTAGGTAAACTGCCTCTAGGCTCTCGCCCTGCAAAACGTAATCCAAACGGCGGTGTAGAAAGCTTGCGTGCGATTCCATGGATCTTCTCTTGGAGCCAAAACCGCTTGGTTCTACCTGCATGGCTAGGTGCTGGTGAAGCAATTCAATACTCGGTAGACAAAGGTCATCAAGCGTTACTGGAAGAGATGTGTCGTGAATGGCCGTTCTTCTCAACTCGCCTAGGTATGCTTGAGATGGTGTACACCAAGTGCAACATGGAAATCTCGCGTTACTATGATCAACGCCTAGTTGAGACGCCACTTCAGCCATTGGGTGACCGACTGCGTGAACAACTTCAGCGTGATATTAAGTCCGTACTGAACGTAGAAAACAACGAGAACCTGATGCAAAGCGACCCTTGGGGCCAAGAATCAATCCGCCTACGTAACATCTACGTAGAACCATTGAACATGCTTCAAGCGGAGTTACTATACCGTACTCGTCAAACAGAAGAAGCTTCTGCAAATCTTGAAGAAGCATTGATGGTGACGATTGCTGGTATTGCCGCTGGTATGCGTAACACAGGTTAACTTAGCTACGCAAAAAGCATTAAAAGGCTGAGCTCTTGCTCAGCCTTTATTACTAATCACCAATCACTTCTACTATTTGAGCAATACGCAACCAGCTCATTAATCCAAAAAGAAAACAAAAAGTCTCTTAAAAACAAAATAAATCACTACTCAAAAACACTATTGAGTATTTTATTAGTTTTTTTGGGTAATTTTGTCCTACTATTCCACTTCATGCTTATTATTTATATACTACTTGCCTGCTGGAAGCTCACAAGTCCAATCAAATAAGCTCCAGCTCGGTGGAAACACCACACTCTAGGTGATAAACGGCTTTAAGGTGACAGGACCAACATTGTTGGTGCTATTTACACATAAAAAACTCAAGCGCCAATAAGAGCGCAACTGAAAGTGTAGATAGCTTGTTTACAAGTTTATTGACCATTTGGATTGAAGACATGTCATTACCACACGTAATTCTAACTGTACTTAGCACTCGCGACGCTACCGGTTACGACATCACTAAAGAATTCTCAGCTAGCATCGGTTACTTCTGGAAAGCAAGCCACCAACAAGTTTATCGTGAACTTAATAAAATGGCTGAGAAAGAACTGGTTACTTGCGTATTAGAACCTCAAGAAGGCAAACCAGACCGTAAGGTATACTCAATCACTGACGCTGGTCGCAGCGCTCTGGGCGAGTGGTTTGATCAACCAACTGCACACCCAACAGTACGTGATGAGTTCTCTGCAAAGCTAATGGCTTGTGCAGTGCAACCAGCAACGCCGTTCCGCGATCAACTTTCTGAGCTTGTAGAAGAGTCTCGCAAACTGGTTTCTCACTACAAAGAAATCGAAGCTGCGTACTACGCAACACCATCAACACTAGACAAACAAGCACGTCTTGAGCGTCTAACACTTCGTCGCAACTTAATGCTACGTGAAGCGTGGATTAACTGGGCAGAAGAAGTGCTAACAGAACTTGAAGTGATCGGCTAATTCGTCACTTTAAATGAAACGAAAAAGGCTTGCCGATGGGCAAGCCTTTTGTTTATTTGGGGAAAGCGTATTAAGCGCCTACTGCAACTTGTGGACGAACACCTAAAGTGTGGCAAAGTGCATAAGTCATCTCTGCACGGTTCAATGTGTAGAAGTGAAAATCTTTTACACCTTCACGGCTTAATACACGAACCATATCAATTGCTTGGCTTGCACCAACCAGCTGACGCGTCACTGGGTCATCATCCAAGCCTTCAAACTGCTTACTCATCCAGCCTGGTACTTTCACATTGTTCTGCGCCGCAAAGCGAGAGGCTTGTTTGAAGTTAGAAACTGGCAAAATACCTGGGACAATTTCAACGTCGATTCCTGCCGCTACACAGCGGTCACGAAAACGTAGGTAAGACTCCACATCAAAGAAGAATTGAGTAATTGCACGGTTTGCACCTGCATCGACCTTACGCTTTAAGTTAAGCAGATCTGATTGAGCACTTTTTGCTTCTGGGTGAACTTCTGGGAAAGCAGCGACTGAAATATCGAAATCATGGCGCGCTTTAAGCAACTCTACCAAGTCCGAAGCGTACATATCTGGCGCACCGCCACCTGGTGGAATATCACCACGTAGGGCAACAATGTTCTTGATACCGTTATTCCAATAGTCATCTGCAATGTTGATGAGTTCATCACGAGATGCATCGATACAAGTTAAGTGAGGCGCAGCCACAAGACCTGTCGCCGCTTTGATTTCTTTAATGATCGAGTGGGTTCTGTCACGTTCGCCTGAGTTTGCGCCGTACGTAACAGATACAAATTTTGGTTGGAGAGTTTTAAGGCGGTGTACTGAGTTCCACAGTGTTTCTTCCATCTTCTCACTGCTTGGCGGAAAAAACTCAAATGAGACGTTGATGTTGTCTGATAGTTCAGCGATATTCTGGTTTAAGGCATCGATGTGCCCTGCATGCGTGTATCCCATCTTACTCTCCCTGTGGCAACTCCACCACGAAATCAAAATTCCTTAAACCGCCGTTTAGACGTCTATATGTCTACAGAATGTATTGAATGCGATTTAATGTCAACCTTGTGATTATGAATTTTTCTCAAGTTCATAATGAGGATAGTTCAAGTTGCTTGGCGGCTTATCCTTAGCCTCGCTTTCCGGTTCAGTATGGCATTATCCAAATAATAAAAAACCCCGGAGACAGTCCAAGGTTTTGTTGTCGTTCGCAAAAATTGCTTCAGCGAGATTTAGAACAAGCCCGCTAGGCGGTTAAGGTCCGATTGAATCGCACCAGCCGTTACTTCGCGCCCCGCACCAGGGCCGCGAATCACCAAAGGATTGTCTTTGTACCACTTACTCTCAATGGCAAAGATGTTGTCGCACGGCAACAAGTTCGCTAATGCGTGCTCACGTGACAACGCTTCTACCCCCACCGTTGCTTTACCATTACGTTCTAGACGTGCGACGTAACGTAGCACTTGGTCGTTTCTCTGCGCCTTGGTCAAACGTTCTTGAAGAATCTCGCTGAGAATATCACCTTGGTCAAAGAAAGCATCAATGTTCAAATCACGTAATTCCTCAGGAACGAGTGACTCCACCTTCACGCTCTCGGGCTCAATATTTAAACCAGACTCACGAGCTAAGATAACCAGCTTGCGCATAACATCAGAGCCATCTAAATCGGAGCGAGGATCAGGCTCAGTCAAACCTTGTTGCCATGCCAAGTCGACAAGCTCGGCAAAAGGTACCGAACCGTCAAACTGTTGGAATAACCACGATAACGTACCTGAGAAAATGCCTGATAGTGCGACAATATCATCGCCACTTTCACGTAAATCTCGAACCGTATGGTTTATCGGTAGCCCTGCCCCCACTGTCGCGTTGTAAAGCCAATGACGACCGATCTTCGCAAAAGCATCTTGCACTTGGTGGTAGTAATGGCTGTCTGCTGAACCCGCCACTTTGTTTGCAGAGATCAAGTGAATACCTTGCTGTGCAATGTCTACATAACGGGCAGCGAGCTCCTTGCTTGCCGTGACATCAAGCACGACCGCTTCATCGTAATTTTGCAGAGCACCCAGTTTATTGAGCCAGTGACCGTCATTCTCAATGCTTTCATCATCGAAGCGCTGGGCAACCGTTGCTGCATTAATACCGTTTTCATCGAACCAGTAAGTCTGGCTGTCTACAACGGCCACTAAATCAAAGCTCATACCGTGGCGTTTTTCGAGCTCTTCTTTTTGCTCAGAAAACAACGATAACCAACTTGAACCAATGTTACCTTTACCACACAAAGCCACCGCTACGCGCTTCTGCGCTTGAAACAGCTGACTATGAATACGTTGAACTAACTCTTCGACTTCTGCACGGCGCAGTACAGCGACCAAGCTCAAGCCAGATTCCGTCTCTGAAATAAACTCAACAGGCGCATGCTTAAGTTGTTGGTAAAAACCAAAGCAGTGGTTTGCGTTTTTCGTCACACCAGCGCCAACGGCAGCTAGCAACGAATACCCTTCTTTCAGTTTAATTTCCGCTTCAACGGCGAGCTCTTGTAGATAAGTCAATGCTCCGCCAGCAATCTCTGCCGTGTACGCCAAACGCAAGCTTTGCTGATCTTCTTGCGCTTCAAATGCTAGTGGCTCTAATTGAGCGCGCTTTAACGCTTGCAGCACTTCTTTCTGCGCTCGCTCAAAATCATGGCCATGCACAAATGACAGTTGCACCAGTAGCACTTCATCAAGGGAAGTAATGATCTTCGCACCACGACCCGAGGCTAATACACGTTCAATACGCGTTGAGCCAGATTCTGGTTGATAGCTGCACTTCAGGTTCAAATCCATCGCACTTTGAGCAACAGGCTGAAGCGTACGGCTGTGCAGTACTGGGGCTGCTAAACGAGCAAGTTCACTCGCCTCATCTAAACGCAGTAGGGGTAACAAGCATGCATCCGACACCAAACGCGGGTCTGCGCTATACACACCAGCGACATCACTCCAGATTGTCACGGTATTTACTTCCGCCAACGCACCAATCACAGTGGCTGAGTAATCTGAACCATTGCGACCTAACAGAACGGTTTCACCCGCATTATTCTGCGCCATGAAACCCGTAATGATGACGCGCTTATGGTTATGTTGAGTTAATGCTTCTTTAATAAGTGCATAAGAACGAGCACGATCGACTTCTGGCTGCGTACCTGCTTCTGCGCGCAAAAAGGCACGTGAATCTAGAGCGACTGCTGGCAAGTCTTGCTGAGATAACAATGCGGCTAGCAAACGTGAAGACCAGACTTCACCATGCCCTAGCACTGCGGCTTTTTGTGCTTCTGTTAGCGGAGCTGTCAACTCAGCTAAGGTACTGAATTCATCTTGAAGTGAAGCAAGCACCTGCGCTTGTACCTCTCCTTCTAACAAAGCTTCAACTAACTCTGTCTGGAACTGGCGTAAGCTTTGCAGAGCTTCGTGTGCGATGCGGCCGTCTTTATCCAACCCTTCCAAAAAATCAATCAAGCGGTTAGTGGTTTTGCCTGCTGCGGACACCACCACTAAATCGTTTTCTGATGAATACTCTTTAAGGATCCCCACGACGCGTTGGTAACACTCTGGGTTTGCTAAGCTGCTACCACCAAATTTATGCAGCTGACGTTGTACACTCATAGCCTTTTCTCTCCCAATTACTGTGCTGCTTTCGCGAATGCTTGCTCAAGATCGGCAATCAGATCTTGCGCATCTTCTAAGCCAACTGATAAACGCAGTAACTGTTGAGAAACGCCTGCTTCAGCCAGAGCTTCTTCACCCATCGCACGATGCGTCATTGAAGCAGGGTGACAAATCAAGCTTTCTACACCACCTAGCGACTCAGCAAGGGAGAACAGTTCTAGCTCTTTAACGAACACTTTTAATTGCTCAAACGAACCGGCAAATTCAAAGCTCAGCATAGAGCCAAAGCCTGATTGTTGTTTTTTCGCGATGTCATGACCCGGATGCTCTGGCAGACTCGGATGATAAATCTTCGCTACCAAGGATTGTGTTTGCAGATAAGCCAACACTTGCTGAGAACTTTCTTCATGGACTCGCATTCGCGCACCCAGCGTGCGAATTCCACGGAGCGTCATATAACTGTCGAATGGCGTACCCGTAGCGCCAATGCAGTTACCCCACCATGCTAATTCTTCAGCATGCTCTTCGCTCTTGGTGATCACCACACCACCAATCACGTCAGAGTGACCATTAATGTATTTCGTTGTTGAGTGGATAACAAAATCCGCACCAAGCTCCAAAGGCTTTTGGTACACAGGTGTCAAAAAGGTATTGTCCACTGCGACTAAAGCGCCGACTTGTTTTGCCTTCTCACACACAGCCGCAATATCAACAACGCGTACGAGCGGGTTTGACGGTGTTTCTAGCAAGATAAGCTTTGGTTTTTTCGCAATCGCCGCATCCAACGCTTGCTGATCCGACTGGTCAACAAACTGCACTTTAAAGTCGCCTTTGTTGGCGCGAGTATTGAACAAACGGTAAGTACCGCCGTAGCAATCATGCGGCGCGACAATTAAGTCATCAGGTCCAAGAAACGCCGATACCCAAAGGTTTAGTGCCGATGTGCCGCAGTTAGTGACAACCGCGCCTTTGCCTGATTCAAGCTCGTACAGTGCTTTTTCTAATAAGCCTCGGTTTGGGTTACCAGAACGGGTGTAATCGTATTGTGGAACTTCACCAAACGCAGGGAAGCCGTAGTTAGTAGAAAGGTAGATTGGTGGTACAACAGCGTGATATTGACTGTCTGACTCGATACCAGTGCGTACAGCAATGGTCGCAGGCTTACGGGTGCTCATGGGTGTATCCTTTCACGGGTGGTGACATCTAAATGGGAATGCGCTATATCTAGCTTGTATTGCTCAATTGATTAACACTCTTCCCTAACTATTAACCTCACTTTACTTGTCTAAAAATGAGACGTCAACACTTCTAGACGTCTATATGTCTTTGCTTATGGCAGTAAATGCAGCTAAAATCAGCACCTATATTTATTTCTCTAACTTATTACATTAATGAAGGTGCGCAATGGCTGACTGGAATGGCGAATACATTAGCCCGTATGCTGAGCACGGTAAAAAAAGCGAACAAGTAAAAAAAATTACCGTCTCTATCCCGCTAAAAGTTTTAAAAGTGCTGACTGATGAGCGAACTCGCCGCCAGATCAACAACTTACGCCATGCGACTAACAGTGAACTATTATGTGAAGCGTTCTTACATGCTTACACAGGCCAACCACTGCCAACAGATGAAGACCTTCGTAAAGACCGTCCAGATGATATTCCGACGGAAGCGAAAGCACTGATGACAGCAATGGGCATCGAATTCGAAGCATTTGACGAAGAATAATTGCTTACAAATTCGTCAAGGTGAGAACCTGCACCGAGGGCAGTTTCAAAGCAAACGAAAAAGGGACGCACTGGCGTCCCTTTTGTTTATCTGAAGCGTCTACTCTACTAATTACTCAGCCATGTAGTTTTCAGGCATCTCAATACGCGCGACACCTGAATCAACTGCAGCTTGTGCAACCGCTTTTGCTACGCGTGGTAATAGACGTGAGTCCATTGGTTTTGGAATGATGTAGTCAGAACCAAACTCTAGCTTGTCTACGCCTGCCGCCTTCAATACCGCTTCTGGAACTGGCTCTTTTGCCAATTCACGAATCGCATCAACTGCCGCTAGCTTCATTTCATCATTAATCTCGCTTGCACGCACATCTAACGCACCACGGAAAATGAATGGGAAGCAAAGCACGTTGTTTACTTGGTTCGGGTAGTCGCTACGGCCCGTGCCCATGATCAAGTCATCACGCACTTCGTGAGCCAATTCTGGTTTGATTTCTGGGTCTGGGTTTGAACATGCGAACACCACTGGTTTATCTGCCATTAGCTTCAATGCTTCTGCAGGTAGTAGGTTTGGACCCGATACACCCAAGAACAGATCCGCACCTTCAATAACATCTTCTAACGTGCGCTTGTCAGTGTTGTTTGCGAATAGTTGTTTGTATTCGTTTAGGTCGTCACGACGTGTATGGATCACCCCTTTACGATCCAGCATGTAGATCTTCTCGCGCATTGCGCCACATTTGATCAACAGCTCCATACATGCCACAGCCGCAGCACCCGCACCAAGACAAACGATGGTTGATTCTTCTAACTTCTTACCTTGCAGCTCGATTGCATTCAACATACCTGCTGCCGTTACGATCGCTGTACCGTGTTGATCGTCGTGGAATACTGGTACGTCACAACGTTCAATCAGGCGCTTTTCAATCTCAAAACAATCTGGTGCTTTGATATCTTCTAAGTTAATACCACCGAATGTATCAGCAATGTTTGCTACTGTGTCGACAAATTCGTCGATCGTGCGGTGTTTTACTTCGATATCAATTGAGTCTAAACCAGCAAAGCGTTTGAACAATAGCGCTTTACCTTCCATTACTGGTTTAGAAGCTAGCGGGCCAAGGTTACCAAGACCAAGAATAGCCGTGCCGTTAGAAATAACCGCAACCATGTTGCCCTTCGCTGTGTACTTATACACGTTGTCAGCGTTCTGTGCGATTTCACGTACTGGCTCTGCAACACCAGGGCTGTATGCAAGAGCAAGATCATTTGCAGTTTCAGCAGGCTTAGTCAACTCTACTGCAATTTTTCCTGGAGTTGGGTATGCATGGTAATCCAATGCTTGTTGGCGGCGTTCTTCTTCTGGGGTGACTTCTTGGCGATTGTCTTCAGACATGGATCGTTTCTCTTTTGTTATTTTTTCGGTAAGGGGGAATAAATTCTAAAGGATAGAAGTCAATCTTCATAGGCTAGATTGCGAGCGATATCCTTAAAAAGGCCGATAATAAAAGAGATTAGACCAGATATTAGTGATGAGCACCTAGTTTACAGGTCAGGTGCTCTTTGAATCACTTCGTTCAGATGAGAAAACAGCGTTATCTTCTCACTCTTCATCAACGTACTGTGCTTGCAGATAATTCTCTATGCCGGACATTTCGATCAAGCCAAGTTGTGTCTCAAGCCAATCAACATGCTCTTCTTCATCCTCTAAGATCTCTTGGAAAAGATCTCGAGATACGTAATCACGAACGTCTTCAGCATAAGCAATCGCATCTTTTAAATCGGGAATCGCGGCCATCTCGAGCTTTAAGTCGCACTCAAGCATTTCTTTGGTATCTTCTCCAATCATTAGCTTACCGAGATCCTGTAAGTTAGGTAGCCCTTCTAAAAACAAGATACGTTCGATCAGATGATCAGCATGCTTCATTTCATCAATCGATTCGTGGTACTCCTTGTCAGCAAGATGCTTTAAGCCCCAGTCTTTATACATTCGAGCATGAAGGAAATATTGATTGATAGCGACGAGCTCGTTGCCGAGCACTTTATTGAGATGTTGGATTATGATTGGATCGCCTTTCATGACAAAGCCCTCCTCTTTGGCTTCATTTAAATGTAGAAGCAAATGAGAAGGTGTCAAAAAGCCCTAACTAATAATTAGCTAGCTTGTTTCAGTGTTAAGTATTCCGTTTCAGCTAAAACTTCTTTTGCTTGCTTGATGCACTTGCCACATTGGCTACCTAGAGCAGTACATCGTTTGATTCCTTTAATGTCGGTTACGCCTTCATCTATCGCCAACTTCCTAATTTTCTTGTCAGAGACACCATGGCAAAGACAAACGTACATATTCAAAACCTTTAAATTTCACTTTGGAATGAATATAAACAAGAATCGTTCTTGTTACCAGTTGTATTAAGGCGAATTACAGAACGTTTTGTTATAACGGTCTGGACCGTTTTGGCAGTTTTCAGTGACTTAGCAGATAGCTAAAAAGAAGAGAAAATCGAGTAGAACTAAGCTCATGTTTTTAAGGAACAAAAAGCATGATTAAGAATGACGGGCTTATAACCATATTGAAAAGAGGAATAGTAGGTATAAAAAAGGGAAGCCTTAGCTTCCCTTTTTCTAGCGCTTTCTTCAAAAAGAAGAAGAGTGCAAGATTACGATTAATTCAGTAAGAATTAGTCGAAGATCTTAGCAACAACACCAGCACCTACAGTACGGCCACCTTCACGGATAGC
>NZ_JH976115.1:0-232 GCF_000305755.2 Vibrio sp. HENC-03 | reverse complement strand
GCGTAGTGGCGAGTTGGAGTGTCGTACTCTACGTGAGAAGTAGCGATTGTGATACCGCGCTCACGCTCTTCTGGAGCGTTATCGATAGATGCGAAGTCACGAGCAGCACCGCCGTATACTTTAGCAAGTGTTGTACAGATAGCTGCAGTTAGAGTAGTTTTACCGTGGTCAACGTGGCCGATAGTACCAACGTTTACGTGCGGTTTTACACGTTCAAATTTTTCTTTAGACA
>NZ_JH976114.1:0-49267 GCF_000305755.2 Vibrio sp. HENC-03 | reverse complement strand
GGTCAACGTGGCCGATAGTACCAACGTTTACGTGCGGTTTTACACGTTCAAATTTTTCTTTAGACACAATCGTGTTCCTTCCTAGTTATGATTCGCCGTGATCATTATTGATCCCGACGCGCCAGAAATTGTTATTTTATGCGCCAACGCCTGTTAGCGCAATATTTGGACGCATTGATCTTTAAAAAAAGCTGGACTTTTTTTCAGCTCAAAGCGTTTTAATTAGTAACCACGGTCTGCAATGATTTTATCTGCGAAGTTTTTCGGTACTTCAGCGTACTCGTTAAACTCCATAGAGTAAGACGCACGGCCTTGAGTTGCAGAACGTAGGTCCGTTGCGTAACCAAACATCTCAGATAGTGGAACTTGAGCGCGGATGATCTTAATACCAGCCACACCATCGTCCATACCTTCGATCATACCGCGACGGCGGTTAAGGTCACCAACAACATCACCCATCCAATCTTCAGGAGTAGTTACTTCAACATTCATCATTGGCTCAAGAAGAACAGGCTGTGCTTCTAATGAACCCTTCTTGAATGCCATCGAGCCAGCGATCTTAAACGCCATCTCGTTAGAGTCAACATCGTGGTAAGAACCATCAAACAGAGTGGCTTTAATATCTAATACAGGATAACCCGCTAGAACACCGCTGTTCATTTGCTCTTCGATACCTTTCGCTACCGAGTTGATGTATTCCTTAGGAACAACACCACCCACAATTTCGTCAACAAAGACAAAACCTTCACCAGGTTCAGATGGCTCCAGTTTGATCCATACGTGACCATACTGACCACGACCACCAGATTGACGTACAAATTTACCTTCAACTTCCGCGTTGCCACGGATTGTTTCACGGTACGCAACCTGAGGTTTACCAACATTACAGTCAACGCTGAATTCACGTTTCATACGATCAACGATGATATCTAGGTGAAGCTCACCCATACCAGAGATCAGTGTCTGACCTGTTTCGTCGTCCGTTTTTACGCGGAATGATGGATCTTCTGCCGCTAGTTTACCCAGTGCAATACCCATCTTCTCTTGATCGGCAACAGAGCGAGGCTCTACCGCGATCTGAATTACCGGTTCAGGGAACTCCATGCGCTCTAGAATCACTTTGTGGTTCTGGTCACATAGCGTGTCACCTGTTGTAACGTCTTTCAGACCGATAGCAGCTGCGATATCACCAGCGCGAACTTCTTTTACTTCTTCACGCTTGTTCGCATGCATCTGTACGATACGACCGAAACGCTCTTTCTTGTCTTTTACTGAGTTGTAAACAGCATCACCTGAGTTCACAACACCTGAGTAAACGCGCATGAAAGTTAGCGTGCCCACGAATGGGTCAGTCGCGATCTTGAATGCTAGTGCAGAGAACGGTTCGTTGTCGTCTGCGTGACGCTCAACTTCGTTCTCTCTTTCGTCGATGCCTTTAATTGCAGGAACATCAACTGGCGACGGCAAGAATTCGATCACTGCGTCTAGTACTGCTTGAACACCTTTGTTTTTGAACGCACTACCACAAGTAGCCAGTACGATTTCGTTGTTTAGTGTACGAGTACGTAGAGCTTGTTTGATCTCAGCTTCAGACAGTTCACCTTCTTCAAGGTACTTGTCCATTAGCTCTTCAGTTGCTTCCGCTGCCGCTTCAACTAGGTTGTTGCGCCATTCTTCAGCAAGCTCTTGCATGTCTGCTGGAATTTCGTCGTATGTGAACGACATGCCTTGGTCGGCTTCATTCCAGTTGATCATTTTCATCTTGATAAGGTCGATAACACCACGGAAATCATCTTCTGCACCAACGTTCAGTTGGATTGGAACAGGATTCGCACCAAGACGGTTTTTAATTTGGTCCACAACGCGTAGGAAGTCAGCACCTGCACGGTCCATCTTGTTTACAAATACCATACGTGGAACGTGGTACTTGTCAGCTTGACGCCATACAGTTTCAGACTGAGGTTCAACACCAGATGAACCACAGAACACAACAACTGCACCATCAAGTACGCGCAGAGAACGCTCTACTTCGATAGTAAAGTCAACGTGTCCAGGGGTGTCGATGATGTTAACGCGGTGCTCTTGGAATTGTGCTTCCATACCACGCCAGAAGGTAGTAGTCGCCGCAGACGTGATTGTGATACCACGTTCTTGCTCCTGCTCCATCCAGTCCATGGTTGCTGCGCCATCGTGAACTTCACCGATTTTATGAGACAGACCAGTGTAGAACAGAATACGTTCAGTAGTGGTTGTTTTACCTGCATCTACGTGAGCACAGATACCGATGTTACGGTAGCGCTCAATAGGAGTTTTGCGAGCCACGATTGAATCCTCTTACTTAGAGATAGGGACTATTGCTATAGCTAAAAAATGCTATCCCCTAGATATAGCAATAGTTCCTAGCATATGCATAGGAACTAAAGAAGTGCTGCAAGGAACCTTGCAGCACTGAAAAGGTATTACCAACGGTAATGAGCGAACGCTTTGTTTGCGTCAGCCATGCGGTGAACGTCTTCACGTTTCTTAACCGCAGTACCTTTGTTCTCAGACGCGTCTAGCATTTCAGCAGCTAGGCGTTGAGCCATAGATTTTTCACCACGCTTACGCGCAGCTTCAACCAACCAACGCATAGCAAGTGCGTTACGGCGAACCGGACGTACTTCTACAGGTACTTGGTAAGTTGAACCACCTACACGGCGAGATTTAACTTCTACCGCTGGGCGAACATTTTCAAGAGCTTCTTCAAAAATAGCTAAGTGGTCTTTACCAGACTTTTCAGCCATAGAATCTAGTGCAGTGTAAACAATTTTCTCTGCAGTAGATTTTTTACCGTCAACCATTAGGATGTTAACGAATTTTGCCAGCAGTTCAGATTTGAACTTTGGATCTGGAAGGATCTTACGCTGACCAATGACGCGACGACGTGGCATGGATTTTCTCCGTTGTCTTCTTCAGGTTTTATCCAAAACTTTTCAGTTTTTTCAAAAAATTAAAAATAATTTAGTGTTTGGCCTTACTTAACGGAATCCATTAAGACTTAGGACGCTTCACACCGTACTTAGAACGACCTTGTTTACGGTCGTTAACGCCAGCACAGTCAAGTGCACCGCGAACAGTGTGGTAACGTACACCCGGAAGGTCTTTTACACGACCGCCACGGATTAGTACAACACTGTGCTCTTGAAGGTTGTGACCTTCACCGCCGATGTACGATGTAACTTCGAAGCCGTTTGTCAGACGTACACGACAAACTTTACGAAGTGCTGAGTTAGGTTTTTTAGGTGTAGTAGTGTAAACACGAGTACATACACCACGTTTTTGTGGGCACGCTTCTAGTGCAGGCACGTTGCTTTTAACAACTTGCTTTGCACGTGGCTTACGTACCAACTGGTTAATAGTTGCCATTAACTAGCTCCTGATTTACTTGAAAGTAAGCTTTGTGAAAAATCTATCCCTAACAGCGGTTGGCAGTTAGGGACGCAAAATTCTATGCAGCAGTGAGAGGTGTGTCAAGAAATATACGGATCTTTTTTGTTCAATTAGGGTAATTAGTCCGTAAAGCTCAATCGACAGGAAAGAAGGTTTAATCCCAAGTCAGAGATTTGGCTTGTTTTGCTGTTAGTTCAACAAAGCCAGCATAGCCAATCACCTCAATAGATGGGCTGATACGATTGCTCATACCGCGGGCTTCAATATCGCTTTGCAGCGCAAACACTGATGGACCTTTTACCTTGCTGAACGCCTTATGCTGAGGGTTCGCAGCGTACACGGCATCTTCAATCAACAAGACATCATCTTGCTCACTGTACAGTGCCATTGCATCGTCTAACGCAGCTACGGATTTGATGATATGTAACATGGCTTCCTCAGAATGACAGCAGTTTGCCCGCTTGTTGCAGTTTAGCTTTTAGTTGCTCAGTATTTAGAGCCTCTGCATCAATGACTAAATCGGCTTGAGCCAAGCCACGCTCGGCAAGCGAATTCGCACAAACAAACACTTGCTCAATGTCGTACAAGTCGAACAACTTCAGCATTGGTGCGTAGTCTTTGCTTAAGATGCCATTAGGCTCTTGTCCAAGCAGTAACTGATAAACACCATCGCCAACAAATAGGACGGTGATGTCTTCACAGTATGCAGATGCCGCTAGCAGCGCATCCACACCTTCACGTCCTGCATTGCTACCATGAGGTGCGCTACGAAATAGGTAAGTTAGCTGACTCAAAACTGCACCACTCTATCTTGGGTTAACATGGCTTCGGCTAAGCTCCCCAAACCGGCTTGCTCGAACCCTGTAGCTAGGTTGTTCTGTTTAAGACCGTGTTGATTCGCTTCATCTTCGCTGATGATACCGCGACGCAATGCCGCTGCCACGCACGTTTCCAAACGAACATCGTGCTGCTGTGCGAGTGATTGCCATGCTTTGGTTAGGTCAAACTCGTCGTTGGCAGGCACACTCAGAGCCGTACCATTGGTGACACCATCTTGGTAAAAGAACACACTCACCAGAGTATGTCCTTGTCCAATTACCGCTTGTGCGAATTGGTATGCGCTGCGTGCCGATTGACTGCCGTAAACTGGACCATTCACGACCAGCGTGTAAGTTAATCCACTCACGCTTATTCGTCCTCAGTTTTACGCTGACGAATGTATAGGTAAACGGTGTGTTTAGAAATGTTCAGACGGTCTGCAACGCGGTTGATGGCATCTTTGATGTCGAAGATACCTTTGTCGTACAACTCCATCACGATCTGACGGTTTTTGGTGTTGTTCGATACCGATTTATCGGCGTTGATCTCTTCAATCGTGCGCTCAACCGTTTGGTCTACGAGTTCTTCAACATCGCTTGCGAAGTTAACAGAAGACGCCGCTTCTTTCGCTTCTTGCGTTGGCATGAACGATTGCAGCACTTGAGAGAAAGGTGCATCAAGGTTGACGTTGATACAAAGCAGGCCAATCACGCGGTTTTCGCCGTTACGAATAGCAACGGTGATCGACTTCATCAATACGCCGCCTTTTGCGCGGGTAAAGTACGAACGCGAGAAATTGCGCTCAGAGCCTTCGATGTCTTTCAACATCTTAAGCGCTAAATCTGTGATAGGAGAACCTACCTGACGACCAGTGTTCTCGCCGTTAGCGATTTTGATTGCAGAGGTATTGAGATCTTCGAGTGAGTGAAGAACGATTTCACAGAAAGGACCGATCAGACTGGCAATGCCGTCCACGACCGCTTCGTAAGATCTCAAGATGATTTTATCGTGCTCGGTAAATGGCATCACGTTGACAGATTCCATTTCGAGCAACATTTCCGCATTTATTGTTTCTGTAGTTGTCATAAGCCTTCGAGCGAAAAATCAACAAATTGGTGTAAGTTTATCAGAAAATTTGAAAGGCAACCTAGCAAACTCACCAACTAGTGACCTAGAACAAAAAAGGTCCGCAAAACGGACCTTTTTTCATCAAGTTATCGCTAACTGTAATTATTGAGCAGCGTTGTCGTTCTCAATTTTTAGTAGCTCAACTTCGAATACTAGCGTTGAGTTAGCTGGGATGCTTGGTGTGTCTTGATCACCGTATGCTAGCTCTGGCGGGATAACGAATTTGAACTTAGAACCCACAGGCATTAGCTGAACACCTTCAGTCCAACCTGGGATTACGCGGTTTAGTGGGAATGTTGCTGGTTCGCCACGATCGTATGAGCTGTCGAATTGAGTACCGTCGATCAGAGTACCTTTGTAGTGTACTTGAACAGTATCTGTGTCTTTTGGCTTCTCGCCTTCAGCTGGAGTCTCTACTTGGTATAGAAGACCAGAATCTGTCTTCACTACGCCTTCTTGCTTCTCGAACTCAGCACGGAAGTCATCGCCAGCTTTCTTCGCTTCAGCTGCTTTTTCAGCCGCTTGCTTTTGCATAGTTTCAGCAACGCGCTTGTCTAGAGATTCTAGAGCTGCACGAGTTTCTTCTTCGTTTAGCGCTGCTTTGTCTTTAAATACGTCTTCGATACCTTTAAGAACTAAATCTTTGTTTAGGTCGATGCCAATCTCGCTTGGTTTCTCAATGCTAGTGCTTAGGTAGTTAGCAAATGAAACACCGATTGCGTAAGCCGCTTTGTCATCGTCGTTTTTAAAGTGAACTGCTTTACCAGTTTCTGCTTGAACTTGTTCTGCTTGAGGTGCTGCTTCTGGTTTTGTTTCTTCTTTTTGACAACCTACCGCTAGCATTACTGTTGCAGCAAGTAGCGACACTTTTAAAACTGATTTCATTAAATTCTCCCAATAATGGCTTAGCCACTGGTTGTTGTGCACAAATCTTCTATGAGACTAGTGAAGACAATCGTTATACCAATATACTAGCTATATGTCTTAAGACACAAACCGGATTATTAGATGTGATGCAAAGAATTTCTCATTTATTCCTATATTTAATTGTCATCACCACGTTAAATGGATGCTTTTTTACCGATCGCGATGTTCAACGTTGGTCACTCGAACCACAAGGTTCCACCAGCTTTGCGCTCAGTCGAGATGGTCGATTCGCGCTGCTGTACTCCAAAGAGCACCAGTTGGTTCTTTGGGATTTGGAGCAAAACAAACAACTCGCAAAGCTGGGTGAACTCGATCAAGCCGCCAATGTGGTCTCCCATATTCGCATTTCGGACAATGGTCGTTATGCAGTCACAGCGAGCCAAATGAACTTCGCTGTATGGGATCTCGGATGGACTCAAGCCGAAGGACTTTGGTCTATCGATGACGCGCTGATTCGAGACGTTGATATCACCAGTAACGGTGAACAGGTATTACTTGGACTGTCCAACGGTAAAGCGATTTACGTCAACTTAGTCACTGGTCGTCGGCTAGAGTTCCTTGCACACCAAGAAAAAGTCAATTCCGTGGCGATATCTCCCAATGGCCGCTTCGCCTTAACGGGCGGTAATGACTACAAAGCGTATCTGTGGGATACCGAAACCGGGCTAGTATTGCGTACCTTTGAACACGACCAGCGCGTTGTTCGAGTTGCCTTGCAGAGAGATGGAAAACTGGCCATGACATCCGATGGCGGTAATCAAGCCATCATCTGGGACTTAGAAACTGGAGAAGAAGTGACACAGCTCAGCAGTTGGTCTCGTCAATTGATCTTCTCGACGGCACGATTCTCAGACGATGGTCGCTTATTGGTTACAGGAACGCCTTCGGGGCGCGTGATGGTATGGGATACTCACACGGGTAAACGAGTGGATAGATTTGAAGTCGAGCCGAAAAAAGATACTCGCCCTCCCCGTGCGGTCGTGTATGATGCAGCCTTTGATTCCAAGCAACGTATAATTACTGCCACTTCTGCGGGCATTGCCCAAGCTTGGCAGCTAGAGAACGGATCATGACAGAAAAACTTATTCAGCAATTGGAAGCTCGCATTAATGACTTAGAGTGTCAGCTTGCGTTCCAAGAACAGACGATTGAAGATCTGAACGGTGCCTTGTCACAGCAACAACTGCAAATCACCAAGATGCTCGATCAGATGAAATACGTGGTAGGTAAAGTGAAGAATATGGATTCGTCGAATTTGGCCGATCCATCAGAAGAAACACCACCACCGCACTACTGATTCATCCGAATCCCAGTGCAATAAATAACACAAAGCCCAGACTCTTATCTGGGCTTTGTTGTTTTTAAGAAGCGAACGCTACTCGTCCGAGTAAATGTTTACGCTCAACTCACCTTGAGTGTTGATCCCTGCTCGGTACATACCAGAACTGTTCATCGCAAAGTGCAACTCACCTTGTGCATCAATGGCGATTAGACCGCCCTCTCCGCCCATCTCTTTAAGTTCACCTTGAATGATATGTTCACAAGCCGTGTGGACGTTTTCTTGTAAATAACGCATGCGCGCTGCGACATCTTCCGCCACTCGTTTACGAATAAAGAACTCGCCGACACCTGTAGTGGAAACCGCAACAACGCCATTCTCTGCCACCGTGCCGCACCCAATCAGAGCGGAATCTCCCACTCGCCCGTATTTCTTGTTGGTCACACCACCGGTGCTGGTTGCTGCGGCTAAGTTGCCTTGTTGGTCCAATGCCACAGCGCCGACGGTACCGTGTTTACGATCATCTGGGTAGCGGGACTCGGAAAGAGCAAACATGCCTTTCTCACGCATAGAAATCAGTTGTTCATAGCGACGATCAGTGAAGAAGTAATCTTGCTCGGTGTACTCATGGCCTTGTTCGAAAGCAAATTTCTCAGCCCCCTCGCCGACTAACAGCACATGGTTGCTGTTTTTCATTACATCACGAGCGAGCTCAATAGGGTTCTTGATATGACGAACACCGGCAACAGCACCTGCCGCTTGGTTTCTACCATCCATCACAGACGCGTCCATTTCTACCATTTCATTATGAGTAAGAACCGAGCCTTTGCCTGCATTGAAATTAGGGGAGTCTTCAAGAGACTTAACCGCAGCAACCACAGCATCCAACGCTTCGCCGCCTTTTTCCAGAATTTGATGGCCCGCTTTTACCGCTACTTCTAAATCCGCCAAGATGGATTGTTGCAGTTCATCACTCATCTGTTCACGTAAGATAGTGCCCGCACCACCATGAATCGCAATCGAGAAGGGTTTCGTCATCACTTTGTCCAACTGTTATTCCTTGTATGATTTGCACTACACCCTAGATAAACAAAAAGCGCAAGTTGAAACCTCAACTTGCGCTTTTCAAAGCTTTTCTAGATTACGTTATCTAGTGAAGAGCGTGCGATTAGTGAGAACCGCAACCGCCGCCGCCACAACATTCGTGGTCGTCGCCTTTCTCTTCGCCACCACAGCAGCCGCCTTCTTTGTCGTCACCGCCACAGCAGCCACCACCTTGGTGGATGTGACCGTGCTCGATCTCTTCAGCTGTTGCTTCACGAGTAGCCATTACTTCTACTTCGAAAGTTAGAGTTTGGCCAGCTAGCATGTGGTTGCCATCTACAACAACTTCGTCGCCGTCTACTTCAGTTACTTCTACAGGGATTGGACCTTGGTCAGTATCTGCTAGGAAACGCATGCCAACTTCGATTTGGTCAACGCCTTGGAATACGTCTGCAGGAACACGTTGCACTAGTGCATCGTTGTGGTCGCCGTACGCATCTTCAGGAGCTACTGTTACTGAGAACTTGTCGCCAGCCACTTTGCCTTCTAGTTCGTTTTCAAGACCAGTGATCAGGTTGTTGTGACCGTGTAGGTAATCAAGAGGCGCGTCAGCTGTTGATTGATCAACAACAACACCGTCTTCCAACATTACTTTGTATGCAAGGCTTGCAACAACGTTCTTTTCAATTTTCATACTAACTCCAGGGAGATTAATTGACCTAACCAGAATGGGGTTAAGTACCGAGATGGTAGTATTATGGGGATCAATTAACGAAGTTCAATTACTCAGGCTTAAAAATCCCAATCATTTCTTGTTCTGAGTGTTTATTTTTTTCTACAGATTGCGGTTTACGCTGCTCGGTAAAATCACAGTCAACACATTCAACCAGTTCGATGTTGTTCTCAATCCACCAACGCAGGGTATCTTGTTGGCTGCATTGCGGGCAGCTTGCACCCGCGATAAAACGTTTCTTGGCTTTCACTTTTATTCCTTTTCCCGCTTGATGCTGCGCGGGTACTACTTCCAATGATTTGGCGACTGTTGGTCGCTTTCCATTTCGCGACCAAAGATTTCTTCTAGTTCTTTACGTGCTTCTTTCGAGCGCTGAGCAAGTTCTTTGTCCTCATTATGCTGAGGTAACAAATCCTTGAGCATAGCATTGTCTAACTTACGAAAATGTGCTTCTGCCCGCTTTGCTTGATACGGGTGCATGCCTAATTCTACGAGCGCTTGACGACCTAGATCTAAGGCGCCTAAAAAGGTTTCACGTGAGTAGTTCTGCACACCGTGATTCATCAACTGATACGCTTCCACACGGCTGCGAGCACGGGCGAGGATTTTTAATTTCGGGAAGTATTCACGGCAAATGTCGACAATCGCCATAACCTCATCTGGTGAGTCGGTACAGATCACTAAGGCTTCTGCTTTATCCGCACCTGCGGCACGTAACAAATCAATCTGAGTCGCATCACCATAAAACACCTTATAGCCGTATTTACGCAGCAAGTGGATTTGGCTCGCGTCACTTTCTAGTACCGTTACTTTGATCTTGTTGGCGTACATCAAGCGTCCGACAATCTGACCAAAACGACCAAAACCTGCGATGATCACTCGTGGTCGACGATCAACAACATTGCTGGCCACGCTCTCTTCTTCTTGGTTCAGAGTATGAGCAAACCATTTTTTCTGTCCCATGAGCAGCAGTGGTGTCGTCACCATCGACAAACTCACCACGACCAGTAAGAAGGAAACTTGCTCTTTAGTTAAGATACCTTCTTGGCTTGCTGCGGTGAAAATCACAAACGCAAACTCACCACCTTGGCTCAAAATCGCCGCCATACGACTACGTGATTTAGCACGGACTCGAGCAGTGCGAGCCAAGACATACAGCACCAAACCTTTGACCACCACGAGAGCAATCACAGCACTAATTATCGCGAACGGTTGGAGTGCTAATAAGCCCAAATTCACCGCCATACCAACAGCGATAAAGAACAAGCCAAGCAGCAGACCTTTAAAAGGTTCAATCGCGATTTCTAGCTCATGACGGTATTCACTTTCTGCCAACAGCACGCCCGCAAGGAAAGTGCCGAGTGCCATCGATAGCCCCAGTTTTTGCATCGCAACAGAGATACCAAGTACCACTAGAAGAGCGGCAACGGTGAAAAGTTCACGCACGCCACTCATCACCACAAAACGGAACAGAGGACGCAATAGGAAATGACCGCCAACTAATAACGCAGCCACACTACCTAGTACCCAAATGGCATCTAACCAATCGCCACCACCTTGCCCACCGGCAAGTAATGGCAACATAGCTAGCATCGGGATGACCGCAATGTCTTGGAACAACAGCACCGCAAAGCCTGACTGCCCGGTTTCTGTGCCGGCTTGCCCCTGCTCTTCTATCACTTTGAGTGCAATTGCCGTCGACGAGAGCGCCAAACCCATACCAATGACGAGGCTGACTTGCATGCTCAATCCAAACAAGCTGACGATACTGCCGATTACTGCCGTGGTCACGATGACTTGAGCGCCACCTAAGCCGAGGATCGGCCCACGCATTTGCCATAATTTTTTGGGGTTCAGTTCCAAGCCAATTAAGAACAGCAGCAACACCACCCCGAGCTCAGCAAAATGGAGAATCGCATCCACATCGCTGATCAACCCCAGCCCCCAAGGGCCAATTAAAACACCTGCAATCAGGTAACCGAGTACCGACCCTAAACCAAGTCGCTGAGCAATCGGTACGGCAACAACGGCGGCAGAAAGAAAAACGACGCTACTTTGAAGAAACTCACTGGTCATCGCCATGTTGGCCTCCTTGCTCTCCCCACTCTCTCAGGGGATGATTGAGCCATTGACGATACTGCTCTGCATGCTGATAACGTTCGATGTCCGAGACATTACGCGACCAATACAACACTAAAGGTTCCATCCAGTGCATCTGACATAATGCTGCAGTCAACTCGAACGGTTGCAGGATTTGCTCAAGTGGGTACTTGTTGTAACCCATAGGACTGAACGCATCCTCTTTACCGCCAGTAGTAATCACACTGCGCCAATACTTACCTTCTAATGCGCAACCATCGCCAAACGCAAAGCCTTTGCCTAACACACGATCCATCCACTCTTTTAGCAACGCAGGGCAGGAATACATATAGAGGGGATGATGAAAAACGATCACATCGTGTTCCGCCAACAAGTGGTGTTCATAGTTAACATCGATAAAGAAATCAGGGTACGCACCATAAAGATCGTGCACCGTGACGTGCTCAAGCGATTCGATTTTTTTAATCATCACTTGATTAGCAATGGAGTTTTGCGGCTCTGGGTGAGCATAAATAACCAGAACTCTTGGGGGAATAGACGCTGCAACAGCCAAATGGTCGTCCTTGTGTTGATTTCCTAGTAAAAATTATCGTTATCAGATTGTTATACTTTTTTGTATAGCATAATGCAATTAAAGCTCAGAGATCGACTTTTCCCGCCAATACCCCTACTATTCATCGCGAGATCAACGACCAAGAAACGCGCACTGCGCAAAGTGAATTAAAACTCTATGATTACCTTCTCTGATATTCAGTTACTGCGTGGCGGTAAACCTCTTTTAGACCAAGCTTCTGCAACCATTCACCCAGGCGATAAAGTGGGTCTGGTTGGTAAAAATGGCTGTGGTAAATCGACTCTATTCGCACTGCTGAAAGACGAATTGTCGATTGATGCGGGCTCATTTAGTCAGCCACAGCATTGGGAGTTGGCATGGGTAGCACAGGAAACCCCTGCACTAGACCGCAGCGCAATTGAATACGTTATTGATGGTGACCGAGAGTTCCGTGATCTTGAAGCTCAACTGGCGATCGCCGAAGAGAAAGACAACGGCACCTTAGTTGCGGAGATCCACGGCAAGATTGAAACCATTGGCGGTTACAGCATTCGCGCTCGCGCTGCCGAACTGCTTGACGGTCTGGGCTTTAGCCAAGAGCAAATGAGCTGGAACCTGACTCAGTTCTCGGGTGGTTGGCGTATGCGCCTTAACTTGGCTCAAGCGCTATTGTGTCGTTCTGATCTACTGTTACTCGACGAACCAACCAACCACTTGGATTTGGACGCGGTAATGTGGCTAGAGCGTTGGCTACAAAACTACCCTGGCACGCTGATTCTGATCTCGCACGACCGTGACTTCTTGGACCCGATCGTTGGTCGCATCATTCACATCGAGAACCAGCAGTTGAACGAATACACGGGTAACTACTCGTCATTCGAAAACCAACGCGCACAAAAAATGGTGCTGCAACAAGCGATGTTCGAGAAGCAACAGAAACAGATGTCGCACATGCAAAGCTACATTGACCGCTTCCGTTACAAAGCATCGAAAGCGCGCCAAGCACAAAGCCGTATTAAAGCGCTGGAGCGTATGGAAAAGGTACTGCCAGCGCAGTTCGATAACCCATTTAGTTTCCAGTTCCGCGATCCTGCAGCCCTACCAAACCCAATCATGATGATGGATGAAGTGTCGGCAGGCTACGGTGACAACCTGATCCTAGAGAAGATCCGCCTAAACCTAGTACCGGGCAGCCGCATTGGTCTACTTGGCCGAAACGGCGCGGGTAAATCAACCTTGATCAAATTGCTGTCTGGTGAGCTAAAAGCGCAAGGCGACGATCTGACTTACTCGCAAGGCGTGAAGATCGGTTACTTCGCTCAGCACCAACTAGAAACACTGCACCCAGAAGAAACACCGCTGCAGCACATGATGCAAATCGCACCAGATCAAACCGAGCAGCAGCTACGTGATTATCTAGGTAGCTTTGGTTTCCAAGGTGATAAAGCGCTTGAGAAAGTCGCACCGTTTTCAGGTGGTGAGAAAGCACGTTTGGTATTGGCATTAATTGTGTGGCAGAAACCGAACCTATTGCTACTCGATGAACCGACCAACCACTTGGACTTGGACATGCGCCAAGCACTGACCATGGCACTGCAAACATTCGAAGGTGCGATGGTGATTGTTTCGCACGACCGCTACCTATTGCGTGCAACCACAGATGATTTGTACCTTGTGCACGATCGCCAAGTGGCACCATTCGACGGTGACTTGAGCGATTACTACAAGTGGTTGACCGAGCAACAAAAAGCCGAGCGTAAAGAAGCACAAGCAGCTCAGCCAGTTAAAGATAACGCCAACAGTGCAGCGGCGAAAAAAGAGCAAAAGCGACGCGAAGCAGAATTTCGTAAGCAGACCGCACCAATTCGCAAAACGCTGACACAGTTAGAAAACAAAATGGATAAGTTAGGTGAAGCTCTAGCGAAAGCAGAAGAGCAATTAGCGGATAACTCGCTGTATGAAGCCGAAAACAAGGCTAAACTTAACGAAGTGTTGGCGCTTCAAGCTTCTAGCAAAGCAGATCTTGAAGAAGTAGAAATGGAATGGATGTCTGCCCAAGAAACACTCGAGCAGATGGAACTAGAGTTTAATCAATGACAAACGAGCACGCAGAATACACTCTTACCCTAGAACACCTTTGGCAGTTCAGTCTGCAATTTTATGGTGTGCGAGAAGTGAAGGAAGCGTGCTTATCATTGCAAAACAACTACCACGGCAACGTGAACCTATTACTGCTGCTCAGATGGCTCGATGAGCAGCAGGTGATTTTCCAAGAGCAAGACTGGCACTTGGTGCAAGGCTGTCTTGGTCGAAGCGAAACCCTACTCCACTCTTACCGCGAACTTCGTCGCCACCTCAAAGCGCAAGTCAACGACGCACTTTATCGAGAAGCATTGCAGTTCGAATTGCAGCTCGAAAAGCAACAGCAATCAGACTTAGTTGACTGTGTTAACTCACTTCAATTAGTCAAAAACGATGGTGACCCACTGACGCTGAGATACTGCCGCCAATTGGGTGGAGAGCATTTGCAACAGGCGTTCTCAATTCCCGTTCCGAACATTCACCATCCATAAATCCGTCATAAACCAGTAAAATATCTATACTAAAGCTATAAAGGATTATATTAATAAGTTCTTCAGCGAACATTGAAGGACCATATAAGAGCAGTTAGGTATGACACAATTTTTCGCAGCCGCCGGGATTAAGAACCCGCATCTCCAGACGCTATTACCGCGCTTTATCCGCAAAAAAGCGTTGTTTACGCCTGTTTGGCAAACACTCGATACACCGGATGGTGACTTCCTCGATTTGGCATGGTCACAACAGCCAGATTCTGAAGCCGCACGCAATAAGCCTATTTTCGTCCTATTTCATGGCTTGGAAGGCTGCTTCTATAGCCCGTATGCGAACGGTTTGATGAACGCCTTCTCTAAATCGGGTTGGCTGTCGGTCATGATGCACTTTCGTGGTTGCAGCGGTAAACCAAACAAGAAAGCCCGCGCTTATCATTCTGGCGAAGTGACCGATGCTCGCTTCTTTCTTCAGCAGCTCAATCAGCAGTTTCCCAATAACCCAAAAGTCGCGGTCGGCATTTCTCTTGGCGGAAACATGTTGGCGAACTACTTGGCTGAGTACAAAGACGATCCTATCTTAAGTGCCGCAACCATTGTGTCTGCGCCACTGGATTTGGCAGCGTGTGCTAACCGTATTGAACAAGGCTTCTCGAAAGTCTACAAGCGCTACCTACTCTCTTCGCTCAAACGCAATGCACTGCAGAAACACGACTTAATCCAAGGTGAACTCGCCTTGTCGTATAACTCAATCAAACGCGTGACGCGCTTATACGAATTCGACGATCTGATCACTGCCCCTTTGCATGGTTTTAAAGACGCGCAAGATTATTACGATCAGTGTTCTGGCTTAAGCAAGCTGCAACAGATCACCTTACCAACCCTGATCATCCACGCTAAAGACGATCCGTTTATGACCGAAGAGGTGATCCCAAAATTCGTGTTGCCAGACAACATCGATTACCGACTTTATGAGCATGGTGGTCACGTTGGCTTCCTGACAGGCACGGCATTAAAACCTAAGTTCTGGTTGGAAGAAGCCTTGCCTTCATATTACGAAAGTATCGCCGCAGACTACCTTTCTGCTGTATCCGTGCCGCGAACACAGTAAACTACTAGACGTGTCAGACATAACGCTTCTGCACGCACTAAACATCATAAAAGTTTGAGGTATTTATGATCATTCCATGGCAAGACATTGCGCCAGAGACACTAGAAAACCTGATCCGCGAATTCGTGCTACGTGAAGGCACCGACTACGGCTCAGTCGAAGTTTCATTGCAGAGTAAAATCAATCAGGTCAAATCCCAATTAGAGAAAGGCGAAGCGGTCATCGTATTTTCTGAGCTTCATGAAACGGTTGATATCCAACTAAAAGCAAAGTTTTAGACCCTTCACATTTTACCGTATCCCACTCGATGACAAGGGCTTGTTACGTGCTATAGTGGGTTATCGACCGTGCAGCATACGTGTGCTGCACTTTACAGGTAAGTAATTTTCGACAAGGTTTGTCATGTCAGCGAAACACCCAATCATTGCGGTTACTGGTTCGTCCGGTGCCGGCACAACCACCACTTCTGAAGCCTTCCGTAAGATGTTCAATATGATGAACGTCAAACCAGCGTGGGTTGAAGGTGACAGCTTCCACCGCTTTACACGTCCAGAGATGGATGTCGAAATCCGCAAAGCGCGTGAGCAAGGCAAACACATCAGCTACTTTGGTCCACAAGCCAATGACTTTCCGGGGCTAGAAGAGTTCTTCCGTAAGTTTGGTGAAGATGGCACTGGCAGCGTGCGCCGCTATCTGCATACTTTTGATGAAGCCGTTCCATACAACCAAATGCCGGGCACCTTTACGCCTTGGCAAGATCTGCCAGAAAACAGCGATGTACTGTTCTATGAAGGTTTACACGGTGGCGTGGTAGATGGTGATGTCAATGTGGCGCGTCACGTCGATTTTCTGATTGGCATGGTGCCGATTGTAAACTTGGAATGGATTCAAAAGTTCGTTCGTGACACACGCGATCGTGGTCATTCGAGAGAAGCGGTGATGGATTCGATCGTGCGCTCGATGGACGATTACCTAAACTACATTACCCCGCAATTTTCTCGTACACATATCAACTTCCAGCGCGTACCGACCGTCGATACTTCTAACCCACTTAACGCCAAAGGCATCCCAAGTTTGGATGAGAGTTTTGTGGTGATCCGCCTACGCGGTATCAAGAATGTCGACTTCCCGTATTTGTTGGCGATGATTGATGGCTCATTCATGTCTCGCCATAACACCATTGTGGTTCCTGGTGGCAAGATGAGCTTTGCAATGGAGCTCATAGTAAGGCCGATTCTGCAACAACTCATCGAAACAGGGAAAATTGGCTAAAAACCTCCCTACTGGAGTGTTTACTTTTCATACCGTGATCATGTGCACAGTTTTGCTTACAAAATCTCAATCATGGCACGATTAAAATCAAGAAATCGTTTTCGAAAAAGGATACTATTTCTAACCGAAACACAAGAGAGCTTGCAGCATATAAAAAGTGCTCTTATTCTAGTAGGCCAATTCAGGCTTAGCTAAAATATGGATAGCGCAAGCGTACCCTGCAGAGGAAGTGAGATATTATGGTTCTAGGTAAACCTCAAACCGACCCAACATTAGAGTGGTTTCTTTCACACTGTCATATTCATAAGTACCCATCAAAAAGCACGCTAATTCACGCGGGCGAAAAAGCAGAGACTTTGTACTACATCGTTAAAGGTTCTGTTGCGGTTCTTATCAAAGACGAAGAAGGTAAGGAAATGATCCTTTCTTACCTAAACCAGGGCGACTTCATTGGTGAACTTGGTCTATTCGAAGAAGACCAAGAGCGTACAGCTTGGGTTCGCGCTAAATCTCCTTGTGAAGTGGCTGAGATTTCTTTCAAGAAATTCCGTCAACTTATCCAAGTTAACCCAGACATCCTAATGCGTCTTTCTGCGCAGATGGCTCGTCGTCTACAAGTTACTAGCCAAAAAGTGGGTGACCTAGCGTTCCTAGACGTAACTGGTCGTATCGCTCAGACTCTTCTGAACCTTGCTAAACAGCCAGATGCGATGACGCACCCAGACGGCATGCAAATCAAGATCACTCGTCAAGAAATCGGTCAAATTGTTGGCTGTTCTCGTGAGACAGTAGGTCGTATCTTGAAGATGCTAGAAGAGCAGAACCTAATTTCTGCGCACGGTAAAACTATCGTTGTTTACGGGACTCGTTAATCTCGATTAACGTTTAAAAAATTTAAAAGCCACCAAATGCAAGTTTGGTGGCTTTTTCTTTTTTGGGAATCGGGAACGGAAAGCAAAGAATCGAGAGTCGAGAACACTGCGTTCCGAGAGCGGACTTCGTCCTACGAGATAAAGCCCTCTCAGATTTCGAGTTTTCAACTATCTCGAAGCAAAGCGTTCCCGCATCTCTAGTGCGTAGCACGTTCTCGATTCTTTCTACCCGTTGGTGCTTTCGAAGATCTTATCTGCCGATGCAGCCACAAATCCTGGGTACAACTCACCGTTATCCATTGGGTAGCGCTTAGCAAACTCGTAGAAGCCTCCAGGAATCACCTCAACGCCTTCAGTAAAGGTCACTGGCACTTTGTCTGCCATGGTCGATGATTGCTCTAGTAACACCTCTGGCGTGCCTTTTACTTCACCGCCATTCTCGTTGATGGTGAACCCTACTGTACGTAGGTGGTCGTTCACTTGCTTTACTTCTTCATGCTGGTTGAGTTGATTCACACTCACTGTGAAGTGGTTTGCTCCGTAACCGTGCGCAGCAAGCCAAGAAGCGTATTCACTCTCTTTCGCCAGAGTTTGGAAGTCAGCATAACTGAGGTCCCACAAACGTCCGCCGTACAAGAAGTCACTGCCGGTCAGTTTAGAAGCATCAACCTGCTCTACCAGTTTATGAACGATGGCTTGTAGATCTGGTGAGCACTCATCCACTTTCAACTCACTGATGAATACTTTTGGTTGTTTTGGATCTGGGTGCTCAAAATGTTTTGCCACCAGCTTTTTGCTTTCAAATACGTAGTCACCACAGGCTTTGTAACCCACCGCTAGGAATGGCTTGGCTAACGTTTCAATGCCTAGGGGAGCGACATTAAACGTACGTAGCGCAATATGGTCATTAATCAGAGGCTCATCTTCTTGAAGAAGTTGATGGACTTTAGCAGCGGAAGGGCAAAGACGTTGAATGTAGTCTTGCCATAGCGATTCAAATAACACATCGGGCGTCATAACGACTCCTTGTTATGAAATGTAGAGTTAGGGGTAAGAGGAAGTTGACCGCTCGTTCACAGCCCTAAAGCTGTCCAGAATCACGAACGAGCGGCCATCAACCTGTGACGGTATGTGTGGCATAAGTGCCAGTCAGTCAACACGCTCTGGAGAGTCTTAAGCTCGCCTTTGGCGTTTGCCAGCGCGCTTACCAGAATCCTAACTTGGTAAATAGCTCCGGCAGAGAGAAGCGGCGATACTTTGTCACCGCTTCATATTTCTCTATTACAGGCTTACACCCGGGCTCAATGTGGCAGGCAAGACCGTCTCTTGTCCTTCCATTGATGCCATTGGGTACGCACAGTAGTCTGCTGCGTAGTAAGCACTTGGACGTAGGTTACCCGACGCACCCGGACCACCAAATGGTGCATCACCACTTGCGCCTGTTAGCTGGCGGTTACGGTTCACGATGCCTGCACGAATGTGGTCAACGAAGTATTCCCACTCTTGATCGTCGGTTGAAACCAGACCTGCAGATAGACCAAAGCGCGTATCGTTCGCCAGCTCTACTGCTTTCTCCAGCCCTTCGTAGCGCACCACTTGCAGAAGTGGACCGAAGTACTCTTCATCTGGCAATTCGGCAATGTTCGTCACATCGATGATACCCGGAGAAACAAACGCCGCTTCACCTGCTTTGGCTTCAATCAAGCTTTCGCCACCCAGTGCTTGCAAGTTCGCTTGTGCATCGAGAATGAACTTGGCTGCCGCAAGCGAAATTTGCGGTCCCATGAATGGTGCAGGCTCTGCAAATGGTTGGTCTACACGAATATTGAGTGTCGCTTCCACCAGCTTAGTAATGACTGCATCACCCTTGTCGCCAAATGGAATGTATAGACGACGAGCACAGGTACAGCGTTGTCCTGCACTGATGAAGGCAGATTGGATAATGGTATAAACCGTTGCGTCTAGGTCGCCGTAGTTATCCGAGATAACCATCGGGTTGTTACCACCCATTTCAAGCGCCAGCATTTTGCCCGGCTGACCAGCAAACTGACGATGCAGAACATGACCTGTGTTTGCACTGCCAGTGAACAACACGCCATCAATGCCTTTCGCATCTGCCAGCGCAATACCGGTTTCTTTCGCGCCTTGGACTAGGTTAATCACACCTTTTGGTAGACCGACCTCTTCCCATAGCTTCATAGCGAGTTCACCCGTCCATGGCGTTTGCTCAGACGGTTTGAAGACTACGGTGTTACCAGCCAATAGTGCTGGCACAATGTGACCATTTGGCAAGTGACCTGGGAAGTTGTAAGGACCAAACACCGCCATCACACCTAGTGGGCGATGACGCAATACAATTTGGTTACCTGCGGCTTCACGTGTCGCTTCACCGGTACGGTCGTGATAAGCACGAATGGAAATCGCAATTTTACCCGCCATCGCTGCTGCTTCGGTACGTGTTTCCCAGATTGGCTTGCCGGTTTCTTTGGCAATCACTTCAGCGATTTTTTCGCTGTTCTCTTTTACTTTCTCAGCAAAAGCCAACACGATCGCTTCGCGCTCTGCAAATGGGCGCTTCTTCCAATCAACAAACGCTTCACGCGCCGCAGATACCGCTTGGTTAACCTGCTCTGCTGTTGCGCCGTTGCCTTGCCAGATCTCTTCTTGGTTGTAAGGCGACAGAGACGTAAATGCTTCACCCTGACCTTGTACCCATTCACCTGCAATCCAATGTGTCATTGTTTCTATCCTTAAATTCTGTCGTCAGTTACTGCGGAAGAAGGCGAACAAAATCCCCTTCCTCAACCAAGAGTGCATCCGCCAATTCCGGTGCAAGCACTACGCTTTGCGTTTCTGCGTCATACGCTGCTTTTGCTGCTGCTGCACGGAAGTTCTCGAATGACGAATTACACATCAAGAAGTCTTGTGTGCTGGTGTGCTCCGAGATTTTGACTTGCGCGCGGAATGAGTGGCGTACCGATTCGATATTACGTAGGTCACATTCAACCGTTGGACCACCATCGAAAATGTCGACGTATCCACGGTTGGTAAAACCTTCACGCTCAAGCAGTTTCAATGCTGGACGCGTGTTGTCGTGTACTTTACCAATCACGGCTTGTGCTTCTGGGCTCAATAGGTTGATGTAGATTGGCAACTTCGGCATCAAGTCGGCGATAAAGCCCTTCTTGCCGATACCGGTTAGGTAATCCGCAAGCGTAAAATCGATAGAGAAGAAATGCTCTTGAAGCCACTGCCAGAATGGCGAGTTACCGTTCTCGTCTGATACACCACGCATTTCAGCAAAGATGGTTTCCGAGAAACGTTCTGGGTGCTCTGCCATCATTAAGAAACGACACTTGGACATCAGACGCCCGTTCAAGCCACCACGGAATTTCTCACGTAGGAACAAGGTACAGATTTCACTGTTACCCGTGTAGTTATTACCAAACGTCAGCAGCTTAACCACGTTGTTTACGCCAAGCTTTGGTGACGAGTGCACCACTTTGCTGATGTGGTAAGAATAAAAAGGCACATCCCAACCGATCGAAGCTTCAATACCTGTGGTACCTGCCACTTCACCAGTTTCAGATTCAAAGCCCACCATTAGGTAGCCTTCATCACCAGCTTCGTTCACATCAGGTTTGCCAAAACTGTATTCTGAGTGTTTGATTCGATTGGTTAACAGTTCTTCGTTAACCGGTAGAGATGTAAATCCATGACCTGACTCAACCGCACAGGTGTGCAGTGCGTCATAATCCGACATTGCGATAGGGCGAACTACTAGCATCAATACTCCCTCCAGATGCAAGAAGATCCTAACTATATTGTAGGAACAATACCCCCATCAGAGATCCTTGATGGGGGTTTCTAAGTTGACGATAAGCTGAGATCGCGCTTAAACCAGCGTTGCGATCGCTTTATCTAGCTTCGCCAAACCTTCTTCGATTTCTTGTTGTGTGATAACGAGTGATGGTGTGAAACGTACGACATTGGCACCCGCAACCAATACCATGAGACCTTGTTTACCTGCAGCAACCAGTACGTCACGCGCACGACCTTGCCACTCTTCATTCAGTGCCGCACCAAGCAGTAGACCTTTACCGCGCACTTCAGAGAAGATGTTGTATTTCGCGTTGATCTTCTCCAGACCTTCACGGAACATGGCTTCACGCTCTAGTACGCCAGCCAATACTTCTGGTTTTGTCACCTCTTCAACAACCGCTTCTGCAACCGCACACGCTAGTGGGTTACCGCCGTAAGTTGAACCGTGCGTGCCCACTTTCATGTGCTCAGCCAGTTTTGCCGTCGTTAGCATGGCACCGATAGGGAAACCGCCACCCAGTGATTTCGCTGTGCTTAGAATGTCTGGCGTAATGCCTAGACCTTGGTATGCGTAGAAGTGACCCGTACGACCGTTACCAGTTTGCACTTCATCGAAGATAAGCAGTGCGTTGTGCTTGTCGCACAGCTCGCGAACCGCTTGAGCGAATTCAGGAGTTGGTGGAATGATGCCGCCCTCACCTTGTAGAGGCTCCATCATTACCGCACAAGTGCGATCAGACATGTGTGCTTGTAGTGCTTCGATATCGTTGTAAGGAAGGTGTGTCACATCGCCTGGCTTAGGGCCGAAACCGTCTGAGTAAGCCGCTTGACCGCCAACCGTTACCGTGAAGAAAGTACGACCGTGGAAACCTTGTTTGAATGCGATGATTTCAGATTTCTCTGTACCATGAACGTCTGCTGCGTAACGACGCGCTAGCTTTAGTGCCGCTTCGTTTGCTTCTGCGCCAGAGTTAGCGAAGAACACGCGCTCAGCAAAGCTGACTTCTGTTAGCTTCTTCGCCAATCGCAGTGCAGGCTCGTTAGTCATAACATTACTTAGGTGCCAAAGCTTGTTACCTTGCTCAGTCAATGCGTTCACCATAACTGGGTGACAATGACCAAGACAGCTCACCGCAATACCACCAGCAAAGTCGATGTATTCATTTCCGTTCTGATCCCAAATGCGTGAACCTTCACCTTTTACAGGGATCATTTCCATCGGGTTATAGCAAGGTACCATTACCTCATCGAATAAACCGCGCTCTACTTTGTTTTCCGTTGTCATTGCACATTCCTTCTTGATACCGCATGCCTAGCAGATAAGCGAATTTAACCGGCACTCTTTGCCAGCAAATAATGTTTTGCATTTAAGCTATTGCGGCATTGTATTTACATTTAATTAACCATTTCAATAGTGATTTATTCTTTTCGCTTTGGAGCGCAACCACCCATACTCACTATCTATGATTATTTATGCACCAAGAAACGCAAATAGAGAAGCAATTTTTTATAAAAGTTATGTATGACAAGGGTTAGAAAGAAAGGAGAAAAATGAATAGCCGCCAGCAAATAGACGGAACGCATAGTTTTGCATTCCCATTCTCAGGCGAAAAACATGAAGAATTTGTTAAGAAAGGTGATCGCGATCAGATCGCTTTGCGCGCAAGAAAGTTTGCAAGCAGCTCGTGACCTTGTTCTGTCTTAATCGACTCAGGATGAAACTGTACCGCGTCAATTGGCAGGGTTTTATGCTGATAGCCCATGATTTCGTCCATGGTTCCGTCAGGCCGTTCGGTCCAAGCGGTCAATTCAAACACATCAGGTAATGTGCCGTTTTTCACCACCAGAGAATGGTAGCGGGTTACCGTCAGTGGGTTATTAAGATTTTTAAACACACTGCGACCGTTGTGACGAATTGGAGAGGTCTTGCCGTGCATCACTTGTCGAGCACGTACCACTTCCCCTCCAAACACCTGCGCAATCGCCTGATGGCCAAGGCAAACGCCCAAGATAGGTAACTTACCAGCAAAGTGTTCAATGGCTTGTAGAGAGATACCTGCTTCGTTAGGGGTACATGGCCCTGGAGAGATCACCAAATGAGTTGGGTTGAGCGCCTCAATACCTTGGATGTCGATTTCATCGTTACGCACCACCTTTACGTCTGCACCAAGCTCGCAGAAGTATTGGTAAAGGTTGTAGGTAAAAGAGTCGTAGTTATCGATGATCAACAACATAAAGGGTCGGTTGCTCCAATCCGTTTTGGCAATGCTTACGTAGTGAATCGCCACATTCGTGACAATCAAGGGCGGTATTTTGCTATACCAAGCAAGAAAGGCAAGTTTTTGCTGAATAAAAAGGCCAGCATAGGCTGGCCTTTGGTCTTTACAGCTATTTAGGAACTGTTTGTCAGGAAATAAATTCGCTTAGCGGCGACGGCGGAATAAGCCTAGACCTAGCAACGCAATTAGCGCACCAAAGCCAAATGAACCACCATCATCATCGTCTGATGGGTTAGTGCTCGACGGCTCTAGCGTAACATCGCGAGAATCACTGAACTTAACCGTGTTACCGGTAGAATCTGTCACTTTCTCTTCTAGAACGTACTGGCCTTCCGTTGGTGCTTTGTCGAATTCCACACTCACGCGACGAGCATCAATGTCCGTTTGTGTCAGAGTTGCACTCGCTTCGTAACCATCAGCATCTGACGTTGACGACGCCGCTTGAGTTGCTTCCGTTAGGCTTACTGTCACGATATCACCGACAACTGCGTTTGGTGGTAGACGAACTTCCACTGCTAAGTTTTCACCTGAGCTTGGTAGATCGATATCTGTATCTGGGAAATCAATCGCGATGATCACAGGATCATGGTCAGACGCAGAGAACGCATCTTTGTACTTCGGCATATCACCGGTGTACTTGCTGCTGTATTCGAACAAGTTACTTTCTAGTGAGTTGATGTGCCAATCTTCAATCGCCACCACTTTTTGTGCCAAGCTGTTGCTCGCCAACGCGTGGTCTAGGTTACCTAGTTCACCAGAGTATGTGTATGAGAAGGTATCTGCACCGTGAAGTACTGTGTTCAGGTTATGGTAACCGTAGCCTTTTTCAATTTTGGTCTTCTCGACTTGAAGCTCACCACCACCAATGGTTGTGTAAGCTGCAGTGTAAATGTCACGGCCGTATTTCTCTTTCGAGTAATCAGTCAGTGTAAGCAGAGGATCTTCCATGCCGTAGGCGTTCAGGTCGCCCATTACTAGCACGTCACCTTCAATGCCTTTCAGAGCATCACCCACAACGTTAGCAGCAGAAACACGGAAGTTGTTACAGTTGCCTTGCAGATCCGCTGGCTCAGAATCTTCTACGCCCGCAATCCACTCTTCAATACATTCAGAACCTTTCGATTTGAAGTGGTTAACAACAACAGACAGATCTTTACCTGTCTCTTTCACCGTGAAGGTTTGTAGCAAGCTATGACGTTGGTATTTGTCGTAAGCTGGGTTGCCTTCCGCACCGTCATTACGCGTAATGGTGTTTTCTTCGATGTGCTGCTCTGGCGTCACAATCACTTTCGCCGCTTCTTTTGGCGTCACTTCGTTTGCACGGTATAGGATTGCCACCATGATCGCATCACTACCAAAGTACTCATCTTGGTATTTGTCTTGATCCGCGATTTCAACGTAAGTGTAATGATCTTCTGCATCTTCGATTTCAGCGTTCAATGCGTCAACCAAATTCTTCACCGCACTGCTATCACCAAAGCCGTTGTTCTCGACTTCCATCAAACCAATGATGTCAGCGTCCATCTTGTTCATCGCCGCAACGATTTTCGCTTGTTGGATCAGGAACTCATCTAGGTTAGTCGCACCGCGGTTTTGTCCGGTTGGGTTTTCATGGCCACTGTCAGCCACAGAGTTGAAGTAGTTTAGTACGTTGAAGCTGGCGATACGCAAATCTGAATCCGCAATTGCTGGAGCATCTTTACGAGCTACGTCGAAGCCTTCACCTGAAGTCACGAAGTTGGTGTTATCGACTTCATTGGTCGCAATCAGGCGGTATTCATTGTAGCTGTAAGCCACCACGCCCTGCAGACCTTCTACTCGCGAACCAAGGCGAATGTGCTGTTCAGAAGAGCCATCTTGATCTGCATCTTTAGCAAAGTCTGGGTAGTAAGGGATTTGGCCGTTTGGTGCTTTGCCATCAGATTCTAGGTATACGCGGTTCGCTGCGTTGTCTTTTGCAAGCTCAACGGCTGCATCGCTCTCTGCAGCGTGCAATTGAGTCGGCTTAAACAATGGCGCTTCATGAGACAACATCATGTTGTTACGACGTGAATCGTAGTCGTAAGAGAAGTTGCGAGTTACAAACAGGTCACTTGCCGAAGTTAGTTCAACTTGCATGCCTTCATGACGCTCTAGCGCATCACGTAGTGTTTCACCTTCTTTGATAACAAGATCGGTAACTCGAGGAATATCCGATGTGCCTGTTTTCACATAGCTGTTAGCATCAGAAGCTAGCTGAGTATTGCTGTAGTACTCTTGAACTTTACCTTTAACACAAACAACGTCACCAGCTTTTAGCTCCGTGTCTGCCGCATCGGTATGAATGAACAAACCTTCTGAGGTCTTGTCGTTGTTATCACTTTCTAGTGCTTGTAGGTAGAAACCTTTGGTTAGGCCAGTGGTAACAGCAGTCACGACACCAGTTACGAAATGATCTTCGTCAGTAATGTATGGGTAACCATCAATGAATGGAGACGTATCGCCTTCACCTTGAATATCTTGGATAGCAGTGAAGTTAGGTTGCTGACCGTCGACTTCACAAGCAAATGGTGCTGGTGGCTCAGTCGCATTCAACTCACCAAGGCCGTCAATGTTGTCTTTCTCAAATGCCGTCCACTGAGATGCATCATAAGTAGCAGAAGGGGTTAGTGCATCACTGTTACGAACCAATGTGGTGTCTTTACCAAAATCTACGTCACCCATCACACCGATGATGTCGTGCACTTCACCATCTTTAAGCAGTGCGATCGGATCATCACCGTTAAAGTTCGCGACGCTTTTATCTGTAATATCCGCGACAGCTTTGATGGCGTCGCTCGCGTCACCATGCGCCAGTACATACACTTGGTTAGCTTGTAGCGTCACTTGGCTAAGATCGAGTGTGCTACCCCAAGTACCGCCACCGTTTGATGATTTCGCTAGCTCGTAACCGGTTAGCGTTACCGCTGCATCGCCTGTGTTCGCGATCTCTACTGCTTTGTTGTATGAACCACCTTCTACATACTGAGAGATGATAATTTCTGCGTTAGCGTTAGCACTAAGCGCGCTAGCAATCGTCAGTGCCAGTAAAGAGGGTTTGATTAACGTATCCATTGTCGTACCTGATATTTATTTAAATGCAAACTAAGCCCTAAGCAGAGCCCACTATTTGCGCCTACTATCAGGTTTATTTATGAAATAAATAAGAAAGACCAGTAAAAGCCGTGAAATAAATCACATGTGGATACGTAAAATTATGCCAGGGCTGTTCATTTAAACAGTTTTTGTAACAAATACAGTAACTAAACCAATAAAGGGCTAGAATTAGACTTATTACTCAGTTTTATATTTCTCAACATGTTATGTGAATATCTGGATATTTATTTTGAATTCACTTCATTCTAGTAACCCAAACTAAACATTAATTAATGCTAATTTAGAATAACAAAACTTATTATTTCCTTCCTTTTTACCGTGTGAATCAAAATAAGCTTTCTGGTTATTTAAGCCTGTTAAGTTCAAATTTTTATAAATCAAACATCATTTTCACCACACAATACTAGCCAAATCCATAATCACTCGTTATAAAACCCGCAAGAGACAGAGAACAAGGTCTCCAATAACGACTATCAGGATAAGAAAATGAAACGATTTCAGCAGATTGCGCTAGCCCTTTCGGCTTCAATGTTAATGGCGGGGTGTCAATTGACCTCGAGTGAGCCCATCGAACCAAGTACCTCTGAGCATCTGGTCGAAGTGGCTAAGCAAGAACTCAGTGAGTTCGAAATGTTTAAAGTAAGTGACAATGGCTTAATCACCTATACCGCCCGATTGCCTGGCCCTGGCTACTATTGGAAACCCGCAAGGATAAAAGAAATCAGTTATGAAATATCATGTATTGAGTTGAGCTATTTCGTCGATCGCGGGCTCGTCGTAAAGTCCGAGTTCTTGGGAAAAAGAGGACGTGTGGAGTATTACGATATGGAACGCTGCGAACAAGACACTCCATTCCAGTAATACAAGCATAAAAAAAGCTCCACCAATGGTGGAGCTTTTGAATTCTGAATGTTCTTTAGCAACTATGGACGAGCAACAAAACCTACTGCTTCGTACGCTTTCTTCAACGTTTCAGCCGCGCGTGCCGATGCTTTCTCAGCGCCTTGCTTCATCACTTCGTTCATGTAAGCGCGGTCAGCACGGATACGGTGGTATTCAGCTTGAATAGGTTCAAGCATAGTAACTAGAGCTTCACCAACGTCTTTCTTGAATGGACCGTACATTTCAACGCCTTGGTATTTCGCTTCAATCTCTTCAAAGCTCATGCCTGTTGCCGCAGAGTACAGACCCATTAGGTTAGAGATACCTGCTTTGTTGTCCCAATCGTGGGCGATACGCGGTGGCGTTTCTGTGTCAGTTTGCGCTTTGTTGATCTTCTTAATGATCGACTTAGGCTCTTCCAACAACGTGATAACGTTCTTACGGTTGTCATCAGATTTTGACATCTTCTTCGTTGCGTCTTGAAGGCTCATTACACGCGCGTTTACCGTCGGAATGTAAGGCTCTGGCACTTGGAAGATTGGCTGCTCTGGTGAGTAGATGTTGTTAAAGCGGTTAGCAATATCACGCGCTAGCTCTAGGTGTTGCTTCTGGTCGCTACCTACAGGCACTTGATGCGCACCGTACAGCAGGATGTCTGCCGCCATCAGTACTGGGTAGTCAAACAGACCCACGTTTACATCACCAAACTGGCTTGAGCTGTCGTTTGAGTAACGTGCAGATTTGTCTTTAAACTGCGTCATACGACCCAGTTCACCCATTTGAGTGTAACAGTTAAGAAGCCAACCAAGTTGAGCATGCTCTGGTACGTGTGACTGAACAAATAGCGTGCTCTTCTTCGGGTCAACACCAACTGCCAGACAGATCGCCAGTGCATCTAGAGTCGCTTCATGCAGCGCTTTAGGGTCCTGACGAACCGTAATCGCATGAAGGTCTACCACACAGTATTGGCAATCATAATCGTCTTGCATCTGCTGCCATTGACGTAGAGCACCCAAGTAGTTACCGATACTTAGTTCACCTGAAGGTTGAACACCACTCAATACAATGGGTTTGCTCATTAGAATGATTCCTTTGACTTCTTAATCTAATTAAATGAAAAAAACCGTGCAGTAATAGGTGCACGGTTTACTCAGTGTACTCATTAACGAGTATTTTGGAAGCTCTTTTGTAGCCGTTATGCAGAAACCGCTACAACGTCCAATAATTCAGCCAAACTGTCAGCGACGAAATCTGGATTTGATACAGAAATAGGTTCACCGTGGTTGTAACCATATGTCAGACCAAATGAGGCGCAACCTGCGTTCTTCGCTGCAAGAATGTCGTTTTTCGAGTCGCCAACCATCAGCATTTCACTAGGTTGGATTTGGTGTTTTTCCATCAGCCAGTTCAGTGCTACTGGGTTTGGTTTTTTCTCTGAGAACGCATCGCCACCTAGCACATCAACGAAGTATTTTGCGATGTCGTGCTTTTCCAAAACGTCAGGCACAAACTTTGAAGGTTTGTTGGTCACCAACGCCATAACAAAGCCCGCTTTGTGCAACTCTGCTAGTGTCTCTTTTACCGTTGGGTAGAGGTGACTTAGCTTGTGACCGCTTTGCTCGTAGTAATCATCAAACAGTACACGCGCTTTTGCACGAAGCTCTTCACTCAACTCTGGGTTGATGGTCAGGCTTTGGCTTAGTGAGCGTCCAATCAGCACGTCTGCGCCGTTACCAACATAGTCACGAACTTGTTCTTCTGAAACAGAAGGAAAACCAAGTGCTTGAACGGCCTGGTCTGCCGCAACCGCTAGATCCGGCACGCTATCAAGCAAAGTACCGTCTAGGTCAAAGGCAATGAATTTAATGTCTTGTTGAGTCATAACTTCCCTGAAGATTTTTATTTATAAATCGGTGAAAACGACAAAGGATGGCACCCCATCCTTTGTTTTTATCATTATGTCTGACTTTACAGTAACTGTTTGTTTATTAAATTGTTTAGCAATTACTTTGCAGCAATACGCTGACGAACCGCTTCAAACAAACAAATACCTGACGCCACTGATACGTTCAAACTTGAAACGCTGCCAGCCATTGGGATCTTAATCAAATCGTCACAGGTTTCGCGAGTTAGACGACGCATACCGTCACCTTCTGCACCCATTACGATAGCAAGAGGCCCCGTCAGTTTTGCTTGGTAGATGTCGTGCGTTGCTTCGCCCGCCGTACCAACAAACCAGATACCTTGCTCTTGCAGTGTACGCATAGTACGAGCCAAGTTAGTCACTCGGATCAATGGCACGACTTCAGCTGCGCCACAAGCCACTTTGCTTACGGTTGCGTTCATCGGTGCAGAACGATCTTTCGGTACGATGATCGCCGCTACGCCAGCTGCGTCTGCATTACGTAGGCAAGCACCTAGGTTGTGTGGATCCGTCACGCCATCCAATACCAATAGTAGCGGTGATTCATGCTGCGCTAGGATGCCATCAATGTCATTTTCATTAAGCTGTTTCGCAGCTTTAACACGAGCAATGATGCCTTGGTGGTTAGCACCGTGCGCTTTGTCGTCTAGCGTTTTACGCGTCATTTGTTGAATCGAAACACCACAAACCTGAAGGTCATTCAGGATTGGCATTAGACGATCGTCTTGGCGGCCTTTTAGGACGTATGCTTCGATAAAACGCTCTGGTTCGCGTTCTAATACCGCTTTCACTGCGTGAATGCCGTAAATAAATTCGTTACTCATTGTTTAACCTGTTGTTCTGGTCGTCTTGCCTTCGCCAATCTACTCCTTTTCGGACTAGATTGGCGCTTCAGCCTACTCAGCGTCGCTCTTAGTACGCTTAGTCTTTCTCGGCTTACTGTGTGGCTTTTTCTTGCGTGCTTTCTTCGGCTTTTTCGTACCTTCAACGTCACCGCGCTTCGCGCTACCTTTGCGAGCACTGCCTGCCTCCGCAGGTTCTGGGCGCTTGGTCGGTTCAATCATCGGCTTCGCGCGAGTACCGCCTTTGGTTGCCGCACGTTTTTTCTCTTTTGCTTTGCGTTTGGCATCTGCTGCGCGTTTCTTCGCAGTCTTACCTTTGCCGCGTAGCTTACGGCTTGTTTCGATTAATTCAAAGTCAATTTGCTTGTCATTTAAGTTAACCGCAAGCACTTTCACTTTCACCGCATCGCCTAGGCGATAGATGTTACCGAAGCTTTCACCGATAAGTCTTTGACCAATAGGATCAAATTGGTAGTAGTCGTTCGCGAGCGTCGAAATGTGCACCAAACCATCAATATGCAGCTCAGTCAGACGAACAAAGAAACCAAAGCTGGTTACGTTGGCAATAACGCCATCCAACTCGTCGCCAACGTGGTCTTGCATGTATTCACACTTCAACCAATCAGCCACTTCACGGGTTGCGTCGTCTGCACGGCGCTCTGTCATCGAACATTGCTCACCGTAGAAGTCCATGTCGTCAAACGAGTAGTGGTAACCACCAGTTGGTGTCCAACGATCTTGGTTGCGACCTTCTTCTTTAGCAATCAGGTACTTGATTGCGCGGTGCAGCAGCAGGTCTGGGTAACGACGAATTGGCGACGTGAAGTGCGCGTAACGTTTCAGCGCTAGACCAAAGTGACCGGCATTGTCTGCGTTGTAGACCGCTTGCTTCATTGAGCGAAGCAGCATGGTTTGAATCAGCTCTTTATCCTGACGTTCTGCGATCTGTTTTACCAAATCAGCGTAGTCGGTTGGTGATGGCTCTAGACCGCCTTTCAGATCCAGACCTAACTCACTTAGGAAGTCACGGAAACCTTGCAGGCGCAGTTCACCCGGAGATTCGTGAACACGGTACAACGCTGGCTCTTTCGCTTTCTCAACATAAGACGCTGAAGCGATGTTCGCTAGGATCATACATTCTTCGATGATCTTGTGTGCGTCGTTACGAATCACTGGCTCGATACTTTCAATCTTACGATCCGCGTTGAAGATGAACTTAGGTTCAACAGTTTCGAATTCAATCGCACCACGGTTATCACGCGCTTCTTTAAGTACTTTGTACATCGCGTGCAGCTCTTCAAGGTGAGGAACGACAGCGTGATAACGCATGCGTAGCTCTTCATCCCCTTCTAGAATCGCGCCCACTTTGTTGTAAGTCAGACGAGCGTGCGAGTTCATCACGGCTTCGTAGTGTTTGTAGCCCGATAGTTTACCCGTCTCTGAGATGGTCATTTCACACACCATACACAGACGATCAACTTGTGGGTTAAGTGAACATAAGCCGTTTGATAGTACTTCAGGTAACATTGGCACTACTTGAGATGGGAAGTACACTGAGTTACCACGGTTGATGGCTTCTTTATCCAGCGCAGAGTCTGTACGTACGTAGTAACTTACGTCAGCAATCGCGACCCATAGACGCCAGCCGCCGCTCTTTTTCTTCTCACAGTAAACCGCGTCATCAAAGTCACGAGCGTCTTCGCCATCAATGGTTACTAGCGGCAAGTCACGTAGATCAACACGACCTTCTTTTGCTTCTTCCGGAACTTCTTCGCCCAAATTTTCGATCTGTTTATCGACAGCTGCTGGCCAATCGTGGGGAATTTGGTGGGTGCGGATTGCTATTTGCGTTTCCATGCCCGGCGCCATGTTTTCACCAAGAACTTCTACCACTTTACCCATCATGCCTCGTGAGCGAGAGCCGCGATCAGTAATCTCAATAACGACCACGTTACCCATACGAGCACCTGCTTTGTGCTCATTTGGGATCAGAATATCTTGGCTGATACGAGAGTCATCAGGCACAACGTATGAGTAGCCGTATTCAAGGAAGAAACGACCTACGATCTGCGTGTTGCGCTCTTCTAACACGCGAACAAGACGACCTTCACGACGACCACGCTTGCTATTATCAGTTGGTTGCACCAACACGTAGTCACCATGGATGATGTGCTTCATCTGATGGTGTGGCAGTACAATGTCATTATCCTTGCCGACACTGCCTTCAGGACGAACCCAACCATGACCATCTTTGTGGCCAATTACGTAACCTTTCACCATCTCTAGTTTTTCTGGCAACGCGTAACACTGACGGCGCGTAAATACGAGCTGTCCATCACGCTCCATTGCGCGCAGTCGACGGCGCAAACCTTCGTATTGTTCTTCACCTTCTAGCTTTAATGCTTCGAACAAATCATTGCGATTCATCGGCACACCAGCTTGCTGCAGAAACTCGGTGATGAACTCTCGGCTTGGAATTGGGTTTTCGTAATTTTTGGATTCACGATCTGCGAAAGGATCGTTTGGAATATTGTCTGACATAGGCACGCCTATCTAGCAAGGAAGGTATAGAGCTAGTATATCCGAGTCTCTCGATAAGCTACAGAAATTGCTTTAAAAAAGAGTGTCAGTAAGAAGATTTATAAAGCGTTAAGAAGACTAAGGACGAGCAAGTAAGATCAGCAGTTCAGAATTGTCACTTAACAGCTCTTCAATCGTGCAACCATCCAATTCAGCCAAAAACGCCATTTTCGCTTTTGCTAACTTTTCTTTTAGACGACAGGCTGGCGTGATGTGACAAAATTCAACGGAGCAATTCACCAAATCCAATGGCTCTAAATCGCGCACCACACCACCAACTGTGATTTCTTTAGGTGCTTTCAGTAATCGAATACCACCATTTTTACCGCGTACCGTATGCACATAACCAAGTTGACCAAGACGGTTGATCACTTTCACCATATGGTTACGTGATACACCAAATAAATCAGTCACTTCGGTAATATTTGTTAGCTCATCTTTTGGCAATGAAGCCAAGTAAATCAAGGTTCTGAGCGCATAATCGGTAAAGCTAGTTAACTGCATGTTGCTATCCTCTGTAGTAGCAAAATTGTAATTCTTTTCTTGATCGAAAGATACATTTGAGATACAACTTTAAACATGCATTACAAATACAACTTTAAATAGGAAGCCATTATGCTCAGCAACCAAACCATTGATATCGTGAAAGCAACTGCTCCACTTCTTGCAGAAACCGGCCCGAAGTTAACGGCGCACTTTTACGATCGTATGTTCACCCATAACCCTGAGTTGAAAGACATTTTCAACATGAGCAACCAGCGTAATGGTGACCAACGTGAAGCTCTATTTAATGCAATCTGCGCTTACGCAACCAACATCGATAACCTACCAGCACTACTTGGTGCTGTAGAGAAAATCGCCCATAAACACACCAGCTTTATGATCACCAAAGATCAGTACCAAATCGTTGGTACACACCTACTGGCGACGATCGACGAGCTGTTCTCTCCGGGCCAGGAAGTGATTGATGCATGGGCAGAAGCTTATGGTGTGTTGGCTAACGTGTTTATTCAACGCGAAGAGCAAATCTACCAAGAGAATGCAGCACTGCAAGGTGGCTGGCGTGGCCTGCGTGAATTTGAGTTGGTGGGTAAACAGCTTGAGAGTGAAAACATCTGTAGCTTTGTTTTCAAACCAACCGATGGTGAAGTGGTTTCTGAGTACAAACCGGGTCAATACCTAGGCATCTACATCAACAGTGATAAGTTCGAAAACCAAGAGATTCGCCAATACAGCCTATCCTCTGCGGTTCAAGAGAACACTTATCGTATCTCGGTGAAACGTGAAGAAGGCGGTAAAGTATCGAACTTCCTTCACGATGAGTTGAACATCGGCGATAAGGTGCAACTTGCGGCACCTGCGGGTGACTTCTTTATGGATGTGGACTCGACCACACCGGTTGTTTTGGTGTCAGCGGGCGTTGGTCTAACTCCGACTCTATCGATGCTTGAGAGCCTTTCTGAGCACCAAGCGCCAGTAACCTGGGTGCATGCTGCAGAAAACGGTCAACAACACGCATTCAAACAGCACGTAAACCAGCTCGTGAATGCTAAAGAGAACATGAACTCGTTGGTTTGGTACAACCAACCAACAGCAGAAGACAAGATTGGTGAAGACTTCCACTTCACTGGTTTCGTCAACCTAAATGAAATTGAAGCAGCCCTTAAGCAAGACAACGTACAAGTCTACTTCTGTGGTCCGGTTGGCTTTATGCAGCACGTCGCCAAACAATTGCTTGAGCTTGGCGTAGCGCAAGAGCAGTTCCATTACGAGTGCTTCGGCCCACACAAAGTCGTTTAATCGCCTGCGATTACGCTTCGGGAAAAACAACAAAGCCCACATGGTGTGGGCTTTGTTGTATCTATTGGCAGAGATTTATGAAGTTACTGGAGTTTTAAGAGTACACCTACCAGAAGGTGTCGCGGCGCTTAGCGCGCGCAATAATGTTTTGTGGCATGCGTTGCTCAAGACCGTTTCTCAGCATCGCAATACGTTTGTGCTTTCTTTGGTCGGCAGTCACCGAGTTATATAACCAACGGTAAGCATCTTCGTAATCTAACGGGCTACCGTAATCACGTAGCAATAGCTCAGCAAGGTGAATACGCGCATTCAAGTTACCCATTGCCGCTGCCTCGCGCAGGTATGGGATTGCACGTTCTTTATCTTGTTGGACTAAAGTACCGCGAGAGTAATAGCGACCTAGCTGCTCTAGTGCAGCAGGCAAACCTTGGTGTGCTGCGTTTTCCATGTAATAAAGACCAAGTTCGACATCTTGATCAACACAAACGCCCCACGCCAACATATCGCCATAAAGGAATTCATAAGACGGCAAGTTAATGCGCGTCGCACGTGCCACGATATCTTCCACTAGCTGGCAGTTATCAGCGCGCACGCGTTCTAGATGCTTATTCTGCTCAATAAGCTTTATAAGCTCTGCTTCGGTGTAGATGGGGACAGGCGCCCCTACATCGGCAACATTTGCCTTGGCCGATGTCGCACTCAGCATCAATAACAGTGAAGCAGCCACTGTTCGTAACTTCATAAATGTACTCTTTAAGGTATCTAAGAAACCAAAGATCAGCCAAGGATCTCCTCTGCTTGATAACCTTATCGGCAAAGGTCAGTTAAGCTTTAGGCAATTTTTGCCTCCTACTTAAGCTTAACGGCAAATATTTGCCACAGCGAGTCGCATTTTTCAGCAGTTTTTCCATAGTGAACACAACTCACAGATACAAAAAAACCGGCTATAAAAGCCGGTTTTTATAATCTCTAACGAGTATCGATTAAGCTTCGAATGGGTGAACCTTAATGATAGTTTCGTTACGGTCAGGACCTGTAGAGATGATGTCTACTGGCACGCCAGTTAGCTCTTCAATGCGCTTGATGTAATCTAGAGCAGCTTGTGGTAGCTCTTCGATTGATTTCGCACCGAATGTGTTCTCAGACCAACCAGGCATTGTTTCGTAGATAGGCGTTGCTTTTTCGAATGCTTCAGCAGCCATCGGAGAAACTTCTAGCGTAGAGCCATCTTCCATCTTGTAACCAGTACAGATTTTTAGCTCTTCTAGACCATCTAGTACGTCTAGTTTAGTTAGACAGAAACCAGATACAGAGTTGATTTGGATTGCACGACGCATAGCAACAGCATCGAACCAACCAGTACGGCGTAGACGACCTGTTGTCGCACCGAACTCGTGACCAACTTCACCTAGGTGTTTACCTACTGGATCTTGCTTGTCTAGACCGTCGTATAGCTCAGTCGGGAATGGACCTGCACCAACGCGAGTACAGTAAGCTTTCGCGATACCAAGGATGTAACCGATGTGACGAGGACCGAAACCAGAACCTGCAGCAACACCACCAGCAGTCGTGTTAGAAGAAGTTACGTACGGGTAAGTACCGTGGTCGATATCAAGTAGAGTACCTTGTGCACCTTCGAACATGATCTTATCGCCGCGCTTACGTGCTGCGTCTAGTTCGTCAGTTACGTCGATAACCATTGAAGTTAGTAGATCTGCGTAGCCTTTCGCTTGCTCAAGTACTTCTTCGTAGCTTACTGGTTCAGCTTTGTAGAAGTTAACTAGTTGGAAGTTATGGTATTCCATTACTTCTTTTAGTTTCTCTGCGAAAGCTTCCATATCGAATAGGTCACCAACGCGTAGACCGCGACGAGCAACTTTATCTTCGTATGCTGGACCGATACCACGGCCAGTTGTACCGATAGCTTTTTTACCGCGAGCGATTTCGCGAGCTTGGTCCATTGCAACGTGGTAAGGAAGAATTAGAGGACATGCTTCAGAAATGAAAAGACGCTCGCGTACTGGAATGCCGCGCTCTTCAAGAGGTTTCATTTCTTTAATTAGAGCTTCAGGCGATAGTACAACACCGTTACCGATAACGCATTTTACGTTATCGCGAAGGATACCTGATGGAATTAAGTGAAGAACGGTTTTTTCACCGTCAATTACAAGTGTGTGACCTGCGTTGTGACCGCCTTGGTAGCGTACCACGTATTTTGCATCTTCAGTTAAAAGGTCTACAATTTTACCTTTACCTTCGTCACCCCATTGGGTGCCTAGAACGACTACGTTATTTCCCATCTTTCCAAGTCTGATTGCTAGTTAAAAATGGATTCTAGCACCGAATCACTCTTCTTGCAGTCATTTTTGTTCACAGAGTTGATACTAGAATGCAAACATCACCGATGTTGTTCATTTCGAAATCACTACATCACTGATAATATTTACCTTTCTTAAATCCACAAGGAATCGCAATGTCTGAGTCAATTTGGCTAGCGATAGGGCTAGTATTGATTGTTGAAGGGATTGGCCCTCTGGTCGCCCCAAATGGCTGGCGCAACATGGTTGCCCAACTGAGCGAGCAACCCGATAACCATCTGCGTCGCATCGGCGGTTGCTTGGTCGTAGCCGGCGCTGTGATCGCTATCATGATGAGTTAATCACTCTACCGCCCCAACTCTGACCTATCTGGCCGTTAGCAATCGGCGCAGCAAGAAATAGATACAAAAAAGGCTCCATAACGGAGCCTTTTCAATTTGCTTGAACGCGGAGCTTATTTCGCTTCTGCGCCTTTCGCATTGTTCATGTATTGGAAGAATTCGCTCTTCGGATCCAGAACAAGGATGTCACTCTTAGAGCTGAACGATTTCTCGTAAGCTTTTAGAGAACGTAGGAAGCTGAAGAACTCAGGATCTTTGTTGTACGCATTTGCGTAGATCTTCGCTGCTTCTGCATCCGCTTCACCTCGTGTTACACGAGCTGTTTTGTCTGCTTCAGCAAGAATCGTTGCTACTTCAAGCTCAGCTTGTGCGCGGATTACTTCTGCTTTCTCACGACCTTGAGAACGGTGTTTACGAGCTACCGACTCACGCTCTGCACGCATACGACGGTAGATAGATTCACTGATCTCATCTGGTAGGTTGATCTTCTTCATACGGAAGTCAACGATACGAACACCCAAATCTTTCATTGCGCTGTCGCGCGTGTCTTTCAACACTTCAGACATGATTAGGTCACGTTCGCCATCGATTTCCAATGCTTCACGAGCTGCCTCTGTGCTCACTTCATCACTGCTTGCGTCTTCTGGAAGTACGTCGTTATTACGTGGACCAGATACGATTTGCTTGATTTCACGAGAACCGATTTCTGCACGTAGAACGTCTGTTACTTTACGCTCAAGAAGCGCTTCAGCAGTCAGCGTGTTACCGCCGCCAGTTGCTAGGTAGTAACGACCGAAATCTTCAATACGCCACTTCACGTAGGTATCGATGATTACGTCTTTTTTCTCAGACGTTACGAAACGGTCAGCACGGCCATCCATTGTTTGGATACGCGCATCTAGTGTTTTCACGCGGTCAAACAAAGGCATTTTGAAATGCAGACCCGGCTCGTAAATACGAGTAATGTCGTTGTTGTCTTTCAAGACACGACCAAATCGAACCACAATACCGCGGTCACCTTCAGGAATCACAAACAGTGACATCAGCATTAATGCCAGTGCGATTACCAGTACAGGGATCATTAACTTACGCATTCTTAGTATCTCCCTTGACGTGTACCAGTTGAACGAGACTGCGAGCTCGAAGTGTCTTCTTGCGAACGCTCAGATTCCAATTGGATGTGATCGTACGTTGAAGTCGATTTCGATTTACGTTTAGTGTCTGTTTGACCATCTTGACCAGCCAACTTATCAATTGGAAGGTAAAGAAGGTTGCCGCTAGATTCAGAGTCAATCAGCACTTTCGATGTGCTTGAGTAAACTTCTTCCATCGCGTCTAGGTACAGACGGTCACGAGTTACACCCGGTGCCGCTTGGTATTCAGGTAGTAGTTTTTCAAACTGAGCTACTTGACCAAGTGCTTCGTTAGTTACACGCTCGTTGTAACCTTGCGCTTCTTTCTTCAAACGCTCTGCACGACCAGTTGCTTTAGGCAAGATTTCGTTCTTGTAAGCTTCTGCTTCACGGATGAAACGCTCTTCATCCTCACGTGCTGCGATTGCATCATCAAACGCATCTTTAACTTGCTCTGGTGGACGTGCAGACTGGAAGTTCACGTCAACAATCACGATGCCCATATCGTAGCTATCAATGATTTGGTTCAGAGTTTCTTGTGTTGTTTGACGGATTTGCTGACGGCCACTTGTTAGGATGCTATCCATCAGTGAGTCACCAATTACCGCACGTAGCGCAGAATCCGTTGCTTGACGTAAGCTGTCGTCCGCATTGGTTACGCGATATAGGTATTTGTATGGGTCAGCAACACGGTATTGAACGTCCATCGCTACCGTTACTACGTTTTCATCTTTTGTCAGCATTAGACCAGATGCACGTAGCGAACGAATCGCTTGCACGTTAACCGCTTCGTATTCGTCGATAAAACGAGGACGCCAGTTCAGACCTGGGTCTACGATACGGTCGTATTTACCTAAACGCAGCACAACACCGCGCTCTGCTTCACCGATGGTGTAAAAGCCAGCGAAGAACCACACCGCAATCGCGATAACTGCAATGACACCAAAGCCAATCGCACTACCACCACCGCCGATAGGTGAACCACCACCGCCGCCTTTTTTACCAAATTTGCCACCCAGCTTTTGACTCAGTTTGCTGAACACTTCATCTAAATCTGGCGGACCTTGATCTCGGCCACCAGGACGCTGGCCACCACGATTATTATTACCCCAAGGGTCATTATCGCGGCCATTGTTGCCGTTGTTATTTCCAGGCTCATTCCACGCCATTAGAAAGCTCCATCATTTGATATGACGTTATACTGTAGCAGTCCTTTAAGTGACTATAAAGTCGACTAAAACTGCCCCTTCTCTTTTTTCAAGTCTAGACCAATCTACCTGTTGCATTCGAATATTGATCAACAAGTTACCTTCCTGGTCATATTCCTCACGTTGAATACACTTCATTTGGAAGAATGTACTACGGAATCGTCCTTGATACTGTGGAGGAATTCGCAACTGATGCTCAACCATTTGCGACGCTAAACGTTCGGTCAGCGCGTCAAACAGAAGATCAATGCCTAATCCGTCCATCGCGGAAACCCAGACCGTACGAGGCACGCCTTCCTCATCACGTTCTATACGTGGTTTCTGCTCTTCTAGATTGTCAATCTTGTTCATTACTACGAGTGTCGGCACTTCATGTGCGTCGATCTCTTCTAAAACTTCATGAACAGCTTGAATATTCTCACGAAAACGCTCGTCACTGGCATCAACAACATGTAACAAAATGTCAGCTTCTTGCGTTTCCTGCAAGGTTGCTTTGAAGGCCGCAACCAAATCGTGAGGCAGGTGTCGGATAAAACCAACGGTATCTGCAAGTATCGCAGGTCCTACGTCTGCTAACTCTATCTTACGTAAAGTTGGGTCAAGAGTAGCAAACAATTGATCTGCCGCGTAAACGCCAGCTTCTGTAATACGGTTGAAGAGTGTCGACTTACCCGCGTTGGTGTAGCCCACGAGAGAAATCGTTGGGATCTCTGCTCTGTTTCGGGCACGGCGCCCTTGTTCACGCTGCTTCGCGACTTTTTCAAGACGACGAAGGATAGCTTTGATTCTGTCACGCAATAAACGACGGTCGGTTTCTAACTGGGTTTCACCTGGCCCACGTAGACCGATGCCGCCTTTCTGCCTTTCAAGGTGCGTCCAACCGCGAATTAAACGAGTAGAAATATGACGAAGTTGGGCTAGCTCTACTTGCAGCTTACCTTCGTGTGTTCGTGCTCGTTGAGCAAAGATATCGAGGATGAGACCGGTGCGGTCGAGGACTCGACATTTGCACAGCGCTTCGAGGTTACGTTCTTGGGCAGGAGAGAGGGAGTGATTAAAAATCACAATTTCAGCACCAGTTAATTGTACCGCAGTAGCAATTTCTTGCGCCTTACCCTCTCCGACATAGTATTTCGGGTGTGGGGATTGACGACTGCCAGTCACAACTTGCAGCGCCTCTACCCCAGCGGAAGAAACCAGCATTTCGAATTCAGCCAGATCTTCCCATTCACCTTCTTGCGTGAAGTTGATATGAACAAGTACGGCTCGCTCACCGGATTCATAACGGTCAAACAAGCAATCAACTCCTTATTTTTGCAATACTAAATGAAGAATTAATCTTCAGATTTCTCTTGTGGACGATCACCTTGAGGACGATCACCACTGTGGTGGCTCACTGGACGAGCCGGAACAACGGTAGAGATTGCGTGCTTGTACACCATTTGATTTACAGTGTTTTTCAGCAGGATCACGAATTGATCGAAAGATTCGATCTGACCTTGTAGTTTAATACCGTTCACAAGGTAGATAGATACCGGGATACGCTCACGACGTAGCGCATTTAGGAATGGGTCTTGTAGAGATTGCCCCTTAGCCATTTTATTTTCCTTATTTAATTTGTAGTTGTAATTATTTAGCTAGTGGTGCAATGCAAAAGATACTGCTTTTGCATCTGAGCTAAACGAATCAAAATGCACCCTAAGTAATTAGCAGCATAGTATAAAAACCGCCAATAACAGATCCTTTGAGAGTGCGTTCACGCAAAAACGATCACATTATACACAGCTATCTCAATCAGATGCTATTGCTTCTGACATAGTTTCAAGTGCCTGTTCAATGTTATCGCTATCCAACCAAGTTAAATCATTCCAGCTGCGTAACCAGGTGATTTGACGCTTGGCCAATTGACGAGTTGCACAGATGCCACGAAAAACGGCTTCGTCGCGCGTGCAGTCCCCGTCTAAGTACTCCCACATCTGTCTGTAGCCCACGCAACGGATAGAAGGAAGATCAGGGTGAAGATCTTTGCGCGCATACAACGCTTTCATTTCTTCTTCAAAACCCGCTTCCATCATCTTATCGAAACGCAGCTCAATTCGACGGTGAAGTTCTGCCCTGTCCTTGGGAGCTATTGCAAACTGTTTGACTCGGTAAGGCAAGCTGTCGCCTTTCGTTTGAGTCAACTCAGTAAGAGTTTTACCTGAAATGCGGAATACTTCCAATGCCCTAGATAAACGTTGAGGATCGTTTGGATGAATTCTCGCAGCTGATACAGGATCAATCTCTTTCAGCTCATCGTGCAACACCGACCAACCTTTAGTCAATGCCTCTTGCTCAATTTGCTGACGAATTTCAGGATTTGCAGCAGGAAGAGGTGATAAGCCTTCAAGTAACGCTTTGTAGTACAGCATTGTTCCGCCGACTAATAACGGAATTTTTCCTTCTGCAACAATGTCATCCATTGCCTGTAGTGCATCACGACGGAAGTCCGCCGCAGAGTATGATTCGCTCGGGTCAAGAATATCGATAAGACGATGCGGCGCTAGACTTAGCTCTCGCTCATCTGGTTTTGCTGTGCCGATATTCATGTCTTTGTAGATCAACGCCGAGTCCACGCTGATGATCTCAACTGGGTATCTCTGGCGAAGTCGAATCGCTAGCTCTGTTTTACCTGATGCTGTTGGCCCCATTAAAAATAGCGCCAAAGGTAGTTTGTCTGTCATGGTCTTAATTTGGCAATCGTGGCAGAGAAATCAACAGCAGACACAAATTTTGTATCTTCTAATGGCAATTGACCATGTCTTAGCTGTTCAAGTTCCGCAATAATTTGAATGGCTTCGGAAAGAGTATAGTGGCTCTTAACGGTAGTGACCTGCAAAGCAAGCCAATCTATCAGCTCTGATAGCAGCTGAACCGTTGCCACCTCTCCTCTCACGCGAGTTTGCGCGTAAGATAACAGATCTGGTATCAAATTTTGTAAGTTTTGTTGACGCAGTGGTGATGGCACACCCATGACCATCAAAGCTTTGTCATTTCGAGCTTTCAGTTGAATGCCCAACTGCGCAAAATCTTGCTGATAATCGCGCGCAAGCTCAACTAATTCCGGCTCCAACTTAACGGATAATGGAACCAACAGTGGCTGAGCTTTTAACGCTCCGTCGCTTGGTGTTAGCTGACCTTTGGTCCGATAAAACTCCGCTCTTGGCAACGCGACCAAAGCCACACCACTATCGCTGCTCATCAAGACAAACTGCTCGTCCACCACAGCCAGCGCTTTGCTTAATGCCGTAACTGGCCGTAAAGCAGCTTCTGCCGATGTGCTAACTGATGCTTTTGGAGCTTCTTTTTGAGGCTCAAAATCTGGCGTTTGAAGCAATTCATGATAAGCGCGCACTTCTTGTTTACTTGGCGCAGGCTCAGCATGACGTTGTTCTCTGTTAGAACTTGGGTTAGGCGCAGGTTTTGACTCAACCCAATCTGTTCGTCTGAAAGAGTCTGCCGGACGTGCTTCTCGCACAGAAGAATCACTTGGTGCCCTATCGCGAGGTTTCGCTTCATAGTCTGAACGCCCCGGATAAGCTGGAGTGTTATCAATCGCTTGATAGACTTGCTCTGGCACAGGAGAGATCACAGGCTCTGGTGCGCTGACTGGTTCTTGATTTGCCGTGCTCGCCTCAAAAGATTCAACAGGGTCGGCATGGTGGAACGCGGATTCGTTGACGTGGGGTTTATCAATCACCGAGCTTTGTGCCAGAGCATCTGCTAGAGCTTGATAAATAAAGTCATGCACTAAGCGGGCTTGATGGAAACGCACTTCATGCTTGGCTGGATGCACGTTAACATCCACTTGGTGCGGATCGAGCTCAATAAACAAGACATACGCGGCGAACTGATCCGGCTTTAAGCTGGTTTCATAGCTTTGACGAATCGCGTGATTGATCAACTTGTCACGCATCATACGCCCATTCACGTAGCAGTATTGTAAGTCACTCTGTTGTCTCGCTCCTTCTGGCGTGGTGATCCAGCCATGAAGCTTGAGACCTTGATGCTCCAATTCGATACGAAGCATATTACGCACAAAAGCATTACCACATACCGCAGCAATGCGCTTTTCAGTTTGAAGTTGGTTCTTTGCCGCACGGTATTGACGAATCATTTTGCCGTTGTGGCGCACATTGATAGTGACATCAAAGCGACTTAACGCAATGCGCTTTAGCAGCTCATCGATGTGGGCAAATTCGGTTTTCTCAGTGCGGAGGAATTTACGGCGTGCGGGCGTATTAAAGAACAGATCTAAGACTTCAACCGAGGTACCAATTGGGTGTGCCGTCGGCTGAAGCTTAACCTTCATGTCACGCCCTTCCGAGTAGGCACTCCACGCTTGTTCTTGCGCTGCTGGGCGAGAAGTCATGGTTAAGCGCGACACCGAGCTAATACTCGCTAACGCCTCACCGCGGAATCCCAAACTCATGATGGCTTCAAGATCGTCCAATGTGTGGATCTTAGAAGTAGCATGACGACTCAGCGCCAGACCTAACTCATCTTTCACAATCCCTTTGCCGTTATCGCGCACGCGAATCAGCTTGGCACCACCTTTCTCGATATCAATATCAATACGAGTCGCGCCAGAGTCGAGACTGTTTTCTACCAGTTCTTTCACGACAGAAGCAGGTCTTTCGACGACCTCTCCTGCCGCGATTTGGTTTGCCAGTCGAGCTGGCAAAATCTTGATGGTCATGATGAGTTATCAGCTCACTTATTTGTTTGGAATGATCAGCACCTGCCCAACCGCTAGTTCATCAGAACGTAAGTTGTTCGCCTTACGAATACTTGACACGCTAACGCCATACTTCGATGCAATCTTACCTAGGTATTCACCGCGAGCAACCTTGTGCTTGCGGATTGGTTTGTCTTTCACTGCGACAGTGATCTTCAACTTCTGGCCAACCCAAAGCGTATCTGATTTCAGCTTGTTCTCACGGCGAATATCCGCAATTTTCACTTTATAGTGACTGGCAATCTTGCCAAGGAACTCTCCGGATTTAACCGTGTGTGTGATCGTCTCAGTTTCAACGGTATTTGGCTTGTTCGGAATAGAAACCGACGCTGCACCAGAACCAGGAATTTTCAGTTTTTGACCAACCGCCAAACCACTCGATTTAAGCTTGTTCGCGCTCATGATGGCTTTGGTCGACGTACCGTATTTCTGAGCAATAACTGACAACGACTCACCACGTTTCACAGTATGAATCGATGGCTTAGCAGAAGACGAGAACACCGTACCTTCTGGCGGGTTGTCTTTCAGATATTGTACAACCGCTTTAGTGATAGCTCGTGCTAATTTGTCTTGGTGCGCACGTTGGAACAATAACTTCTCTTCCGTTGGGTTCGAGATAAAGCCTGTTTCAACCAGAACTGAAGGGATTTGTGGAGAACGCAGAACCGCCAAGCTGGTATTGATTGGCTTCGAGTTATGCAAGCGAGCAACTTTACCCATCTCGCCAAGAATGTTGGTTGCTAGCTTATAGCCTTCTTTCTGCGAATGGCTGAACTGAAGATCCAACAATGTTTGGTTCACGTTACGATCATTAGTGTTGCTAACAAACGCCGTCCCCGATCCGCCAAGCAACTCAGATTGTCTCTCGTGGTTTTCAACCCAACGGGAAATTTCTGTGTTTGCACGACGCGTGTTCAATACGAATACCGAACCACCACGAGGTTTTGGAGAGGTGAACGCATCAGCGTGAATCGAAATCAACAGGTGAGCATTGTTTTCACGCGCAATCGCCACACGACGGTTGAGGTTGACAAAGTAGTCCCCGTTACGAGTCATACGAGTTTTGATACCGGGAACCGCATCTAACTGAGCCGAGATCTTACGAGAAATGCTCAGCACCGCATCCTTTTCATATTTACGACGCGATGGGCCGATTGAACCAGGATCTTCACCACCATGACCAGGGTCGATGACAATAAGTATTTCTTGTGCGCGCTTCACCGAGCTCATGTCTTTACTTGGTGTTGCTGGGGTACTTGGTTTTGAAGTACTGGTTGCTGCTGTCGATGTCTTCGCGCCATGTGGTAAGTCAATAACCAAACGGTGGCCATATTGCCCAGTTGGCTTTAGCGTGAAGAGTTCAGCTTTAACGTTCTTCTTGAGCTCAAATACCAAACGGTATGTACCTTTGTTCGGTGGAGAACTCTTACGAACCCGCTTTAGAACCGGGCTGTCAGTTACGGTGACAGGCAATTTGGCTTGCATCGTGGTGTTTTTAATATCCACGACTAAGCGGTCTGGTCCAGACAAAGAAAAATAGGAATAATCTGCTTCCGAGCTCAAATCGATGACGACACGAGTCTCATCTGGTGAAGGCCAAACTCGGAAACTTTTTACGACGTTAGCAAATGCTAAATTGGGGATGATAAGGAGAAAAGTGGCGACAAACGCCGCCACTACTCTAAATTTAGGAAGACTCAACATAGCTCCAATCGACTGAGTAACTGCACACCATATTCATTGTTCGCCGTTAGTTCGGCTACACGCTGCTCGCCTTGGTAACGAATGTCCACATCAAGATCTGGTTGTGGCAGCATTCCTTGCCCTTTCTCTGGCCATTCCACCAAACAAATCGCATCATCCGTGAAGTAGTCTCGAATCCCCATGAATTCCAACTCTTCCGGATCCGCCAATCGGTAAAGATCAAAATGGTAAACTTGCCACTTACCTAGCTGATAAGGTTCAACCAAAGTATAGGTCGGGCTTTTTACATTTCCTTGATGGCCAAGAGCACGGACAAAACCACGACTGAAGGTTGTTTTACCCGCACCCAGATCACCGTGCAGATAAATGGTGGTTTGTTGAGAACAAAGCTGAGCCAGTGCGGTGCCTAGTGCTACCGTTTCATGCTCATCTTTAAGATTAAATTGTTTCGTGCTCATTGATGTTTCTCTAACTAATGATCGTTGACTATATAAAAATCAAAAGAACAGGAATAGTAAACTGTGTTGGTTTTGAGAGACAAGCTCTCAAATGTCATATATGCGAAAAAATGACCAAAAAAGACAAATCCTAATTACCTGATTCTATTGAATGCATAAGGAAAATTGCTCATGCCCACGTCAACTTTTGCTGACTTTGTTTCAAAATACTTATCTAGACTTTCTGGTAGCACCAATTCATAAGATCCGGTAAGATCCGCCCCCCTTTATCTCGGTGATAAAACATGAACTTCGAACAACTCGCTCAACAAATCAAAATTTGGGGTAAAGAGCTCGGCTTTCAGAAAGTCGGTATCTGCGATGTTGATCTTAGTGAACATGAAGCGGCTCTGCAAAAATGGCTTGATGCTGGCTATCACGGTTCAATGGATTGGATGGCTCGTCACGGCATGATGAGAGCCAGACCCAATGAACTTCTACCGGGAACCATACGTGTCATCAGCGTGCGCATGGACTATCTGCCACCTGAAGCTAAGTTCGCTTCCAATTTGGCAAACAAAAACCATGCTTACATCAGTCGCTATGCGCTTGGTCGTGATTATCACAAGTTGGTGAGAAAGCAGCTTAATAAACTTGGCAAACTTATTGAGCAAGAAGTCGGACAATATGGCTATCGCCCCTTTGTCGACTCAGCCCCTATCCTTGAACGCCCACTCGCTCAAAAAGCCGGGTTAGGCTGGACAGGCAAGCACTCACTCATTTTAGATAAAGACTGTGGTTCATGGTTCTTCCTTGGCGAATTGCTTATCGACTTGCCATTACCCGTGGATGAACCAAGCGTCGATCAATGTGACAAGTGTAAAGCATGTATCACATCCTGTCCGACGCAAGCTATCGTTGACGATAAAATCGTAGATGCACGACGCTGTATCTCTTATCTCACGATCGAATTTGATGGTGTTATCCCTGAAGAGTTCCGCAAACCGATGGGGAACCGTATCTACGGATGCGACGATTGTCAGTTAGTTTGTCCATGGAACCGATACGCGGAAGTCACCACTCAAGAAGACTTTCACCGTCGTGATAGTTTTAAAGACCCAGATCTCGTTACTATGTTTGAATGGGATGAGGCAACCTTCCTAAAACAAATGGAAGGGTCTGCGATCCGCCGAATTGGCCACTTACAATGGTTGCGTAATATTTCTGTCGCACTTGGTAATGCAGAATATAGCCAAAAGGCCATTGACGCCTTAGAGAGCCGTCGTGGTGAAAGTGAATTACTAGATGAACATATCAATTGGGCTCTAGAGCAGCAATTCAGCCAATTCCCTACCAATGAATCAGACTCTATCGAGACGAAGAAGAAACGCTTAATCAGAATCGTCGAAAAAGGCCTTCCAAGAGACGCCTAACGCGTAGCTCATATGCAAGAGATTGAAAACACTTTTTACATGTTCAATTCATGACCTTGTTCTCAATTCTGGAATGTGGAAAAAAAGTCAAGACTCGAAAGATTTCAGGGAAGAGAAAAAAGTTAAACACAACCTAAAGAAATGATTAGGATCAAAAAAATACAAATTAATGATCCTGATTTAACGCACCCGATCCGCAATAAAAGCAACTTTCCCCATAAATAACATGCACTTATGCAGCAAAGGGAAATTTTTATTGTTGTCGCATAAAGAAAAGATCTTTCTTTGCAGCCCTTTAAACCCAAGCTGAAAACACTTTATCAACCAACTTATCCACAGAATGATGTATGTGGATAACTCTGTTAATTAAAGGACAGAAAGCACTCCGAACACCAGACAATTCGTTGCTCAGACAAGTCGTCTCATGTTTAAAACACAAACGAAATCGTCCGGCATCGACTGATGCGGATTAAAATATGATTTTCAGGGGTTCATGCTTCGCAGCATTATGAAAAGAGCGATGTGAATTGGTTGCGGGAGCCGGATTTGAACCGACGACCTTCGGGTTATGAGCCCGACGAGCTACCAAGCTGCTCCATCCCGCGTCCATGTATCACTGCTTTAAGCAGTAATAAGAATTGGAACGACACACGAAGTTCCCTATCCATAACAGAAAGGCGTAACCTCAACTTTGGTAAGTTTGCTCTGTAAACGAGCGAGTGTCGCAATTCACTGTTAAGCACAATGAAAGCTATCAAATTGGAGCGACACACGAGGTTCGAACTCGTGACCTCAACCTTGGCAAGGTTGCGCTC
>NZ_JH976113.1:0-18440 GCF_000305755.2 Vibrio sp. HENC-03 | reverse complement strand
ACCTAATTTGATACCGAAGTATCTAATTGGATTATCATCAACGAGTGCCCACACAGATTGATAGGTTCTTATTTTTAAAGAGCTTTTCTAACATTTTCAGCAACTTAGTTGCTCGTCGTTAGGGGTGCGTATCTTACTTCACACCGTGAGAGAGTCAAGCATTTTTTTCAAATTCTTTTTTCTCTCTTCCCGACTCGCTGTGTGACTTTCGTCTCACTCCGTGTCGGTGGATGCGCAGTATAGGGGGTTGAGAAATTAGCACAAGCGTTTTTTGCAAAAAAACTTTCAACCGAACAAATAACAAGCATTCTGCATAGATACTCAACGATCTTGTCTAATATTTCGGGTTGCAGAGGATCTTTTCATGATGAAACACCTGACTTCTGCATTAAAAGATCGCCTATTTCTTTGTGATTTCGGTTACTGATCTTATCTCTCTTGGTTCTTTTTTCTCTTTCTGCCTATATAAAGATGAAAAAAAAGAGCAGAACGATGACGAACTGCTCTTTTGGTCTTTGCTTTTTATTTGGGGTACTTCAGGTGAAGTCTTGGAAAAGTGTTTCTTCTATATATAGAAGAAAAGATCAGAGCATCCTTGCCCTTCTCTTTACGACAGATTAGTTAGGGGTATATCTAAATGTCGTTATTGTTCGATGACGCATTGAGCTCGTAAGAGTGGAGCATGCTTGCATTCCCAATGGCGTCATCTTCGAGAGGAACTTAGTTCTTCAATACTTTTACGGTGTAGCTACCATCTTTTTGTTGGTATAGACCGTGGATGTCGGTTTCGAAACCTGGGTAATGCGCACCGATCTCACAAAGCATCTCTAGGAAGTCCAGCACAGGGCGAGACTCTTGAGTCACCATTTCACCAGGAAGTACTAGTGGCACACCTGGAGGGTAAGGAAGGATCATGTTCGCACTTACGCGGCCAACCATTTCTTCCAGTTTGATTTCTTCTACGTTACCGCGAAGCTCTTCTTGCCATGCTGCGTGCGGTGTTACTTTCATTTCTGGAAGTACATCGAACGCTTTGTACATTAGCTCTGGTAGGTTGTATTTCTTAGTTAGGTCATGAATTGCTTGTGCTAGTTCTTGAACGCGCATGCCTTCATAGAAGCTTGGGTCTTCGTTGTATAACGAAGGTAGGAAGCTCTTGATGGTTAGGTTCAAGTCGTAGCCACGTTTAAATTCAGTTAGACCGCGTAGCAATTGCATTGCTTTTGATTTGTCGATACCGATTGAGAATAGGAACAACAAGTTGTATGGACCTGTTTTCTCTACCACGATGCCGCGCTCGTCTAGGAATTTAGCCACCAGCGAAGCAGGAATACCTGATTCTTCTAGTTCGCCTTCTTTATTCATCCCAGGAGTCAGTAGCGTTACTTTGATTGGATCAAGATACATGTGGTTGTCATCCATGTTCTTGAAGCCGTGCCATGTGTCGCTAGGGTCTAGTTTCCAACATTCCGTGGTATCGATGTTTTCTGGTTGCCATACATCGAAGAACCAGCTGTCGCTTTCTGCTTCTAGACGTTTGATCTCTTTACGGAAGCGGATTGCGCGATCGATAGAGTCTTGCATCAACTTCTTACCAGTGTTGCCGCGCATCATTGCCGCTGCAGTTTCAGTAGAAGCAACAATGCCGTACTGAGGTGAAGTTGAAGTGTGCATCATGAATGCTTCATTGAAAGATTCTTTATCAAAGTCACCTTTCACGTGAATCATTGAAGCTTGTGAGAACGCAGCCAACAGTTTGTGTGTTGATTGTGTTTCGTAGAACACTTTGCCTGGCATCGCTTCACCACTCATACCACATTTACCTTCGTAAATTGGGTTGAAGTTAGTGTAAGGCACCCAAGCACTGTCGAAGTGGATGTGTTTACAATCTAGCGACTCTTTGATGAATTGCGTGTTGTACAACAGACCATCGTAAGTTGAGTTAGTCACTACTGCGTAAGTTGGTGCTGTTGCACCTGGTGTTTTCGCTACTTTCTCTGCAATGACATCGCGGCTGAATTCGCTTTGTGGAATACCACCAAGGATGCCGTATGCGTTACGAGTTGGGCGGAAGTAGATTGGTGTCACGTCGCTCATCATCATTAGGTGAGTCAGAGATTTGTGACAGTTACGGTCAATCAGTACTGTGCTGCCAGCAGGTGCTGAGTACATACCAACGATTTTGTTCGATGTAGACGTACCGTTAGTTACGATGTACGAGCTGTCTGCATTGAATGTGCGTGCGATGTATTCTTCTGCATCTTTATGTGGACCTGAGTGGTCTAATAGAGAACCTAGCTCAGGCATTGAGATTGATACGTCCGCTTTGAATGTGTTTGGACCGTAAAAATCGTAGAAGATGCTACCAGCAGGGCTTTTCTGGAATGCAGTACCGCCCATGTGACCTGGAGTACAGAAGGTGTATTTACCTTCTTCTACGTATTTGAATAGCGCTTTAGTGAATGGAGGCATGATGGCATCTTTGTATGCCTCAGTCGCTTGGTTGATTTTGATAGCGATGTCGTCAGCCATACCTAAAGCGTACTCGAAGAAGCTCACGTTTAGACGTAGGTCTGTTAGTGAAATGTCTAGAGTAGACTGTTCGTTAGCAAATGCGTGAACAGGCAGTTTTTCGTTGATTTGGCTGATACGTTCACATAGCTCTAGTGAGTATTTATCCCAGTCGAACAGCACACCGCAAATGCGAGGGTTCATCTCAATCATTTTGATCAAGTCTTTATCATCTACTGGGTAAACCACTTCGTAGCCCGCTTTCTCAAGAGCAGCGTGAAGTTGACGAACTGGCTCTTCTTTAAAGAACACACCCATGTGGTTCAAGATAGCGAATATATTCATTTGGACATCTCCAAGGCGAATGAGGGCGCTCTTTGCCATTTACAGGCAATGAGTAAGGTGAGCGCCGCGTGAATTTGGGTTTTATGGGCTGGCACCTTAGTGCCAGCGTTTTGGGGATTAGTTGCTTGCTTGGGCAGGCATGTCGTCAGCGTGCATTTTCACGTACTGAGCAAGACCTGCTTTTTTGCTGTAGAACATCAAGATAACTAGAGACACGATGAAGGTTGCTGTTAGCGTACCGCCCTCTGCACCTGCTAGTGCGATGAAGCAGAACAGACAAGCCACACCAGAGAACAGCATTACGAAGCCATTGCGTGTTGTCATACCTTCGAAGCGAATCAAGTTAATGCTTGAGTAGAAGTAAGGCAGCATAGTTAGTAGAACTGCGTCAGTTGTTAGCTGGTTGAATAGGTCTGATGCGTGTGCTGTTTTAGAGCTGAAGAACATCAGTACAACCATCAGTGCAGTCATCTTGATTGACGCAAGGATTAGACCTTTCTTAGGCACACCGTTTTTGTCAGTTTCGCCGTAGATTTTAGGGAAGTTGCCGTCGTTTGCTGCGCGTTTACCTGCTTCACCTACTAGCATCATCCAAGAACCTAGCGAAGTGAAACATGCTAGCGCTGTGAATGCTGATACGAATGGTGCTGTCCAGCTACCGAATAGCTCAGTGGTTGCTAGTGCAAATGGCGCACCTGATGCCGCAACTTCTGACGCTGGGAACATGCCGCTGATCATTTGAGTTGATAGGATGTAAATCACACCTGCGATACCAGTACCCAACATAGTTGCTAGTGGTACAGTACGTTTAGGGTTTTCTACCATACCAGTCGATACCGCTGCTGATTCCACACCTACGAATGACCATAGGCAGATAAGAACCGCTGTTACTACCGCGTGGCTGTCAGTGCCTGCTGATACGTTCCAGTTTTGACTGTAAAGCGCAGTATCGAAGTGCGTCCAACCAAATGCAGCTGTACCAACAACTGGGATAAGGATAAGAACTAGACCAAGCGTACATAGACGGCTTACCCAGCTACCACCAAGTAGGTTGACGAAAGTGAAGATCCATACCGATGCAATCGTCGCAATACCTGCTGGGATTGGGTTATTAAGCACAGGGAAGAATACTGAAAGGTAAGAAACACCTGTAATGGCAATAGCCAGGTTACCAATCCAGTTCGCGTGGTAATAAAGAACGCCCGTTTGGAAACCAAATACCGGAGACACTTCGCCAGCATAAGCGATTGGACCACCTTCTTGTGGGTTTTTGGTTGCCAGACGAGCGTAAACGAACGCCAGACTCAGTGCACCGACCAAACAGATCAGCCAACTGAAGATTGAAACAGAGCCTACAGAGGCAAGACTAGAAGGTAATAGTGCAATACCACTACCCATCATGTTACCGGCTACGACACCCGTACAGGCAATAAGGCCGATTTTTTTCGCATTCGATGACATAACATCTCCAAATCTATTCTACTCGAGTCAACATGACTCAAACTGAATGGTTATTAGCGAGATGCTATGAGGAAGAACCTGCTCGACCTCGCTAAATTTCGAAGTGAAGACTACGCCCAAAAACTGGGAAAAAAATAAACTTGGGGTTATCAATAAAACAATTAGCCCATCGGTATAAAGTTGAGATAAACCTGATAAACTAAAAAACATAAAGCCAGCATATACAGTAACTTAAGATAAAAAACTAAAGCACTCATGTCGAAAAGCTAAAAACATCAACCTCAACAAATTTTCCATCAACCTTATCAACCGCTATCAACATCAAGCTAACCCTATGCTGATTACCCAAACTGTTGATACAGACTTTTCCTACCCTTATTGACCAATTGACTTACATCAAACTTCCCCTCCTCTTTTACTCAGTGATGCATAAGTACAAACGTTATTACGCATAAACAACTGCGTTGTCGTGACCGGTTTTAAATACGCAAGGCTAAGGCCGAAATCCAAAAGCTCGATATGAAGCGGCACTAAGACAGGAAGTAAAAAGTAAGAAGTAAGAAGTAGAATGCCAAGGTGGCGAGAATAGAGAATAGAGAATAGAGAATAGAGAATAGAGAATAGAGAATAGAGAATAGAGAATAGAGAATAGAGAATGGAAAGCCCTCTCCTCTTCTATAGCAAGCATTATTAGTAGAAATAGAGGTAAGAAGCACACACAAGAGGCAGATACAAAAAAGCCCCTCACCGAAATGAAGGGCTAAAAGATATCTTTACTTGTTAGATTGTGACTGCTTACAGCATACGAACCACGGAAGGGTGTACTGCGCGATACATAGCGTAATCAATCGCCTTCATGTTACTTGGAAAAACCAAGTTCTCGCACAATAAGTAAGTCTCTACGGATGTATCAATATAGAAGGCTTCGCTGTAGGACTCGCTTGCCCAATCCAAATCACCATCCAACTCGGCGTGCTTACCTCGAATCACGTAAGACAATACCGAATCACGAACGTCCAATGCTTGATTCAAATGTCGCTTAGCTAAATCAATGTCACCAGTGATCGTCTCATGCAGAGCTAATGCTTCATAAATACGTGGCTGAATAGGCCCTACCATCATCTTAGCGTTGGCTTCCAGCTTATCACTTAACTGCTGAACCCTGCTCTTTCTTAGTTCCAATGCAGGATCGAGTGCTTTTTGCACATGGTAAGCAATGAGCAGCTCCGATTGAACATAAGCATTATCTGGTTCAATCTCGAGGATTTTCTCCATCAAGTCGATGCCATGCTGGAATTGATTCGCATCCGATACGTTCAAGTAGTGGTTTGCTTCAACAAACAGCTCCAATGCGTCTGGGTTCATTGGCATACCCGCCACCAGCACTTTGGACTTCAGTTTTGCATCTGGCACTTTCAATACTCGCATCAAATCCAAAGACGCTTGTTGCATCACGGACTTTAAGTGGCTGTTAGTTAATGCGTACTGACGGCTAAACAGCACTTTCTCTGAAGAGTTGTTGCGGTATTCCACTTCAAGGAAGCTGCCACCATCATTTTCTTTGACACGCACGACCACAGATTTCCCCGGAACGATACCCGTGGTAAACGAAGCTTTCTTGAGCATGACACGATAGTCACTCACTTGAGCCACATCAGCCATCAACTTCTGCGCGAAGCCATCTGCTAAGTCATAACTTCGACCTTCTTTGCTGAAGTTATCTTGAAACTTGAACTCAATAAGGTGAGTATCAATGGCTTGCGTGATGCGCACTTCTGACTGCTTATAAGTAAACACCCCCATCACCACGACCAAAATACTGATCCAGATGAAGTTCATGAAACCCAATCGCCAAGGGCTGATTTTGTTTGGTTTACGCGGCGCTTTTTTCTCTTTCGACATCTCGCATACGGCGCGAGTTAAAGGTCCTGCAGGGAATGCGATAGCTGGTGCTGGCGCTTCTGGCAGCTCTTCTTCTGTCTCTTCAACAACAGGAGGAAGGATTTCGGCATCGCAATGACGACTTGCAAGGAATTCCTCGTGTGTCATTGGGGTCACATTCGCCACCAGCTTGTAACCACGCTTAGGCACAGTGATCACGTAGCTGATGTTTTCTTCTCGACCATCTCGCAGAAGTTTACGCAGTTCGAAGATCGACTGTGTTACGACTTGATCCGTCACAATCGCACCAGCCCAAACATATTGGATCAGCTCTTCGCGATTGAACACTTCACTGGCGTGCTCAGCAAGAAAATGCAGTAGGTTTATTAAGCGTGGCTCAACGGTAACTTCCCTGTCTTGTCGATACAGCTTATTTTCATCAACGCTCAAAACCCAGTCATTGATTTGAAAATAGACTCCAACCATGTATGAAAACTCTCGTATCTGATAGACAGCGTCGCTTTAGGAATAGAGGGGACTACACATTCTTACAGTCGACTAAAGCCGAGATTATAGGGGGGAAAACGGCTTGAACATAGAAAAGCAAGCCGCCAAAAATGCAAACTTAAATTAAATGACGCAAAAATGAGACTATTCAAGGGCTGCTAAGATAGAACAATGACTGGCATCGTCGTTGTTATGCCCACAACACGCGTCGTTTATCTTCTTTAAAGCAGTACGGATTTTGCTCAGTTCAGCAATCTTCTCATCAATTAAAGTTAACTTTGCAGAAGTGATGGCTTTTACCTCTGCACAACTGTGTTCTGTCGCCTCTAATTTGATCCCTAGCAGCTCTTTTATTTCTTCTAGGCTTAAGCCAAGCTCTTTCGCTTTTAGAATAAAGCGCACCAGCTTCTGGTTCTCTTCGTTATATAAGCGATAGCCCGATTCACTTCGCCCTGCGGGTGTTATTAACGCATTTTTCTCATAGAAACGGAGTGTATCGGCGGTCACACCACAACGTTTTGCCAGTTCACCAATCTGAAACATAACTTTCCTTATTAACTATCTCGTTACCTTTAAAGCTAAAAATCGAGTTTTTTGCAATTATTTTTGAGATGCCAAACGATTGCGCGAGCTTTTTTGTAATAAATTGGTTAGAATACGCGCCATCAAATAGTGGAGACTGTTTTCTAAGCATGAAAACGCCCGCAAAGGTCTTTACCAAAACTGGCCAATATTTTACCCCAAGAGGTGAAAACAAGTTCATTTTTGGCAAACATCTTTAACTCCGTGAATTTGAGGAAAATGGAAGCATGAATAACGCTCGTCCTATTCGCCGTGCGCTTATCAGCGTATCAGACAAAACAGGTATTGTTGAGTTTGCACAAGCTCTTGTTGAGCGCGGTGTCGATATCCTATCTACTGGTGGTACTGCTCGTCTACTTGCAGAGCAAGGCATCGCAGTAACTGAAGTCTCTGACTACACTGGTTTCCCAGAAATGATGGATGGTCGCGTTAAAACGCTTCACCCAAAAGTTCACGGTGGTGTGCTGGGTCGTCGTGGCCAAGACGATGACGTGATGGAAAAGCACGGCATCAACCCTATCGATATGGTTGTCGTTAACCTATACCCATTCGCAGAAACCGTTGCTAAAGAAGGCTGTACGCTTGCTGATGCGGTTGAGAACATCGACATCGGTGGTCCAACAATGGTTCGCTCTGCAGCGAAAAACCACAAAGACGTAACTATCGTGGTGAACGCTCACGACTACGACCGTGTTATCGCTGAAATGGACGCGAACGAGAAGTCTCTAACACTAGAAACTCGTTTCGACCTAGCCATCGCAGCATTCGAGCACACAGCATCTTACGACGGCATGATCGCAAACTACTTCGGCACTATGGTTCCATCTTACGGTGAGAACAAAGAAGGTGATGAAGAGTCTAAATTCCCACGTACTTTCAACCAGCAATTCGAGAAAAAGCAAGATATGCGCTACGGTGAGAACAGCCACCAAGCAGCCGCATTCTACGTTGAAGCCAACCCACAAGAAGCATCTGTTTCTACTGCTCGCCAAATCCAAGGTAAAGCCCTTTCTTACAACAACATCGCAGACACTGACGCAGCGCTTGAGTGTGTGAAAGAGTTCAACGAGCCAGCATGTGTGATCGTAAAACACGCGAACCCATGCGGTGTGGCTTTAGGTAAAGACATCCTAGAAGCATACAACCGCGCTTACCAAACTGACCCAACATCTGCATTCGGCGGCATCATTGCATTCAACCAAGAGCTAGATGCTGAAACAGCAGCCGCTATTGTTGAGCGTCAATTCGTTGAAGTCATCATCGCACCTTCTGTTTCTGCAGAAGCGATTGAAGTGGTTGCAGCGAAGAAGAACGTGCGTCTACTTGAGTGTGGCGAATGGACAACTAAGACAACTGGCTTTGACGTGAAACGCGTGAATGGCGGTTTACTGGTTCAAGACCGTGACCAAGGCATGGTAAGCCTAGACGACCTAAAAGTGGTTTCTAAGCGCCAGCCAACAGAAGAAGAGCTGAAAGATGCACTGTTCTGCTGGAAAGTAGCGAAATACGTGAAATCTAACGCAATCGTTTACTCGAAAGGCGACATGACTATCGGTGTAGGCGCTGGCCAAATGAGCCGCGTTTACTCTGCGAAAATCGCAGGTATCAAAGCTGCAGACGAAGGTCTACAGGTTGAAGGTTGTGTAATGGCATCAGATGCATTCTTCCCATTCCGTGACGGTATCGACGCGGCTGCAGAAGCAGGCATCAAGTGTGTTATCCAACCAGGTGGTTCGATGCGTGATGATGAAGTTATTGCAGCAGCAGACGAACACGGCATGGCGATGATCTTCACAGGTATGCGTCACTTCCGCCACTAGAAAGAAAAGATACGAGAGCGCTTCGCTACTGGAAACGGGAACGCTGCGCTCCGAGATGAGCAACACTCTCCTTTCGTGTTGCTCAGACATTTTCTAGTTCTACTACTATCAATTTTGATTGAAGGTTTAAAACATGAATGTACTTATCATTGGTTCAGGCGGTCGTGAACACGCACTAGGTTGGAAGGCGGCACAAAACCCAAATGTTGAGACTATCTTCGTGGCTCCAGGTAACGCAGGTACAGCACTAGAGCCTAAACTAGAGAACGTAAACATCGCAGTAGAAGACATCGCAGGTCTGGTTGCTTTTGCAAAAGAGAAAGCTATCGAGCTAACCATTGTTGGCCCTGAAGCTCCACTGGTTATCGGTGTGGTTGATGCTTTCCGCGAAGCAGGTTTGCCAATCTTCGGTCCTACACAAGCGGCTGCGCAGCTTGAGGGCTCTAAAGCGTTTACCAAAGACTTCCTTGCCCGTCACCAAATCCCAACGGGTGCCTACGCGAACTTCACTGAAATCGAGCCTGCTCTTGCTTACGTACGTGAACAAGGTGCGCCGATTGTAGTAAAAGCTGATGGCCTTGCTGCTGGTAAAGGCGTTATCGTAGCGATGACGCTAGAAGAAGCTGAAGACGCAATCAAAGACATGCTAGCAGGCAACGCATTTGGTGATGCTGGTAGTCGTGTCGTTATCGAAGAGTTCCTAGATGGTGAAGAAGCAAGCTTCATCGTGATGGTGGATGGTGAGAACGTTCTACCAATGGCCACCAGCCAAGACCACAAACGCGTAGGCGACAAAGATACTGGTCCTAACACCGGTGGCATGGGTGCATACTCTCCAGCTCCAGTGGTAACACAGGAAATCCATAACCGCATCATGGAAGAAGTGATTTACCCAACGGTACGTGGCATGGCTTCTGAAGGTAACCCTTACACTGGTTTCCTATACGCGGGTCTTATGATCGACAAAGATGGCACTCCGAAAGTAATCGAGTACAACTGCCGCTTCGGTGATCCTGAGACGCAACCTATCATGATGCGCATGGAATCGGATCTTGTTGATCTGTGCCTAGCGGCAATCGACGAGAAACTGGATCAAGCGGAATCGAAGTGGGATCCACGAGCATCGATTGGTATCGTGCTAGCAGCCGGTGGTTACCCAGCAGCGTACAACAAAGGCGACGTAATTTCGGGTCTGCCACAAGTTGAAATTGAAGGCGAAAAAGTCTTCCATGCTGGTACAGATAACAAAGACGGCGACATCGTGACAAACGGTGGTCGCGTTCTTTGTGCAACAGCACTTGGCAACAGCGTATCAGAAGCGCAGCAGCGTGCTTACGAGCTTGCAAAACAGATCAGTTGGAATGGCATGTTCCATCGCAACGATATCGGCTACCGTGCAATTGCACGTGAGCAAGAAAAATAAAAACAACTTCAGTTGGCTAAAACGACAAAAGGCGCATTCAGCGCCTTTTTTATTGTTCTTGTTCGAGAATCGAGACAGCTCGAAGCAATGTTTATTCGGAGATCAACTTCGGTCGCGGTACACAGTCAAAGTCATCATCATTAAGCATCAACAATTCATCCACCGTAGCGGTATTACGTGACTCTTTACCGATAAACGCTATGTAGCTGTCCACTGACGCCAATCTATCAATCACAAACTTAGGCAAGGTCTGGTTAAACTCCAGCGTCGCAAACTCACGACCTTTGCAGGTTTCGAAGGTTTCACCATCCCAATACCCTTGGATTAGGCTCTGGCCATCACGAGATTGTTTCTTGATAGACGTAACGACATCGTTCGCCTCTTGCTTGTAACGCTCTAATTGGTCACGTTGTAAAGGCAATACTTTTCCATTCACACGGTATTGCTGATAAATCGCGTCGCCATCTTTATTAAATCGAATGTGGATTTGAAAAGGCACCAATCCTTGTTTGGCATCGAGTTGCTCACCTTTTCGAATCAACTCTCTGAGCTCACCGTCATCCCAACGATAATCACTCTGATATGAACCGTAATCGCCCATCGTGACATAGTCTGCTGCCGTACTAACACGTGTTAGACGTTCAGTCATCCAATATAAACTGGTGGCATCACCCATGATTTTCCCGCCAGAGAAATGGGTAAATTGGTCTAGGTTTGGGGTTTCTACAGAAGAACAGCCAACAAGAGTAAGGCTTGATAGTAGGAGTGAAGTGAGTAGATGTTTTTTCATGAAATTGCACCGAGGCAGGATACCTCGGTGCATTTTAACTTAGTTTACTGATTCTTTCAGCGCTTTACCTGCTACGAATGCAGGTACGTTAGCTGCTGCGATTTGAATCTCGTCACCAGTCTTAGGGTTACGACCAGTACGTGCAGCGCGGTGGTTTACTTTGAATGTACCAAAACCAATTAGTTGAACTTGGTCACCCTCTTTAAGAGCGCCAGTAACACCCTCAAGAGTTGCTTCAAGAGCAGCTTTAGCTTGTGCTTTAGATAGGTCTGCTTTCTCTGCAATAAAGTCGATTAATTGGGTCTTGTTCATTAGGTTTCCCTTCTCATATGTTATCGAATTCATCTCACTCTAAAACATAAATGCCCCATCTGGCAAAGGTTTGTAAGCGATCTTTCGATTTTCTGACGCAGTTTTAGCCATAATATGAGTAATAACTCACAATTTGTTACTACTTGCACGAGAAAAGCTCTTGCTTTCTAATGCAATAAGACCGATTTATAAGGCACTTTTGCGGTTATAATCGCTTAAAATCCCGACTATCACATTACATTCAAGGGCAACTATGCTGCTGTTATCCATTTATATCTCTATTGCTATCGGCATTTCGTTTATCTGTTCGGTACTGGAGGCGGTACTTCTAAGTATCAGTCCGAGCTTCATTGCGCAGCTCAAACAACAGGGGCACCCGGCTTCTGCTCAGCTAGAAAAGCTAAAAGCAGACATCGACCGACCACTTGCTTCTATCTTGACGCTTAACACCATAGCTCACACCATCGGTGCGGCGACGGCTGGTGCACAAGCGGCAGTGGTATTTGGTAGCGAAGCGCTAGGTATCTTCTCTGCTGTACTGACACTAGCAATTCTTGTTCTATCAGAAATCGTACCTAAGACAATTGGTGCGACATACTGGCGCCAACTTGCACCAGCTGCAGCGGTTTCACTTCGCTGGATGGTGTGGGCACTAACACCATTCGTATGGTTCTCAGAACAAATCACAAAACGTCTTGCTCGTAACCACGAAGCACCAAAAATGCGTGATGAGTTGTCAGCAATGGCTATTCTGGCGAAAGAAAGCGGCGAGTTCGCAGAGGGTGAATCAAAAATCCTGAGTAACCTGCTAGGCATTCAAGACGTACCAGTAACGCAAGTCATGACACCGCGTCCGGTCGTATTCCGTGTAGACGCGACGATGACCATCAATGACTTCCTAGAGAAGCACAAGGAGACGCCTTTCTCTCGCCCACTGGTTTACAGCGAGCAGAAAGACAACATCATTGGTTTTGTGCACCGTCTAGAGCTGTTCAAGCTGCAACAATCAGGCAGCGGCCAAAAACAACTTGGTTCGGTCATGCGCCCTATCCAAGTGGTACTGAACAACACCGCTCTACCTAAAGTGTTCGACCAAATGATGACTCACCGCCTACAACTGGCGCTTGTGGTTGACGAATACGGCACGGTACAAGGCCTTGTGACGCTAGAAGACATCTTTGAGCACCTACTAGGTGAAGAGATCATCGATGAAGCGGATAAGAGCACAGACATGCAAGAACTGGCTTACCAACGTTGGGAAAGCTGGAAAGAAAAGCACGGCGTAATTGAAAGCCGCGATGACGATGAAGAAGAGGAACAACTGGAGAAACAGGACAAAGAGCCAGAAGCTCAAGAGCCAACCAAACCAGACTCTAAAGAATCGTAATCAGCCTTGGGCGTAACAGCTCAAACGCATAAATGAAAAAGGCATCCACCATGGATGCCTTTGTTTTATCTATTCAACAATTAAAGTGCAATGCCGATGTTGCTCACTGCTTCTTCGCGTAGCTCTTCACGCAAATCTTTAATCAGGCTGATGTCTCGCTCTACCGCTTCACGCAGTGGACGGAAGATAGCCCACTGAACATCCCACTCTTCACACACGGCTTCATTTTCTTTTTGATTGTCGTTTGTGATTGGCTCTGCGCCTTGTGCTTGTTCTAGGTCAGCAACGGTTTGTACCGACTGTTGGCTCACTTTAAGCATTGAATCGAAAAGGTAGTCGCGATCCAACAGACCATGCAGCAGTGTCGACAAGCTCTGACAAGCATCCATCGCTGGATAAACACCGTAAAAATCGAACTCATCTGCACTTGGGAACAACTCTTCTAACTTCTCTAATTGACGTTCGAAGTTAATTTTCGCGTTCTTAACCGTCAGAATTTCCCATACACTATCAAGAATCGCTCGGTAAGCACGTGGCTCAGCAAATTCTGTATTCTCACAAAACATCGCATAGTTTGGATACATGCGTTCACACAGGCACGCCATGAAGGTAATTTGTTGCCAAGGTTCTAGTTTTTCCAAACGAACCTGAAGAGGATTCTTAAGCATAGTCACTCAATCATTGAAGAAAAAATCAGCGAAAGTGTACTTGATTCATCACAGGGAAAAAAGTTAATGCAGCATCCAAATCAGATTTTCCTGCTCTCAGAGCATCGCGACACCTACGAAACGTTACTGGCGGAGAAAAATCTGCCCGATCTGGCCATCACAAACAAACCTCAAGATGCTCAGATCGTACTGGCGGATCCACCATTACTATCACAAAGGTTAGACGAGTTTTCACAGCTTGAGTGGGTGCAATCAACATTTGCAGGGGTGAATGCTCTGATGGTGCCGAATCTGCGCCGAGATTATACCCTGACTAATGTTCGCGGTATTTTTGGTCCATTGATTGCCGAGTACGTGATTGGCTACAGCATTGCTCATTTCCGTCACTTCATGCAATACCACCAGCAGCAACAGAGCAAGCAATGGCAGCCGCATCTTTATACCTCGCTACAAAGTAAAACCATGGTGATTCTGGGCACCGGCAGCATCGGCAGTCATTTGGGTAAAACGGCACAATTGATGGGCATGAAAGCCATAGGTATCAATCGTACTGGCATCCCCACTTCTGGCGGTGAATTCAATCAAACTTTTCATATCAATGAACTTGCCAGTGCCTTTCACCAAGCGGATATCGTGGTAAATACGCTGCCAAGCACGCCAGAGACGCAACGTTTGCTCAACAGTGAAGTGTTAAGCCATCTTAATCAGGCATTGCTATTTAATGTTGGAAGAGGCGATGTGATTGATGATGCGGGTCTGTTGCTCGCACTAAAAAATCGTTGGGTGGAACATGCTTTTCTCGATGTGTTTGAACAAGAGCCACTTTCACCGCAACATCCGTTTTGGAAACTTCCGCAAGTAACCATCACTCCTCACATCGCGGCGTTAAGTTTCCCTGAGCAAGTAATCGACATTTTTGCAGACAACTACTTGAGTTGGAGGGACGGCTTCTCTATTAACAACCAAGTCGATTTCGATAAAGGGTATTAACCGTTTTATGTCTCTAGAAACATTGCTAAAGCAAGTGCGAGCCTGCCAGATCTGCGCAGACGATTTACCTTTGGGCGCAAACCCTGTCGTGCAAGCTGCAAAAGACGCACGCATACTAATAATCGGACAAGCGCCGGGGACACGTGTGCACAAAACCTCGATACCTTGGAACGATCCAAGCGGCGATCGGTTACGCCAATGGCTCGATATCGACAAAGACACTTTCTACGACCCAAACAAAATCGCCATTGTCCCGATGGGCTTCTGCTACCCAGGCAAGGGGAACTCTGGCGATTTGCCTCCTCGCAAAGAGTGTGCGCCCGCTTGGCATAAACAGATTCTTGACCAGTTGCCCAATACAGAGCTGACTCTGCTGATTGGTCAGTACTCACAGCAGTACTACCTCACAAACAAACCAAAGACACTCACGCAAACCGTTCAGCAATGGCAGGATTGGGAACCGGACTTTATCCCGCTTCCTCACCCTTCTCCACGCAACACATTATGGCTAAAGAAGAATCCTTGGTTTGAATCTGACGTCGTGCCATACCTTAAAAAACGCGTTCATTCGATGCTTTAGGTTACCCATGATCTAATTGCTTTTTTATCTGTACAAGAAAATTAGCACACAAGAACCATGAACATAAGTCATTGTTTATAATAAACTTTAATATCTTGTGTGCAGCTTAAATAGCAATTAGATCATGGCAGACCAAATGCTACCAGAGCTGTACAGCCTTGATTTTCAGATAAAAAAATACCGGCACTGATTGCCGGTATTTGATTTCAAAAAGTCGAAGTTACTTGTGGTACGGCTTAGATAGCTCGTGTACCGCTTCCACAAATACACCCGCGTTTTCTGGCGGCACATCCAAATGGATACCGTGACCTAGGTTGAACACGTGACCAGTACCTGCATCACCAAAGCCTTCTAGAATACCCGCGACTTCTTCACGGATACGCTCTGGTGAAGCGTAAAGCATTGATGGGTCCATATTACCTTGTAGAGCCACTTTATCGCCGATACGCGCTTTTGCGTCAGCGATGTTGATAGTCCAGTCTAGGCCTACCGCATCACAGCCCGTTGCTGCGATTTGCTCAAGCCACATGCCACCGTTCTTAGTGAACAGCGTTACTGGTACGCGACGACCGTCGTTTTCACGAATCAGGCCATCTACAATCTTGTGCATGTATTGCAGTGAGAACAGGTTGTAGTCACGAGGAGTCAGTACACCGCCCCATGTATCAAAGACCATCACCGACTGTGCACCCGCTTTAATTTGCGCGTTTAGGTACTCGATAACGCTGTCTGCTAGCTTATCTAGAAGCAAGTGCAGAGTTTGCGGTTCTGCGTACATCATCTTCTTGATCTTAGTGAACGCTTTAGAGCTACCACCTTCAACCATGTAAGTCGCCAGTGTCCATGGGCTACCAGAGAAGCCAATCAGTGGAACGTCACCGTTCAAGTCTTTGCGGATTTGGCGCACTGCGTTCATTACGTATTGCAGCTCACCTTCTGGATCTGGCAGGCCGATCTTTTCTACGTCTGCTTTGCAAGTGATTGGCTTATCGAAAACCGGACCTTCACCCGCAGCAAAGCGAAGTTCTAAGCCCATTGCATCTGGGATAGTTAGGATGTCAGAGAACAAGATCGCTGCATCAAGAGGAAAACGGCGTAGTGGTTGAAGCGTTACTTCTGACGCCAACTCCGCGTTTTTACACAAAGACATGAAATCGCCCGCTTGCGCACGAGTTGCTTTGTATTCTGGTAGGTAACGACCTGCCTGACGCATCATCCATACTGGCGTGTAATCTACTGGCTCTTTTAGAAGGGCACGCAGATAACGATCATTTTTTAATTCAGTCATTCCGTAATTCCAATTGTTAGGCTTTCTTTGAAAGGGGGTATTCTATCACTGATTTAAAGCTAATAGCTGTGTGCTTTGCAACCTGGATCAAGTTATTAACTTTTAAATCAGTGCTTAATTTGCACCCAGTCGGTATCAGTGTTAAAAATTTGTTCGCTAGCGAAAACTACAATTATAAACTGAGTACCCGGTACTCAGCATCTCATAACGACATCTTACTTACCCCCTCCCTCTCGGAGGGTTTTTTTTATCTATTTTTCAGCTAATTAGATTCGATATCTTGTCGCGTTTGCTCGATAAGTGCTCGAGCAATTGTCCCTTCTGGTGCAACCGGCGGCATCTCGTCAATGCCAAACCATTGTGCATCGGACAGCTCGGTGTAATCAGGATTCAATTCACCAGACTCGTAATCCGCAAGAAATGCCATCATCATACTCGATGGAAAGGCCCATGGTTGGCTGCCAAAATAGCGAATATTTTTAACGTGTACGCCAGTTTCTTCGTGTATTTCACGAGCGACACATTCTTCTAGGGTTTCTCCCACTTCTAAAAAGCCCGCAATGACGGTGTACATGCCATTTCGATGACGAGGGTGCTGTGCCAACAAAATCTGGTTATCTTTGCGCACAGCGACAATGATGCACGGGAAAATACGCGGATAGTGCAAAGTTCGGCACTCACCACACTGCATCGCTAGCTGGTTGTTATTGAGAAAGTTTCGACCACCACACTGGGGGCAAAAGCGAAGGCTTTGTGTCATGTGCCCATATTGAATCGCTTTGCTGATCAGCAAGAAGAGAGCCTCAGGGAAATGCAGACAATCACGCAGAGACACCAGTTCTAAATCGTGGTCTAAATCCGACAGATTGATCCACATTACTGGGGCACCTTGGTATTCACCTATCTGCCTTGAGCTGCCCCCAGGCAGTGAGTACTGCTCTGCACTTCCGAAAGGAATAGCACCATCCACCAGCCAAACATCGCTTCCTGAAACAACACACCAATGGGCGTTTTTCGTACGGTTAACTTCACCTTTTCTTAACATTACAGCGTCCCTTTGCTTGAAGTTCATTCATTTTACTGGCAATCTAATTTCATACCAGAGTTTGTCGTTCGCCAATTTTGCAACTATAAATTCTAGTAAGGACAAGAGTTTGTAATCACTTTACTAACTTTGCTTTGCAAAGGATACGTTCGCCAATGGGCGATCAGATCATGAGGGCATGGTCATGCTAAAAAAATTCAAACAAACACAAGACCAATGGGGCGGCTCCAGTGACGTTATCGACCATTGGCTGGAAACGAGACAATCTCTGATTGTAGAATATTGTAAGCTTGCAGCACTGCAACCTTGTTCGAAATCCAATGTCATTGAACTCCCTTCTCCTGACGAACTTCAGCACTTCTGCCAACACCTTGTTGATTATATCTCTGAAGGTCACTTTAAAATCTACGATATGGTGATGGATAAGTGGAAAGCCACTGGCTTTGTCGCGACAGATGAAATAAACCAGACTTACGCGAAGATCGTCCTCACTACTGAGCCGTTGTTGAACTTTACCGACAAATACTCTGATGTTTCAGCCGAAGATGAGCTGGCTGATTTTGACGAAGATATGTCTTTGATTGGGGAAATCATTGAGACACGCTTCGCGGTAGAAGACCACTTGATTCAGTTGATTGCCGACAGTTTAGCGATGCCGCCTGGCGCATAGCGAGAAGCGAGAAGCGAGAAGCGAGAAGCGAGAAGCGAGAAGCGAGAAGCGAGAAGCGAGAAGCGAGAGAATTCTTGAGGGTTGGCGTGTGTACGTCAACCCTTTTTGTTTTTTGGGATTCGGGATTCGGGATTCGGGATTCGGGATTCGGGATTCGGGATTCGGGATTCGGGATTCGGG
>NZ_JH976112.1:0-12609 GCF_000305755.2 Vibrio sp. HENC-03 | reverse complement strand
CGGGATTCGGGATTCGGGATTCGGGATTCGGGATTCGGGATTCGGGATTCGGGATTCGGGATTCGGCTCTATTTTGTCTTTTTAGGAACAAGTCCTGTCAACACCTTTCGAGAGTAAGCTTCTTGTAAATCCCCTCCAACAAACACCCCTCGACTCCTAAAGCGAAGCGCTCTCGACTCTCGGAGCGTAAGCGTTCTATTTGGCCTCCAAGAAACAAAAAAGGCACCCGAGGGTGCCTTTTCTTTTAAGCTCTTAACGATTATTCGTCAGAAGAGAAGCCTGCGTTTAGAAGTGCAGCTAGGTTATCTGTTGCTTGTTCAGCAGATGGACCTTCTTGCGCTTCAGCACGTTTAGCTTGACGATCTTGGTGGTATGCGAAACCAGTACCAGCTGGGATCAGACGACCAACAATTACGTTCTCTTTCAGACCACGTAGGTCATCACGCTTACCAGAAACCGCAGCTTCTGTTAGTACGCGAGTTGTCTCCTGGAACGATGCCGCAGAGATGAACGACTCAGTCGCTAGAGATGCCTTAGTAATACCTAGTAGCTCACGCTCGAAACGTGCTGGCTCTTTGCCTTCAGCTTCTAGGTTACGGTTAGCAATCTTAACTTGTGAGTATTCAACTTGCTCACCAGGTAGGAACTCAGAGTCACCAGCGTGAGTAATTGTACACTTACGTAGCATTTGACGAACGATAGTCTCGATGTGCTTATCGTTAATCTTAACGCCTTGTAGACGGTAAACTTCTTGTACTTCGTTAGCGATGTACTGAGTTACAGCGTGTACGCCACGTAGACGTAGAATGTCATGTGGAGACTCTGGACCATCTGCGATCACGTCACCACGTTCAACACGCTCACCTTCAAATACGTTCAACTGACGATGCTTAGGAATCATCTCTTCGTAAGTATCACCGCTGTCGCGAGTGATAACTAGACGACGCTTACCTTTCGTTTCTTTACCGAAGCTCACAGTACCTGTGTGCTCAGCAAGGATCGCAGGCTCTTTAGGCTTACGAGCTTCGAATAGGTCAGCTACGCGTGGTAGACCACCGGTGATATCTTTGTTACCGCCAGATTTCTGAGGGATACGAGATAGTGTGTCACCAATGCCAACTTCAGCGCCATCTTCGATGTTTACAATCGCTTTACCAGGTAGGAAGTAGTGAGCTGGCATTTCTGTACCAGGGATCATTACATCGTTACCTTGCTCATCAACAAGTTTGATAGCCGGACGCATATCTTTACCTGCTGCTGGGCGAGCTGCTGGGTCAGTTACTTCGCTTGAAGATAGACCTGTTAGGTCATCTGTTTGACGAGAAACTGTAACACCGTCGATCATGTCTACGAACTGGATGCGACCTGCCACTTCAGTGATGATTGGCATGGTGTGCGCTTCCCAGTTAGCAACAACTTCACCAGCTGTTACTGCGTCGTTGTCGCCTTTGCTTAGCATCGAACCGTAAGGAAGTTTGTGCTTCTCTTTAGTACGACCGAATTCATCAATGATAGTTAGCTCAGATGCACGAGACGTGATTACTAGCTTCTTATCTTTGTTGATTACGAACTTAGCGTTGTGCAGTTTAACTGTACCAGTTGTCTTCGCTTGGATGCTGTTCTCTGCTGCTGCAGTAGATGCCGCACCACCGATGTGGAACGTACGCATCGTAAGCTGTGTACCCGGTTCACCGATAGACTGAGCAGCGATAACGCCTACTGCTTCACCTTGGTTCACTAGGTGACCACGTGCTAGGTCACGACCGTAACACTGTGCACAACAACCGAAGTCAGAATCACAAGTAACTACAGAGCGCACTTTCATGCTGTCTACTGAGTTCTCTTCCATGATCTGACACCACTTCTCATCAATTAGAGTGTTACGTGGGATCAGAACATCTTCTGTACCTGGCTTAAGAACGTCTTCAGCTACTACACGACCTAGCGCTAGCTCAGTTAGTGCAACTTTAACATCACCACCCTCGATGTGAGGCATCATGTCAACACCCTCGTGAGTGCCACAGTCATGTTCAGTTACAACAACGTCTTGAGCAACGTCTACTAGACGACGAGTTAGGTAACCCGAGTTCGCTGTTTTCAGTGCCGTATCCGCAAGACCCTTACGAGCACCGTGCGTTGAGATAAAGTACTGAAGTACGTTTAGACCTTCTTTAAAGTTCGCTGTGATCGGCGTTTCGATGATTGAACCATCTGGACGCGCCATCAGACCACGCATACCCGCTAGCTGACGAATCTGAGCTGCAGAACCACGAGCACCCGAGTCAGCCATCATGTAGATGCTGTTAAACGATTCTTGTTGCTCTTCTTCACCGTCACGGTTAACTACCGTTTCCGATGAAAGGTTTGCCATCATCGCTTTTGCTACGCGATCGTTGGTCGATGCCCAGATATCGATAACTTTGTTGTATCGTTCGCCCGCAGTAACAAGACCAGATTGGTACTGTTCCTGGATTTCACGTACTTCTTCTTCCGCCTCTGCGATTTCAGTGTACTTAGCTGGCGGTACAACCATATCGTCGATACCAACAGATACACCAGATAGTGCCGCGTATGCGAAACCTGTGTACATGATTTGGTCAGCGAAGATTACAGTGTCTTTCAGACCTAGCTTACGGTACGCCTCGTTTAGTAGGTTAGAGATTTGCTTCTTACCTAGCTTTTGGTTAACGATGCTGTACGGTAGACCAGCTGGCACGATTTGCCATAGCATTGCACGACCGATAGTTGTATCAACCATCTTAGTCTCTGTTGTGCTGTTGCCGTCTTCGTCTACAACTGTTTCTGTAATACGTACTTTAACGCGTGCGTGAAGTTCAGCTTGCTTAGTGCGGTATGCTTTCTCAGCCTCTGCTGGGCCAGAAAGGTACATGCCTTCACCTTTCACGTTGATCTTGTCACGAGTCATGTAGTACAGACCCAATACAACGTCCTGAGAAGGTACGATGATCGGATCACCTGACGCTGGCGACAGAATGTTGTTTGTCGACATCATCAGAGTACGAGCTTCAAGCTGTGCCTCTAGAGTTAGAGGTACGTGAACCGCCATTTGGTCACCATCGAAGTCCGCGTTGTACGCCGCACACACTAGTGGGTGTAGCTGGATCGCTTTACCTTCGATTAGTACTGGTTCGAACGCCTGGATACCTAGACGGTGAAGTGTAGGTGCACGGTTCAATAGTACTGGGTGTTCACGGATTACTTCGTCTAGGATATCCCAAACTACCGCTTCTTCACGCTCTACCATTTTCTTAGCAGCTTTGATTGTAGTCGCAAGACCACGAGTCTCTAGCTTGCTGTAGATAAATGGTTTGAATAGCTCAAGTGCCATCTTCTTAGGAAGACCACACTGGTGTAGACGAAGGTATGGACCTACTGTGATTACAGAACGGCCAGAGTAGTCTACACGTTTACCTAGAAGGTTCTGACGGAAACGACCTTGTTTACCCTTGATCATATCAGCAAGAGATTTCAGAGGACGTTTGTTAGAACCTGTGATCGCACGACCACGACGACCGTTATCTAGTAGCGCATCAACAGACTCTTGCAGCATACGCTTTTCGTTACGTACGATGATGTCCGGAGCAGCTAGCTCTAGAAGACGCTTCAAACGGTTGTTACGGTTGATCACACGACGGTATAGGTCGTTCAGATCTGAAGTCGCAAAACGACCGCCATCTAGTGGTACTAGAGGACGTAGATCTGGCGGAAGAACTGGAAGTACAGTCAGGATCATCCACTCTGGGTTGTTACCAGATTGAATAAACGCTTCTACCAGTTTCAGGCGCTTAGTGACTTTCTTACGCTTAGTTTCAGAGTTAGTTGTTTCTAGCTCTTCGCGCATTTGTTCAGCTTCAGCGTGCATATCCATAGAACCTAGTAGGTCCTTGATAGCTTCTGCACCCATCTTAGCAGTGAACTCGTCGCCCCACTCTTCTAGACGATCCAGATACTCTTCTTCAGTAAGCATCTGAGATTTTTCTAGATCAGTCATACCTGGTTCAGTTACTACGTACATTTCGAAGTAAAGAACACGCTCGATATCACGTAGTGGGATATCCATTAGTAGACCGATACGAGACGGTAGCGATTTTAGGAACCAGATGTGAGCTACTGGTGATGCTAGCTCGATGTGGCCCATACGGTCACGACGAACTTTAGTTTGTGTAACTTCTACACCACACTTCTCACAGATAACACCACGGTGCTTCAGGCGCTTGTATTTACCACAAAGACATTCGTAGTCTTTAACTGGACCAAAGATACGCGCACAGAAAAGACCATCGCGCTCAGGTTTGAACGTACGATAGTTGATCGTTTCAGGTTTTTTAACTTCACCGAAAGACCATGAACGGATCATGTCCGGAGAAGATAGACCGATTTTGATAGCATCAAATTCTTCGGTCTTATGCTGTGCTTTTAGAAAGTTTAATAAGTCTTTCACAATCAGCTCCTGTAAGGAGTTAAAAGGAGCTCACTCGCTAAAGTGAGCACCTTCTACCAAATAATCGCTTTTTGATTCTCTCAACCTTAGTCAAGAGAAAAGAGATTACTCTTCGTCTTCTAGCTCGATGTTGATACCTAGCGAGCGAATCTCTTTCAACAGTACGTTGAACGATTCTGGCATACCAGGTTCCATGCTGTGGTTACCGTCTACGATGTTTTTGTACATCTTAGTACGGCCGTTAACGTCATCCGACTTAACCGTTAGCATTTCTTGTAGAGTGTAAGCAGCACCGTATGCTTCTAGTGCCCATACTTCCATCTCACCGAAACGCTGACCACCGAACTGAGCTTTACCACCAAGTGGTTGCTGAGTTACTAGGCTGTACGAACCAGTTGAACGAGCGTGCATCTTGTCATCAACAAGGTGGTTCAGTTTCAGCATGTACATGTAACCTACAGTTACAGGACGCTCAAACTGGTCACCCGTGCGACCATCAAACAGTTTTAGCTGACCAGATTCTGGTAGGTCTGCTAGTTTCAGTAGCGCTTTAATAGACGCTTCTGGTGCACCGTCAAATACTGGAGTCGCGATTGGTAGACCGCCACGTAGGTTCTTGATCAGAGTACGAACTTCGTCATCAGATAGAGAAGCAATGTCTACTTTCTGGCGAGTTTCGCCTAGGTCGTAAACTTTTTGTAGGAACTCGCGGAATTTCGCTAGTTCTTGCTGCTCTTTAACCATCTGGTTGATCTTGTCACCGATACCTTTCGCTGCCAGACCTAAGTGTACTTCTAGGATCTGACCGATGTTCATACGCGAAGGTACACCCAGTGGGTTAAGTACGATGTCTACAGGCTGACCTTTCTCATCGTATGGCATGTCTTCAACAGGGTTGATCTTAGAGATTACACCCTTGTTACCGTGACGACCCGCCATCTTATCACCAGGCTGGATGCGACGTTTAACCGCTAGGTAAACCTTAACGATCTTCAGTACGCCAGGTGCTAGATCATCACCTTGAGTGATCTTGCGACGCTTAGTTTCGAATTTCTTATCGAAATCAGCTTTTAGCTCGTCCCACTGCTCAGCAAGTTGCTCAAGCTGTGATTGTAGTGCATCGTCTTCTAGCGTTAGTTCTAGCCACTTCTTACGATCAGTCGTGTCTAGTTTCGCTTCAGAGTAACCACCATCGATCAGTACAGCTTTAACGCGGTTTAGAAGGCCACCCTCAAGAATCTGGAATTCTTCAGTTAGGTCTTTCTTCGCTTCTTTAAGCTGCATTTGTTCGATTTCAAGCGCACGCTTGTCTTTCTCTACGCCATCGCGAGTGAAGACTTGAACGTCGATAATCGTACCTGATACAGAGTTAGGTACACGTAGTGAAGTATCTTTAACGTCAGATGCTTTTTCACCGAAGATTGCACGTAGTAGCTTCTCTTCAGGCGTTAGCTGAGTTTCACCTTTAGGTGTTACTTTACCAACTAGGATGTCGCCACCCTTAACTTCAGCACCGATGTAAACGATACCTGACTCGTCTAGTTTAGACAGAGCAGATTCACCTACGTTTGGAATATCAGCAGTGATCTCTTCAGAACCAAGCTTAGTATCACGCGCCACACAAGTAAGTTCTTGGATGTGGATAGTCGTGAAACGGTCTTCTTGAACTACGCGCTCAGATACTAAGATCGAGTCTTCGAAGTTGTAACCGTTCCAAGGCATGAACGCGATACGCATGTTTTGACCAAGCGCTAGTTCACCAAGGTCTGTTGAAGGACCATCAGCAAGAACGTCACCGCGTGATACAGGTTCACCTGGCATCACACATGGGCGCTGGTTAATACATGTGTTCTGGTTAGAACGTGTGTATTTAGTCAGGTTGTAGATGTCGATACCAGCTTCGCCTGGTACTAGCTCTTCTTCGTTCACTTTAACAACGATACGAGAAGCATCTACTGACTGGATTACACCACCACGTTTAGCAACTGCAGTTACACCTGAGTCAACTGCTACGTTACGTTCAATACCAGTACCAACAAGCGGTTTGTCAGCTTTCAGTGTTGGAACTGCCTGACGTTGCATGTTCGCACCCATCAATGCACGGTTCGCATCATCGTGTTCTAGGAACGGGATAAGCGATGCAGCGATAGATACAACCTGGTTTGTCGCAACGTCCATGTACTGAGCGTGCTCACGAGGGTGTAGACCAGATTCACCTTTTTGACGAGCTGTGATCAGCTCATCTGCAAAACCGCCTTCTTCAGTTAGCGCAGCGTTAGCCTGTGCGATAACGAATTGGCCTTCTTCGATTGCAGATAGGTAATCTACTTCGTCTGTAACAACGCCATCTACAACGCGACGGTATGGTGTCTCTAGGAAACCGTACTCGTTACAACGCGCAAACGCAGATAGAGAGTTGATCAGACCGATGTTTGGACCTTCCGGCGTTTCGATAGGACATAGACGACCGTAGTGAGTTACGTGTACGTCACGTACTTCGAAGCCAGCACGTTCACGAGTTAGACCGCCAGGACCCAATGCAGAAATACGACGCTTGTGCGTTACTTCTGATAGCGGGTTGTTTTGGTCCATGAACTGTGAAAGCTGTGAAGAGCCAAAGAATTCTTTAACAGCTGCAGAGATTGGTTTCGCGTTGATCAGGTCTTGAGGCATGATTGCGTCAAGATCGCCTAGGCTTAGACGCTCTTTAACTGCACGCTCAACACGTACTAGACCTACACGGAACTGGTTCTCAGCCATTTCGCCTACAGAACGGATACGACGGTTGCCAAGGTGGTCGATATCGTCCACTTCGCCTTTACCGTTACGGATCGCGATAAGCTTCTTCATCACTTCAACGATATCTAGCTCGTCAAGTGTGCCTTGCTCTTGAGCATCTTCACGGCCGATAGAGCTGTTGAACTTCATACGACCAACAGTCGATAGATCGTAACGCTCTTCAGAGAAGAATAGGCTTTCGAATAGTGCTTCTGCAGCTTCTTTTGTTGGTGGCTCGCCAGGGCGCATCATGCGGTAGATTTCTACCAATGCAGAAATACGATCAACAGTGCTGTCGATACGTAGTGTTTCTGACATGAATGGACCGTGGTCTAGATCGTTGGTGAACAACGTTTCTAGTGATTTGTGGCCAGCCTGAGATAGGTTCGCTAGTGCTTCCAGGCTAATTTCCTGGTTAGCGTTAACAATGATCTCGCCTGTTGCTTCGTTGATGTAATCTTTCGATGCAACTTTACCAACGATGTACTCAACTGGTACTTCGATGTGATCAACGCCATCTTTTTCTAGTTGGCGGATATGACGAGCCGTTACGCGACGACCTTGCTCAACGTAAGTTTTACCGTTCGCTTCGATGTCGAATGACGCAGTTTCACCACGCAGACGATCAGGAACCAACTCCATTAGTAGAGTTTGGTCTTTCACTTCGAAGTTCACTTTCTCGAAGAAGATATCTAGGATTTCTTCTGACGTTTTACCAAGTGCACGAAGGATGATCGAAGCTGGTAGCTTACGACGACGGTCAATACGTACGTATAAGTTATCCTTAGGATCGAACTCAAAGTCTAACCATGAGCCACGGTAAGGAATTACACGTGCGTTGTATAGAACTTTACCTGAAGAGTGGGTCTTACCCTTATCGCTGTCGAAGAACACGCCTGGGCTTCGGTGCAGCTGGGATACGATAACCCTCTCGGTACCGTTAATTACGAAGGTACCATTGTCTGTCATAAGCGGAATTTCGCCCATGTAGACTTCTTGTTCTTTAATGTCTTTTACAGTACCTGCTGGCGCGTCTTTATCAAAGATAACTAGGCGTAGTTTTACACGTAGTGGCTTTGAGTAAGTTACACCGCGGATTTGACATTCTTTAACGTCAAAAACTGGCTCACCAAGACGGTAGCTAACGTATTGCAGCTCAGAATTGCCGTTGTAGCTCTGAATTGGAAATACAGAACGGAAAGCAGCTTCAAGACCGTATTGACCTTCAGGATCCTGTTCGATGAATTTGTCGAACGAATCGAGCTGGATCGATAGCAGGTATGGAATGTCCAAAACTTGTGGACGAGTACCAAAGTCCTTACGGATGCGCTTTTTCTCGGTATAAGAGTAAACCATGGGGTTCCTCAGCTCGCTGATAAGTGACCCAAACCGTCCGCCCGCACCTAGTTACTTAAGGGGGGTAAGGGACAGTGACTAAATAGCTGTTTACTGTAGTGACATCTCATTGCGTAGGAATGAAATGTTTTTTGCATGGACATGAGACGCTTAAACAGCGGGAAAATTCGCTCATGCCCTACAGCGCAAAAAGGCCGGTGGTTAAAAAACCACCAGCCATTAGCCGTTAGGCTATGAAATTAAGTAATAATTACTTAACTTCAACAGAAGCGCCTGCTTCTTCTAGCTGAGCTTTAAGAGCTTCAGCTTCAGCTTTCTCAACGCCTTCTTTTAGAGGTGCTGGAGCGCCGTCTACAAGAGCTTTAGCTTCTTTAAGACCTAGGCCAGTTGCGCCACGTACTGCTTTGATAACAGCAACTTTGTTGCCGCCAGCTGCAGTTAGGATTACGTCAAATTCAGTTTGCTCAGCTGCAGCTTCGCCGCCTGCTGCGCCACCTGCAACTACTGCAGCAGCAGCAGATACACCGAATTTCTCTTCCATAGCTTCGATTAGTTCAACAACTTGCATTACAGACATTTCTGCAACTGCGTCTAGGATTTGCTCGTTAGTAATAGACATAACAATTCTCTTTTAAGTCAACAATAAGTTTATTTTGCAACCAGTAAAAAGCAAGGCTTAAGCCGCTGCTTCTTCTTTTTGATCGCGGATAGCAGCGATAGTACGTACCAGCTTGCCAGCAGAAGCTTCTTTCATGCACATCATTAGGCGTGCGATTGCTTCGTCGTAAGTTGGTAGTGTTGCTAGTACTTCAGCGTCAGTTAAAGCGCCTTCAAATGCAGCAGCTTTGATCTCGAAATCTTTGTTCTCTTTAGCGAAGTCTTTGAAAAGACGCGCTGCAGCACCTGGGTGCTCGTTAGAGAACGCGATTAGAGTAGGACCAGTGAAAGTGTCAGTTAGACACTCGTAGTCTGTACCCTGAACCGCACGACGTGCTAGAGTGTTACGCACGACTTTCATGTAAACACCCGCTTCGCGAGCTTGTTTACGTAGAGAAGTCATCGCGCCAACTTCAACGCCACGAGAATCAGCTACAACTGCAGAAAGTGCACCACTGGCAGCTTCGTTGACTTCAGCAACAATTGCTTTTTTGTCTTGAAGGTTTAAAGCCATCTTGGATTTACTCCTGGTTGTCGTTACACCACTCACTATCATCACGACAGTGAGAGCTATTGAGGTGCATTCCCAGAAGAAAGTTAACTATTTACATAGAGCTTTCTGTCAGTTCGGGCACCATCTACGTAGGATGATTAAGTTTGTTTTGAGAACAAACACCTACGGTCTTGGACGGAGACTGGGTCTTAATTCATTTCGAACTAGGAGACAGTTCAAAGAACCAATGTTCAGCCCCAACCACAAATATTAGGCGCAAAATTATACACAAATTTTGCGCCTAAGCAAATAAATTATGCTTGAGTGTTCAGGCTAGCCTGATCAACAGCAACACCAGCACCCATAGTAGTAGAGATGCTTACTTTCTTCAGGAAAGTACCTTTCGCTGAAGATGGCTTAGCTTTCTTCAGAGCAACTAGAAGAGCTTCTAGGTTTTCTTTGATCTGCTCAGCAGAGAAGTTTGCTTTACCTATAGTAGTGTGGATGATGCCGTTTTTGTCGTTACGGTAACGAACCTGACCAGCTTTAGCGTTCTTAACCGCTTCAGCAACGTTAGGAGTTACAGTACCAACTTTAGGGTTTGGCATTAGACCGCGAGGACCTAGGATAGTACCTAGTTGACCTACAACGCGCATTGCATCTGGAGAAGCAACAACAACGTCGAAGTTCATTTCGCCTTTCTTAACTTGCTCAGCAAGATCTTCCATACCAACGATGTCTGCGCCAGCTTCTTTAGCTGCTTCAGCGTTTGCACCTTGAGTGAACACTGCAACGCGGATTTCGCGACCAGTACCGTGAGGTAGTACAGTTGCACCACGTACGTTCTGGTCAGATTTACGAGCATCGATGCCTAGGTTAACAGCAACGTCTACAGACTCAACGAATTTAGCAGTAGCTAGTTCTTGAAGAAGAGCAACAGCTTCGTTGATTTCGTATTCTTTAGTTACGTCAACTTTTTCGCGGATTACGCGCATGCGCTTAGTTAGTTTTGCCATCTTATTAACCCTCTACCACTAGGCCCATTGAACGAGCAGTACCAGCGATAGAACGCTTCATCGCTTCGATGTCAGCACCAGTCATATCAGCAGCTTTAGTTTCTGCGATTTCTTGGATTTGAGCGTCAGTTACAGTGCCCACTTTTTCAGTGTTTGGACGACCAGAACCAGACTTAACGCCAGCAGCTTTCTTAAGAAGAACAGCAGCAGGTGGAGTCTTAGTTACGAACGTGAAAGAACGGTCGCTGTATACTGTAATAACTACTGGAGTTGGTAGACCTTTCTCAATAGATTCTGTTTTTGCGTTGAACGCTTTACAGAATTCCATGATGTTCACACCGTGTTGACCTAGAGCAGGACCAACTGGTGGACTTGGGTTCGCAGCGCCAGCAGCAACTTGTAGCTTGATGTAAGCTTCAACTTTCTTAGCCATGATATTTCCTAAAGTTTGGGTTCAAACGCTAGTCTGCTGACCAGCTCCCCGTTTACGTAAAATCTCTTTACTTCATGAGAAGTAAAAAGGCGCGAAATTATAGTCATAATTCGCGCCTTAGACAACCCTTAAAAAGGTGTTTTTTTAATCAAGTTTTTCAACTTGACCAAATTCAAGCTCAACTGGTGTTGCACGACCAAAGATCGATACAGACACTTTCAGGCGGCTCTTCTCGTAATCCACTTCTTCAACAGTACCATTGAAGTCAGCAAATGGACCTTCGTTAACACGTACCACTTCGCCCGCTTCGTACATTGTACGAGGACGAGGAGACTCACTCGCTTTCTCGAGACGGTTAAGAATCGCGTCAGCTTCTTTATCTGTGATAGGTGCTGGACGGTCTGAGGTACCACCAATGAAGCCCATGACACGCGGCACACTGCGTACTAGGTGCCATGATTCATCGTTCATAATCATCTGAACAAGGACGTAGCCTGGGAAAAACTTACGTTCAGATTTACGACGCTGACCCGCGCGCATTTCCACTACTTCTTCAGTAGGAACTAGTACTTCACCGAATAGCTCTTCCATAGCGTGCATTTTGATATGCTCACGTAGAGACTGAGCTACACGACCTTCAAATCCAGAGAAGGCTTGAACTACATACCAGCGTTTTTTTGGAGCTTCACTCATGAATCACTACCCTCTATACCCCAGTTGCTAGAGCAACTAAACGAACCATGATGCCGTCAATTCCCCATAGCACTAGAGCCATTACAATACTTACAGCTAAAACAATCAGTGTCGTTTGCATGGTTTCTTGGCGTGTAGGCCAAACAACCTTACGAACTTCCATACGAGATTCTTTTGCAAAACTGATCGCTGCTTTACCTTTAGTCGTTGTCGCAGCAACGCCTAGGGCAGCTGCAATAAGAACAACAACGCCTGCAGCACGAACAACTACAGACATTTCACCATACAGGTAATTACCCACAACAGCGGCCGCTGCCAATACGAAAGCGGCAATCCACTTAAACGTATCTGCTGCGTTTGAGCTATCAGGAGTTTCAGCATTATTTGCTTTCATAAACCAACCTGTCACAAGTCTTAATATAGACGACAATAACCCCGCTGTTGCAGGGCAAACTCCATATCGCTGATAAAATCAGCGTTACTCTCTTAAGATTAAGCCTCTCCGCTTAATCTTGCTCTACTCTCAACCAAATTTTGAACAAGAAAACAGCTAAAATAATATTGAGTGCAGAAAAAGGGCATCAAATGATGCCCTTTTTGATACTGGTTCGTCAAATCTAATTCAAGATTTTCCGAAGACATTCGTTTAATTCGTTAAGAATTAGTCGAAGATCTTAGCAACAACACCAGCACCTACAGTACGGCCACCTTCACGGATAGC
>NZ_JH976111.1:0-336 GCF_000305755.2 Vibrio sp. HENC-03 | reverse complement strand
TAAGAATTAGTCGAAGATCTTAGCAACAACACCAGCACCTACAGTACGGCCACCTTCACGGATAGCGAAACGTAGACCTTCGTCCATAGCGATTGGAGCGATTAGCTCAACTTGCATTTGGATGTTGTCGCCTGGCATTACCATTTCTACGCCTTCTGGTAGAGAGATGTCACCAGTTACGTCAGTTGTACGGAAGTAGAACTGTGGACGGTAGCCTTTGAAGAATGGAGTGTGACGACCACCTTCATCTTTAGAAAGTACGTATACTTCTGACTCGAACTTAGTGTGTGGAGTGATTGAACCAGGCTTAGCTAGTACTTGACCACGTTCAACTTC
>NZ_JH976110.1:0-485 GCF_000305755.2 Vibrio sp. HENC-03 | reverse complement strand
CGACCTTCGTCAAGAAGCTTACGGAACATTTCAACACCAGTACATGTAGTAGTAGTAGTGTCTTTGATACCTACGATAGCAACTTCGTCACCTACGTTTAGGATACCACGTTCGATACGGCCAGTTACTACTGTACCACGACCTTGGATTGAGAATACGTCTTCGATAGGCATTAGGAATGGCATATCTACTGCACGCTCTGGCTCAGGGATGTATGTATCTAGAGCTTCTGCTAGTTCAACAATCTTAGCTTCCCATTGCTCTTCGCCGTTTAGTGCGCCTAGAGCTGAACCTTGGATAACTGGTAGGTCATCACCTGGGAAATCGTACTCAGATAGAAGTTCACGAACTTCCATTTCTACTAGTTCTAGTAGCTCTTCATCGTCAACCATGTCACATTTGTTCATGAATACGATGATGTATGGGATACCAACCTGACGGCCTAGTAGGATGTGCTCACGAGTTTGTGGCATTGGACCATCTGT
>NZ_JH976109.1:6108-6467 GCF_000305755.2 Vibrio sp. HENC-03 | reverse complement strand
GGTCAACGTGGCCGATAGTACCAACGTTTACGTGCGGTTTTACACGTTCAAATTTTTCTTTAGACATGAGTAGTCCCTCTAGGTACGGATTTAGGTGGCCCGAATTGACCACGCAACCAAAAAAGATAATTGGTAAATCTTATATCAAAAGGAAATAACTTTAAGAGCTGGTGCTGATAGGCAGACTCGAACTGCCGACCTCATCCTTACCAAGGATGCGCTCTACCACCTGAGCTATATCAGCACTCAAATTAGAGTGGAGCGGGCAGCGGGAATCGAACCCGCATCATCAGCTTGGAAGGCTGAGGTAATAGCCATTATACGATGCCCGCAACACGTAACTCTGAGAGCTATTTCCT
>NZ_JH976109.1:0-6054 GCF_000305755.2 Vibrio sp. HENC-03 | reverse complement strand
GAACCATCGAAGGCAGTGCCGGCAGATTTACAGTCTGCTCCCTTTGGCCACTCGGGAACCCCTCCAAAATTTCATGCCATTCTTACTACAATTGCTTCTAATGAAACAGGAAAGAATGGTGCCGACTACCGGAATCGAACTGGTGACCTACTGATTACAAGTCAGTTGCTCTACCTACTGAGCTAAGTCGGCATAAGTGGTGCGCATTCTATTGAATGATTTTCTAGGTTGCAATAGCTATTTTAAAAAAAATCGTAAAATTCGACTTTTTAGAATCGATTGCTGCAAAATCATACAAACCTCGCTTTTTAAAGCAAACTTTCGAGCTTTGTCGTTTGCTTTGCTCGGAGCTTGTTGTATGTTCTTGCTCTCTATGAAACCAAGGATAAAAGAGATCCATGAGTCCATTTTTGTCATTTGACCGTGCGGAATGGGCAGAGTTACGTAATTCTGTTCCTATGACACTCTCTGAAGACGACTTAAAAGCGCTTCAAGGCATTAATGAAAACCTCACTATGGAGGAAGCGGTAGAGATCTACCTTCCTTTGTCTCGTCTATTGAATTTATATGTTCAAGCTCGTCAAAGTCGAAACTCTGTCCTACAGGAATTCCTGAATACGGAAGAGCACGCTCCACCATTCGTAATTGGTATTGCGGGAAGTGTTGCTGTAGGAAAAAGCACGACAGCGAGACTTCTTAAAGCCCTGCTTTCTCGCTGGGAGAACCACCCTAAAGTAGCCTTAGTGACAACAGACGGTTTCTTATATCCAAAGAAAGTATTAGAAGATAAAGGCATCATGCATCGTAAAGGCTTTCCCGAGTCTTACGATATCAAACGCTTGGTAGAATTTGTTTCTGATGTAAAAGCTGGCCAGCCGAACTTAGAAGTGCCTGTCTATTCGCATATCACTTACGACATTACAGGCGAAAAGAAAAAAGTGGATCGTCCTGATGTGTTAATCATTGAAGGGCTGAACGTTTTACAGAGCGGTATGGATTATCCGCACGATCCGCATCGCGTATTTGTTTCTGACTTCTTAGATTTTTCTATCTATGTGGATGCAGAAACAGACACCATTGAGCAATGGTATATAGAAAGATTCTTGAAGTTTCGTAGAGGTGCCTTTACTAAGCCAGGCTCTTACTTTAGCCACTATACCCAACTGTCTGTAGAAGAGGCGAAAAATAAAGCTAAAGACATATGGCATTCAATCAACGGGCTGAACTTAGAACACAATATCCTTCCAACTCGTGAAAGGGCTCATCTGATTCTGCATAAAGGCCCAAGCCATTTGGTGGATAAGGTTTCTTTGAGAAAGTAACCTTATCCTTAACGACAGGGCTAGTCATTTTTCCTTAAGGAGATCTCTCCGCCAACATAGGTCTCCAATCCATTTTCAGTTTCAAGCACTACCCCACCTTGCTGGTCGATGCCCTTCACTATGCCATGAATCTCTCTTGGCCCCATCAACAGTTTAACTGAGCGTCCAATAAAATTATCTAAACGATTCCAGCGCTCAACAAAACCTGCCAATCCCGCCATTTCATATTCTTCTAGCGCGTTTTTCCAATGCTCAATTAGCTTTATCGCTAGCTGAGTGCGGTCAATCAAAACACCATCACTCACTTGGTTCAGAGTCGTCCAAGGTTGATCAATTTCTGGCTGCATGTCTGGCATTCCGATATTTAAACCCATGCCGATCACCAAATGCGCAGCTCCACCGGCCTGACCCGACATTTCCACCAAAATACCCGCCAATTTTTTATCTTGGTAATAGATGTCATTTGGCCACTTCAACTTCACGCCATCAATACCAAGGCTTTCTATTGCCTCTACAGCAGCGATACCAACAACCAAGCTCAAGCCCATCGCTGCGGCCATACCGGCATCCAATCGCCAATACATCGATAAGTAAAGGTTTGTTCCAAAGGGAGATATCCACTGGCGTCCACGCCTTCCTCGCCCATTAGCCTGATACTCTGCAAGACAAACTCGCCCTTTGTCTGACTCATTCACTTTATCAAGCAAGTATTGGTTAGTAGAGTCAATAACCGAGATCAACTCTAATGGCGTCTCTACTTTGGCTTGCAATTGAGTCTCATCGAGCAACTGCAAAGGCTGGGCTAGCTGATAGCCTCGCCCTTGGATACGGTAAATATCCACCCCCCAGTCATTAAGCCCTTTGATATGCTTAGCAATGGCAGCTCGAGAGATACCTAATTCCTGCCCTAGCGCTTCTCCTGAATGGAAATCTCCGTCACTGAGCGCCTTGAGAATATGCAATTTTACTGAGTGTTCTTTTCTCATTGCATTGCCTCAATCTCAGCCAGATTGGTCTCACCCTTGCTATTCATAAAGCGGACTTCATGCTCTAGTTCAATTTGGTATTTATCCCAAACTGTCTTCTTCACTAAAGAAGCCAATGCGACCACATCGCTAGCACTGCAATTGTCTACATTGGTTAATACTAAAGCTTGCAATGGGTTCACCTGAGCCCCATTGACTGACACGCCTTTGAGTCCACATTGGTCAATCAACCAACCAGCCGCAACCTTCATCCCCTCTTTTACTGGGTAAGCCACCATGTTGCTATGTTTCTGAATGAGTTGATCATAATGATCTTGACTGATCACAGGGTTTTTGAAGAAGCTCCCCGCATTGCCCACTTTGGTAGGATCCGGTAATTTTTCCGTACGCACTTGGCATACACGTTCAAAAATAGCGAGTGGGGTAAGCTCTTCTTCTGGAATACTTTGTAGAGGGCCATATTGATTAATAGCTTGCCATTGCTTAGGCAACTTGAGACCAACCGCAGTAATAAAACACTTCTCATATAGTGCATGCTTGAAGATAGAGTCGCGATAACCAAACAAGCACTCTTCGGCACTCATTCGTTTGGTATCAAAACTGGTCAAATCAAGAATGTCGACATATTCACAAATGCCTTGTAGCTCTAAACCATAAGCACCGATATTTTGAATTGGCGCCGAACCCGCGCACCCTGGGATAAGCGCAAGGTTTTCCATGCCACCCATCTCTTGCTTAACACTCCATTCGACCAAATCAGGCCAATCTTCTCCACCCTCAATATGCAGCAAGTAATGCTCATCCGTTTCAGTCACGGTTTTACCCATTAAACGGTTGATGATCACCATGCCTTCATAGTGCTGAGTGAACAGCATATTACTGCCTTTACCTAAGAAGAGCTTAGGTATGTCCTGATAAGCTTTGTCTTGGAAGAGTTGTATAACGTCGTCAACAGATTCAACGATCGCTAAATACGCACAAGTTTGTTCTATACCAAATGTGTGAAAAGCCTTAAGGCTCGCGTGTTTCTTAATTTCCATAGTGGATTTGCAACGCCAGATGAGATTCTCTTAAACTATGAACATTCTACATTAGTTATCTTTTAGCCGCAGTGACAATACCTAGCTCATTAATCATAGAAGTGTCAAATCCGATCAAACTGCCTCTCATCAAGAGGTTGTACAAAGCTCATTACCCCGCAGGGAGAGCAAAGCGAGACGAATTGATCGTAACCGCCACCTTAGAGGGGAGTATCATTGCTTTACTAAGATTGAAGACTATTGAGCAATCACGCCTATTAACAGGTATGCTCGTAGTCCCTGAATACAGAGGGACAGGTGTAGGGAATGCCTTGCTTACTCATTGTGAAAACACAGTTTTCAGCGATGGCGATTATTGCTTTGCTTTTAATCATTTAGAGCACTATTACACTCAACACGGATTCAAAACCATTGATAGCTCTACACTCCCCAACTCTCTAAAAATGGCGTATCTGCGCTATGTAGACAGTGGTAAAGATCTCATTCCAATGCAATTCATTACTTCTGACACTCCAAACAGCGTGGTTTTGTAGCCATAGAATTCATATCTTTGGTAAAATATCAGGTTCGCAATATTGCACTTAATTAAGGTACTCACACCGGTATGATAGTAAGTAGGAACCCATTCGAACAGTTGCCAAGTCTCGCTGTTAAGCCTGAAGACTTCGAAGTTCTGCATGCTGCAGAGACTTTCAGAACTCGTCTTCTTGATGCGATCAGCAAAGCAACGTCGCGAATTTACCTAGTCGCTCTATATCTGGAAGATGATGAAGCTGGCCGTGAAATCTTCACAGCGCTCTATGAAGCGAAACAGCGCAATCCTGGATTGAACATCAATATCTGTGTAGATTGGCACCGAGCGCAACGAGGTCTTATTGGTGCAGAGTCATCAGAAGGCAACGCAGCACTTTACAAAGCGTTCGCGAAGAAATACCAACACTCTATTCCCGTCTATGGAATTCCAGTGCGTGGAAGGGAAGTCTTTGGAGTACTTCACCTTAAAGGCTTTATCGTTGATGACACCGTGATTTACAGCGGCGCTAGCCTCAATAACGTGTATTTACACTACAACGATCGTTACCGCTTCGACCGCTACCATGTCATTCAGCACAAAACATTAGCTGACTCTATGGTGAGATTCATCCAAGACGAAATGATCGCTCACCCAGCAGTCAACGACCTAGCAGGCAAAGATAAGCCTGAAACAAAAGAAATCAAAGCAGACATCCGCCAACTTCGCTCTTCATTAGCACGCGCTAACTATGAGTTCGAAACTGAGCTCGCTAGCGAAGAAGATGTAAAAGTCACACCGCTTGTTGGCCTGGGCAAACGTCGTAATTTGCTCAATCAAAAAATCGTTAAGCTGCTTGCTGCCGCTCAGAACGAAATTTTCATCTGCACCCCTTACTTTAACTTCCCTAAAGCGATTAATCGCGAAGTGAAACGCGCAATGAAGCGTGGTGTAAAAGTCACTATCGTAGTGGGTGATAAAACGGCAAACGACTTCTATATCTCTCCGGAAGAAGAGTTCAAGACCATAGGTGGCCTACCATATCTATACGAACTCAACTTACGTCGATTTGCGAAAGCCAACGAGGCAAGCATTGCTGCACGCAAACTGTCTATCCACCTTTGGAAGCATGACAATAATAGCTTCCACCTAAAAGGTATCTGGGTTGATAAGCGCTACATGCTGATGACTGGTAATAACTTGAATCCTCGTGCATGGTCTCTAGACCTAGAAAATGGTCTATTAGTGCAAGATAACTACGCGAAGATGACCGACAAGTTTGAGCAAGAAGTTGCAAACATTCTTGAACATACTCAGCTTATCTGTACATATAGACAATTAGAAAAAGTTGAAGACTATCCAGTAAGCGTTCAGAAGTTGGTTCGTAAGATCACACGAATTAAAGCCGATGGCGTGCTTAAACGTATTCTCTAATACGTCTACTTAAGTGATAAGGAAGCCCAGTATGAAAATACTGGGCTTTTTTTGTTACTTAATCAGGGTTTAGTAAACCATTATAGAGAGCAAACAGTAAGCACTCTACCCTATCTCAGCAACACCAAAGAGCGTTGCTGTCCACTTACCCCTGCCCTAAAAAGACCATTAACCTATGGCCTCAAATTACTTTAGAAAGGAATAGTTAGACGAGCCAACGAGTAAGCAGACGTTTAGTATTTCCTAGCTTCGACCTTTCTATCGAGAGACTTGAGCACTTTACGCGGGAGGGCTAAGCGATAACTCCAAGGATTCAATTTTTTTCTGTTTCAGATAAAGAACAACTAGGAAAAGAGGCAGAAACGAAAAGACTCCGGCATTTCTGCTAGAGCCTCAAATATTTCACGGGTTGGACTCAAAGATTAGGGCAGGCTGGCGATCTAATTCCCACTACGCGCTATTTTGATATTAGAGGAATCCGTTGCCCTTCCAATAGGCTGGAGTTCTTTTCTCCAGATACGAAAAAGGCTCTAGTCTTTCGACTAGAGCCTTAAATATGGCAGGGGTGGAGAGATTCGAACTCCCAACACGCGGATTTGGAATCCGCTGCTCTGCCAATTGGAGCTACACCCCTGTAGAAACTACAGCTTATCACATTGTAGATTCAAAAAAACCTCGCAAAAGCGAGGTCTTCGAAATAAGTGGCGGAGCGGACGGGACTCGAACCCGCGACCCCCGGCGTGACAGGCCGGTATTCTAAC
>NZ_JH976108.1:0-51908 GCF_000305755.2 Vibrio sp. HENC-03 | reverse complement strand
GAAAAAAGCCAACTGCTGGGGCAGTTGGCTTAGTGAAAAACTGTCAACGTATTTTAGGACGAGACATTCTTAGCGAGTTACACCCACTGACCAGCAACAAAACCGCTCGACCAGCACCATTGGAAGTTATAGCCACCTAACCAGCCGGTTACGTCCATCACTTCACCGATAAAGTACAAACCTTTGATGTCCTTACATTCCATGGTTTTTGAAGACAGGTGATCGGTATCTACGCCGCCTAGAGTCACTTCTGCAGTGCGGTAACCTTCTGTGCCGTTCGGTGCGACTGCCCAGTTTTCTAGACGCTCAACGATAGTTGCCATCTCTTTTCGGTTGAACTGCTTAAGAGGTTTGTCTGCTAATTCTTTACGTTCAATCAACACTTCAACCAAACGCTTTGGTAGCACTTTTGCTAGCGTGTTCTTCAACGATTGGTTCGGATGTTTCTCGCGGCTGCGTTCTAGTAGTTCAGCGATGTCGTCGTTTGGTACAAGGTTAATCGTCACCTTCTGACCCGCTTTCCAGAATGACGAGATCTGCAGAACCGATGGACCAGACAAACCGCGATGAGTAAACAGCAACGCTTCTTTGAACATAGTACCGTCTTGCGCGGTGATTTCCGCCGGGATCGCGATGCCCGATAGCTCAGCGAAATCTTCTTTGTCTTCTTTATGCAGCGTAAATGGCACCAGACCTGCTGTAGTGGTAATCACCGGGATCTCGAACTGTTCAGCAATCTTGTAGCCGAATGGCGTCGCACCCAATTTAGGCATCGACAGGCCGCCCGTTGCCACCACCAAAGATTCACATTCGATATTTTCAGTACCAGCATGCAGACGGAAGCCCGCATCGGTTTTCTCGATCGAATGTACATCACATTGGTAGCGTTGTTGGATGTTTGACATGTCGCATTCTGCTAATAGCATCTTCACGATGTCTTTTGCAGTAAACGCATCAACACAGAACAGCTGTCCGTGATCGCGCTCTTCAAACTCGATGCCATGCTTGCTGACCATCGAGATAAAGTCCCAGTTGGTGTACTGAGACAATGCCGATTTCACGAAGTGTGGGTTTTGGCATAAGTAGTTGCTCGCTGAGACGTCGTAGTTAGTGAAGTTACAACGACCACCACCTGAGATAAGGATTTTACGTCCTGGCTTTTTCGCATGATCCAGTACGAGCACACTGCGTCCGCGTTTGCCAGCTTCTGCTGCACACATCAAACCCGCCGCACCTGCGCCGATTACAACAACATCAAATTTCTTACTCATGGGTAACGCTCAATTACTTATTTAGATTGGTTTGTCCAAAATCCAAAAATAAAAAAGGATGTGCGTAATGCACATCCTTGCTTTCTGCGGGCGCTATTCTAACGACAAAAGTCGAGCGGGAAAAGCGCTTAAATTCCAAGCACAGCTTGCTGGCTTAAAGAATGAAGGCAGCCAGTAGGGTCACACCAAGTAAAGCGGTCGATAAAATGAATAACCCGCGCACCCTTTCGCATTTGCCAGTAAAGATCTCATCATGATGATGGTGATACTCTTTACTCTTAATGTAATGGTACAGCCGCACCTGTTTGGTGACGTTACCATGGGTGGTGAAAAATCCATTGCCATCCACTTGCTGATAAAGCAAAGGATGCGCTTCACGCATGATGTAAATTAAAGAACGAAGAGCGGTAAGATAACGGACCATGTTTACTCCCGTCACTACCATTAGCGCAAATAAGATTGTGTCTCCACTGATCATCTTTTCCTCCCTACATCTTCAACGATGCTCAAGAGATAAAGACGATCAATGCTTCGTCCTTAACCCGCTGCTTACCGCGTCGGGAACACGTTATGCAGCTGGAGCACCCATAATTGAAGATGAACCTTCTTTTGCCATTTGTGCTAGATCTTTATCGATGAAGAACAATGCTTTACCGTCTTCACCAACTAATTCGATCTTATCTAAAATCCCTTTAAACAACTTCTCTTCTTCGTGCTGTTCAGCCACGTACCACTGTAGGAAGTTAAACGTTGAGTAGTCTTGGCTTGTAAATGCAACATGCGCCAATTTGTTGATCTTTTCCGTGATCATTTGCTCATGTTCGTAGGTTTCACGGAAAACATCGCCAAGGCTAGCAAAGTCATGCTTAGGCGCTTCAATCGCACCTAGGATTGGCATTGAGCCAGTTTCACTTACATAAGTGAAAAGACGTTGCATGTGCTCCATTTCTTCTACGGCGTGAGCGCGTAAAAATTCAGCCGCACCTTCAAAACCTTTGTCTTCACACCAAGCACTCATTTGTAAGTATAGATTGGATGAGAAAAATTCTAGGTTAATTTGCTCATTCAATTGTTCAACCATAGTTTGAGACAGCATGTTAACTCCTATTTATGTGCATGCGTTTTGCGCCACTATAACATGATTACTGTGGCAACACTTTGTACCGACGATATTGATATGAGATCACTTCAGCAAAATTATCTGAGACTTAGTGCTAATCTGACACTATGACCTTATCAAGGAGATAGCAATATGAGTTACAAACACGTACTTGTGGCAGTCGACCTCTCAGACGACAGTAAAGTGTTGATTAAGAAAGCCGTGTCACTGGCTAAACCTCTGGATGCGAAAGTCTCTTTCATTCATATCGATGTGAATTACGCCGAGCTTTACACCGGGCTTATCGACATCAACATGGCGGAGGCGCAACACCAAGCGATGGAAGCGTCTCGTACACAATTAGCGAATTTTGAAGAATACGCAGAATACCCAATCACGCATACGTTAGTCGGTAGCGGTGATTTGAGTAACGAGCTGTGCGATACCATTCAGGACTACAATATTGATTTGGTGGTTTGTGGTCATCACCAAGATTTCTGGAGCAAGATTCTTTCGTCGACGCGTCAGCTTATTAACTGCTCACCCGTCGATATGCTGGTCGTACCGCTAAAAGACTGATTTGCGTTGGCGTGACCTCAAAACTTGGTTAGACTGCGGGCACATTTGTTGTTGATAAAGATTCTCATCCATGGCTTATCTATCCGCAGTTACCCTACTTTGGGCATTCTCATTTAGCCTGATCGGCGTTTACCTTGCCGGTCAGGTTGACTCTTGGTTCTCCGTTTTTATGCGCGTTGCGCTGGCGAGCCTAGTCTTCATTCCTTTCTTAAAATTCCGTGGCATAAGCAAATCTCTGATCGCGAAATTGATGATCGTGGGCGGCTTCCAACTCGGTTTAATGTATTGCTTCTACTACCAGTCTTTCCTACTCCTTTCTGTACCAGAAGTGCTGCTATTCACCGTATTTACCCCTATTTACGTCACCTTGATTTATGACTTCTTGAAAGGTCGATTCTCGCCTTGGTATTTGGTTACGGCGGCAATCGCAGTCCTGGGCGCAGCGTGGATTAAGTTTGCGGGCATCAATGAAAACTTCTTGATGGGCTTTTTGGTTGTACAAGGAGCGAACCTGTGTTTTGCCATCGGTCAGGTCGGCTATAAATACATTATGGAAACCGAATCGGTTGAACTGCCACAGCACACGGTATTTGGCTACTTCTACTTAGGCGCATTGTGCGTGGCGACCGTCGCTTTTGCTCTAATGGGTAACTTGGACAAGATGCCAACCACAGCAACACAATGGGGCATTCTGACTTACCTTGGTTTGATTGCATCAGGCTTTGGGTACTTTGCGTGGAACAAAGGCGCAACCATGGTCAACGCGGGTGCACTTGCGGTAATGAACAACGCACTCGTCCCAGCTGGCTTGATTGTGAATATCGTGATTTGGAACCGCGATGTCGATGTGACGCGACTTGCCATTGGTGGTGCGATCATCATGCTATCACTGTGGATTAACGAAACTTGGGTGAAAAAACGCGTAGAGATGAGTTACGCCAACAAGTAACACAGCTAACCCTAAAAACATTTCGACAATAAAAAACGCTCTCCAACTAGAGAGCGTTTTTTTGATTCGATTAATGCACTTTGGCTTGCGAGTTTGTGCTCAACAACGTGTTTGGTGGCGTTGGCAGCAACACCTCTAGTTTGGCATTTCGCGCTTCAAGCTTGCGCTGGCGTTTGAGCAATTTTTGCTGCTTTTTGGCTAACTTAAGCAACTTCTTCTGCTGCTTGTAATGTTTCTTAACCGCTTTCTTCGCCTTCTTCAGCGCTTTCTTATCTGACAAATCAAACATAGCTGGCGCCTCTAGCTTAGTGGTTGAGGTTACGGATGCGACTTCTGCCGCCAGTTTTTTCTCTTTCACTCGTTCCACAACACGTTTAACGATCGCGGCTTTCTCTGCGCTTTGTTTCGGTGCCATGATGATTGGGGTATCTTGAGTTAGAGATGAAGTCGGCAGTGCCTCCGCCAGTAGACCACAAGCCTGTTGCTCAGACAGCGGTTTGTCTTGGCACTTTTGAGGTGGAATCGCGGCAGGCTTACACAAGGTGTTTTTCGATGCAGAAGAACGAGCACAAGAGCGGCAGACAAACTTAGGTGCCACCACTAGGCGGTGAATATCACCCAAACTCTCAGCAATCTGCTTGCGGCTCATCTTACATAAACGTTTCGCCATGCTACTACTCCAGCTTCCCAATTCTCGACTGTTTTACTCTACGGCATCACACAAGTGAAATAATAATAATTCTTAGTTAGATATACAGTCAGTATGCCGAATTAGCAAGAGAAAAGTATCAATAAGCAGAGCAAACACCAGATACAAACACAGCGCCAAATTAGGCGCTGTGAGAAGAAGTTTTTTGTCGTCAGGTGTTTAGGGTCTGTTGACCTTTTGCGGTTAAATTTTGTTCGAGATAAAAGCGTTTTAATCGCGGCGAGAGGTTTGTAGCCTAGTTATTCTAAGCAAAATCCTCTCAACAAAGAGTAAAACGCTTTTAGCCGAACCCTTTGGGCAGCGTTTGTGGCTCCTTTCTACTGCGTTATCGGCTTATCAGGTAGGGCAACTACATTTCAAAGCCTCTGCCTTGTATAAAGAATCCACAAACGGCTGCAAAAATCAGCTCAAAAGGTCAATAGACCCTAGTCGAACTACGCCATTGATGCCTTCACATACACATCAAAACGGTTCTTTTTGGTTTCGATTGCCATGCTCGGCTTTTGCTCATCAAGCCAGTTGGCGTAATCAGGGCGTTTGACCACCACACGCTTGCTCGCCAATGCCATTGCAGGCGCCAGCAAACCATCCGCATCAAGATCTGCACCAACCAAAGATTGGAAGACGCGCATCTCTTTCTTCACTAATGCCGATTTCTTTTTGTTTTCAGGGTGCGGGTACATAGGGTCGAGATAAACCACATCTGGCTGAACAAAGTCTTTATCTTGCGCCAATTGCTCCAACGCATCATGACTAGAAGCGTGAATCAAAGACATGCGCTCTGATACCCAAGTGCCGATTTCTGGATCGTGTTTCGCGCGTGCCAAACCGTCATCCAACAATGCTGCGACCACTGGGTGACGCTCAACCATTTGGACTTTACAGCCTAACGACGCCAATACGAACGCATCACGCCCTAAACCAGCGGTGCCATCCAGTACGGTTGGGGTTGCGCCTTTGTTCAAACCCGCGGCTTTCGCGATTGCCTGACCTTTACCGCCACCGAACTTGCGACGATGCCCTACTGCACCACCAATCAAATCCACAAAGATCGCACCCAGCTTTGGCTCATCCACTTTACGCAGCTCTAAACGCTCTGTCGTGAGGACTAAGGCAAAGTCACTGTCATCAGTGTGAGAAAGCTGCCAACGCGCAGCGAGTTCATCAAGGTGAGACTGTTGAGATGGGTCTTCACAAATCAATTGCAGTTGCAAAAGGAGGCTCCAGTAAAAATCGGTTTAACTGGCGCTGAGTGTATACCCAACCCGCCTCTAATTGCTAGGTTGGGGAGAAGTTAGATGACGTTCGTCTTGATTGCTAAAGCTGTTGGAGCTCGTCGACCAGCTCAGCCAAAGGTTTAGGATGCCCAATGCCATAACCTTGCCCATAGTCAACACCAAGCTCGATCAGCAGCTCTCTGACTTGGTCATTCTCAACAAATTCCGCCACCGTGACTTTGCCCATCTGCTTAGCTAAGTCGTTGATTGAACGCACCATCACACGATCCATCTCGTTTACGTTGATATCTCGCACGAAAAGACCGTCAATTTTCACGATATCGACAGGAAGCTGCTTTAAGTAGCCGAAAGAAGACAAACCAGAACCAAAGTCGTCCAACGCAATCAAACAGCCCAATGTGCGCACGCGAGTAAAAAAGCCCAGCGCTTGGTCGATGTTGCTCATCGCTGCGGTTTCGGTAATTTCTAAACAGATCTTCTCACAAGGAATCGAAGACGACTGCAAACGCTCTAACAGGAAGTCGATAAACTCTTGATTCCCCATAGACTGACCGGACAAGTTGATCGCGCAGCGTCCGAGTTTTTCTACTATCTCTGGGCGAGCTTCAAACCATTCTAGGGTTTGAGTAATCACTTGTTTATCAATCCAGTGCGCGATGTTGTAGCGTTCAGAGGCTGGAATAAAAACACCAGGAGACAAGTAATTGCCCTGTGCATCGCGAATACGTACCAGAATCTCAAAGCACAATGGTGAGCCTTCACCGCTCAAGTTAACAATGCGCTGAGCAAACAGTTCAAGACGCTTACTCGATAGCGCCTCGTGCACCAGATTAACGCTCTGCATTTCTAACTGGCGACGCTGCAGCTCTTCGTTATCTAAGCTGAATAGGTTATAGCGATTGCGTCCCTGCTCTTTGGCAACGTGACACGCGGAGTCTGCTTGAGCGTGAACCATTTGTGGCGTTTCGGCGGTGTGGTCGATAATGCGAATGCCCACAGAGCAGCTCATAAACAGTTGCGTGTCTTCCCAACGGAAAAGCTGTTCACTCAAGGTCGTGATAATCTGCTTCGCCACATTTATCGCGCCATGTTCATCGCAATCTTTCAACAACACAGCAAATTCATCACCACCCATGCGTGCCAAGACTGCATTGTATGGCAGCACTTCTTCCAACATGCTGGCACAGAATTGAATAGCCGCATCACCCGCATCGTGACCCACGGTATCGTTAAGCACTTTGAGCTGGTCGAGATCGAGGTACAACATGGCGTGCACGCGACGGTGGCTTTCTACTTCTCGCAGTGCGGTTTGCAGCTCTAACTCGAAGTAGTTGCGGTTGTAGGTGTCAGTGAGTAAATCGTAACGTGCTTGATACTCTAGCTGTTTGGCGAGCTTCTTGGTCTCAGTTATGTCTTCACCTACGATCAGCAATTGGTCGGAATCTCTTAATGGGCGAATGTTTTCACGTACCCAAACACAGTGACCATCAGCATGGCGATATTCGATTTCGCGACGCCAAACGCCGTGCATCACTTGCTGCGGTTGTAATAACACTTGGCGAGGAATCAGTGCTTTTTCGTCCGAATAGAACTCACGTAGGCGATGCCCCAGCATATCCAATGGCTGATAACCCAAAAGCTGCTGAGCAAAACGGTTCACTTCCTGAATGCGGTTATTGTTATCTAACGTCACCATCATTACCGGCTGCTGCTCGTAGTAGTTACGCAAACTCGATTCACGTTGGTAGAGCTTATCTTCCATCGCTTTACGGCTGGTAATATCACGCGCTTCAAACAAGTATTGCTCTTGGTTTGCCACTTGCTGAGAAAACGGTTTGAGGGACACTTCCAGCACCATAGCGCCATGTTCTTTACTCCAGATCTCCGTTTCAAAAGTGGAGACTTGGCGACGGCTGGACTGGAAGTAATTGGCAAGTAACTGGCGTGCGTCTTCGCTCCAGTTTTTATGATGCCAAAGCGGACGATCGAGACGCATATCCTGATGATTGAGTAACGATTGCAGACGATCGTTACCAGATTTAAGCAAACCATGTTGGTCGAGGATGCCCATGTACTGCATGCTTTGGTCAAACACCGACTCTAAAATCGTCTGGCTCTCACGAGCAATACTTTCGCTGCGACGAATGCGATGCAGGTAGTAACTAAGCAGCATAATCACGATGGTCATCGCCACCAGCACACTGCCAAACAGTTTAATTTCTCTGGCGTAACGCTCAGTAAATTCCACCGGCTTATTGAAGAACACCGACGAGGCTTCTTGCTCTGCGCCTAAGCCCCAACGCACAACCGATTGATAGTCGAGTTTGATGTCCGATTCTGCACGCACAATCGCAGGCAAAGGTTGCTGTGGGTTATCCAGCACTTGTGCCAACAACTTCGCAGCTTCAAAACCTTGGCGATAGCCAGTTTGAATCACACCGCCCACCGCACCGTGCCCAAGTCCAATATCGTGCACCATGAACAGCGGCGCATTAGAGGCTTGGTTGATATCACGCCAGTCTTTATCGGTCGCGACGTTACCGTGGATATCACGGTAGTAAGTCCAAAACAGCACTACGTTATCGATGTTCATTTGCGACACTTGTTGTTTTAATTCATCGACCGTTTCCGGCACTAAATGAAGAATTTTGTCGCGATATGCTGGGTTATCATCAAGAAAGTCTTCGATCTGAGCGCGAAGTGCCGCACCAGTAACAGAATGGTCACTGACAATAAGGATTTGTTTGTGGGTCGGATGCAGACGCTCAATCAAGGCGAGGTTGGCGGACAGATCGACGTCTTCAATCACGCCCGTCGCCTTCAACCCTTGATGCAGTGCAGGATGATAGTTGTTGATGCCACTGAAAATCACTGGTGTATCTTTGATAACCGAAGACAAACGCTGCATCAAAGCAAGTGCATTGTTATCGCTGACCACGATCGCGTCAAAATGCTCTTCGCTCAGTTTAGTACGATAAAGAGACTCCAGCTGACTAAAGAAGTGCTGGCTTTGACTGCGCTTGGAATCGAGATACAAGACGCGCGTATCGAGCTGTCGCCCTTCAAGCTGCTGGGTGAAACCACGCTGGATAGAATCAGTCCAGAAGAAACCTTGATGGTAAGAGTGAACAACGAGGACTTTTTGCTCTTGCGCCGCAGCGACAGCACTGAACATGATCGCTATGCAAAACAGAAAAAATGGCACATCAACTCCATGACTTCAGAGCTACCTCGCGGTTATCCCTGCGTAAACCTTGTGAATCCTGTCCGCTGTGAGTATAAAATGAACTTTAAACCTCATACCCAACGGAAATAATTGTATGAATGCGAGCTTGCCTAAACTCGACGATCTCGATCGCGCTATTCTCAAAACTCTGATGGCGGATGCGCGTAAGCCTTACGCAGAAATGGCAAAACAGTTTAATGTCAGCCCAGCGACCATCCACGTTCGTATCGAGAAAATGAAAGCGGCAGACATCATCGAAGGTACTGAGGTAATCGTCAATACCAAAAAGCTAGGATATGACGTATGTTGCTTTATCGGCATCAACTTGAATGCCGCACGCGACTACCATTCAGCGCTAGAAAAGCTCAATGCCCTCGATGAAGTGGTAGAAGCTTACTACACCACAGGCGCGTATAACATATTCGTCAAATTGATGTGCAAGTCGATTGAAGAGCTGCAATTTGTATTGATTGATAAGCTTCAAGCGATCGACGAAGTGCAATCCACCGAGACACTGATTTCGCTGCAAAACCCGATCAATCGCAGCGTAAATCCATAACAGTCTGAATCAGATACTAAAAGCTGAATCTAAGAACAAAAAAATGGGCAGCCACTTGGCTGCCCATTTTCATTCTCAACCGAGATTACGCTGCGATACCTGAATGGCGCAATAGCGCATCGATTTCTGGCTCACGACCACGGAAGCGCTTAAATAGCTCCATTGGTTCTTCACTGCCACCCATTTCTAGGATGTTGTTCAAGAAGCTTAGACCGGTTTCTTTGTTGAAGATACCTTCTTCTTCAAAGCGAGAAAACGCATCTGAAGACAACACTTCTGCCCATAGGTAGCTGTAGTAACCTGCGCTGTAACCACCAGCGAAGATGTGACCAAAGCTGTGTGAGAAACGCGCCCACTCAACCGCAGGTACAACGGCCACTTTCTCTTTCACTTCTGCTAAGGTTTCAAGCACACGAGCACCCACTTCTGGGTCGTATTCAGTGTGCAGAGTGAAATCGAACAAGCCGAACTCTAGCTGACGTAGGATGCCCATCGCCGACTGGAAGTTCTTCGCGGCTAGCATTTTATCTAGCATCGCTTTTGGTAGCGGTTCGCCAGTCTCGTAGTGACCAGAAATAAACGCCAGCGCGTCTTCTTCCCAACACCAGTTTTCTAGGAACTGACTTGGTAGCTCAACCGCATCCCAAGGCACACCGTTGATACCCGATACCGCGCCTGTTTCTACTTGCGTCAGCATGTGGTGGATACCGTGACCAAACTCGTGGAACAGAGTAACAACTTCATCGTGCGTAAACAGTGCAGGCTTGTCGCCCACAGGACGGTTGAAGTTACACGTTAGGTAAGCAACCGGTGTTTGTAGCTCGCCTGATAGCGTTACGCGACGACCACGGCAATCGTCCATCCACGCACCGCCACGTTTGTGTTCGCGTGCGTATAGATCTAGGTAGAAGCTGCCACGTAGTGTGCCTTCGCCGTCGAAGATATCGAAGAAACGCACTGACTCGTGCCAAGTATCCACGCCTTCACGCTCTGTAACTGTCATCCCAAACACGCGGTTTAGTACTTCAAACAGACCACTTACTGCTTTTGATTCAGGGAAGTAAGGACGCAGTTCTTCATCCGAGATTTGGAACAAGTGCTGTTTTTGCTTCTCGCTGTAGTACGCAATGTCCCACACGTTTAGCTCGCTAACACCAAATTCTGCGTTAGCAAACTGGCGTAGCTCTTCAATTTCGCGCTCACCCTGTGGTTTCGCTCTGGTTGCCAAATCGTTCAAGAAGCCAAGAACTTGCGCTGGGTTCTCTGCCATTTTAGTTGCCAGAGATTTCTCGCTGTAAGTGTTGAAACCCAACATACGAGAGATTTCATGACGCAGTTTTAGCTGCTCAGTGATGATTTCTGTGTTGTCCCACTTGCCTGCGTTTGGACCACGATCAGAAGCGCGTGTTACGTACGCTTCGTACACTTCTTTACGTAGGTCTTGGTTATCACAGTACGTCATCACTGGTAGGTAAGATGGGATATCTAGCGTGATTAGGTAGCCATCAAGCTCTTTTGCTTCTGCTGCCGCTTTTGCCGCCGCAAGTGCAGATTCTGGCATACCCGCTAGGTCTTTCTCGTCTACAACGTGCTTAGTCCAACCCATGGTTGCATCCAGTACGTTGTTGGAGAATTTTGAGCTCAGCTCAGACATGCGCTTGCTGATTTCGCCGTAGCGATGTTGCTCGTCTGATGGTAGACCGATGCCCGAAAGCTCGAAGTCGCGTAGTGAATCCGAAATGGTCTTCTGCTGTGCACGCGTCAGCGTCGCGTACTCTTCGCTGGCTTTGATCGCTTTGTACGCTTCGTAAAGACCTTTGTGCTGACCAACCCAAGTACCGTACTCAGACAGGATTGGTAGGCAGCTTTCGTAAGCTTCACGCAGCGCTTCGCTGTTCACTACTGAGTTCATGTGACCCACTGGTGACCAAATGCGGCTCAAGCGGTCATCCGCTTCTTCAATTGGCGCGATCACACTGGTCCAGCTTGGGTTTGCGTTGTCTTTAAGTACCTCGTCAATCTTGGCACGACAATCCGCAATCGCCTGCTCCACTGCAGGTTTAATGTGTTCTGGTTTGATTTGCGAAAACGGAGGAAGATCCGTAAACGTAAGAAGTGGATTAGACATGAATAATTCCTTTTGTGTTTTGGCTCTGTATTTGCCTATTCGCATTTGCAAAGAACCTGTTGGTATTTGCAAAACAGTAGGCGAACTCAATGCACAGGCAAGCCGACAACATGGATGGGGGGATTTCCGTTCCCTTTCTCGATGCAGCAATGACCGAATGGGTCAAAGAGCGCTTACTCTGTCCTTGAGTCTTGTTATGCCTAAGTTCGGTTTGGCACTCTATTGGAGCGGCACAATCCCACTTAGGTTCAATTTGTTTACTCATACTAAGTATGGGTGACTTAAAGAAATTTCAATAGTGAATCCCTATCAGTGATACTGATTTGAATCGAAGTTCTACTTCTTCAAGTTACTTGAGTATAATACCGCCATATCGCGAAAATCACAGACCACACTCAGTCAAAGAGTGTTTCGAGAGTTTAATTTGTTAAGTTACCGCCACAGCTTCCACGCTGGCAACCATGCTGACGTGGTAAAACACATCGTTCAAAGCCTCATTCTTGATGCACTAAAGCAGAAAGATAAGCCGTTTGTTTATCACGATACCCACTCGGGTGTGGGACGCTACGATCTGACTCACGAATGGTCTGAGAAAACGGGCGAATACAAACAAGGCATCGCTCGCATTTGGGACAACCCAAACATTCCTGAAGACATCGCAAGCTACATCGATTCAATCAAAACGTTGAACAACGGTGAGAAGCTGCGTTACTACCCAGGCTCACCGCGTGTTGCACGTGCGCAAATCCGCCCACAAGACCGTATGGTTCTAACTGAGCTGCACCCAGCCGATCACCCGCTGCTAGAGCAAGAGTTCCACCGCGATCGTCAAGTAAGCATCTACAAAGAAGATGGCTTTAAGCGTCTAAAAGGCAGTCTGCCACCACAAGAGCGTCGTGGTTTGGTGCTGATTGACCCGCCATACGAGCTAGCGAAAGAGTACCGCGACGTCGTACAAGCGATTTACCAAAGCCACAAACGTTGGGCAACGGGTATCTACGCGATTTGGTACCCAGTAGTAAACCGCCATGACATCGAAGACATGATTGAAGGTTTAGAAGGGCTTGGCATTCGCAAAATTCTGCAAATCGAATTGGGCGTATCTCCAGATACCAACGAGCGCGGCATGACGGCATCAGGCATGATCGTGATTAACCCGCCGTGGAAACTGGAAAGCCAGATGAAAGAAATTCTGCCATTCCTACAAGAAGCGATCGCGCCAGCAACGGGTCACTGGAAAGTCGACTGGATCGTTCCAGAATAAAAGACACTGAATTTCATAACCTTAAAGCGCAACGATGACCTCGTTGCGCTTTTTTTTATTTATTTTCTAAAAATTTTCGTCTTCGCTTCGTCTTTTCTTTTTTGCCTGCGTCTTAGGGATGTAAACAAGCTAAAACATAGAGAGAAATGACCATGCTTAAAGTTATCAGTTTTAAAATTTGCCCTTTTGTTCAACGCGTAACCGCGGCACTAGAAGCAAAACAGATCCCTTACGAGATTGAATACATCAACCTAAAAGATAAGCCACAATGGTTCCTAGACATCTCACCAAACGGTCAAGTACCGGTGATGGTGACAGAATCTGGCACTGCACTGTTTGAGTCGGATGCGATCATCGAATACATCGAAGATGAATACGGTCCGTTAGAGCAAGGCGTGACAAACGAACAACGCGCACTAGACCGAGCATGGAGCTACCTAGGTTCTAAACACTACTTGGCACAGTGCGGCACGATGAGCAGCAAAGACCAAGCAACCTTTGAAGAACGAGCGGAGAAGCTGATCAAAGCGTTCCAAAAAGCAGAAAACCAACTGTCTGGTGAAACCAAGTTCTTTAAATCCGATGAACTAAGTAATGTGGACATGGCTTGGTTGCCGCTTCTGCATCGCGCTGCCATCGTCAAAGCGCATTCTGGTTACGACTTCTTCTGTGGTCTGCCAAAAATGCAGGCGTGGCAAAAGCACATCTTAGAATCAGGATTGGTAGAGAAGACAGTATCGGAAGATTTCGTGCAGCTATTTAGCGACTTCTACCTAACCAACACTTATCTTGCGGATGGCAAAGACGTGCAAGCCCAAGGCGGTTGTGGGTCTACAAGTTGTTGTGGTTAATGGTTTTCCCCTCCCCTGAGCATGAAAAACACCAAGCGGAATAGCGCCTTATTCCGCTTTGCTATCCTTTCATCGCTATTTGTCATAAGCAATGTCACTTTTTCCCATTTAGGAAATTGCTAGACTCGATTTATGATAGGGACATGGAATTAACAACAATTCCGTTGGGCTGTTGAGTTCATAACCCACCACCCCAATGTAATTATTGTCAGACAAAATTAATAAGCTCTTGGAGAAAGTAATGGCGACTCATTTTGATTATATCTGTATCGGCGGCGGCAGCGGCGGTATCGCATCAGCAAACCGTGCGGCAATGTACGGTGCTAAAGTAGCGCTTATCGAAGCTCAAGACCTTGGCGGTACCTGTGTAAACGTTGGTTGTGTGCCTAAGAAAGTGATGTGGCACGGCGCGCAAGTTGCAGAAGCAATGAACCTGTACGCAGAAGACTACGGCTTCGATGTAGATGTAAAAGGTTTCGACTGGAGCAAACTGGTTGAGAGTCGTCAGGCTTACATTGGTCGTATCCACCAGTCTTACGACCGCGTTCTTGGCAACAACAAAGTAAACGTTATCAAAGGCTTTGCTAAGTTTGTTGACGAGAAAACGGTTGAAGTAAACGGTGAACACTACACAGCAGATCACATCCTGATCGCAGTGGGTGGTCGTCCAACGATTCCAAACATCCCAGGCGCGGAATACGGCATCGATTCAAACGGCTTCTTCGAGCTTGCTGAGCAACCAAAACGCGTTGCAGTGATCGGTGCAGGTTACATCGCGGTAGAAATCGCTGGCGTACTGCATGCACTTGGCACAGAAACGCACCTATTCGTTCGTAAAGAATCACCACTACGTAGCTTCGATCCAATGATCATCGAAACGCTAGTAGAAGTAATGGACGCAGAAGGTCCAACGCTGCACACCCACTCTGTGCCAAAAGAAGTGGTAAAAGAAGCCGACGGCAGCCTAACTCTGCACCTAGAAAACGGTGAGAGCCAAAACGTTGATACCCTAATCTGGGCAATCGGTCGTCACCCAGCAACTGACGCTATCAACCTAGCATCAACTGGCGTTGCAACGAACGATCGTGGCTACATCAAGGTAGACGAGTACCAAGAAACGAACGTGAAAGGCATCTACTGTGTAGGTGACATCATGGAAGGCGGTATCGAGCTAACACCTGTGGCTGTTAAAGCGGGTCGTCAACTTTCTGAGCGTCTGTTCAACAACAAACCAAACGCGAAGATGGACTACGATTTGGTACCAACTGTGGTATTCAGCCACCCACCAATCGGCACTATCGGTCTAACGACTCAAGAAGCAGAAGAGAAGTACGGCAAAGACAACATCAAAGTCTACACGTCTGGCTTTACTGCGATGTACACAGCGGTTACTAAGCACCGTCAACCATGTAAGATGAAGCTAGTATGTGCTGGCGAAGAAGAAACGGTTGTTGGTCTACACGGCATAGGCTTTACCGTTGATGAAATGATTCAAGGCTTCGGCGTTGCAATGAAGATGGGCGCAACCAAAGCAGACTTCGACTCTGTTGTGGCTATCCACCCAACAGGCTCTGAAGAGTTCGTGACAATGCGTTAATCACGCGTGAATCACTTTGCGATTTAAGCAGATAAACAAAAAGGGTCATCAATTACTTGATGACCCTTTTTCTATTCACGTTTTAAAACGTTCGGGGGTATTTCGGAGCTGTTTGCGCGTTTTACTTAACTGCGCGAACCAATTCAGCAATACCTTCCCAATCGCCGTTGTCCATCATTGCAGTTGGCACCATCCAAGTACCGCCACAAGCGACAACCGATTTCAGCGCTAGGTAATCTTCCACGTTAGATGGGCTTACACCACCTGTTGGCATGAATTCCACTGGGTAAACTGCCGTTAGTGCTTTTAGCATGTTTACGCCACCTGATGGCTCAGCAGGGAAGAACTTCAGGGTACGTAGACCCATTTCCATCGCTTGCTCAACCAAGCTTGGGTTGTTCACACCCGGTACGATTGTCACGTTGCGTTGCTGACAGTATTTCACTGTCGTTGGGTTGAAACCTGGGCTCACGATAAAGTCCACACCCGCTTCAATCGCGATGTCCACTTGCTCTGTTGTCAGCACTGTACCAGCACCGATCAGCAGTTCTGGGTACGCTTCACGCATGATGCGGATCGACTCAGCCGCCGCTTCAGTGCGGAATGTCACTTCCGCACATGGTAAACCGTTTTCTACCAACACTTTTGCCAGTGGCAGAGCGTGTGCTACATCGTTGATTGCGATAACTGGGACGATTTTGATTTCTCTTAATCGTTGTTCAAGTGTTGTCATGGGTAACCTCTAAAGAATAAAGCTTAATGTTGCTACGATAATAAATGCGATACCACCAAGTAAAGTTTCCATTACCGTCCAAGTTTTTAGCGTTGTTTTCTCATCCATCTCTAGTAGACGAGATACTAGCCAGAAACCAGAGTCGTTGAAGTGAGAAAGCACTGTTGCACCACCTGCAATCGCGATAACGATAAAGCATAGGTCTAGCTCGCTCAAACCAGTTGATGCTGCCACTACTGGCGCGATAAGTGCTGCAGTTGTCGTTAGCGCTACGGTTGCTGAGCCTTGAGCAACACGCAGACAGGTAGAGATAACAAATGCCGCTACGATCACTGGCATACCTGTGTCAGTCAGAACGTCTGCTAGTGCATCACCGATACCACTTGCGCGCAATACGCCACCGAACATACCGCCCGCACCTGTTACTAGGATAACGCCACAGATCGGAGCCAATGAGTCGCCACACAGCTTCTCAAGTTTTGCCATGCCGTAGTCTTTCGCGAATACCGCAAGAGACACTAGCAGAGTAATCAGAAGTGCTACCGGTGTTTTACCTAGCATACGTAGGAACTCAACCAGAGCTGTTTTGCCATCAATCACACCCGCAACCGCTAGCGTGTTCAGTACTGTGTCTAAACAGATTAGCAGTACCGGCAGCACTAGGATGGTCATTACTGTGCCAAATTTTGGCAGCTTAGATTCATCAACTTGTGTTTCACCGTTGAAGAACGCTTTTGATAGTGGGATATCGAATTTCTTGCCTGCGTACAGACCAAATAGATAAGCGCCTAGGTACCAAGTTGGGATAGCCACTAGGATACCAACAACAAGCAGTAGACCAATGTTTGCGCCTAGGAATTCTGCTGCTGCAACTGGACCTGGGTGCGGAGGAACAAAGCCGTGCATTACTGCAAACGCACCCGCCGCTGGTAGTGCGTATTTTATTGGCGAACCACCAAAGCGTGCTGCCACACTTAGGATGATAGGCATCATGACCACTAGACCAGCATCAAAGAAGATTGGGAAACCGAACAGTAGTGAAGCCACACCCAATGCAAAAGGTGCGCGCTCTTTACCGAAGCGTCCAATCAAAGTATCTGCCAGCACTTGCGCACCGCCAGTTACTTCCAAAATCTTACCGATCATTGCGCCAAGACCAACCAGCAATGCAACTGAAGCCAACGTGCCACCAAAGCCACTCATCATGGTTGGGACAACTTGGTCAGAAGAAACGCCAGTCGCCAGTGCTGTACCTAAACTCACCATAGTTAGGGAAGCAAAAGCGTGCACTTTTAGTTTAATAATCAATACAAGTAACGCTGCTATCGCGAGGACTGCAATCGTTAGTAGGAACGTAGGGTCTGGAGCTTGGGTTAGCTGTTCCATGGGTTCACCTTTAAGAATTATTGTTTGTGTTGTGGTTCACATTTATTTGAGTTACCGGTAACATGTTACCGATAACATGAATAAGATAAACCCATATTTTAAAGTGAATTCGAAAATTGAGATCACGCGCAAATTTGTTATGAGGATAAGTTATGGCTGGTAGTAGTGTCGTCGTTATGGGCGTTTGTGCGAGTGGCAAAACCACAATTGGTGAGCACTTGGCGAAAAAGCTGGGACGTAAATTCATTGATGGTGATGATCTTCACCCACGAGCAAACATTCAGAAGATGGCGTCAGGTCAGCCTCTGAACGACGACGACCGCAAACCTTGGCTGGAACGTATCCGCGACGCTGCTTATAGCTTAGAAAGCAAAAACGAGCACGGCATTATTGTCTGCTCGGCACTAAAAAAGATTTATCGTGACCAAATCCGCGAAGGCAACGAAAACGTGACCTTCCTTTTCCTAGATGGCAGCAAAGAACTGATCCTTGAGCGTATGCGTGCTCGCCAAGGTCACTTCATGAAAGAGAACATGGTCAACAGCCAGTTCGAAGCTCTAGAACGCCCAGAAAATGAGCCTCGCACCATTTTCGTCAGCATTGATGCAACCATCGAAGACGTTGTGTCGAATGCCGCTGAGTTAATCCTAGTGCAAGACGAGGCAATGGCATGACTCATCAAGTAATTTTAGACGTTACCCAACGCTTAGTTGAGCGCAGCCAAGAGGCGCGAGCGGCGTTTCTTGCTCGTACTGAAGTCCAAGCCGAAGCGGGCAAAGGTCGTGTCGGTCTGTCTTGCGGTAACTTGGCTCACGCTGTTGCGGCATCTTGTTCTTCAGAAAAGAAAAGCATTCTGGATTTCACGCATTCGAATGTAGCGCTGATCAGTGCTTACAACGATATGTTAAGTGCCCACCAGCCGTACCAACACTACCCTGATCAAATCAAACAAGTGCTGTCTGGTTACGGTCACACTGCGCAAGTTGCTGGCTGTGTTCCGGCAATGTGTGATGGCGTGACTCAAGGTCAAGCGGGCATGGACATGTCACTGTTTTCTCGTGACTTAATTGCTCAATCAACGGCACTTTCACTGAGCCACAACGTATTCGATGCGACCTTGCTTCTGGGTATCTGCGACAAAATCGCACCGGGACAATTGATGGGCGCGCTGTCTTACGCACACCTACCAACGGCGTTTGTGCCAGCAGGTTTGATGGCAACAGGCATCAGCAATGAAGAGAAAGTCGACGTTCGCCAAAAATACGCGGCGGGCGAAGTAGGCAAAGACGCACTGCTTGATATGGAGTGTCGCGCTTACCACTCAGCTGGCACATGCACCTTCTACGGCACGGCAAACACTAACCAACTTGTGTTTGAAGCAATGGGTTTGATGCTGCCAGGTTCGGCATTCACCCATCCACATACTGAGCTACGTAAGGCGCTGACTGATCACGCAGCTCTGAAAATCGCGGCAATGAATGCAGGTTCAGCAAACTTCCGTCCATTGTCTGAAGTTGTCACCGAAAAGAGCCTGATCAACGGTATTATTGCGCTGTTGGCATCGGGCGGCAGCACCAACCACACTATCCACATGTTGGCGGTGGCGCGTGCAGCAGGTTTGATTCTGACATGGCAAGACATCAGTGACCTATCTGAAGTCGTGCCACTATTGGCGCGCGTTTACCCGAACGGTCCAGCAGATATGAACGCATTCCAAGAAGCGGGTGGCGTACCTGCACTATTGCATCGTTTGGACGAATCAGGCTTGCTTCACCGTGACGTGAAGCCGGTATTCGGCGAATTCGAAGACCAAATGACGCTACCTACACTAGTTGACGGCAAACTGACTTGGACACCATGTGATGGCAGCCAAGACGGCGAAGTGATTGCTGCGCCAACGCAAGCTTTCCAAAACACCGGTGGTACTCGCGTACTTAACGGTAACTTGGGTAAAGCGGTGGTGAAAGTCTCTGCGGTGAAAGAAGATCAGCGCATCATCGAAGCCCCTGCGATCGTATTCCAATGCCAACACGAAGTGGAAGCGGCGTACAAACGTGGTGAGCTAAACCAAGATTGCATCGTGGTCGTGACGCACAACGGTCCTGCAGCGAACGGCATGCCAGAGCTGCATAAACTGATGCCAATTCTCGGCAACGTGCAGAAAGCGGGCTTTAAAGTCGCGCTAGTGACGGACGGTCGACTATCGGGTGCATCGGGTAAGATTCCATCGGCAATCCACGTTTCTCCAGAAGCAATTCGTGGCGGCGCGATTGGCTTGGTGCGTAATGGCGACATCATCCGCGTTGATTGCCAAACTGGCGAACTGAATAACCTAAGCGACGTTACGGGTCGTAACTTGTTAGAGATGGATACTGAAGCGAAACAACAGACTTGGGGTCGTGGTTTCTTTAGCGTGATTCGTCAGAGCGTTTCGAGCGCAGAAGAAGGCGCAAGCTTTATTGTTTAGGACGGGAAGAAAGACCCCGTCATTCCGACGAGCCTAAGCGAGATCAGGAATCTAATATCAAAGTGCTGTGAAGCGAGAGGAAACACCTCTGCCACAGCACTTTTTGTTGGTAGATTCTGAATCATGCTCGTCCCTCGCCGTTCAGAGTTACGATATCTAGGATTCAGGCAAAGAACATCAAGCCGTCTTCATCACCACAACCGCTGCAATCACCACAAAGATACCAAACCAGCCAATCGGCTTAAGCTTTTGTTTGAACAGCAAAGCGCCACCAATCGCGGTACCTAAGATACCTATCGCGCCCCAAGAGGCGTATGCGATCGCAAGGTCGATCTCTTTTACCGCTTGAGCAAGTAAGGTAAACGCCGCCATCACCAACACAATCGCAGTGATGCCCCACCCTTTGTGCTTAAAGCCTTTAGAGCGAGTCAGTGCCATGTTCGCCATGATGTCGACCAACGCCGCCATAACAACAAATCCGAATGAAACAGTAAAAAATTGGCTCATGATTAACACCTCGCATTTGATGAGCTTGGCAACTCATCTTTCTGTTGAGGCTGACCGTGTGATTCGCCGAGCGTCACACACACGATACCGACTACCGCCAGCGCCAAACCAAGCAACTGCTGCGTGCCTAAGTTGGCATCAAACAAAACGATAGAAACCAAGGTAATCAAGGCGATACCCAAACCTTCCCATGTTGCGTACGCGACACCGATAGAGATTTTCTTTGCCGCTTTCGACAAGAAGTAATAGGAAATGGCGATCAGAACGTACATCACCAGATAGCCTTCCCACGCATTACTTTCACCAATAAACGACATCGTACTGGTACCGGCAACTTCGGCAACGATGGCGAGCAATAAAAATAGACGTGCAATGAGCATGATTCATCCTCCCCAGAAATTAAAAAACTGCATAACGGAGAATGGTGAATGTCCTTTAAGAATCAGACATTCAAAGAATTGATAAGATAAAAAGAGCCGCTTCTCCTGACTATTTGTAGTCAGATTAGCCCTTATTCAGTAAAACAGACAGGTAATTGAGATATTCATTTTTGAATATCTTAAAGGGCAGTTTGCATATCCGATCACGTTAATGGCGTATTGAGGGTTTGCTGCACCACTTGGTGCAAATGGCGGTGCAAAGGGTGGTTACGGTAGGTCTGTAAATAACCTCCAGAAACAACAAATTGGCTGAACTCTCGGTTGACCATCGGCATTGGATAAGAGGCAAGCTCGTGCATCAAATGTGCAGTACTTTGGCTGGCATACATGATGGCATCGGTCTCAAGCAGCATTTGGCAAGCGACGCGCAAGTTGTAGGACTTGAGCAATACAACGGGCTCGTAGCCCATGCGGCGATATTCTGACTCCACCGTGCACAGCGGGTTGTAGGATGCTGGTGCAGGCAAAGAGACCAGTGGCAATTCAGACACCGTGTCCCAATCATTGCTGATTTGAGACAACGTCGGGTGGTCTTTACGCGCCAAAATCACACGCTTTTCAACAAACAATGGGCGCATGTAGATGTCTTTCGACAACTCAGTTTCTTGGTCAAGAATGCAGTAGTCGTGCTCGCCCTCTAACATCTCGTCTTGGGAATAAATGTTCCAGCTTGAGAAGGCAAACGAGGCTTGAGGAAACGCCTGATGGCAGCCGCGCAATAAACGCTGACCTTGTTCGTCCATCAAATAAGGGTCAGTCACAATCGCAATCTGACCTTGGTATTCGAGAGGGTCAAAGTCCGAAAACTCCTGCACTACTTTTTCTAGTGGCGACAGCATGTTATCGAACTCCGCCGCTAAGCGAATCGCCATTGGGGATGGCTCTACCCCATGCGCTTTACGCACAAACAGCGGATCATCAAACACGTCTTTGAGTTTCATCACCCCGCGACTGGCACTGGGCTGCGAAATGCCAAGCTGCATCGCCGCCAACTTGATGCTGCGATTTTCTACCACGGCTTTAAGTAAGCGCATTAAATTAAGATCTAACGCATCAAGTTGATGTGGCATGCCCGTGTCCTTATCAGAAACGAATGATGAAAGTGAGTGAGTTAGACGCTTTCGCCCGCAGTAATTTGGTAGCCCATGTCGACTTTAGTCTCTGCTTGCTCTTCACCCTTGAGGCGCGCAATCAGTAGCTCGGCACTTTTCTCACCAATCTCGAAACGCGGTGTATCCACACTGGTCAGTTTCGGGCTAATAGTTTGCCCGATGTCTAATGCGTTGTAGCCCACCACCGCAAGTTGATCTGGCACTTTGATGCCGCGTTGCTGAGCACTCAACAAAGTACCAATTGCGATGTCGTCGTTGGTACAAAATACACCATCAAGTTCTGGGTAGGTTGCCAGTGCGCGCTCCAATAAATCATGCGCCAACGAAAAGCTAGAGTGATCGCCCGTTAGCACGTGTTTTGGCTCCAATCCTGCTTCTGTCATCGCGCGATCGTAGCCTTGCATACGCAATTTAGTACGCGTATCCAAGCGAGCACCGAAGTAAACAATAGTACGCTTGCCCGACTCCAACATGCGCTTTACGACGCTGTAAGAAGCGTCTTCGTGATCCATGCCGACCGCCATATCAATCGGCTGCTCTGGCAGTTCCATGGTCTCTACCACAGGAACGCCAGCGTTTTTGATCATCTGCAAAGTGCGTTGAGTGTGGTGGCTTTCGGTTAGGATTAAGCCATCAACTTGATAAGAAAGCAGCGACGCGATTTTGCGTTCTTCTTCCAGCTCGTCATAACTAAAGTGCGCAAGTAGCGTTTCATAGCCATTGGCTTTAGTGACGGTTTCAATGCCCTGAACAAAAGACGCAAAAATTTGGTTGGACAGTGAAGGCAGTAAAATACCAATCGCTTTACTGGAAGACTTCGACAGCATCGCCGGAGCACGGTTTTCGATGTAGCCCATCTCTTCAATTACAGCGGCAATTTTCACTCGCGTTTTTTCTGCCACTGAGTCTGGATTGCGCATGTAACGCGAGACGGTCATCTTTGTTACGCCAACTTTGTCTGCGACATCCTGTAATGTCGTTCGTGCTTTCTTATTCTGCTGAGCCATAAATGTCTAATTTATCAGTAATGTTACTAGTAACATTATGACGAATAGACTCCTCGCCGACAAGCTTAGTAAAAACCATCCACTACATCATTAATAAAATCATAACCTTAGCGATTAAATAACCATCAAGATGCAAACTAAACATTGTGACTCAAAGCCGAATAAATAAATGACATTAATATTGAGTTTCTTATAAGATAACGCACCTAAAACAATAAGATACGAAGTACAGTGCAGTTAGGCTCTAGCGAAACCCAGATTTACTATCACCTGCTTGATCTGGACGACTCTCAAAAGCAGCAATACCTCAACGAATTGCAGCAGAGTCAACCTGAGCTTTACCTCCAAGTTGCCCCTCTTTTAGCCAGTGAAAACGAAGAAGAACAACTGACAGAGTTGCTTGGTTTCGGCGCGAATTTGGCAACCAAACAAGAGGTCGACCTAACAGGCGAAGAGGTCAGCAAGTACCGCCTTACCCATGAGTTAGGACGTGGAGGTATGGGGGTAGTATATGCGGCACTACGCGCTGACGAGACGTTCGAGCAAGACCTTGCGATCAAGTTCATTCAAACCAATCTCAGTAATGTATTAGGCAAATGCGCGCTGTTTGATGAAGCTCAGCTTCTGGCTCGTTTAAACCATCCTTACATTGCCAAAGTGTTTGATGGCGGTTTGCACGGTGATTCGGTTTACATCGTGATGGAACGCGTTTTTGGCCAGACCCTAGACACGTATTTGTTGCTCACGCCAATGGAAGACGATGACAAGTTATTGCTGTTCAAGCAGATTTGTCAGGCAATGGAACACGCCCACCAGCATCAAGTTCTGCATGCGGATCTCAAACCAGAAAACATCCTCATTGATCGCAATAAACGGCCAAAACTGCTCGATTTCAACCTGACACAAAAGGTGCAATCAAACAGTAATGATTCGTCTCCCGCATTGATTGCCTTCAGTGAAAAATACGCCAGTCCAGAGCAACAAGCTGGGCAGTTTTTAACCGAGCAAAGTGATGTGTATTCACTGGGTAAGATTCTGGCGTTGATGTTTCCTGATCAGCCAATGTGGTCAGACATTTATTGGGTGGTGAGACGAGCGACAAGAGCGAAAGCAAAGCAGCGCTACCTCAATGTTCGAACACTACGCCAAGATATTGAATGTATTTTGGAACGACGCCCAATAGAGCAAAAGAAGCACTGGCCGCTGTACAGTACGCTTCGTTTGGTACAACGCCGACCGCTGCCATCGGTGTTGTCCGCGATCTTAGTGTTATCAGGCGTGCTGTTTGGTAACACTCTGATTCAAAAGAACATACAACTGCAACAAGAAAAGAAGATTGCAGAAGACATCATGTACGAAGTGACGCGCCTTGTCTTTCACGCCAAGGGGCAAAACGTCGAACATATGTCCGTCAGTGCCATGATGGAGCTGACACGTAGGCGGATTCTGTCTAACCCAGATATCCCCAAACACATAAAACAGAAAATGTTGTTGGCGATGATGACGCCGGTGCCAGAGAAGCACCTTACAAAATCAATAAGTTGTCAGCCAAATTGTGCACCAAAGGACCGCACTCAACAGTAAGGCTAAACACGAAAAAGGCTTAAAATTTAAGATGTACACACGTTCCGTTGCGATCTGGCTATCGGCTTTAGCGATAGCACCAGCATGGGCGAGCTCAACTTCTACGACTCCGTCGGCAGAAGCGACAGCGCCTACCATAAAGCAAGGTTTCTTCATCGATTCACCGGTGACTGGTCTGTATTACAAAACCAGTTCCAACCTATCTGGCCACACCGATAAAGGCGCATTTCAATATCGCCCTGGTGATGTCATCAGCTTCTTCCTAGGCAATGACGATAACGGCTACTTGCTCACCACGATGTCGAGCCAAGAAGTGCTTACTCCGACAATGGCAACCACCAAGCCAAGTCGCAGTATCAACATGACCCGCTTGTTGCTCTCTCTCGACAGCACACCAGAAAACCGCCAAGAAATCGTGTTGGCTAACAAGGTGTTATCCGACCCTGCCTTCCAAGCGCAGCTCAAGCGTCTTGACCTCAATTTCTTAGATGATGCTAAACACCAATTCGATTTGGATTGGGTTTCGGTACAAGAAGCGGTTGAACACTTGAATGAAAGCCAACGCTACATCGAAAAGAACTTCGCCTCAGATGAAATCATTTTCGAGCCTCGTGATGTGCGCTTTAAGAACATCATCATCAAGAAAAAAGACTGGCAAGGTCGTGCCTGCGCGTTCGATATTCGCTACCAACACCACCCGCGTTACCGCCCGCCGATTGGTGAGGTCAACTTCACCATCACTGAAGAAAACCTGATTCAGCACCCAAGCATCGGCGACTACTTCCAAGGCTGCTTCTTGGCACTCAATCACAGTGTGACAGAAGACATTATCGAACCGATTGAAAAGTTTTCAGAATGGGAAAGCTTGGTTGGCTGCGCGGATAAAGGCTGTACTCGTAATGATCTCAATGGCTTCTCATTAGAAGATTACAACGATGATGGCGACTGGAAATATCGCTCTGTCGCGCTCAACTTCGACCCTAGTACCCAGCTTTTGATGGAAAAAGTGCAAGGTTTAGGGCAAAACGAGCATGTTAAACACCACAACCGCACCGAAATGTTGTGGTTTACCTACCCTGACTCCATCGATAGCCAGATTGCCTACCAAGGCGTGTGGCAACAAACTCAATACCTGCAAGAGTCGATGAAGCAATCGTGCCTACTGATGCGTCATAACCAAGTGTTGCGCCTACCAGTTGATGCCGTTACCTGCCCGACAGATACCAGCCTATACACCCAAGATGTCACCAACGAGTATTTGGATATGTGGTGGGTCAACAATGATCAGGCGAGCGCCGAGTTGGCACAGATGAACGTGATGGTGCGCTGGTCCTCAAAACCATCTGAAATCAACTACACCACGTGGGAATACCTGCCTGCTGGCAAGAGCTGGGAGCAAGGTATTTTGTATCGTTACCAACAAGACATCAGCCGTAATCGTGATGGGTCTGACCGCATTGAAACCCATTCTATCTCTGAGTTTGTAAAAGTAAGTGAGGACGTATAGCCATGGCTTCTAAATCTACCCTGACGCAAATTATCCAGCAGTGGCAAGCCGGCGATAAAAAAGCGGAAAGTGAGTTGTACCAATTCGCTTACCTACAACTTCGTAAGATTGCTCAGCAAGAACGTGAGCGCAACGCAGAGAAATACGGCACCGACAACAAGGTACTGGCCGATAGCGTAAACAGCACCACGGCGCTCATTCATGATGCGTATTTAAAAATGTCTAGCTGCGATATGAGTGAGATTGAAACCAAGCGTGATTTCTTCTTAATGGCAGCCAAAGTGATGCGCCAGATCCTGATCGACAATGCACGCGCCCATCAAGCGCAGAAGCGACAACACATCACCTTGATGAAGGAGGAAGAAGATCGCTTCGAGCAACTCATCATCATGGACAAAGCGCTCGACAACTTTAGTGTGCGCTATCCACGCCAATCTAACGCGCTAAAGCTCAAGTACCTGATGGGCATGAAAAACCAAGAGATCTGTGAACTGCTCGAATGCAGCGCCAGTTTGATTGAAAAAGACCTTAAGTTCTCGCGCAGTTGGCTGCAATCAAGAATGGCGCACGCGTAATATCATGTCGAAAAAATACTGGATTGCAGGCGCACTGGGTGTCTGCTTGATAGCAAGCTACTGGCTTTCAGATGAACAAACATTCGCTGCGGCTGCCAATATAGAACCAGCACAAAATGGCCTAGATAAGAGAAAAACGTCCCAAGGTGAGCGCACTTCGTTGATTGAAGTGAAGCAAGCCTTAACCTCCTCAGTACTAGAGAGAAACAACGATCTTGCCTTTGAAAAAGCACTCGAATCGACCTTGTCAGATCAGCCTGAACAGGTTCAAGGTGCTTTTGGATCATCGGTGGTCAATTACTCCGGGGACCTGACTCAAACCTACGTGAGTAGCAACATAAACAATGATGCGACTAACAATGGCAAACCGATCATTAACCTTGCGGTAGAGCAGCAGTTACAAACCATCATCTTTGGTTGGGAACTGACACAGAACAACCCTATCAACTACTCATTGGGATTGGAGCAATTGTTTGAAGACCCCGAGGGCGACCTTCTCACGACCCGAATCTGGTTGGAAAACGCCAATGGACTGAGTGTTCTCAACCAAGGGCAGATCATGTTGCAAGGTGCACCAAAAGCGTTCGATCAAACCACTTACTTAGCGGTATCTGCGCGCGATGACCACCATGGTACAGAAGACCATGCTTGGGTTACCACGCGTTTTGAACTGCCAGCAGTAATCGAAGAACAAAATGATACAGAACACCCTCTGATCGATGGCATTGTGTATCGCCTTGAATCCTCAACAATGCTTGGTGGAAAGAAATACGCCTATGAAGTGGTGTACTGTGAGGCGTTTAAATTTGTCGAAGAAGAGGTCTTTTATGCGGCTTCCAACAACAAAACTCGTTGTCCTGAAGAGCATGAACTAAAAAAAGTCGGCCAATATCAGATCAGCGATGAATCATTAATCGTGCAAGCAAACGGCTCACAACAAATTTGGACCACGAAAAAGGTCTACACCTCACGCGTGCATAAAGAGACCGAAAACTATTTCATTACCGTCTTCGATGATAATCGTTTCGAAAGCTACACCATGCAAAAGAACAAACGCTCAATGGAAGAACGTTTGAACGTCAATACAGGGGAGAAGCTATATCAAACCACACTATTTGATTTGCTTATCCCTACTGCGGGAGGTTACCGTCTTGCTACCGCTAGCAACTACATTTTTGACCGAAACTTCGCTCAAGATGGTGAGTGGTATGACAGCTTTGACTCGGATCTCAACGTAGTGACGTCATACAGCGACCTATTTGGTCATGAGATGTGCCCATTTTGGGATGTCTCTATCATCGCAGGAGAAGGTATGTTCAGTGATATCATCTCCTACTCCGATAAGGCCGATTGTCAGACGGCTCCCAAACTGTCTACGTACGCATTCGTCATATTTAATAATGACTATCATCCCAATGATGTATTTCTCCACGGCGAAACGTATAGCTACATTTTGCGCCCACTTCCTCAATACGCCAGTGAAGTTGAAGAGTTTAAAATCAATATGATTTATCACGATCCGATTGGGACAAAAACCACTCAGAAATTAACTAAAAACTCAAAATAAGTCTTTGTATTCCATAATTAGCACCATTATTGACAATTTAAACAATTAATCTGATCAACAAAAAAATATTCAAAGTTTTTTTACGGTTTTTTTTCGGTTTTTCGTATCTTGAAGCTGCTTCCAAAAACGATCCAAAATGCGCTGCTTTTCCAATCTCACTAGTGAGATTTGAAGATAAAACAATACAAAGCGACTTTCTCATTCGGAAACGAAACAAGGATTAAAACAATGAATAAGGTGAGTTTACTAGCAGCGTCAGTGGCTATCGCGCTAACAGGTTGTGGTGGTTCAGATGGTGGTTCAAACGGCGGTAATGCTGGCGTAGTGATCACAGGCTTTGATGGCTACTTCAAAAATGCAGTTGTGTTTGAAGATCTGAACAACAATGGCCAATGGGACACCAATGATACATTCCTTGGTCTAACCGATGAGAAAGGTCAGCTTAAAATCAAAGCAAAACCAGAGACAACTCTGGCTCTACAAACCATCACACCGAACGGTGTGAAACAGAAACAGCTTATCGCTTTAGATCCGACTTACGCAGGCACTTACACTGTAGATATGGATCACCCAAGCCAAGCGATGGCTCACGAACTGGTTTTCCGCGCACCAAACTCGTCTAACGTTATCTCACCAATCACAGACCTTGTCGCGATTGAGATGGCAAACAACAGCTCGCTAACAGAAGAAGAAGCGGCAGCAAAAGTAAGCCAAGCACTTGGTGGTACAGAAGAAGCTCCTATCGATCTGTACAGTGACTTCGTTTCGGGTGTAGATAAAAGCGCCGAGCTACATAAAACCGCTCAGATTCTGACTGAATCAAAAGCGCAAAACCCAGCAAACTACGAGAAGAAAGCAACTGAATTCGCTAAAGAAGCGGATGCTATCGTAGGCGAAATGACGCAAGAGCAAATCACGGATGTGAACAACAAACCAGTGATTGAAGACTCAACGCCAAACAGCAACGAGCTGTCTCCGGTTCCGGTATACAACAACAAGCTTGTGGTTAACGAAGACGTTGAAGAAGCGGCAGAAGATAAGCTAGAGAACCTACCTGAGATCGTTAAAGGCGCAGGTTTCGATGGTGTAGAGCTTAACATTGAAGGTCTATTCAAAGACAAAGACCAAAACCTTGTCACACCTAAATTGACTCATAACCTTGCTGGTACAGGTATCGAAGCTCGCATCGAAGGCAACCAATTGGTTCTTTCACCAGCGGCTGAAGTCACCAAAGCCGGTGAGTTTGAAATCATCCTAACGGCTGAAGATAAAGACTCTACAGGCAAAACACTTGCTACTGTAAGTACAGTATTTGAGCTGGACATCGAAACCGCGAACCAAGCGCCGACCATCATTGAAGCAGAACAAAAACGTCTGCAAAGCATCATTGATGACTGGCAACTACAGCAAGGTGAAGCTTTTGAGCAAACTCTAGACATTTCAGGTCTTTTCAAAGACGAAGATGGCCAACTAGAAGAATATTCTGCTGAATCGATCTCTATCGCTGGCTTGTCTATCGATGAAGACGACAACGCAATCATCACAATCGAAGGCACACCAGAAAAAGCTTACGCTGCAGGCCAAACTTTTACCGTTGGCGTAGAAGATAACGAAGATGGTAAAACTCGCGTAACCTTCAAACTGCCAGAAGTGAAAGAAGGCGCTACGCCACCGCCAGTCGTACCAACGCTAGGCTTCACTATCGACCACTTTAACGGCAAAGCGGCAAAAATGGGCAGCTTCGCACGTAACGATGGCGAAATCGGCCATGCGATTCTTATGAAAGATGCCGAAGGCCTACTATGGTGTTGGGGTTCAAACGATGATGAGCAAGGCGAAGAGTATTCGACAAACATCAGTGACTTCATCGACAACTCTTGGGAGTACGACCCATACGCGATTTTGGCAAAACTGGACAAGCTACCAAGCTACGCGGCTTACCAAAACAAAGATTGTTGGGATGTAGAGATCAAAGACGGCAAATTGTACGACGATGAAGGATCTGAGTACGAAATGCTTTACCAAAACAAAACCACACAAGGCGACTACCAAATCCTTGTGAAAATCGATGGTGATGAGTTGTTCTGGTTTGATTCAACCGACGCTCCTTTCGCACAAGCACTACCAGTGAGCGAAAAGGTTGCGAACGGTAAGATTGAATTTGATATGACGGTAGAGAGCGAGACCGTTGCTCAAGACGAGACTGAGCTATTTTATGCAGCAGGTAAGTTTGAGTACGCTAACGGTGTTTACGAATACGAGTCTATCAAACCAGAAGGCTTCTACACTCCAGGTAACTGGACTATCTCTCTCGATAGCGAAACAAATCGCGAAACTCTGACTCTAGAAGAAACAGGCTCAGATTCTGATTACAAAACTCGCCAGCGTAACGTGAACCGTGAGTTTGGTGACTTCTACATCGGCATCAACTCAAGCGCAGAGCAAGATGGCTCAGTGTCTGCTCCTGAGTTTGGTCTGTACTCAGACTCTCTAGAAGCAATGGAAAAAGTGATGGAATCACTACCTCTGATTGAAGACTAATGAGTAAAGACAAACAAGTACTATCGAAACCTTGTTGTAGCCAGATTCATCTGCATCGTCGACGCAGAACCTTCTGGGAAAAGTGCAAAGGCATCAAAGAAGTATACTGTTGCGCTAACTGCCACAAGGAAACCCAACTCAAATAGCTCCTCTATTTGAGGCCGCAAAAAAGCCCCGCTCAAGCGGGGCTCTTTTGTATCCGTTTAATTACTTCACACAAATCACATTGAGTAAGGATGTACCCGTGAGCTGATTCGGTTCTCGGTCGGCAAACAAGCCCTTCTTATCTTTACCCCAGTAAGGCAACTGCAGCGGCCAATTGTCTTTCTCCATCACCCCTGATGCACGCAGTGTTTTGAAGTCCGAGACACTCGCCAAGTCCATACTTAGTTGCTGACAGACCTTTTTCGAGCTCGCATAGTTTAAGCGGTTCCAAGGCTTTCCATGTTCCATGTAGAACTGGTTGTTGTTCTCGACCAAGTAAGGCACCACAAACGTTTTACCTTGCAGAATCGTCTTCAATCGTACCTGCACTGTATCGTTACTGATAATAGGCTGAGCAGGTTTAGGCGCTTGAGTCGGTTTCGCCGCTGGTTGAGAAGCTTGCTTCGGTGCTGCCTTAGCAGGCGTCTCTTTAGCTTTGAAAGCGTCCGTATTCGGGCGAGTCGCGGCAACTGGAGCAACGGGTGTTACAGGCTTTGCCTTCGCGGCAGGCTTCGGCATCGGCTTAGTTTGCTTTGCTGGCTCTGACGTACCTTTGCCAACCACACGAACAAAGGCTTCTTTATAGGTCGACAAGGTTTTGACTCGCTGTAAGTCCTGCGAGGCTTTGGCAAATTCAGTATAAGGACCAATAAGACATCGGTAGCCTTTTTGCTCTGGCTTCATCCAAACATCGGTGGTGATTTTGCTGTAGATCGGCTTGGCTTTGGCTAAAGACATCGGTTTTGGCAATAGACCACACTGGATCCAGAAGAAATCATTGCCTCCCTGCGGCACTTTCTTTCCCCATACCCCTTTCCCGATCGGACAAGATTGCTCAAGTACTGGCAGTTCTTTGTTACTCGCTTGAGAGGCTTGGCAAAGAAAACCCTCCGCAAGTACCGGTGTCGAAAATTGGGCGCACGCCAACAGCAATCCAAGGCTCAAGCCGGATTGGACGATACGAGAGGAGTGTTGTGCCTTCTTCATTTCCATACGCTTCACTCTGAACAGTAGGTGATGAAATTATCGCGACAAAGCGTCAATAAAACATGAATAAAAAGTGATAAGCAAAAAAAGAGCCGGAATTGCATCCGGCTCTCAGTTTAGAAAGAATTTTATGAAATAGGCAACGTATAGGTTTGTATTTTAGTGATTAACCCTTGTAGATTTTCGGGTTGAACACGTCACGCAACCAGTCACCTAATAGGTTGATAACCAGTACCAGCGTTACTAGCACGATACCTGGGAAGGCCGTAATCCACCATGCACCAGAGAAGATGTAGTTAAAGCCGATGCTGATTAGCGCGCCTAGAGATGGCTGGTCTACCGGAAGACCTAAGCCTAGGAATGACAGTGCCGCTTCCGACATAATTGCGTTCGCTACCTGTACTGTCGAGATAACCAAGATTGGAGATAGACAGTTCGGCAGAATGTGACGGAACATAATGCGAGGTGCTTTAAAGCCCATCACACGCGCCGCTTCGACGTACTCTTTCTTCTTCTCTGCCAATACCGAGGCGCGAATGGTACGTGCGTATTGCGGCCATTCTGCCACGCCGATAATCACCACCAGCATGACCACTGCATATTGGCTGTAGAAATCACTACCAAAGCTGGCTTTGAAGATTGCCGAGACGATGATCGCCACCATCATAGTCGAGAACGATAACTGTACGTCGGCAAAGCGCATCAAGAAGCTATCGATACGGCCGCCGAAGTAACCTGCAGACAAGCCAATGATGATGCCCAGTACCAACTGAAGACCAACCGCAAGGAAACCGATGGTCAAAGACAAGCGAGAGCCATAAAGAATGGTCGATAAAATATCGCGGCCTTGCTCATCGGTACCTAACACAAAGCGCTCATCGCCATCTTCCATCCAAGACGGTGGCAACTCAGAATCCATGATGTCGATGGACGTCAGATCGTACGGGTCTGTCGGAGCCAGAATTGGTGCAGCCAACGCCAACACTAAGAACATCATAAAGACGGTAAAACTTGCCATCGCAACTTTGTCGCGCTTGAAGTAATACAGAAAATCTGACTCTTTAAAACGCTGCCACGCTGACGGTGCGGCTACAGGAGCGGGTGTTACATTTGATTGGCTCATGATTAAGCTCCTTTTCCAGTTAGGTTCACAGTTGGGTTGATGATGCCGTACAACAAGTCAACGATGGTATTGGTTACCACGAAGATCAGACCAACAAAGATAACGTAGGCAGTGATCAGCGGTGTATCTACACGGTTGATTGCCTCTAGGAAAAGGAAGCCTGTACCCGGCCATTGGAACACGGTTTCAGTAAGAATGGTGTAAGCCACCATAGTACCAATCTGCACACCACCGACCGTCAATACAGGTAACATGGTGTTCTTAAGTGCATGTTGGTAATAAATCTTTTGTAAGTTCAGGCCTTTTGCTTTGGCGAACTTAATGTATTCCGAGCTCAGTACTTCCAGCATTTCTGAACGTACCAGACGGATGAACAACGGCAGCATGATAGACGCTAGCGCAATACACGGCAGGATAAGGTGCTTGATACCATCAATGGTAAAGAAGCCAGATTCCCAACCAAGCACATTAGCGGTCTCACCCCGTCCGTAGGAAGGTAGCCAACCAAGTTCTATGGAGAAGACATACATCAGCATGATTGCGGTTAAGAACACCGGAATCGAGATACCGACACTACTCATCGCCATGACGAATTTAGTAAAGATGCTCTTCGGGTGGATCGCGGAATACACCCCAAGTGGTATAGAGAAAACAATAATGATGAGCGTCGCACCAAACACGAGCTCTAGCGTTGCCACCAGCTTATCGAGAATCACCTCAACCGCAGGTCGCTTGAAGAAGTAAGATGTACCTAAATCACCTTGTAGCGCATTGCCCACAAAGCGAGTGTACTTTGTGATAAAGGGATCGTTCAGGCCCAGTTCGTCACGTAGCGCTTGACGCTCCGCTTCTGAAACCGACTGACCTACAAGCTCACGCAGCGGGTCACCCAGGTTATCCTGAATGGCAAACGCCACCAAACTGATCACAAACATCACTATCAGTGCCTGAAACAGGCGCTTGACCAGAAACGAAAACATTCCTTGCCCCTTAACTATCCATAGATCTCTATTCAGAGAGAAAATTCAGTCTGTAAAACCAACTCAGTCCGACTGAAACAAAACTGAGTCGAGTGCTTTAAGTTGAGGAGGGACATCAATCCCTCCTCAAAATCGACTAACCGTGATTATTCAACCACTAGGTCACCGAAGTAAGGCATTACCATTGGGTTAACGATGTCTGCCGCTTTCACGTTAGACTTCGCGCCCCACGCTTCACTTTGCCAGTGTAGCGGTACGAATGCTGCGTCGTTGTATAGCGTTGCTTCTACACCTTTCAGCATTTCTGCACGTTTCGCTGGATCCGTTTCTACGTTCGCTGCTTCAACCACTTTGTCCATTTCTGGGTTTGAGTAGTAACCACAGTTGTACTGACCACGGCCCGTTTCTTCGTTACGAGTCATGGTTAGGAACTCGTTGAAGTTCGCTGAATCTTCCGTATCTGAGTGCCAACCGATCATCAGCATGTCTGCCGCACACTTGTCGAACTCTGGCCAGTATTGCGCTTTTGGCATCGTCTTCAGATCAACCTTGATGCCGATCTTAGACAGCATTGCCGCCGCTGCTTGCGCGACTTTCGCATCGTTCACGTAACGGTTGTTTGGCGCGATCATCGTTAGCGTTAGGCCATCTTCGTAGCCCGCTTCTTTCATCAGTTCTTTCGCTTTCTTCAGATCGTAGCGAGGAACCAGTTTGTCATCGTGACCTACGTAACCTGCCGGGCTTTGCTGACCAGCTGCCGTTGCGAAGCCTTTCATGATTTTCTTCACGATGCCTTCGTTATTGATTGCGTGAACAATCGCTTGGCGAACGCGAACGTCTTTCAATGCTTCGTTGCTGTTTTGGTTTAGTTGGAACGTGATGATACGAGTACCAGGTAGCGTTACTAGGTCGATGCCGTCTGCATCTTTCACACGTTTGTGATCGTTTGGCGCTACTGGGTGAATCATGTCAACGCCGCCAGAAAGTAGCGCAGCTACACGAGTTGCGTCTTCTTTAATTGGTACAAGCGTTAGCTTATCAACGTTACCTTTCGACTCTTTATCCCAGTAGTCTTTAAAGCGTTCGAATTCCACTTTTACGCCCTGCTCACGAGAAGTCACAATGAATGGACCCGTGCCAGATACGTTAGTCGATGCAAATGAGTTACCGTGCTTCACTAGCTCAGACTTGTCTTTACCATCTTCTGTCTTACCAGAGTAGAACTTGCTGTCCATTGGGAAGATGTAAGTCGCCGTTTGCAGCACAAGCGGGTAAGGCCCTTTAGTCACTAGATCCACTGTGTAGTCGTCAACCTTCACGATTTTTTCGTACGGGTCGAAGATAGCTTTGAAATCTGGAGAGCTTTGTAGACGCTCGAAAGTCCATACTACGTCGTCCGCCGTCATGTCGTTACCAGAGTGGAACTTAACACCTTGGCGTAGCTTGAAACGTACCGTTGTATCGTTCACACGTTCCCAGCTTTCTGCTAGACGAGGTTCAAAGTCCATGTCTTGTGTGAAACGAACTAGTGGATCAAATACCATGTGTGACATTTGCAGCGTACCGCCTGATAGCTGCTCATGCGGGTCTAGCGATACTGGGTCAGCTGCGTAGCCAACTTTGATATCTGCTGCCATTGCGTTAAAGCTTAGGCCCGCTGCCATTAGCGCCACTGCTAATTTGCTTTTCATGGTTTTCATTTGCATAACTCCTTCATGCGGGAATTCGAATCCCTTGTTGTGTTTGCGTCTTTGTTATGACTAAGGTTTGTTGACCTTGATGGTCAGCCAAGCGAAAAACTTGGTTTATGCCGTTTTGATTTCTTCTCTCAAACCTGTGAATTCAGGCATCAGAGAAATCAGTTTCTTGCTGTATTCATGCTGAGGAGCGGTAAATAGCTGCTCAGTTGGCGCCACTTCCAGTAGCGTACCCATCTGCATCACACCCACTCGGTCACACATTTGGCGAATAACTGGTAAGTCGTGGCTGATAAACAACATGGTGAGGTTGAGCTCACTTTGCAGATCTTTTAGCAAGTTCAGAATTTGTGCCTGTACCGATACATCCAACGCTGATGTCGGTTCGTCACAAATCAGTAGTCGAGGACGGGTCGCCAGTGCACGCGCAATAGAAATACGCTGACGCTGACCACCGGAGAATTCATGAGGGTATTTCACGCCCGCCATTTTGCCCAAACCTACGTGATCAAGCAGGTCATTCACAATCTGACGCGTTTCCGCTTCATTCTTGGTTAGCTTATGGAAACGAATTGGCTCCGCGATGATGTCGAAAATCTTCATACGCGGGTTCATTGAAGTGTATGGGTTTTGGAAGACCATCTGCATTTGACGACGCAATGGACGACGCGCTTTTTCTGATTTCAGTGCCGTTAGGTCAATGCCTTCAAAACTTACTTGGCCTGAGTTTGGTTCATACAAACCTGCAATCACACGTGCGATGGTCGATTTACCTGAGCCAGATTCACCCACCAAGCCAAACGTCTCGCCTTCGTGCACTTCAAAACTGACATTGTTTGAGGCCTGCACGTATTCGCGGCGGCTTTCAAACAACGAATCTTTGGTCACGAAGCGTAGGTTTACGTTCTTCACATCCAATAGAGGGCCGGTGTACTCGCGTTGGTCTTGGCTTTGACCTAGCCAGTGGTTCTTGATATCCAGTTCTTGTAGCTCTGTTGCTTCTTCGATGTAGCTCACTAGCGGGAAGCGATCGAGTTTAATGTCAGAACGAGGAACCGCAGAAATCAAGCTGCGCGTGTATGGGTGATCAGGATCGCCCAATACCTTAGCGGTTGGGCCAAATTCAACCAAATCACCACGGTACATAACTGCTACACGGTCAGTCACGTTTGAAACCACACCCATGTCGTGCGTCACCAACATACAACCTACGTTGTTCTTGATACACAGTTCACGGATAAGGTTTAGGATTTGGTCTTGGATTGATACGTCGAGTGCCGTAGTTGGCTCATCGGCAATGATCAGATCTGGCTCACCAGCCAGTGCGATAGCAATAACCACACGCTGACGCATACCGCCAGAGAATTGGTGTGGGTACTGTTTAAGACGGTTTTCAGGTTGCGGGATGCCAACCTGCTGCATAAGAGAAAGCGCGCGTTGATACGCCTCTTCATCCGACACCTTCATGTTAGCGTGGATGGTCTCTTTCAATTGCTGCTCAACCGTAAATAGAGGGTTAAGCGAGGTCATTGGGTCTTGAAAGATAAAGCCAATCTTAGAGCCGCGAACCTTACGCATCGCTTCTGGCGTCAAACCAGAAATTTTCTCTCCATCAAGGTACACATCGCCGCTGGCAACACGACCCGGAGGACTAAGCAAATCAATAACGGCGTTACCAACGGTGGATTTACCCGCACCTGATTCGCCAACAACACCCACAATTTCGCCACGATCGATATGAAAAGAAAGCGATTTCACGGCCGCATGGACACCGTGACGGGATGGATATTCAATACGAAGGTTTTTCACCTCTAATAGTGACATTTCAGACCTCTACTGCCTTGTCTGTGGTATCGAATCGCGCAATGAAAGCGCCATTCATCACCTGAATGAATCCGTTCAAATTCAGAATAATACTCTGAAATCTTAATGCGGAGACAATTTGGCAAAAATTACACAAAAAAGCAACAATTAAAGTATATTTCGCCTAAAAAACATTATTTACACGCACAATGAGCGAATAGAAATGCATTAACAAGTATTTAACCATTTTCATAGCACACCATTTTTGTGCGTTACGCACCAATAAAAACAGAAAAATGCTCTAAATTTACGCATAAACTCACTATTGATAGTATCCCTATTATTCACACGTCATTATTAACATTTACCAAACAATATTCCGTTCTTATTGGGATTTTTCGACATAAAATGTTACTAACAAAATAGTCTGCATACATAAAAAGCCAAAATTCCCCTACACACATAGAGGTGAAAACGTGAGCAGATCTGCAAAACAAATGAAATCTGTCACCTAACCGAGGTTATGCGTCAGTTATGCGATTTTGTGATTAAGCTAATTTTCTATGGATTGAAAACGCTCTTTGAACTGGGGGCTTTGGTGGGGGAAAAGAGAAGATCAGCCATCAGTTTTGCGCTTTCCACTGTCATTTTGAGTGAGATAAGAGATAATCAAACTCTAACGTCGAGTAGTGAATGAAGGAGCCCCCGTGCTTAAAGCGATATTTTTTGATATGGACGAGACTTTATGTGGCACATCTCAAGCCGATAAAGTAGCAGGACAAGAGTTTGCCGATTGGATTGCTCAAACTTACCCTCAGGTCACTGACTCCACAGCCTTTGTGCAACGCTACTTACAAGGTGTGTATAAGAAGCTAAACGACGAATTCCCTCAGCTTATAGCTCTGCTACCAGATGAAAATGCGTTCCGCTGCGGTTTAATCCAAACTATCTTGGCAGAACAAGGCATCGAGATCGATGCAGAACAAGCACAGCAGGCACAAAGCTTCTTCGATTCAGCTCGAATGGGTGCTTTTACCTTCTTCCCAGGCGTAAAGGAAATGCTGACTGAGCTACGTCAACACTACAAATTGGTGGTAATCACTAATGGCCCTATCTTCTCGCAACATCCAAAGCTCAAAGCGACACAAATGAGTGAATGGGTGGATCATATCATCGTCGGTGGCGAAGAGCCGGAAGAGAAGCCTGCTGCAAGTATCTTCCATAAAGCACTCAACCTTGTTGACGCAACACCAGAAGAAGCAATTCATATTGGTGATTCTCTACCAGCCGATATTGCGGGTGCCAACAACATGGGCATTCTGAGTGTGTGGGTTAACGAGACAGGTGCAGCAAATCCAACCGATATCAAGCCAAGCTATGAAGTGAAAGAGACGGTTGAACTGAATGAAATTCTAAAAACACTCGCTCAATAAAGCGCTCAACTCAAGAAATACAAAACCCCAGCCACCGTGCTGGGGTTTCTTTTGTCAGCTCGAAAAGCATTTGGATCATGGGAGGTCAAAAGCTCCCAGAGCTGTACATTTTGATGGAACTGAAAATGAAGTGAGAGTTTTTGAGAGTAAGAAATGCAAAATTCGGCTGAGGCTTTAAATCGTAGTAGGTGAAGAGCCATATTTTAACTTCAGGCGAACTCGACTTGGGTTCAGATCCATTGAAATATTACCGACCGATCTAGTCCAAGCGAGATCATAAGCTCTAAAACGACGAAAGCCTGCTAAAAATCAGGCTTTCTAATAGTGCTCGGTAAAGAGATTCGACGCGGCCGGGCTCCCGGCGGACTGGCGTTCCACTGGGCTGGCGCTCCAGCCCACGACCCTCTGGTCCCAACATTCTAAATTTCAAATGTAAAAAAGCCCCAGTCTTTCGACTGAGGCTTTAAATAGTAGCCGGTGAAGAGCCATATTCTAACTTCAGGCGAACCCCCTCTTGGGTTCAAATCCATTGAAATATTGCCGACTCATCTAGTCCAAGCGATATCACTAGCTCTAAAACGACGAAAGCCTGCTAAGAAGCAGGCTTTCTAATAGTGGTCGGTGAAGAGGGATTCGAACCCCCGACCCTCTGGTCCCAAACCAGATGCGCTACCAAGCTGCGCTATTCACCGAACTGTATTTGCTGATTCTCTCAAATCAGACAGGATACTTCAACTAAGAAGTCACCTTAATTAATGGGGTGGCTAACGAGATTCGAACTCGCGACCACCGGAATCACAATCCAGGGCTCTACCAACTGAGCTATAGCCACCATCAATTTTTGCTGTTTACCGCTCTATTATAGCCATAAACTAAATAGTGGTCGGTGAAGAGGGATTCGAACCCCCGACCCTCTGGTCCCAAACCAGATGCGCTACCAAGCTGCGCTATTCACCGACGAATTTTGTTTCGACTCTTGGGATATCTGAATCAAAACTGGAAACTTCATTAACTTAATGAGTTACCGAAATAATGGGGTGGCTAACGAGATTCGAACTCGCGACCACCGGAATCACAATCCAGGGCTCTACCAACTGAGCTATAGCCACCACTATGTTCGTGCCTTTGATTTGTATTCCGGAATGGCACGCCCGAAAGGATTCGAACCTTCGACCTTTGGCTCCGGAGGCCAACGCTCTATCCAACTGAGCTACGGGCGCATGCCCCATCGGCGGAGAGGAATAATACGGATATCACACTATGCCGTCTAGTACTTTTTTTACTTTTTTTCTCGTTTGGTCTCTTTTTCGACAGTTATCTGCCTTTAAAGAGAATTTTTGATGTGATTCACGCCCTGTCATGGATAACTTGTTGTTTATTGCAACAAGTTATCGGGATATAATCACCCATTATTTACATTGATTTAACAGCTGCAACTTGGTTGTTTAATCACTCTAGACCGTTAGAGAAGGTTTTCTGCTCACTATAGAAGCAATTGCGTAAAACTTTCTCCAACGGCTCTAAATACTCTAACTATATAAATAGGTAAGTCACTTACCTCGGGAATGTGAAGTGGGTTTAATGGATATGTCTCGACGAATGATTAGCGTTTTGTTCGCTGCCTTAACTTTCTCTACGGCAGCTTTAGCTTCTGACATCAGCCAAACTGAATACGATGCGATCGCAGAACGCATCAAACCTGTCGGTGATGTTTATCTTGCAGGAGCAGAACCAGTAAAAGCAGAGCCAACTGGTCCACGTGATGGTGCGTCAGTTTACGGTACTTTCTGTATTGCTTGTCACGCATCTGGCGTGAACGGTGCACCGAAAACTGGTGATGCGGCAGATTGGGCACCACGTATTGCACAAGGCAAAGACGTGCTGACCAACCATGCAATCCAAGGCTTCAACGCGATGCCAGCTAAAGGTACGTGTATGGACTGTTCTGATGACGAAATCATCGCAGCCATCGACCACATGATTGAAGGTCTATAATAAAGACATCAACGAAAAAGGCTTGCCACATGGCAAGCCTTTTTGTTTTTAGTCCGTCGTAACAACACTGCACTACTTCTTAAACATTGCTCGAATATTGGCGATGTGTGCTTGGCCTTTTGCCATACGCTCTTCTGCCGATACTGGCTTTTTGTTTACTTCCCATTCAACGTCGTCAAATGGCAGCTCATCTAAGAAGCGGCTTTGCGTCGGCTTGATCAATTCACCAAACTGTCGACGTTCCTTACACATGGTAAAAGTCAGCTCGCGCTGCGCACGGGTAATACCCACGTACATTAGGCGGCGTTCTTCTTCAACGTTGTCTTCATCAATACTGGTTTGGTGCGGCAGAATGCCCTCTTCCGAACCAATCAAGTACACGAACGGGAACTCGAGACCTTTCGAAGCGTGCAGTGTCATCAATTGAACCGCATCGCTATCTTCATCTTCTTCACCGCGTTCCATCATGTCGCGTAGGGTAAGACGTTGAACCACCTCTTTTAACGTCTTCTCTTCTTGGTCGTAGTTGTCACCTTCTAGATCGGCCACAATCCAAGAATAAAGATCAGAAACGTTCTTCATACGCATTTCAGCCGCTTTCGGGCTTGCTGACGTTTCGTATAGCCAATCTTCGTAATGAATATCACGTACAAGCGAACGCACCGCTTCAACCGTATCACCTCGCTCAGCTTGATCAGCAATAGCTACCAACCATTGCGTGAAACGGCGTAGGTTCTCTAGGCCACGGCCGGTTAGGTGCTGTTCCAATCCCATTTCAAAGCTGACTTCAAACAAGCTCTTACCACGCATGTTGGCGTAGCTACCCAGCTTCTCTAGAGTCACGGGACCAATTTCACGACGCGGCGTATTCACAATACGTAGGAACGCGTTGTCATCATCTGGGTTCACCAATACACGTAGGTAAGCCATGATGTCTTTGATCTCTGCTCGAGCGAAGAAAGACGTGCCGCCAGACAGTTTGTATGGCACACGGTTTTGCATCAGTGACTTTTCGATCAAACGCGATTGGTGGTTACCACGGTATAGAATCGCATAGTCTTTATATTCGGTGCGGTTTAGGAACTTGTGCGCAATCAATTCACCTGTTACGCGCTCCGCTTCGTGCTCTTCGTTCTTCGCCAGTAACACTTTGAGTTTTTCGCCGTCAGGAATTTCCGAGAACAGCGATTTCTCATACACGTGTGGGTTATTCGCGATCAAGATGTTAGCTGCACGCAGAATACGGCTAGTGGAACGGTAATTCTGCTCCAACTTAATCAAGCGCAGATTTGGATAGTCTTCACCGAGCAACACCAAGTTTTGCGGCTTAGCGCCACGCCATGAATAGATAGATTGGTCATCGTCGCCTACAACAGTTAAACGACCGCGCTCGCCAACGATGAGCTTCACCAAATCGTATTGGCTGGTGTTGGTATCTTGATATTCATCCACCAATAAGTAACGAATGCGATTTTGCCAGCGTTGACGCACTTCTTCGTTATTACGTAGCAGTTGCACGGGTAGGGAAATCAAGTCGTCAAAATCAAGCGCGTTATACGCCTTCATCTGCTTTTGGTACATCTCGAAGCAGAACGCAAACAGCTGTTGTTGCTCACCTTGAGCCAGCGCTTTGGCTTGCTCCGGTGTCAGCATGTCGTTCTTCCAGTTCGAGATTGAACTCAAAAGTTGGCGCAACAAGTCTTTGTCACCATCAAGCTGCTTCTCTGTTAGCTCTTTGAGTAGCGCGAGCTGGTCTTGATCATCAAATAATGAGAAGCCCGCTTTCAAGCCAAGGTGTTTGTACTCGCGCTTGATGATGTTCAACCCTAACGTGTGGAACGTCGAGACCATCAGACCTTTCGATTCAGATTTACCTAACGTTTGGCCAACACGCTCTTTCATCTCGCGTGCCGCCTTGTTGGTAAAGGTTACCGCAGCAATATTGCGTGCCTTGTAGCCACACTGCTGAACCAAATAAGCGATTTTATTGGTAATAACACGAGTTTTACCCGAACCAGCGCCCGCTAGCACCAAGCATGGGCCTGATACGTACTTAACGGCTTCGTCTTGTCTGGGGTTCAGCTTCATAAAAATTCTCTGCGGGTGGAAATAGTGGCGCCTATGATAAAGGGGTGAGTGTGTGAAAGCTACGGTCATTTTCACGTAATTTTTACACAGAGAGTTGCAACATTTTGTTGCATAACTGACCAGTCTTTGCGCTATAATGAATGAACGTTCATTCATTGGGTGGTGTGGTTATGACCTATAACACTACTGGAGATAAATACGAGCAAATCATCGCAGCTGCCGAACGCTTAATTGCTGAATCGGGTTTTCATGGTCTATCCATGCAAAAGCTCGCAACTGAAGCAGGTGTCGCAGCAGGCACGATTTATCGATATTTCTCAGATAAAGAACATCTTTTAGAAGAAGTCCGCCTTACCGTTACCAAACGTATCGCGGAGGCCGTTCAAGCGGATGTTCATGACGATATGCCCCTGAAAGAGCGTTACCGCACTATGTGGCTCAACATTTGGCACCTTGCTGGATCAAATTTAGACACCTTAAGTAATCGTGTCCAATATGAATCACTGCCTTGTGGAAATCGTAAAAGTACTCGGGAACTTGAAAGGCAAATGTTTGCCCAAGTAGATCGTCTTTTTAATCAAGGCAAAGTGGAAGGGGTATTTAAACCTCTCGATAACGAAATTCTTTCAGGGTTAAGTTTCGAAGCTAGTGTTGCGCTTGCTAGAAAACATGCTTTGGGATTTTATCAGTTGGATGAAGACGCGTTGGAAGCAGCCGTTGAAGCCAGCTGGGATGCAATTATTAAACACTAACTTGGAGTTCTTAATAGAATGAAAAAGTGGACTTTCTTTATGTTACTTATCGCGGTTCTTCTGTTCGGAAGCGTGATAGGTTTCAACTTATTCAAGCAACAGAAAATTGCTGAATACATGGCGAATCGTCCGGAACCAGAATTCCCAGTAACCGTAACAGAAGTACAAGCGGTTGATTGGGTTCCTGTTATCGAGGCGATCGGCTTCATTGAACCTAACCAAGGTGTCACTGTTGCGAACGAAACCAGCGGTGTGATCGATAAGATTTCTTTCGACTCTGGTACTCAAGTTGAAGAGGGCCAGCCTTTGGTTCTTCTAGACTCTGAAGTAGAAATCGCAAACCTTAAGAGCTCTCAAGCTAAACTGCCAGCGGCTCAAGCTAAGTACAAACGCTACCAAGGCCTTTTCAAAAAAGGCTCTATCTCTAAAGAAGCGTATGACGAAGCAGAAGCAAACTACTTCTCACTGAAAGCGGATATCGAAAGTCTTAAAGCGACCATCGACCGTCGTGAAATCAAAGCGCCTTTCGCTGGTGTAGTTGGTATTCGTAACGTTTATCTTGGTCAATACCTACAAGCAGGTACTGACATCGTGCGTCTTGAAGACACATCAGTAATGCGCCTGCGTTTCACCGTGCCTCAAACAGACATCTCTCGCATCAAGCTAGACCAAGAAGTAGACATCTTTGTTGATGCTTACCCTGATAAGCCATTCAAAGGTTCTATCTCTGCTATCGAGCCTGCGGTTAACGTTCAAAGTGGTCTGATCCAAGTTCAAGCTGACATTCCAAACAGCGATGGCAAACTTCGTAGTGGTATGTTCGCTCGTGCAAACATCATTCTACCGAAGTTAGAGAACCAAGTAACACTGCCACAAACGGCTATCACCTTTACCCTATATGGCGACAACGTGTACATCGTAACTGAAGAAGACGGTGAAAAACGCGTTAAGCAACACGTGGTAAAAGTGGGCGAACGCACTAAAGACATCGCGCATATTCTAGAAGGCGTGAAACCAGGTGATGTAGTGGTAACGTCGGGTCAAATCCGTCTAAGTAACCACGCGAAAGTGACCATCGTTGAAGATTCGGCACTGACACCACCTGCTGAAACACCAATGCTTTAATTGGAGGCATCATGCGCTTTACTGATGTTTTTATTAAACGTCCAGTTTTAGCGGTATCGATCAGCTTTTTGATTGCGTTGCTTGGTTTACAAGCCGTCTTCAAGATGCAGGTTCGAGAATACCCTGAAATGACAAACACGGTGGTTACTGTAACCACCAGTTATTACGGTGCAAGTGCTGACTTGATCCAAGGCTTTATTACTCAGCCTTTGGAGCAAGCCGTCGCGCAGGCCGATAATATCGATTATATGACTTCATCCTCGGTTCTAGGTACGTCTACCATTACCGTAAACATGAAGTTGAACACCGACCCGAATGCGGCGCTGTCTGACATTCTGGCGAAAACCAACTCGGTTCGTTCACAACTTCCAAAAGAAGCAGAAGATCCGACAGTAACCATGTCGACAGGTTCGACTACCGCGGTACTGTACATTGGTTTCACCAGTGATGAACTGTCTTCGAGCCAGATCACCGACTACCTTGAGCGTGTAATCAACCCGCAGCTATTTACGGTAAACGGTGTATCGAAAGTTGACCTATACGGTGGTATGAAATACGCACTGCGCGTATGGCTAGATCCAGCGAAAATGGGTGCACTTAAGCTGACTGCGACAGATGTGATGGGTGTGTTGAATGCCAACAACTACCAATCTGCAACGGGTCAGGCAACAGGTGAATTCGTTCTTTACAACGGTAGCGCAGATACTCAGGTATCCAACGTTGCTGAGCTAGAAGCTCTGGTTGTTAAAACTGGCGACGGTGATGTGATTCGTCTTGGCGATATTGCGAAAGTAACGCTAGAGAAGAGCCACGATATCTACCGTGCAAGTGCGAACGGTCAGGAAGCAGTAGTTGCAGCAATTAACGCGGCACCGAGTGCTAACCCGATTAACATCGCAGCTGATGTTCTTGCGCTATTGCCTCAATTAGAGCGCAACTTACCAAGTAACATCAAAATGAACGTGATGTATGACTCAACCATCGCTATCAACGAATCAATTCACGAAGTTGTGAAAACCATTCTTGAAGCAGCGGTGATCGTACTTGTGGTTATCACCCTATTCCTAGGTTCATTCCGTGCGGTTGTGATTCCTATCGTTACCATCCCGCTATCACTGATTGGTGTAGCTATGGTGATGCAGGCAATGGGCTTCTCGTGGAACTTGATGACACTTCTGGCAATGGTACTCGCCATCGGTCTGGTGGTGGATGACGCGATCGTTGTTCTTGAGAACGTCGACCGTCACATTAAAGAAGGCGAATCCCCGTTCCGTGCAGCTATCATCGGTACGCGTGAAATTGCGGTGCCTGTAATTGCAATGACCCTAACGCTGGGTGCGGTATACGCGCCAATCGCGTTGATGGGTGGTATTACAGGTTCGCTATTTAAAGAGTTCGCGTTAACCCTAGCGGGTGCGGTATTTGTATCCGGTATTATCGCATTGACTCTATCACCGATGATGTGTTCGAAGATGCTTAAGGCAAATGAAGAGCCAAGCAAATTTGAGCAGAAAGTACATCACGTATTGGATGGTATGACCAACCGTTACGAGAAAATGCTGACATCAGTGATGGCACACCGTCCTGTGATCATCGCGTTTGCGATCATTGTATTCGCAAGTTTGCCGATTCTGTTTAAGTTCATTCCAAGTGAACTGGCACCTTCGGAAGATAAAGGCGTGGTTGTACTAATGGGTACAGCGCCATCAAACGCGAACTTGGACTACATCCAAAACACCATGAACGACGTAAACAAGATTCTATCTGACCAACCAGAAGTAGAATACGCTCAGGTGTTTAACGGTGTACCAAACTCAAACCAAGCATTCGGCCTAGCAACTCTGAAACCTTGGAGTGAGCGTGAAGCAAGCCAAGCAGACATCACTAAACGTGTAGGTGACCTTGTTTCTCATGTACCGGGTATGTCGGTAACTGCGTTCCAAATGCCAGAACTTCCTGGTGCAGGGTCAGGTCTGCCGATTCAGTTCGTTATCACTACACCAAACAGCTTCGAAAGCCTGTTTACTATCGCTAGTGATATCTTGACTGACGTATCGAAGAGTCCAATGTTCGTCTACTCGGATCTGGATCTGAACTACGATTCAGCAACGATGAAGATCAGCATCGACAAAGACAAAGCAGGCGCATACGGCGTGACCATGCAAGACATTGGTGTAACGCTAAGTACCATGATGGCGGATGGTTACGTAAACCGTATCGACCTAAATGGACGTTCATATGAGGTTATCCCTCAAGTAGAACGTAAGTGGCGTCTAAACCCAGAGTCGATGAAAAACTACTACGTACGCTCAGTTGACGGTAAAGCAGTGCCACTTGGCAGCTTGATCACGATTGATGTTGTCGCAGAGCCTCGCTCACTGCCTCACTTCAACCAGCTCAACTCAGCAACGGTTGGTGCAGTACCAGCACCTGGTGTAGCAATGGGTGATGCAATCAACTGGTTCGAAGACGTGGCACAAAACAAACTGCCATCAGGCTACAACCATGACTACATGGGTGAAGCACGTCAGTTTGTAACGGAAGGTAGCGCACTATACGCAACATTCGGCTTGGCACTGGCGATCATCTTCCTAGTACTGGCGATTCAGTTTGAATCTATCCGCGATCCAATTGTAATCATGGTATCGGTACCGCTAGCGGTATGTGGTGCATTGATTGCTCTGGCGTGGGGTACGGCATCGATGAACATCTACTCGCAGGTTGGTTTGATTACATTGGTTGGTCTGATCACCAAGCACGGTATCTTGATCTGTGAGGTAGCGAAAGAAGAGCAGTTACACAACAAACTGTCTCGTATCGATGCAGTAATGGAAGCGGCGAAAGTTCGTCTACGTCCAATCCTGATGACAACAGCGGCGATGATTGCAGGTCTGATCCCACTGATGTACGCAACAGGCGCAGGTGCTGAACAGCGCTTTAGTATCGGTATCGTAATCGTTGCTGGTCTGGCGATCGGTACGCTGTTTACGCTATTCGTACTGCCTGTGATTTACAGCTACCTAGCTGAAAAACACAAGCCACTGCCAGTGTTTGTTGAAGACAAAGACTTGGAAAAGCTAGCTCGAGTGGATGAAGCGAAAGCCGCTCACCGCGAATTAGCAGATAACAAGTAAGCATAAAGCACTAAGAAAAAGGTCACTTCGGTGACCTTTTTTATTGCTGCTCTCTTTTTTGCCATCTAAATGGCGACTTTCCCGTATCATTTACATAGAATGTGGGCAAATCAAAAGGAGTTTTAGCCACTATGTTTGACCCAAAGAAATTAGAGCAAATCGCTAAACAAATTCACGAATCAATGCCACAGCCAGTAAAAGAGCTAGGCGCGGATGTTGATCAAAAAGTTCGCCAAGTAATCCAAGGTCAGCTAAACAAGCTAGACGTTGTTAGCCGTGAAGAATTCGACGTACAAACTCAAGTTCTACTGCGTACACGTCAAAAGCTGACAGAGATGGAAAAGAAATTGGCTGAGCTTGAAGAAAAGCTAGCTGATAAATAAGCGAGAAGCGAGAAGCGAGAAGCGAGAAGCGAGAAGCGAGAAGCGAGAAGCGAGAAGCGAGAAAATACTTAAGGGTTGGCGTATGCACGTCAACCCTTTTTGTTTTTCGGGACTCGGGACTCACTTCAATTTTGTCTTCTTAAGGACAAATTCAGTCAACACTTACTGCACCTCTACTTCTTTCAATTCTATCCCAACGAACATCTCTCGACTCCAACAGCGAAGCTATCCCACAGTTCGAAGGAAACAGTCCGTCTTCATAAAAACAAAAAGGCTTGGCCAACGGCGACCAAGCCTTTTAATTAGATGTTGTGTTTTATGTTGTATTTATTGACCCCAGTCTATCTGGAGTTCTTTACTGACTTAGATAGAAATTAGCCGCCTACTGCGATGTTCTTCATATCAGTCATGTAACCACGTAGCTCTTCACCGATGTACTCTACTGGGTGGTTACGAATCGCTTCGTTTACTGCGATTAGCGTAGCGTTATCTACTTGGTTAGACGACTCGCCTAGACCTTTACCGATTACGTCTGTGCTTACTGATGGCATGAACTTCTCACGTAGTAGCGGTGTTGCTACGTTAGCGAATAGGTAGTTACCGTACTCCGCTGTATCTGAAATTACCACGTTCATTTCGTATAGGCGCTTACGTGCAACTGTGTTTGCGATTAGCGGTAGCTCGTGTAGTGACTCGTAGTATGCAGATTCATCGATGATGCCTGATGCTGTCATTGCTTCGAACGCTAGCTCAACACCGGCACGAACCATAGCTACCAATAGAATGCCGTTGTCGAAGTACTCTTGCTCAGAGATTTCGATATCGCCTGCTGGGTAGTTTTCGAAAGCAGTTTCGCCCGTTTCTTCACGCCAGCCTAGTAGGTTTGCATCGTCGTTTGCCCAGTCAGCCATCATAGTGCTTGAGAATTCACCTGTAATGATGTCATCCATGTGCTTGTTGTATAGTGGACGCATTAGCTCTTTTAGCTCTTCAGAAAGCTCAAATGCTTTTACTTTTGCTGGGTTTGATAGACGGTCCATCATGTGGGTGATACCACCAAACTTAAGTGCTTCGGTGATTGTCTCCCAACCGTATTGTAGAAGTTTACCTGCGTAGCTCGGGTCGATGCCGTCAGCGACCATCTTCTCGTAAGAAACGATAGAACCAGCTTGTAGCATGCCACATAGGATAGTTTGCTCACCCATTAGGTCAGATTTAACTTCTGCTACGAATGAAGACTCTAGACAACCTGCGCGGTGACCACCTGTACCTGCAGCCCAAGCTTTCGCGATATCCCAACCTTCCCCTTTTGGATCATTCTCTGGGTGAACCGCGATTAGTGTTGGTACACCGAAACCACGCTTGTACTCTTCGCGCACTTCTGTACCTGGACACTTAGGCGCAACCATCACAACTGTTAGGTCTTTACGGATTTGCATGCCTTCTTCAACAACGTTGAAACCGTGTGAATAGCCCAGTGCTGCGCCTTCTTTCATTAATGGCATTACCGTTTCAACAACGTTCGTGTGTTGCTTGTCTGGTGTTAGGTTGATTACTAGGTCAGCTTCTGGGATTAGCGTTTCGTAGCTGCCTACTTCGAAGCCATTATCTTTTGCGTTTTTGAACGATTGACGTTGCTCGTCGATCGCAGCTTGGCGCAGAGCGTAAGCAACGTCTAGACCAGAGTCACGCATGTTCAGGCCTTGGTTAAGGCCTTGAGCACCACAACCTACGATGACCACTTTCTTACCTTTTAGGTAATCTGCTTCTGATGCGAATTCTTCGCGGTCCATAAAGCGACAACGACCAAGTTGGTCCAATTGCTCACGCAAGTTTAGGGTATTGAAATAGTTAGCCATCTGGGTGCTCCTTAACATTCTTCCATAGAGGTCGGTATTTGTTTTACCGAATGAGTTCATACTAAAACAGACATTCTGTTGCTGAAAGTGATATATTCACAATTACTTATTGCAATTAATGCAACATGGAAGTGAAGATTTAATGAACATCAAAAGCCTGCAACTATTCATTCACCTATGTGATAGTAAAAGCTTCGCTAAGACAGCGGCAGCAATGCATATCAGCCCTTCCGCACTGAGTCGGCAGATTCAGAAGCTGGAAGAAGAAACACATCAACAGCTGTTCTTGCGTGATAACCGAAGTGTCGAATTAACGGTTCAAGGTAAGAAGCTATTACCTGTAGCACTGAAGATCTTAGGTGAGTGGCAGCAATACCAAAGTTACGTCAAAGGAACAGAAGACGAGTTAAAAGGGGAGATACGTTTATTTTGCTCGGTAACGGCAAGTTACAGCCACCTCCCAGAGCTTATTTCTGAATTCCGCATACAACACCCATTTATTGAATTTAAGCTCTCCACTGGTGATCCCGCCCAAGCTATCGATAAGATTCTGGCGGATGAAGCGGATATCGCGATCTCTGCAAAGCCAGACCAGTTAACCGCTAAAGTTGCTTTTGAACCAATCAGCGAGATACCTCTATCGGTTATTGCTCCAGTTGGAGTCAGCAGCTTCGCTGAAGAGCTACAGAAAGAAACTCCAGATTGGTCAACGATCCCTTTTATTCTCCCAGAAGCAGGCACAGCAAGAGAAAGAGCGAATGTTTGGTTTAAGCAAATGAAGATCAAACCAAACATCTATGCACAAGTGGCAGGGCACGAGGCCATTGTCAGTATGGTTGCTCTCGGTTGTGGCGTAGGTATCGCACCAGATGTAGTAATCAACAACAGTCCTGTAAGAGAGAAGATAAATCGACTCAAGGTTCTACCTATAAAACCATTTGAGCTAGGAGTCTGTTGCATCAAGAGCCAGCTAGAAAATCCATTAGTGAAAGCCCTATGGGAAGTCGCAGAAAGTAAGTATATCTCCCTGTAGACATGCCTCATTCAAATAGAAATAAGGTCTTTATCTGACAGAGCAAACTCCGCAACAGACACAGAGATCTGACGATATTAGAAACGACAAAGTCTAGTACGAAAGGCTGGGGTTCTATATAAATAGCAGAATGGTGAGGATGCCTACTCGTCCGGGCTTGCAGACAACTGGCTCTCATACCCTGAAAAGGAAAAATCTCTTTGCTTTTAAACGACAAAACCCAGTCAGAGGACTGGGTTTCTAAATAAATAGTAGAGCGACTGGGCTTGCACACGAGCGGAACTCGTTGGTCGTAGACCAAATAATAGCGCAAACGAAAAAGCCCTAGCATTTCTGCTAGGGCTTTGTCTGAATAAGTGGCGGAGCGGACGGGACTCGAACCCGCGACCCCCGGCGTGACAGGCCGGTATTCTAAC
>NZ_JH976107.1:0-571 GCF_000305755.2 Vibrio sp. HENC-03 | reverse complement strand
ACATTTCGATTTTGCCGGACTCAATTTCGAATAATCACTGTAAAAGTGATATTCCCAAGAACACTTAAATGTGCTCGTTTACTTTCATTTTAAAAAAATGAAAACAAACAGTTGGTGTTTGTCTTAAAGACAAACATTGAGAACTTTACAAACAATCTTAAAGATTGTTTTGTCAGCTTTCCAAATTGTTAAAGAGCTAATCACTTCTTATGAAGTAACCATTTTTAAAAACTCTCAAGAGAGAATGTTTAAAGATGGTATCCCGTAGGGGAGTCGAACCCCTGTTACCGCCGTGAAAGGGCGGTGTCCTAGGCCTCTAGACGAACGGGACACTGTAGGTTGTTTTGCTAAAAGCAGAAACAATGTAGCTAGTGGTGGAGCTAATCGGGATCGAACCGATGACCTCTTCGCTGCCAGCGAAGCGCTCTCCCAGCTGAGCTATAGCCCCACATAAATCGCTTCAGCATTTTATGCAGAACCAATCTTTGCTCTGAAATCTAAACCATATCAATCTGTGTGGACACTCATCGTGAGTAATCATCGTTTAAGGAGGTGATCCAGCGCCAGGTTC
>NZ_JH976106.1:0-1485 GCF_000305755.2 Vibrio sp. HENC-03 | reverse complement strand
CCATCAAAACCCCTTGGGTGTTGTATGGTTAAGCCTCACGGGCAATTAGTACAGGTTAGCTCAACGCCTCACAACGCTTACACACCCTGCCTATCAACGTTCTAGTCTCGAACAACCCTTTAGGATACTTAAAGTATCAGGGAAGACTCATCTCAGGGCTCGCTTCCCGCTTAGATGCTTTCAGCGGTTATCGATTCCGAACTTAGCTACCGGGCAATGCGTCTGGCGACACAACCCGAACACCAGAGGTTCGTCCACTCCGGTCCTCTCGTACTAGGAGCAGCCCCCTTCAATCTTCCAACGCCCACGGCAGATAGGGACCGAACTGTCTCACGACGTTCTAAACCCAGCTCGCGTACCACTTTAAATGGCGAACAGCCATACCCTTGGGACCGACTTCAGCCCCAGGATGTGATGAGCCGACATCGAGGTGCCAAACACCGCCGTCGATATGAACTCTTGGGCGGTATCAGCCTGTTATCCCCGGAGTACCTTTTATCCGTTGAGCGATGGCCCTTCCATTCAGAACCACCGGATCACTATGACCTGCTTTCGCACCTGCTCGAATTGTCATTCTCGCAGTCAAGCGGGCTTATGCCATTGCACTAACCTCACGATGTCCAACCGTGATTAGCCCACCTTCGTGCTCCTCCGTTACTCTTTGGGAGGAGACCGCCCCAGTCAAACTACCCACCAGGCACTGTCCGCAACCCCGATTAGGGGTCGACGTTAGAACATCAACACTACAAGGGTGGTATTTCAAGGACGGCTCCACAAATACTGGCGTACTTGCTTCAAAGCCTCCCACCTATCCTACACATGTAGGGTCAATGTTCAGTGCCAAGCTGTAGTAAAGGTTCACGGGGTCTTTCCGTCTAGCCGCGGGTACACTGCATCTTCACAGCGATTTCAATTTCACTGAGTCTCGGGTGGAGACAGCGTGGCCATCATTACGCCATTCGTGCAGGTCGGAACTTACCCGACAAGGAATTTCGCTACCTTAGGACCGTTATAGTTACGGCCGCCGTTTACCGGGGCTTCGATCAAGAGCTTCGACCGAAGTCTAACCCCATCAATTAACCTTCCGGCACCGGGCAGGCGTCACACCGTATACGTCATCTTACGATTTTGCACAGTGCTGTGTTTTTAATAAACAGTTGCAGCCACCTGGTATCTGCGACTCTCGTCAGCTCCATCCGCGAGGGACTTCACCATCAAGAGCGTACCTTCTCCCGAAGTTACGGTACCATTTTGCCTAGTTCCTTCACCCGAGTTCTCTCAAGCGCCTTGGTATTCTCTACCCGACCACCTGTGTCGGTTTGGGGTACGATTCCTTACAATCTGAAGCTTAGAGGCTTTTCCTGGAAGCATGGCATCAATGACTTCACTACCGTAGTAGCTCGACGTCGTGTCTCAGCCTTAAGAGAAACCGGATTTACCTAATCTCTCAGCCTACGCACTTGAACCTGGACAACCGTCGCCAGG
>NZ_JH976105.1:0-1607 GCF_000305755.2 Vibrio sp. HENC-03 | reverse complement strand
TCAGCCTACGCACTTGAACCTGGACAACCGTCGCCAGGCCCACCTAGCCTTCTCCGTCCCCCCATCGCAATTGTAAGAAGTACGGGAATATTAACCCGTTTCCCATCGACTACGCCTTTCGGCCTCGCCTTAGGGGTCGACTTACCCTGCCCCGATTAACGTTGGACAGGAACCCTTGGTCTTCCGGCGAGGAGGTTTTTCACCCCCTTTATCGTTACTCATGTCAGCATTCGCACTTCTGATACGTCCAGCATGCGTTACCACACACCTTCAACCGCTTACAGAACGCTCCCCTACCCAATGCACAAAGTGCATTGCCGCAGCTTCGGTTTACTACTTAGCCCCGTTACATCTTCCGCGCAGGCCGACTCGACCAGTGAGCTATTACGCTTTCTTTAAATGATGGCTGCTTCTAAGCCAACATCCTGGCTGTCTGAGCCTTCCCACATCGTTTCCCACTTAGTAGTAATTTGGGACCTTAGCTGGCGGTCTGGGTTGTTTCCCTCTCCACGACGGACGTTAGCACCCGCCGTGTGTCTCCCGGATAGTACTTACTGGTATTCGGAGTTTGCAAAGGGTTGGTAAGTCGGGATGACCCCCTAGCCTTAACAGTGCTCTACCCCCAGTAGTATTCGTCCGAGGCGCTACCTAAATAGCTTTCGGGGAGAACCAGCTATCTCCAGGTTTGATTGGCCTTTCACCCCTAGCCACAAGTCATCCGCTAATTTTTCAACATTAGTCGGTTCGGTCCTCCAATTGATGTTACTCAATCTTCAACCTGCCCATGGCTAGATCACCTGGTTTCGGGTCTATATCCAGCGACTGAGTCGCGCAGTTAACACTCGCTTTCGCTACGGCTCCCCTAGATGGTTAACCTTGCCACTGAATATAAGTCGCTGACCCATTATACAAAAGGTACGCAGTCACACCACGAAGGTGCTCCTACTGCTTGTACGTACACGGTTTCAGGTTCTATTTCACTCCCCTCACAGGGGTTCTTTTCGCCTTTCCCTCACGGTACTGGTTCACTATCGGTCAGTCAGTAGTATTTAGCCTTGGAGGATGGTCCCCCCATATTCAGACAGGATATCACGTGTCCCGCCCTACTCGATTTCACTTTATATGCGTTGCCGGTTACGGGGCTATCACCCTGTATCGCACAACTTTCCAGAAGTTTCACCTGACGCATAAAAAGCTTAAGGGCTAGTCCAATTTCGCTCGCCGCTACTTTCGGAATCTCGGTTGATTTCTTTTCCTCGGGGTACTTAGATGTTTCAGTTCCCCCGGTTCGCCTCGCTGCGCTATGTATTCACGCAGCGATACTTACTTATGTAAGTGGGTTTCCCCATTCGGAAATCCCAGACTCAAATGGTTTTTACTACCTAATCTGGGCTTATCGCAAGTTAATACGTCCTTCATCGCCTCTGACTGCCCAAGGCATCCACCGTGTACGCTTAGTCACTTAACCATACAACCCGAAGGAGTTTCGAGTTGATGTTCAAATCACCAAAGTTGTCTCTCATTATTTGAATGAGCGAGAGACATTTCGATTTTGCCGGACTCAATTTCGAATAATCACTGTAAAAGTGATATTCCCAAGAACACTT
>NZ_JH976104.1:0-252 GCF_000305755.2 Vibrio sp. HENC-03 | reverse complement strand
ATTTCGAATAATCACTGTAAAAGTGATATTCCCAAGAACACTTGAATGTGTTTTTTGGTGTTTGTCTTAAAGACAAACATTGAGAACTTTACAAACAAACTTAAAAGTTTGTTTTGTCAGCTTTCCAAATTGTTAAAGAGCTAGATTTTCTGATGAAAACCATTTTTAAACACACTCGTAAGAATGCTTAAAGATGGTGGAGCTATGCGGGATCGAACCGCAGACCTCCTGCGTGCAAGGCAGGCGCTCTCC
>NZ_JH976103.1:0-1350 GCF_000305755.2 Vibrio sp. HENC-03 | reverse complement strand
TAAGGAGGTGATCCAGCGCCAGGTTCCCCTAGCGCTACCTTGTTACGACTTCACCCCAGTCATGAACCACAAAGTGGTAAGCGTCCTCCCGAAGGTTAAACTACCTACTTCTTTTGCAGCCCACTCCCATGGTGTGACGGGCGGTGTGTACAAGGCCCGGGAACGTATTCACCGTGGCATTCTGATCCACGATTACTAGCGATTCCGACTTCATGGAGTCGAGTTGCAGACTCCAATCCGGACTACGACGCACTTTTTGGGATTCGCTCACTATCGCTAGCTTGCTGCCCTCTGTATGCGCCATTGTAGCACGTGTGTAGCCCTACTCGTAAGGGCCATGATGACTTGACGTCGTCCCCACCTTCCTCCGGTTTATCACCGGCAGTCTCCCTGGAGTTCCCGACATTACTCGCTGGCAAACAAGGATAAGGGTTGCGCTCGTTGCGGGACTTAACCCAACATTTCACAACACGAGCTGACGACAGCCATGCAGCACCTGTCTCAGAGTTCCCGAAGGCACCAATCCATCTCTGGAAAGTTCTCTGGATGTCAAGAGTAGGTAAGGTTCTTCGCGTTGCATCGAATTAAACCACATGCTCCACCGCTTGTGCGGGCCCCCGTCAATTCATTTGAGTTTTAATCTTGCGACCGTACTCCCCAGGCGGTCTACTTAACGCGTTAGCTCCGAAAGCCACGGCTCAAGGCCACAACCTCCAAGTAGACATCGTTTACGGCGTGGACTACCAGGGTATCTAATCCTGTTTGCTCCCCACGCTTTCGCATCTGAGTGTCAGTATCTGTCCAGGGGGCCGCCTTCGCCACCGGTATTCCTTCAGATCTCTACGCATTTCACCGCTACACCTGAAATTCTACCCCCCTCTACAGTACTCTAGTCTGCCAGTTTCAAATGCTATTCCGAGGTTGAGCCCCGGGCTTTCACATCTGACTTAACAAACCACCTGCATGCGCTTTACGCCCAGTAATTCCGATTAACGCTCGCACCCTCCGTATTACCGCGGCTGCTGGCACGGAGTTAGCCGGTGCTTCTTCTGTCGCTAACGTCAAGTAATGCAGCTATTAACTACACTACCTTCCTCACGACTGAAAGTGCTTTACAACCCGAAGGCCTTCTTCACACACGCGGCATGGCTGCATCAGGCTTGCGCCCATTGTGCAATATTCCCCACTGCTGCCTCCCGTAGGAGTCTGGACCGTGTCTCAGTTCCAGTGTGGCTGATCATCCTCTCAGACCAGCTAGGGATCGTCGCCTTGGTGAGCCATTACCTCACCAACTAGCTAATCCCACCTAGGCATATCCTGACGCGAGAGGCCCGAAGGTCCCCCTCTTTG
>NZ_JH976102.1:0-339 GCF_000305755.2 Vibrio sp. HENC-03 | reverse complement strand
GAGACGGGCAGCTACAAAACTTTTCCCCGATTGAAAGACGAAAGTTGGCTAGAAGAAAAACGCACTGAACTGCCCTACTTTCACTGGCTTCAAATTAGAAAAGGATTCTTTCCTCGTACTTCAACAGCCGCACCAAAAGTAACCAAGGTTCTCTCAAAAGCCACCACGAAAATGAAGAGGCGCTAAAGAAATAGGCTAAGAGTTAGAAGCCGTAAACGATGAAATCAAAGCGAACACTCCGCACATAGTGCCACCGGAAAGAACGTGAAAGGCACTAACTGAAAGGTGTAAAGACGAGCGCCAAAACAGATAAACACCAAAACTTATGACCTTTGATGT
>NZ_JH976101.1:0-505 GCF_000305755.2 Vibrio sp. HENC-03 | reverse complement strand
CGGCTGGCACGTAATCCCTGCTGTAGATGGTCACGACTCTGAAGCGATCAACGCAGCAATCGAAGCAGCAAAAGCAGATCCACGCCCTACACTTATCTGTACTAAAACTATCATCGGTTTTGGTTCACCAAACAAATCTGGTTCACACGACTGTCACGGTGCGCCACTAGGTGCTGAAGAAATTGCAGCGACACGTAAAGAACTAGGTTGGGAGCACGGTCCTTTTGAAATTCCGCAGGAAGTCTACGCAGAGTGGTCAGCGAAAGAAGCAGGCGCAGCTAAGGAAGCAGCGTGGGACGAGAAATTTGCAGCTTATGAAGCAGCGTACCCTGAGCTGGCAGCTGAATTCAAACGCCGCGTAAACGGTGACCTACCGGCTGAGTGGGAAGAGAAAGCAAACCAAATCATTGCTGACCTTCAAGCAAACCCAGCAAATATTGCATCACGTAAAGCATCTCAAAACGCACTAGAAGCGTTTGGTCAAATGCTTCCAGAATTCATGGGC
>NZ_JH976100.1:0-283 GCF_000305755.2 Vibrio sp. HENC-03 | reverse complement strand
TTAAAGACGGCACCATTACGGTGACGGTGAATGGTACTAACGACTTGGGCGCACCAGCAAAAGAAGTGGGTACGACATTTACGTTGACGCAAACCAAGCCAACGGTGGACGACGGTCAAACATCGATCAACCCAACGTACGCAGCGGCGGGTGAGAGCGTGACAATCACCGCCACGTTCGACAAAGGCGTCACCACACCAACGGGTTCAACACTGGGTACAGCGGCGATCAACTGGACAGCACAAGCAGGTACTCAAACCCAATGGGTGGGTACAGCAGAAGT
>NZ_JH976099.1:0-374 GCF_000305755.2 Vibrio sp. HENC-03 | reverse complement strand
AAAGCCTTGATAGTTAGAGCTGGCCTAAGAAGAGCTGCTGTCGCGTTAGCGAATAAAAGCATACGCACTGCATGGTCTATGCTGAAACATGACACTCAGTACTCCACTTCATTTAAACATGCTGCCTAGCAGCTAAATCTATACTTGCGAAATTTAGTTACTACCAATAATAAAGAGCGAAAGACAGGTAAGACCGACCTTAAAGAGCCAGCTCATTCTGATGATATCCAATATCGACTGTTCGGTGTGGCATTAAGGTGCGAATGCATAAAGGGGCAGAGTTCGCTACTCACAAAGAGCCCGAATATACGCACGCATCCTATCTACCTTTCACTGTTTAAAAATCGGTTGTAATTAATTGGGAGTCCATATAC
>NZ_JH976098.1:0-505 GCF_000305755.2 Vibrio sp. HENC-03 | reverse complement strand
GCCCATGAATTCTGGAAGCATTTGACCAAACGCTTCTAGTGCGTTTTGAGATGCTTTACGTGATGCGATGTTTGCTGGGTTAGCTTGAAGGTCAGCAATGATTTGGCTTGTCTTCTCTTCCCACTGTGCAGGAAGTTCGCCGTTTAGACGACGCTTAAGCTCTGCTGCTTCTGCAGGGTAAGCTGCTGCGTACGCTTCGAACTTCGCGTTCCAAGCCGCTTCTTTCTCAGTGCCTGCCGCTTTCGCATCCCACTCAGCGTATACGTCTGCAGGGATTTCAAATGCTGGGTGTTCCCAACCTAGGAATTCACGTGCTGCTGCGATTTCTTCCGCACCTAGTGGCGCACCGTGACAGTCGTGAGAACCTGATTTGTTTGGAGAACCAAAACCGATGATGGTTTTAGTACAAATAAGTGTTGGACGAGGGTCTGCTTTTGCCGCTTCGATTGCTGCGTTGATCGCTTCAGAGTCGTGACCATCTACAGCAGGGATTACGTGCCAGCCG
>NZ_JH976097.1:0-223 GCF_000305755.2 Vibrio sp. HENC-03 | reverse complement strand
GTATGGGATACCAACCTGACGGCCTAGTAGGATGTGCTCACGAGTTTGTGGCATTGGACCATCTGTCGCAGCAACAACTAGGATACCACCGTCCATCTGTGCAGCACCAGTGATCATGTTTTTAACATAATCCGCGTGTCCTGGACAGTCTACGTGTGCGTAGTGGCGAGTTGGAGTGTCGTACTCTACGTGAGAAGTAGCGATTGTGATACCGCGCTCACGC
>NZ_JH976096.1:0-938 GCF_000305755.2 Vibrio sp. HENC-03 | reverse complement strand
TCGATGTATGGACTCCCCCCTCCAAGGAGGAGCTAAAATTTTAGTGCAAACAGAAATTTTAATCGGGAGCCATACATGAAAAAGTCTACTACTATCGCCATTGATTTAGCAAAAAACTCATTTCAAATTTGTAAGCTAGTTAGAGATCAAGTTGCCTCTGAAAAAGCCTTAAATAACCAAAAATTGAAGTCATGGTTACAAAAACAACCCTCTTCTCATGTAGTAATGGAAGCTTGTGGCTCTGCGCATCATTGGGGACGTTTTTGCCAAAGCTTAGGCCATGATGTCAGTATTATTGCCCCAAAAAACGTAACTCCTTTTAGAGCAAACCAAAAGACTGATAAAAATGATGCTCTTGCCATCGCAATTGCAGCACGCCAACCTAATGTTCATTCTGTTGGAGTGAAAACTATCGATGCTCAAGCGCTTCAATCGATTGAACGCGTTCGGCAACATCTCAATGACCTCATAGTGGCTACCAGTAACATGGTGCGAGGTCTGATTTTAGAGTTTGGTATCGCTATCCCAAAGGGAGTTAGCGCCTTTAACAAAACCATCCCGCAAATTTTAGAAAATGGCGATAGTGAACTTCCTGATATATTGCGCCCTTATTTACACCATATGTATAACTTGCACCAAGGGCTTTCAGAACAAAAAGTTCAAATTGAAAAAGAATTGAGTTACTACATCAACCGGCATTCAGAGTGTAAAAAACTACTTGAACTTGAAGGGATTGGCCCTATCAATGCTCTCGGCCTCTATTTGGCACTAGGACACACTGGTAGAAATTTCAAAAACGGCCGAGAAGCCTCTGCTTGTATTGGTTTAACACCAAAGCAGTACAGTACTGGAGGTGTCACGACTATGCTTGGTATTAGTAAGAAAGTAGCAAATAAAAGGCTGCGTGCAAATCTCATCCAAGGTGCACTATCCGTTGT
>NZ_JH976095.1:0-12745 GCF_000305755.2 Vibrio sp. HENC-03 | reverse complement strand
TGCGGTGACTGAGAGCGCTGAAAGCGTTGAGCTGACCGCATCGACGACCAGCGGTAAAGTCACTGGCACCAAGACTGACAGCGCGACAGCGAACATCCTTGATGACCAAGCAAACGGTGTCGACAAAGACGCAACCGCAGAGCTGACGGTGAGTGCGGGCGGCGATGTCACCGAAGGTGATGGCAGTTACCTTGAGTACACGATCAGCCTCAGTGAGCCAGTCAGTGAAGATGTCGCGCTCAACCTATCAACGGGTGGTACGGCGACTTCTGATGTTGACTACGACGCGACGTACCTTGTTGCTGACGGTAATGGTGGCTACCGTGAAATCACGGCCGATGAATTGAAGATTGCCGCAGGGGAAACGGAGCTCAAAGTTTACCTTCAGGTGAAGGACGATAGCCTCATCGAAGATAAGGAGTCCGTTACGCTCAATGTTGAAACAACCTCGGCATTAATTACTGGTGATCGTACAGATAGCGCGACAGCTCATATTCATGATGAAGACAACCCTCCTAAATCTGAGGATTTCATTGTCGAAGTGTCTAGTGGAAATCGCACTCAGGTTATCTTTGATCACGAAAGTGAAGAGAAAGACCATATCTCTGACGAAGAAGATGATGCTGCAAATGAGCAGCTCCACGTTGTGATCACTGAGCTACCTGAGCATGGGACGCTTTTCCACAATGGCGTAGAGATTAAAGAAGCCGATCTTTATCAAGGTGAAGGCGATACGACATACACCAAGTTTGACCCTGATCTCATTGAATATCAGCCAGATAATCATTCAGAAGGCTTCTCACTTGGCATTAATAGTAATGCCGATACTCAACCTTTAGGTCAACCGGATAGCGGCTCGAGTACCTCTGACTTTTATAATTGGGGAGAAAAGGTGAACGCGAATACGCGCGAGCTTAAGCTGGATGGTGGTGACATTGTCACTATTCGCAGTGAAGGCGGAAAACTTACTCAATACAGTGGTGATGAGAGCGCAAATCATGTCGGTTATGGTCTTGGTGTGGGTGGCAAGCAGGGTGTCAATGAAGGTGAAAAGCTCATTATTGAATTTGATAGCCGACCTGCAGATAGCGTAACTCTTGGCCTTGATGGTTTGGGTGGTTACTTTGAAAAAGACTTAGGTAATGCCAATGAATCGAGTGTCGTTATCACCGTGAACTACGAAGGTGGTAGCAAAACATTTGAATTTCAAAAAGAATCTTCGGGCAATAGTGACCTGTTCCATTCATTAACGATTCCATCTGAAGGGTTTGACCTTCCTGAAAATGTAGAAATCACCAGTATAGAATTGACTACAGAAGGTAAGGGAAACTGGGAGCTTCGCTCAGTTGAAACGAGCTTGAGTGATAGCTTTGATTATCGAGCGCTAGACAGCGATGGCAACTTTAGTGATGTCTCGACTGTTACGTTTGAAGAGACAAACCAAGCTCCAGACGCACAAAACGATCCAGTAGGCTTTGAGGTTAAGCTAGGTTCATTCAACGAAGGCTCATGGACGTCTCAAGGTGCAGCTATCAGTGCAAATTATGCCGGTGAAACGAGGCTTGTTACTGAGGACGGAGAGAAGCGTGGTGTGGCTGGTCATGAAAATGGTGGTGAAGAGGCTCAGCTACAGTTTAATCGTGAAACGGGTCAGTCTGAGCAGTTCGTTATTGATCTCGATAAACCAGCGACTGAGTTCAGCTTTACGGTTTCAAATTTATACAAAGATGAAGGTGATCAAGCCGGAAACCATGAGCAAGGTAAGTGGGTGGCTTACCTTAATGGTGTCGCCGTTGCGAGCGATACCTTTGTGGCAAACGATGGAAACCACAGAGGAGAGTACACGGTTGACCTAACTAAAGATGGGAAACCTATTGCTTTTGATAAAATCGTCTTTGAAGCAACTGATTTTGTTGATGTTCCTGCAAAAGGCAACGACTCATCAGACTACTTTGTTACTGGATTCCAAGCTTCTAGTGAAGGGGCATATGCGGTCAACCAGGGTGGTGTGCTTGAAATTCCAGTCTCAGAACTCCTTGCCAATGACTCGGATTTAGATGGTGATAGCATCCGTATTACCTATGTATATGGCGAGTCACAAGGCGAAGCTTACATCAAAGAAGGGGTTGTTTACTTTGATTTAAATGGCGATTTTGTCGGACAGACCGATTTTCAATACCAGATAACGGATGACAGAGGTGGGTTTGATACCGCATCAGTGAGCGTTATTGTAAATCCAGAGCCAGTAGAAGTGGTGGTTGAAAGCATCGATTTGTTATCGAACCAAGTTGTTGAAGGTGACAAATTGGCATTTAAAGTCAGCTTAGATTCAGGTGCTCTTGAAGAGACGCGCCTAGATATTGAGTTTGGACAGTTAGGTGATGACGCCAGTGAAAATGATGTCAATCTTACTGATGTCGTGTTCACCAACGGTGTTAAGTATGACAAAGATGCAGGTGAACTCATTATTCCAGTTGGCGTGAAAGACTTTACAGTGCTTATTCCAACCGTTGTTGATGGCGTACACGAACTTGATGAAGACTACAGTATAAAAGTCGGTGATGTATCGAGCAGTGGCACTATTGTCAATGCTGAGGCTTTGAACCTTAGTGTCACTAGTTTAGGCGACGTTGCTGAAGGTTCTAAAGCAGTATTTTCAGTTGCTCTAACCAACCCATCGAGTGAGGATATCAATATCTCGCTAAACCTAGCACTTGATGGTTCTGAAAACTCAGCAGAAATTGAAGATTTTAAAGCCCTTTCTGAATTGTTTACTGCGTATTATCTAGATCCACAACCAACTGGTGATGATCTACGAGTTGAAGTTCCGGTAACTATTGATTCGATGACAGGTAAACCTATCGTTGAAATACCAGCAGGCGCATCGGAAATTTTCATTGAAGTGGCAACGCAAGATGACGTGGTGTTTGAAGGTAGTGAAGACTTCACATTAGTCGTAACCGATGAAAGTGGCTATGTAGCGAATAATTTTGATTCTGCTCACTCGAGCATTGTCGATGATGGAACCGATCCTGATATTGATGGCCCTCAAACTGGTAACGACGATCGTCCAATTGTCGAGAGTATTTCTAGCTTTGACGTCGAAGAGGGATCCGCAGGACAATTCATCGTCGAGCTATCCAATACAAGTGAATCAGAAACTACAGTGGCAATGTCTCTTAATGACGATTCAGCAAAAGGTGGTGAAGACTTTAATGTCTCAAGTGTCATCGTCGTATTTGGTAGTGGCGATGATAAACAAGTTGATACTGTCGAAGTCATTGATGGCAAATTTGTTGTTACAGTGCCAGAGGGTTTGGGTTCTTTTGCAGTTGAAGTAGCAACAATACAAGACGAGCATTCTGACAACTTAGAGCAATTTAGTTTATCTGGAAAAACCTCTTACCAAGAACAAGCTGAGTCAGGGATTGCAACAATATTAGATAATGAGGCGCCGCTTGTTGACTTAAATGGTGACCAGAGTGGTGTTGATTACAGTTCAAGTTACGTAGAAGGTGACGAAGCTCGACTCGCAACTATTGATGCTGCTGTTTTTGATGACAAAGACACCATTCGAACAATGACAATCACTCTGACTAACCCAAAAGAAGGTGATGACCTTACTTGGGACGAAAACAGTGTGTTTACAGTAAATAAAGCGATGATTGACGGAGAGGTCGTTCTGCAAATCACACATCCTTCGGGAGATGTTTCTGCCGCAGAGTTTGAATCATTCTTGCAATCGACTCGTTTTATAAACACTAGCGATACCCCTGACGAAGAGGATCGTGTTATTGAAGTGCTTGTTTCAGATGGTATTAACACTTCTGCACCGGCGATAGTTTCAGTTGCAGTCACGCAAGAAGAAGAGCTTTCGCTACAAAACGTTGTGGGCCTTGAAGATAATTTCATTGATCTTGGTATTGTCATTAATGATGCTGAAACCTCAGTCACAACTATTGAGTTAAGTGGTATTCCGCAAGGTTCTACTATCGAAATTAATGGACAAGCATCCGTGGTTAATAGTGCTGATGCAATAGTCGTTAGCATTGACGACATTAGCTCCGTGAAAGTCAAAGCTCCGGAGCATAGTGACGTTAACTTTGATATTTCAGTTGTTGCGAAAGACGACAGCAATAATATCGTAGAGACGGGCAGCATAAGCGTTGACGTTCATCCCGATGCGGATAAGCCGATACTAAACATTGGTGGTTTTGCACAAGTAGCGGCGATTGACTTTGAAGATGTCACCATTAAGTCAGGCTCATGGGATAGCGATATTGAAATCAACAAAGTTGAGGGTGCTGGCACAGTTGGACAATGGTTTACCTCAAACCCTGGTCAACATGTTGAAGTCGGAACTGAAGGTACATACCTGCCAGGTAATTCAACAAACCAAGTAATGGAGATTGAAGGTGAGGTAGGAGACAAGATTCTATACACCGATATGGACCTTGTTGCCGGACGTTTTTACAACTTTGAATTTGATATTGCGGCCAGAACGAATAAGGCACATACGTCTGATATGTCGGTGACTCTGATTAAGTTGGATGATCAGGGTAATCCGATTGATGGTAGTGAAGTAGAGCTCTATGACTTCGACCCGACTACTCATGGTTGGTATCAAGGTGAATCGATCACGCTCCCAGTCGAGGAGTCAGGTAAGTATCGCTTATTGTTTGAAGCCGATGAAGCCGACTCGACAGGCGCCATCATGGATAATATCAAGTTCACTGCAGTAGATAACTTGGGGTACGAAGACTCGTTCATTAAGCTCAGTGAAATAGACGCATCACTTCAAGATAGTTTGGACGAATCCGAAAGTTTGAAAGTCGAGTTAACAGGGATTCCCGTCGGCTCAGTACTTAAAGACGGTGAAGGTGACAGTGCAAATGTCTATGTTGTTACACAAGAGAACAAAGATGATCGCATAGACGTTACGGGATGGGATTTGTCTAACCTACAAGTCAAAGCGCAAGATGCTGGGGTATTTGCCATTACTGTTATTGCGACGTCAACTGAGCGTGATACCAACAAAGATGATGAACATGGCGATCATAGTGATGTTGGCGGCAGTTTAACGGCTGAGACCACCGCTAGTATTAATGTCGAAGTGCGAGAAAACCCTACGTCTGGTGAAGATGACAATGAACCGCCAAAAGCGAATGACTTCACTGTTACTTCAGATACTAAATTTGTTGGTTTCAGTTTCCAAACACATGCAACCGATAAAGAGGATGATGAGTCTCAATCTGATGATAAAACCACTTTTGTCCGTATAGAGTCTGTCCCTAAAGAGGGCTCGTTGTACTATGTAGATGACCTAGGAAACAAGACGTTATTAACGAAAGGCTCTGTGATTGATGACGTGGAAAATGTTGTTTACGAACTAGAGAACTCTCCTACGGTTAGTCAGTCATTTAATGTTAATGACTCTGATTTCGATTCTACAGGTTTAAAAAATAACGAATCTGGCGCAGCAGAGCTGAAACTTGCAGGTATTGTTATCTCTGGCGGTGTAATGACCAATGGTGCGTTTGATAGCTCTGGAAATGAAGTTATCAAATACGACCATGCTGCTCATCAAGAAGGCCTTTATGTCGCGGCTGACAGGGATGCTAATGGGGTAGGTGATGAAACAGACCTGGGTGAATACATCAGCATCTCAGCAGAGAGAGGATATATTGAAAATGCCACGCTATCCCTTGCGAGCTTAAATGAGCAATTTAATGGAAACGGTAATAATGGGCCAGCTTCGTATATCGATGCTCATTTATTTAAGGATGGGATCCTTGTTGGTACAGAAAAGTTAACGCTAATAGAAACAGGCACTCACCAAGCAAATGCGACGATCGCCTTTTCTGGTGTTTATGATGAGATACGTTTAGTACCTGAATCGAGCAAAAACAATGCGGGCTTTACGTTGGCTGGAGTTGCTCTTGAAACGAGTGCCTCTCATGCTGTTGAAGACGAGTTTGATTATATCGCCATCGATAGCGATGGACTTGAGAGTAGTATTGCAACAGTAACAGTAACCACTCAATCTCCAGATTTTGTAGCTGATGACGATATGATTGATTCCGTTGCTTATCGTTCAGGATATGGTGATTTTGATTGGCAACAAAGCGCAGCTATCGCGAACGCTGGAAAACCAGAGCAGCATGGTCAGTATGAGTACGACTCAAATACAGGCATCAGTATTGATGTAGGTATAGGCAACGATAAAGTCTTCTTGGGTGATGGCGATGACACCATTTACTTAGGCGAAAGTCATGTTCAAGAGCAAGACGGTGATATTCCAGAAAACGAGTTTGCATCAGTCTTAAATGATTTTGCTAACACTGCACTCAATAACCTTACCGATACTGCTAACGATCAAGATCAGGCATTGAAAGCTGAGTCACAAAGCAAAGCTGGTTTGGATATTGGTCATGGTGGCGCTGGAGATGATGTAATCTTTGGTGAAGAAGGCTCTGACATATTGTTCGGAGGAACAGGGCACGACATCTTAGATGGCGGAGAAGGCTCCGACGCCGTACGAGGTGGGTCCGGTAATGACATTCTGATTGGAGGCTCGGGTGATGATATTCTTATCGGAGATGATGGTGAGGACATCTTCAAATTCGTTGATGACGGAACAGGTATTCGTGATGGTGAGATAGATACGATCAAGGACTTCACGAAAGGTGAAGACAAGATCGATATCTCTGACTTACTTCATACTGACGACTCAGACTCGATTGATAGTTTGCTTGCAAATAACGAGATTGGTCTTGAAGCAGATGGTGATAACTTGATTCTGACCATATCTGAATCGGATGGCTCGGCGAGTCAAAAAGTGGTGATTGAAGGCGGCAAGAGCCAGTACAGTGAGTTTTTAAGTGATGGTTCTTTATCATCGGCAGATGGTAGCGCCATTCTTAACGATCTACTGAAAATCAACAACGATATGAGTTAGTCGATTTAAGGAAGGGGCGAGTATGCTCCTTCCGCTTTGTAGTACTAACTAAAAAGGTCTAGCAAATGCTAGACCTTTTTATTAATGATTAGAACAAGACACTAACTCTTAGGTAGGGTTGAGAAAATAGTCCATTCCTTCTTGATTTCGCCTTTGTAACCAACCACTGTCGCTGTTACACGTCGGTTTAACGCATGACTTGTTTCATCAGTTCCTGTTGACGCTAGGTTGGTTTCACCAAAGCCAACAATACGCAGACGGTCTGGAGATATGCCGTTGTTAATCAACTCTTGTCTTACACTCTCTGCCCGGCGTTTTGAAAGAGCGAGGTTATACTCATCAGTGCCAGTAATGCTCGTATAACCTTGCAACTCGATTGATGTTGTAGGGTATTCTTTTAAGAAGTCAGAAAGATCACTGATTTGTTTAGCAAAAACAGGGTCGATGTCAGAAGAGTCGTTTGCGAATAAGACTCGAATCTGCATTTCTTGAGACGATTTCGCGTATTCACCGCAGCCATCATTATCGATCTCCGAACCTTCCGGAGTTCCTGGACAGAGGTCTCGAGCGTTGATAACACCATCGCTGTCATCGTCGATTAAGTCGGCAATCTGGTTAGCGTTCGGCGTTTCTATGTATTCATATTCATCGCCTGTTACTCTGTTTGAGTTAGAACCGCTGCATGCTGAAATCAAACAAACCGTGAAAAAAATAGGTATTATCTTCATATTAATACTCCACTTTCTCTAGCCACTCTCGCGGAATATCGATGCGCAATGAGTTAAGCAGTTGTCCAGTTGCGTTCATAACACGGTACTTAGCGTATTGCTCTGCGTATTTCGCATCCAAATAATCTTTACGAGCTTCAAAAAGTTCGTTTTCCGTGTTGAGTAAGTCTAGTAATGTACGCTTACCGATGCGGTATTGCTTCTCGTAAGCAATGACAGTTTTTGCTGCAGAGTCTACATGGTCTGATAAGAATTCTTTTTGTTGCAGGGTTAAGTCCAAAGCACTCCAAGAAAGTCTCAATCCTTCCTCTACGTTTTGATATGCTCCCTCACGTAAGTCTTTTGCTTTGTTTAGCTGGTAGGCAAAATTTTCAGAGTTTGCTGCGTCGCTACCGCCATTGTAGAGGTTATAACGAAGTCTCAGCATGGCGAGTGTCTCATCACTTCTGCCTTTTAAACCGTCAGCATCATCACGCCACGTTTGTGAAGCCTCGATAGAGAGTGTAGGGTAGTTAACCCCTTTTGATTGTTTATATTGGAATTTCGCTGAGTCAACGTCCGCAAGGGCTACCTGAATCACAGGGTGCACCTCAAAAGCTAAACCAATGGCATCGTCAATTGTGTATGGAAGAAAATTTTCATCAGCTCTTGGGAAAATCAAACCTTGAGGACTTTGCCCGACAAGTCGTGTGAACATTGTGTGAGAATCAAAGAGGTTATTTTGTGCGGCCGCTAAGTTACCATGCGCTTTTGCCAAACGAGCTTCAACTTGGGTTAAGTCTGCTGTCGACCCAATTCCCGAATTGACGCGTTTCTTAATGTCCGCATAAATTTTCTTATGTACTGCTAGATTATTTTCGGAAAGTGTTAGAATTTCATAGGCTTTGACCGCATCAAGGTACACGTTTGTTACCTCAAGTGCCGTGTCAGAGGCATCTGCCAAGAGTTGAAATCTAACGGATTCTGCATCTGCAGCCGTTCGATCGATATCGTTGAGTGTCGCGCTCCCATCCCAAATTAATTGGGTTAAAGTTACCGATGCCTCTTTTCTTGTGTAGTCAGTATCCCCTCTACCGACTTCATCAGATGGATCAAGACCTTCGTAGCCAATGCCCGCATCAAGATCGATTGAAGGTAGGTAAGCACCCGAAGCCGCCTCATTTATGTATTTTCGGCTGTTGAACTCATTAAATGCACTTTTAATGTCTGGGTTGTTTTTGAGCGTTAGTGCTACCGCTTGCTCTAAAGTTTGACCGAAAACGGATGGAGATAATATCAAACTACAGCAACAAGCTATTTTCAGTTGATTCCATTTCACGGTGGTTCTCCTAGAAAATTCGTATTCCTTTTTTGATATTCCATCTCAAGAGTGAGACAAAACATCATAAATAACAGTCGTGTGTCGATTTAATGATCAACTTCCTGCTAACCCTAGGCTTTTATTCAGAAAATCCAGTAACTCGCCTTATAAAACCTTAGCACATATGAGAAATGTTGCTCATTCCGCTAACGGTTCTTTTGGCAAGAAAAGCTCGAATTCTTAATATCATAGCGCTCTTCACCGCAATTTGACGCTCCAGCAAAGCAAACTCCGCCTCCAAAGTTTCTGCTTACTTCTACGTGTTTACGTTCAACGAAAAACAAATGATTTGACTAAACTATAGTCGTATTTGTTGGGGTGACAAACTTTTGACGTCTTCTGGCGTCGGTGAGGTGATTTATGGATAGAGTGGCCTTTAGCTCGTTATTTACCAATATTGTGGTTATTGGAGTCGATGGGGAAATAAAGACTTTGGAACCAGGGCAGTTACCAGCACCTGGAGAGTTAATAATTACTGAAGTCTCGGATACTTCAGAGCTAAATTTCGAGCAGGTGACCCCTGATGGCAGTTCAATAAATGTCACGGATGACATCACCGCACTGATTGAGGCAATCGCAGCGGGCGAAGACCCAGCGCAGTTAGAAGGAGACTTCGAAACGGCGGCTGGTGAATCATCGGGCTCCAGCCCTCAAACTACAGGGGCAGTTGATCGGACGGGGGCTGAATCTTTGGCAAGCACTGACTTTGAAACGGTCGGTACCGCGATTGCTTTGTCTGAGACACAAGAGCTCTCGCTCTTGGAATTTATTCGCGAGCAAATCATTCCTGCACAAGCCGTTGTTCAAGAGATATCTAGTCCAACGATAAGTGAAGGACAACAAGCCACTTTCGACATAACACTTGATCAACCATTGCCGCAGCAGACCGATATTGTGTTTTCACTTAGTGAGGATACTGCTACGGGTGGAACTGATTACAACGATACCGCTGTGACCATTACGTTCGAAGATGGAAGTTCGGAAGCAGTAAACGTGGATGAAAATGGTACTTTCACGGTTACGATTCCTGCTGGCAATGATTCTTTCAATATCTCAGTAGATACGATCAATGATGACCTTTTTGAAGGCAGCGAAACTTTTACCCTAACTGGAGGAACGCAGGGGCAATCAGAACCCGCGACTGGTGTCGCTACGATCATAGATGACGGTTCTGGCCCTGGTTCAAACCCAGATGATGACAGACCTACTGTCGCATCCATCACTGACACCACTGTAAATGAAGGTGATGCAGCCACTCTGGACGTGACACTTTCAAACCCAAGTACAACAGATACGACGGTAATCATGAACCTTGCAGATGGTACTGCTGAAGGTGGTATTGATTACACGAACACATCGGTGACAATCACGTTTGAAGATGACAGTACGCAGGTGATTGATGTGAATCCAGACGGCAGTTTTGAAGTCTCCGTTCCTGCAAATGACACCACTTATAGTGTGACTATCAATACAACGGACGATGACATTTTTGAGGGAGCAGAGACCTTTGAGTTGTCTGGTTCGACACTCAATCAAAATGGAGAACAAAGCGGCGCTGTAACGATACTGGATGATGGTACAGGGCCAGGATCTGACCCGGATGATGACCGCCCAACAGTATCCATCAGTGATGCTGGCACCATCAACGAAGGTGACACCGCTAACTTTGTTGTCTCGTTAACTAACGCTTCTGAGGCGCCAGTTGAAGTGCAACTCGACTTTAATCTCGGTGATACCGAAGCTGGCGATTTAGATACACTTGAATACAACACTGGCTCAGGTTGGTTGGCTGTGCCAAACGATGGTGTGGTAACTGTACCTGCAGGACTGACAGAGTTTGATGTTCGAATTGCGTCGATTGATGATGAAGTGTTTGAAGGTCCAGAGAACTTTACGGTAGATGTCACTGGCCTTGGAGTAGTTCAAGGTACTGACACTGGTACAGCGACTATTGTGGATGACAATACAGGCCCTGGTCCCGATCCAGATGATGACCGCCCAACGGTGTACATCAGTGATGCTAGCACGATCAACGAAGGCGACACCGCCAATTTCGTTGTCTCACTGACTAATGCTTCCGAAGACGATGTTCAGGTAGAGCTTAGCCTTAATCTTGGTGATACCGAAGTCGGTGACCTTGGCTCTCTTGAATACAACACTGGCTCAGGTTGGTTAAATGTACCAAACAATGGTGTGGTAACCGTGCCAGCTGGTCTGACAGAATTTGATGTCCGAATTGCTTCGATTGACGATGAAGTCTTTGAAGGTCCAGAAAACTTCACCGTAGACGTAACCGGTCTTGGTGCAGTTCAAGGTGCAGATACGGGTACCGCGACTATTGTGGATGACAATACAGGTCCTGGTCCCGATCCAGACGATGACCGTCCAAGCGTATCTATTAGTGATGCTGGCACGATTAACGAAGGCGATACCGCCAACTTCGTTGTCTCGTTAACTAATGCTTCCGAAGACGATGTTCAAGTTGAACTTGGCCTTAATCTTGGTGATACCGAAGTCGGTGATCTCGGCACCTTTGAATACAACACTGGCTCAGGTTGGGTAGCGGTACCAAACGATGGTGTGGTAACTGTACCTGCGGGGCTGACAGAGTTTGAAGTCCGAATCGCTTCGGTTGACGATGAAGTCTTTGAAGGTCCAGAGAACTTCACTGTAGACGTGACTGGACTCGGTGCAGTTCAAGGTGCAGATACGGGTACCGCGACTATTGTGGATGACAATACAGGCCCTGGACCCGATCCAGACGACGACCGTCCAACGGTATCTATCAGTGATGCTGGCACCATTAACGAAGGTGACACCGCTAACTTTGTTGTTTCGTTAACTAATGCTTCCGAAGACGATGTTCAGGTAGAACTTGGCCTTAATCTTGGTGACACAGAAGTCGGTGACCTTGGCACACTAGAGTACAACACCGGTTCAGGTTGGTTAGCGGTACCAAACGATGGCGTGGTAACTGTACCTGCAGGACTGACAGAGTTTGATGTCCGAATCGCATCAATTGATGACGAAGTCTTTGAAGGTCCGGAAAACTTTACTGTAGATGTAACCGGTCTTGGTGCGGTTCAAGGAGCAGATACTGGTACCGCGACTATTGTTGATGATGGCTCCGGTCCAGGCCCAGATCCAGACGACGACCGCCCAACTGTTACATCTATTACCAGTACCACTGTAAATGAAGGCGAAGTCGCGACTTTAGACGTTACCTTAAGTAATGTAAGTACAACCCCTACAGTGGTGAATATGACCCTTGCAGATGGAAGTGCGGAAGGTGGGGTGGATTACACCAATACACTGGTTACTATTACTTATGAGGATAATACCACTGAAGTTATTAATGTGGAGCCTGACGGTAGTTTTGTTGTAACAGTGCCAGCAAACGATTCGGCATATAGCGTCACCATGAGTACTACTGATGACGAGCTTACAGAAAATGCAGAAACATTTACCCTATCAGGTGCTACGGATGTTCAAGGTGTCCCGGCAATAGGTACTACGACTATTATCGACAACGACGCTCAACTTGTTGCTTCTATTTCTAACGACCTCATTAATGAAGGCGAAGCAGGAACATTTGATGTAACGCTAAGTAATGCCAGTGATACAGACTCTATAGTCAGCATGACACTCGCCGATGGCACAGCAGACGGTGGCGTGGATTACACCGATACGCAGGTGACG
>NZ_JH976094.1:0-240 GCF_000305755.2 Vibrio sp. HENC-03 | reverse complement strand
ACACGCTTCGAAAGCACCGATACATTGACCATCAAAGCGGTCGATACGGACAATAAAGAGGTCACGAAAACCACGACAGTGACTGCATTGGGTAAATGGAACGCGACGTTAGACGTCTCTGGTCTTAAAGACGGCACCATTACGGTAACGGTGAACGGTACTAACGACTTGGAGGCACCAGCAAAAGAAGCGGGGACGACATTTACGTTGACGCAAACCAAGCCAACGGTGGACGACGGT
>NZ_JH976093.1:0-223 GCF_000305755.2 Vibrio sp. HENC-03 | reverse complement strand
GTATGGGATACCAACCTGACGGCCTAGTAGGATGTGCTCACGAGTTTGTGGCATTGGACCATCTGTAGCAGCAACTACAAGGATACCGCCGTCCATCTGTGCAGCACCAGTGATCATGTTTTTAACGTAATCCGCGTGTCCTGGACAGTCAACGTGCGCGTAGTGGCGAGTTGGAGTGTCGTACTCTACGTGAGAAGTAGCGATTGTGATACCGCGCTCACGC
>NZ_JH976092.1:0-690 GCF_000305755.2 Vibrio sp. HENC-03 | reverse complement strand
AGACGAGCGCCAAAACAGATAAACACCAAAACTTATGACCTTTGATGTAAAACCCGTACTAACGCCTTGTTAAGGTGTGAGGCACGCAATACCTAAGCTCCCGCATAACACCTTAACCACTAAAATCAACGCATATTAAAAATGCCACGCGTGCCGAATCACTCTTGAACAATTTGTTATGTTTATTACCACCCACCAGTACGTTACCGTAAATGAGCAGAACAATTTTACCGGCTAAAAACTTAGCTTTTACCTGCTGCTAAAAAAGCAGAAAATCCCATGAAAACAAAGGATATGAAGAGTGACACCATAGAATATCGAATGACAGTAAACAACCAAGAGCTACTTTCAGGATACTTCGAGATATTTTCGCTACTTCTTACGTAATTAAAGAGAAGCGCACTAGAAAAAGGAACAAACAAAAAGTAGATCGCTTTATATCTACTCGGGTCTATTCTTTTCATCTGCAATCCGAGGGAAATACTACTCCCAAGGAGCACTATCATTGAAGATATGAGCACTAGAAAAGCCGCAAATGCTAGTAACGAATACACATCCATCAACTCTCCTTTTCCACAATAAGCATCTGAATATTAACTATAGTTTTCTACACTCGACTAAGAAACATAACGCCTTGCTAAGGTGTGAGTAACGCAATACAAAAGCTACCGCACAGCGCCTTAATCACCA
>NZ_JH976091.1:0-8075 GCF_000305755.2 Vibrio sp. HENC-03 | reverse complement strand
TTAAGTGATTAAGGTGATATGCAGTAGCATCGGTATTGCGTTGCTCACACCTTAACAGGGCGTTAGATGATAGGAGGAATGAAATTGGTCTTGAGCATACTAGAAGCAATGGATAAGTATGGTATATGGGCTGTATTAACCGGAGTTGTGATTCTTATCGGTTATCTAAAGTTACAGAACACAATGGTTCAGTACAATTCTAAAGCTAATCAACAAATTGAATTAATTAAAAGTAAATTAACCTTAATTGGTTCTAGTTATAGTAGTCAGTTGGAACATATAGTTAATTACTATGAAACTTTATATAAGCATTACTCTTTATGCCAAGATGTCGTAAACAAAGATGCGACTGAACTACCTTCGGGAGAGGTAATTTCGTCAAAGAGAGAGTATTTAGATAAAATTGATAACCTTGTATTGACTTGGCATCAAATTACTCCAAGAGCCAGACTAATTCTTCCTAGTGAAGCAATCACACATCATAAGCAACTTGTAGTGCTTTTCAATCGATTTAATAATCTGGTAAAGAGTGAGACTCCGAAGCATCACGAAACGCTCGAAAGTATCTTTGCAGATATACATTTTCAAAAAACTCAAATTGAAAATATTTTTAGAGAATACTTGCATACGGATAAAATCATCTAACAAATTGTTCAAGAGTGATTCGGCACGCGTGGCATTTTTACTATGCGTTGGTTTTAGTGGTTAGGGTGGTATGCGGAAGCTTCGGTATTGCATGCCTCACACCTTAACAAGGCGTTAGGGCTCTCCATAACGTGAATGTTTGTCACACTTTAGTGCTAATTAGCTATTTCAGGCATATGCATCTTGTATTATTGTCTCATCTTTGATTCCAATGAGTAGATAGTATGGAAAGCGCTGATAAGTTAGAAATGCATTACTATTTTAATGATGGTAGCCATTCAATGGATGCTGTCGTCAGAAACAAATGTGAGGCAGAAATACTAGCTATTCTGCTTGAAGCTGCTGATATACTCAAAATCGATATAGACGTGAATGCGGAAGTCTATCGAGAGGGGGGACTAAGAGATTTCTGGCGTGTCCTAGGTAGCAATAATAATCAAGTAACTATTCTTCTCATGATTGTAACGGTCGTGCTATCAAGGGTTCCCATCTCTGACCCAGAAATTGATGCTTTAGAAAAAGAAATTAAGCAACTAACAATCGAAGAAAAGAAACTCAATATAGAAAAATTAAAACTAGAGCTAAAAGAAAAGACGGTGCAACAAATCGGTGAAGAAACTATTGGTAAAGCTGCCCGTCACGTTGATAAGAGTCTAAAAATCGTCAAACGTCGTTCTAATTTATATACTCACCTATCTTCCTACCATAAAGTAACGCATGTTGGCATAAATGCAGTGACTCCTAGCTTTGAACCTTTCGTTGATGAAAGAATCATCGAAAGGACCAGTTTTAAAAACTTCATTTTGTCTTCTAACAAGCTCAAGTCTGATATTGATGAAGAAGCTGTTATCGAAATTGTGTCGCCAGTTTTACGAGAAGGGCGGTACAAATGGAAAGGCATATATGAAGACAAACCGATCTCTTTTGATATGCATGATGCAGATTTTAAAGAAGAAGTATTACTTGAAAAAGTTGGCTTTAAACATGGCTCTACGATCACGTGTGTATTGCGTATCGCGCGCGAACTGGATGAGGTTGGCGAAATTAAAACTACTGGATATTCTGTAGCTACAGTAATTGAAATAACAGAAGGTACAGAGACCAAAGCTACTAAGCAAGGTCACCGTTACTTACACGCTAAGAAAATGCGTGATTCTCAAGGCGATCTGTTTGCGTCTTAGCCCTAACAAAGCATTTAAGAGTGATTCGCAACGCTCGGCATTTTCGCTGCGCTCAAGTATAGCCGAGCGCAGCTCACACCTTAATGCGGCGTTATGTGGCAGGGAGGATTTATGACCCCAGTAGCAGTTCTTGTTTATGTCCCTGATGTGGAAATAGGGCTTCAGTGGTATCAGCAAGCGTTCCCAGAAGCTGTTCCAATGCATCTTCCAGACTTCGATTTCACAGTACTCGATGTAAACGGGTTTTCTATCGAAATTGTTCAATCTGATGACAAAGTCTCTGAAGGTAAAAAGGGAACTGTACTCTATTGGTCTGTGCGTGACTTATCTGTTGAATTATCTCGTTTCGAAGCTCTTGGGGCATCTTTATATCGTGGTCCTATGGAGATCGAAAATGGACTCTCTATGTGCCAACTTGAAGATCCTTTTGGAAACTTAATCGGTCTACGTGGGGCAACCACATAACAAAGCGTTTAAGACAGATTCGCAACGCTCGGCATTTTTGGTTTGCTTTGATTTTAGTGTTTACGGCACAATAGTTTAGGTTCGGTGGTTAGCGTTGCTCACTACTTAACGCGGCGTTAGTACGGGTTTGACATCAAAGGTCATAAGTTTTGGTGTTTATTTATTTCTGTGCTCGTCTTTACACCTTTCAGTTTGTACCTTTCACGTTCTTTCCGGTGGCACTATATACGGAGTGTTTGCTTTGATTTCACCGTTTACGGTGTCTAACTCTTACCCTATTTCTTTGGCGCTTCTTCTCTTTCGTAGTTTTTACGAAGTCAGAGTTGTCTTTCTTTGGTATTGCCGTCGAAGTGCGAGGATCGAATCCTTTTCTAATTTGAAGCCAGTGAAAGTAGGGCAGTTCAGTGCGTTTTTCTTCTAGCCAACTTTCGTCTTTCAATCGGGGAAAAGTTTTGTAGCTGCCCGTCTCACTTCAGTGTTCAAAGCCTTTCATATTATGCCAGTTTTCAATATCTTGGAGTGCATAAATAGAAGTAGCGCATGTACTAACAAATTGCTTAAGAGTGATTCGTAACGCGTGGCATTTTTACTATGCGGTGACTTATGGTGATTAAGGCGCCGTGCGGTAGCTTTTGTATTGCGTTACTCACACCTTAGCAAGGCGTTATGCTACTCGTTTAGTTTTGTACAAGAAAAACAATAAAAATAGGGTATTGGAATGAAGAAAGATGACAACAAACCAGATTATATCGTCGAAGACGAAAATGGTTTTAAGAGGTGCATCAACGTAAAACACACGAAACCTAAGTCTGAAGGTGAGTACACAAAACGGATTTGGCAAAGCCTTAGTAGTGATAAAGATGATGGCAAATTTGACGATATTTTTTCCGATGTATTTGATAGCGTATTTAAAAATATATCTGTCAAAGTCTCTGACTCTCTATTAAAAGCTACTGACGATGAGGTGAATCGAAAGAAAGTAATTCGAGAATTAAAAAATCATTACAATAATGAAAGTTTAACTCTCATCTTAGGAGCCGGTGTCTCAATGGATCTTGGTTTACCATCATGGGATGAATTGCTACGTAGACTACTAGCAAAAACACTTGATAGTGCAGACAAAGAAAGTACCGTGATGGCAGCGATGTTTAATTCGGTATTTGGTCCTAGTAGCTTAATTGCAGCACGCTACCTTAAGCTTCACTTCGAGAAAGAGAAACACGAGAAAAATGGCAGAAAGTACCCATTCGAAACTGAAGTACGTAAAGCTCTATATGAAAACTTTAACGAGGTAGAAACACCTATTTATAAAGCAATTGTTCAACTATGTGTTTCACCGGGAAAAAATCCAAGTTTGGACTCAGTCATAACGTACAACTACGATGACATTTTGGAAGACAAATTGAAAGCACTGGATCTGGGGATTAAATACAAGAGCATCTATACCTTAGGAATGAACCCGAAAAAAGACGAGCTTCCTATTTACCATGTTCATGGTTATCTCCCTCGCTCCGGAAATGTTACAGATAAACATGCGGTTATTCTTTCCGATGATAGCTATCATAAGCAGTATATGGACCTTTATCATTGGAGTAATCTGGTTCAAATCAACAAGTTTAAGGATTCCAACTGCTTGTTTATTGGTCACTCTTTTTCTGATCCGAACCTAAGGCGTTTATTGGATATAGCAAAATCTCAACGTGGGCATGACAGAACTCAACACTATGTTATTAAACGTCGGTACAACGTTGATAAAGTTAAGGAAACTCTTAAAGAGTTGTTAGTTAAGGAAAAGCTAGTAGATGTTCTCAATCATTCTGATGAGCTAGACGCCGTTGCTTCAGGACTAGTAAAGACAGTGCACAACTTTGAAGAAAATGATGCGAAATCTTTTGGTGCAGAGATTGTTTGGGTGAACGAATTTTCAGAAATATCAGAGATTATAGAAAGTATCCCAAAGTAGCATAACAAAGCGTTTAAGACAGATTCCCAACGCATGGCATTTTTCTTCCATCGTTGGGTTTTGTGTTTAAGGTGGTATCGTTAGGCTTTGTGGTGGCGTTGCTCACTACTTAACGCGGCGTTATGTGTCCGATAGTTACGTTGTCAGTAAGAAGTTTATAGAATAGAGAAAGGGAAATAATGAAAGTAAGAGATTCCATTACTGAGCTTAAAGAGACAAAGCTTTATACTCAGCTATTATCTCTCGACTCAGAATATGCTGAGCGAATTGAAACATTTGTTCGTGCAATTGAGCCTCTTATGGCGTCAATCAAGAACTATTTCCCATACTATACACGGCATGATGTGCATCATGGTTATCAAGTTGTTCATAGGATGGAGCAATGTTTACTTGGAGCTTGCTTCGATGTTGAGTTGCCAGAAGCCCTTACAGCTCAGGAAATATTTTTACTGATTGCAGCAGCATATGCTCATGATTTAGGGATGGCTGTATTCCCTGGGGAAGAAGAATCATTGAGAGAAAAGCTTGGGCTTAGTTCCCAAGATGGTTGGAAGACTAGTGAAGATCTTCAAAACCATTTAAGGAAGAACCATTCAAATCGTGGTGGCAGATATATAGAGGAACATGCAGAGTCTCTGGCAGTTCCTCGCAACCTTGTTTCGGCTTTGGACCTCATGATGAAGGCCCATAATTATTCCATTCCTCAACTTGAAAAAGAACTTTATCGCCCATTTGCGGCTGGTCAGAAAGAAAGCGACCTTGCTCAGTTAGCAGTAATTGTATGTGTTGCAGACGCTATTGAGTTTAGTGACACACGCGTTGTTGATGGTGTCCTTGAGCAACTGGTGAAAGACCAAAGTTCTCCAGCCAAGATATCGTATGCAGAAAACATGAAGCATGTATGTACCGGAGATAGTCTTGCAGTAGCCCAAGACGGCCGTATTATTGTGAGCGGAACCTTTTCCGATGAAAATGTATTGGCGCTTGCCCATCGAACTTTTGACCAAATGGAAGAATGGATTCAAGGTTACAGTGATATTGACCACCGCTCTAATGTTAAGCGCTTGAAAATAAGAGGAGGTACATTTCATCGTGACCTTACACTTAGTCACGGAGAATTTCATCGCCTCGGGGTTAGGTTAAATAAGAGAAATGTCATTGACCTCATCGCATCTAATGCGATTTGGCGACGAGATCAAGGTATAGCCCTTCGAGAACTAGTTCAAAACTCTGTAGAGGCATGTCGGTATAGAGCGCATCATTCTGCGCCGTCAGATAAGTATCACCCAGAGGTGCGTGTTGCTTTCAACAGAGACAGCCATTCTGTCTCTGTCTCAGATAATGGTTGTGGGATGTCTGAGCGTACGGTTCTGAATAATTTGTTAACAGTCGGTAGCAGTAGGTCCTGTGAAGTCACATACACTGAAAGTGACTATTCACCAATTGCTCGTTTTGGCATTGGTTTCTGGTCCGTCTTCACTATTTCAGACATTGCTACAGTATCTACTGCGGCATTTGAAAATTACAGAGGCAAGCCCAATGACGCTCAATGTGCGCGGGGTTTCGAGTTTAATGTTCAACTTGAAAATTTAAAAGACTATACGGTTTTTAGACCTGTAGATAGAGCTTGTGGAACTAATATCTCTTTAAAGCTCAAGCCAGACGTAGTCATTGACGATATTTACATTGCGCTTAAGAATCAGATACTTTGTTCAATGGTTCCTTTGACTCTTGAGTTGGATGGAAATGAAGAACGTATTGAGGTAGAGGTACCTGATGTAAATGAAGAGCTACTTTTCGGAGTGCGCCGTCAGAAAGCTAGCAGCTTAGATATTAAGGTCTTTAAATTCCATGAAACAACGCCTAAAGCATCTTTGAAGTTTGGATTGGCATATAGAATGGAAAATAATAAGGCTACATTTACATCTGAGCCGAATAAGAGCATGTTTAATGTGATGGAAGGTCATGGAATGCATAGGCAACGATCGGCTATTTGTGGTTTTTCGGTTCCTATTCGAGTATCGTCTTTTTGTATTGACGTACTTAGAGTTGGTACTTATCACATGAACTCACTTACGCCGAAAGGCTTTGAATTTTCTATCGATAGGCAGCAACTCAACAACAATGCCGCAGAAAAGCAATATACTGATGAAGTGCGTAACCTCTTTCATAAGGGGTATCGTAGCTTTCTCAAAAGTACAGAATCTTATGATCCTGAGACGATTCATACCTTACAGAACGAAGCAGCAAGTAACGGCGGAAATGTTTATGATACATTCACGAGTTCGGAACTTGCTATAGCCTATCAAAACTACCCAGACTTAATATGTAACAAACTCACTCCTGTCGAACCAACCTCACGATTGCAAGACTCGGTTATGAATGCAAAGTTTATTAATTTAACTGAATTGGCTGATATAGAAGGAATAGTCTTTTGCTTACAAGGGCAGCGCAATTTTCTAAATGGCGGGGCTTACTTTCCGTTAGAGAGTCCCCAGGCGTTTGAACTTGCTTATGCTTGCGTTCAGGGATTTGTTAAACAATATAGCCCCAACATTCCAGTCTATATAATGCAACCTGACCGGAATTTCTCTATGCTCTTTGACAATGACCCTTTAGCTTCAGCGAGAGTGTTGCCTATAGGTAACGATTTAGAGGTCAGTCTGCTAAACATCCAGCTAAGCAGAGTTAACTATAGGGGTAGACCTGTCAATGTGGTTCCTGACATAAGTGGGCGCTGGTCTGGTACCATTTATTGGCGAGAATTCCAAACACCTGATGATAAGCCTTATTTATTTCTTGGGCGTCACCGAGTCTTAGTCAAGCCAGAAACTGCACTTCACTCATATCTAAAAAAACTAGCTGATGACAATCGCTTTGTTACTATCGCAAATACAATTCATCTATTACGAGAGGATGAAGCAGGACACAACCCTGAAGCTCTATCTGCGTATGTCTAAAGGAGCTTTGGGTTTAGCTAAAAACACATAACAAAGCATTTAAGAGTGATTCCCAACGCATGGCATTTTTCATTCCATCGTTGGGTTTTGTGTTTACGGTGGTATGGTTTAAGTTTGGTGGCAGCGTTGCTCACACCTTAATGCGGCGTTATGTGATAAGGAGAGAGTTTGAGCTCAGATAAACCTATTAGGTTAGTTGTTGAAACAGTATCTAAAGTTGAGAGTGATTGGGTTGCCACGCTATCTGCTTTGCTCGTACCTGTTTTGACGGTAGTTGGTATCTATGTTGCTTATCAACAGTATGTGATTAACCGGCAAAGATTAAATTATGAAACTTATGAGAGAAGGTTAGCTGTTTACAAGGCTGTTCAACTGCACCTCTCAAAGGTTGCGCAAATGGGAACAACTACTTATCAAGATACTTTAAAGTTCAACGCGGAAGCCTCCGAGGCTGACTTTTTATTTGGTTCTGAGATCTCAGAACTGATTGCTAGTATATACAAGCAGTCAATACCGATGGCATCTTACCATGAGAGATTATATCCAAGTGATGGGAGTCAAGGTCTTCCGGTTGGTGATGAAAGGAGTGATGTAGCAGAAAAAGAGTCAGTGTTACTTCAGTGGCATATGGATACTTTAGCTAGCCTCAAGTCCACCTTTCACCCACATATGAAAATCACATAACAAACTGTTTAAGAGTGATTCGCAACGCGTGGCATTTTTACTATGCGTTGCGGTTGGTGTTTAAGGTGGTATGCGGAGGCATCGGCATTGCGTTGCTCACACCTTAACAGGGCGTTATAACTCAAGGGGAAATTGTGAAACTGAAGAATATCAAAGGTGTGGCAAAGAACTTTACAC
>NZ_JH976090.1:0-384 GCF_000305755.2 Vibrio sp. HENC-03 | reverse complement strand
AGCGGCGTTGATAGCGCCCGTAATATCTGGTGTTTCAGCAAAAGCCGGAGAAACGGAAGCAAGCATAAGTGCAGAGCCTACGGCTGTTTTTTTGTTTACGACTGCGTGTTTTACGTTATTTACAACAAGTTCTAGTTTTTTCATAAGATTTACCTTTTACTCATAAGGCGAACAACACGACCCACCCAGTGACCAACGACCATGTTGATCAAGAGCACGCCACTGACATATAGGAACAAGTCACCGTTGAACAGGACTGGATCCTTATATTCTTGATACTCCACCGCCGAAATCAGCACGTAGTCTTGGCAATTGTCGACGTGAGTTTTCGTCGCTTTTAAATTGCCGTACTGGTTAACAACGGTGACGCATACAGACATTTTT
>NZ_JH976089.1:0-541 GCF_000305755.2 Vibrio sp. HENC-03 | reverse complement strand
TGTCATACCGATGATGCGACCGTCGAAGCCAACGTACTTGTACCAGAAGTCAGCAATGCCCGCTTCTACAGCGATACGTGCAGTTACGTCTGATGGCAGTACTGATTCACGGTAAGCCGCGTCTTGCTTGTCGAATGCATCTGTTGATGGCATTGAAACAACGCGTACTTTCTTACCTTCAGCCGTTAGTTGCTCAGCTGCTTTCACTGCTAGTTCAACTTCAGAACCTGTCGCGATTAGGATTAGCTCAGGCTTACCATTGCTGTCTTTCAGGATGTAAGCACCTTTCGCGATGTCCGCTACTTGCTCAGCAGTCCGTTCTTGTTGCGCTAGGTTTTGACGAGAGAAGATCAGTGCCGATGGGCCATCTTTACGTTCAATCGCTAGTTTCCATGCTACTGCAGACTCAACTTGGTCACATGGACGCCATGTGCTCATGTTTGGAGTCAGGCGTAGAGATGCCATTTGCTCAACTGGTTGGTGAGTTGGGCCATCTTCGCCAAGACCGATAGAGTCGTGCGTGTAAACTTGGATGTTCTGA
>NZ_JH976088.1:0-738 GCF_000305755.2 Vibrio sp. HENC-03 | reverse complement strand
CTAACGCCCTGTTAAGGTGTGAGCAACGCAATACCGATGCTACTGCATATCACCTTAATCACTTAAACCAACGCATGGTAAAAATGCCACGCGTTGCGAATCACTCTTAAACAGTTTGTTAGGCGATTATCTCATACGATGCTCTTTTAGCTTTTTGCCCGTACAGTATTGATAAAGTACATCTAAATGATCATAAATCGGGGCTAGTTCTTCTAATGCATACTCAGTAAAACCTTCGACATAATGGTCTCCCATTCGGCTATCATGAATAAAATCGACAATGCCATTTCTAAGGTGCTGAAGTTCCGATAACGCCTTGAAACTGGTGATCAGTTTCTGGTACATATCTGCATCCATTTCAGCTACATCGATAACCAATTTTGAGTGCATTTCGGTTACGACTTTTGGAAAAGCTTGTCCCATTCCATGTCCTTCAGCCGTTACTAGCTCAAAACGTTCAGTCCCTGAAGGCGATACCAAATGGGTATACTTACCACCTTCACCTGCATTTTGAACATTTGTGAGTAGTGCTTCAAACTGCTTCCAAACCCATAAATTCAATTCTAACTCTTCTTTCAAAACACTCTTCAGCGCAGATAACTTTCGCTTCTTAGCTTTTGATTTTTTATGTGACTCTAAAAGTTCCTTGAGTACAAACAGTACTATCGCTGAAACAACTGTAATTGGTAATGCAACTTCCAATTTAAAACTCCAAATTAAACAAAATCGCCTAACGCC
>NZ_JH976087.1:0-203 GCF_000305755.2 Vibrio sp. HENC-03 | reverse complement strand
TGTGACTTGGTCATTTGAGTCGTTTCTTTCGCGAAGTCTGTATCTTTGATACGGCTCTTCGACGCGTTCACGTTCTCGTTGATGTTATCCAAGTTGCTGATTGCGTGGTTGAAACGGTTTTGGAAAGCACCTAGCTCTGCACGGTGGCTGTCTACGTATTTCAATGCCGCATCAATGATAGCCACAGATTCTTGTGCGCCACC
>NZ_JH976086.1:0-229 GCF_000305755.2 Vibrio sp. HENC-03 | reverse complement strand
TACGTGCCAGCCGTAAGATTCAAAACGCTTAGGCGTGTCGTCAGAGAACCAACCTTCAACGTGACCGTCGATAGAGATGCCGTTGTCATCCCAGAATGCGATCAGTTTGCCAAGGCCTAGTGTACCTGCAAGAGAACATGCCTCGTGCGAGATACCTTCCATCAGACAGCCGTCACCCATGAACACGTAAGTGAAGTGGTCAACGATGTCGTGGCCTTCTTTGTTGAAC
>NZ_JH976085.1:0-3095 GCF_000305755.2 Vibrio sp. HENC-03 | reverse complement strand
TTAGGGTGATTAAGGCGCTGTGCGGTAGCTTTTGTATTGCGTTACTCACACCTTAGCAAGGCGTTAGTACGGGTTTGACATCAAAGGTCATAAGTTTTGGTGTTTATCTGTTTTGGCGCTTGTCTTTACACCTTTCAGTTTGTACCTTTCACGTTCTTTCCGGTGGCACTATATGCGGAGTGTTTGCTTTGATTTCACCGTTTACGGCTTCTAACTCTTAGCCTATTTCTTTGGCGCTTCTTCATTTTCGTGGTGACTTTTGAGCGAACCTTGATTGCTTTTGGTGTGGCTGTTGAAGTACGAGGAAAGAATCTTTTTCTAATTTGAAGCTAGTGAAAGTAGGGCAGTTCAGTGCGTTTGTCTTCTAGCCAACTTTCGTCTTTCAATCGGGGTAAAGTTTTGTAGCTGCTCGTCTCACTTCAGTGTTCAAAGCCTTTCATATCATGCCACTTTTCAATATCTTGGAGCGCATAAATAGAAGTAGCGTATGTACTAACAAATTGCTTAAGAGTGATTCGTAACGCGTGGCATTTTTACTTTGCGGTGGCTTATGTGTTTAAGGCGCCGTGCGGTAGCTTTTGTATTGCGTTACTCACACCTTAGCAAGGCGTTATACCGCAATCAGTCATCTAACCTTTTCATGGCTTTACGGTAAACATCGCTACGTTCGCGCTTTCCAACTGCTAGGACGGTTACAATGATGACATCGTCTTCAACTTTGTAGACGAGACGGTAGCCCGATTGACGCAACTTAATTTTATACATGTTGTCAGCTCCAGATAGTTTTGAAGCCGGAACATGTGGGTTATCTAAGCGCTCTATTAGCTTTTTCTTAAATTGTTGTTGCAGAGTAGAACCAAGCTTTTTCCACTCTTTGAGGGCGCTCTTTTTAAAGTCGAGTTTATAGGTCATCAATATTTACCGAAATGCTCTCTTCAGATTCACGCTCTTTAGCGATAGTGAGTAGTTCAAGATCTTCGAGTCTGTCCATCATCATTTCGTACGCTTCGGCAGGTACGCAATAAAATGCTGGTTCATTTCGGTTTAATACAGCAACAGGTTCGCCGTAAGCACTAGTTGCAACTTTCATAGGGTTAGCTTTCAACTCAGTAATGCTTGCAGCAACATCAGCTAAAATTCTAGTGGTCATATAATCGGTCTCTTAAGTGGTCTTTATTTTGGTCATTTTAGCCTCAACCAAGCGGTATAACAAGTTGCTTAAGAGTGATTCGCAACGCGTGGCATTTTTACTATGCGTCGGTTTCTGTGTTTAAGGTATTATGCGGAGGCTAAGGTATTGCGTTGCTCACACCTTAGCAAGGCGTTAGTCTTTACATCAAAATTTACGCAAAAATAGGGTAGTTGTATGAGTAAATCTGTCTATATTGCTGGTAGTTTCAAAAATCTAGAAAAGATGCAGGCTATACGAGAAACTTTGGTCAATGCAGGTATTGAAACTAGTATCTCTGAGCCTCTTCAAGCTAATGGTATTGATGGTTGCTTGCAGCGTATTCGAGAAGCCGAAATTACTTACATTCTAAATTTTGGTGGTTATGTCGGAAAAAGTGTAGCAATGGATATTGGTTACGCTTTAGGTCTCGGCAAGCCAGTTTATGCTCTCGAACCTATTGAAGATCCAGGCATCACTCATTTGCTAACACGTGTTGTCACACCATATGACGTCATTGCTGAGCTCAGTGGAAATAGTAAAAACTAACAAACTGTTTAAGAGTGATTCGCAACGCGTGGCATTTTTACTATGCGTTGCTTTCAGTGTTTAAGGTGGCATGCGGCGGCATAGGTATTGCGTTGCTCACACCTTAACAGGGCGTTAGTCGCCAGAAAAAGCTAGCAGTCAAAATCATGTTTTTAAGCTCAAAACTTGGCTACTGGCTGTTTGATTCATAGTTCCATCTTCGACGGTCAAAGCTCAGTTTCATCGGTTCTAAGTCAATGCATTGCTATTTTCCAAGCGGTTGTTTCGTTCTTTGGTGGTGATAGGGCGGGGCAATCGAAAATCTGTTTTTGGTTGCAAATCTGCCCGGTGAGTTTGTTGGTTTAAAAGCTTGTTTACTTGCTGAAAGGACGTTTTCTCTGGTGTTGTAAGTTCCACGTGGTTTCAGTGACTTTGTTGAAAGTCCGCACTGTGAAATTGGCTTTCCAAAAACGCTTTTTGGTGTTGTCAGTCCGTTTTCTACGGCGTTGTTTGTTCCAAGTGGTTTCATTGACTAGCCGCTTTGAGGCTACGCCTGACTTAAGCGCATCAAAGCACATAAAGTTTGTTGTTCGCAAAGTTTAGTTCGGCTTAAAATTGTCGCTCGGTGTCTCGCGACTAACAAACTGCTCAAGAGGGATTCGCAACGCGTGGCATTTTTACTATGCGTTGAATTTAGTGATTAAGGTGGTGTGCGGCGGCATCGGTATTGCGTTGCTCACCCCTTAGCAGGGCGTTAGAGGGCTTATGAAAATAATACAACTGTTGATACTTGCTAAAGCTATATTTTTAAGTGGGTGTGTTGTTTACTTAGATCATCCTGATGCACAAAGAATAAGTGGCAAAGTTATCTGGAGAGACACAGGAAAACCTGCCAAAGATGCTAATATAACAATTTGGGAGGGGAGGACATTTTTCACTTTGCTTCCCATTTCCTATCCCGCAGCAGGTTGGGCAACTTCTGACGCAGAGGGTAATTTTACTGTTGTTCTAGAAAACCAATGGCCTGCAGACGTTACAGCACATGTTCCCTGTGGGTTTGGTAAACGTATTGTCAATGAAAGCGAAGTTAATCAAATCATTATAGAGTTGGAAGAGTCATCTTCTAGCGAGTGCTTAACTCCGATAGTTGATTGAAGACGCACAAAACTAAATTGGTGTTGTATCGTTCAGTAATGATCGACCAACTCAACCCCGCCCTCTAACAAACAATTTAAGAGTGATTCAGCACGCTTGGCAGTTTTGGTTTGGGTTGAGTTCGGTGTTTACGGTGGTCAAATTGAGTGTCGTGGTCGCGTGCTTCACACCTTAATTGGGCGTTAGGCGATTTTGTTTAATTTGGAGTTTTAAATTGGAAGTTGCATTACCAATTACAGTTGTT
>NZ_JH976084.1:0-541 GCF_000305755.2 Vibrio sp. HENC-03 | reverse complement strand
TGTCATACCGATGATGCGACCGTCGAAGCCAACGTACTTGTACCAGAAGTCAGCAATGCCCGCTTCGATAGCGATACGTGCAGTTACGTCTGATGGCAGTACTGATTCACGGTAAGCTGCGTCTTGTTTGTCGAATGCATCTGTTGATGGCATTGAAACAACACGTACTTTCTTACCTTCAGCGGTTAGTTGCTCTGCTGCTTTCACTGCTAGTTCAACTTCAGAACCTGTCGCGATTAGGATTAGTTCAGGCTTGCCATCGCTGTCTTTCAGGATGTAACCACCCTTAGCGATATCAGCAACTTGCTGAGCTGTACGTTCTTGTTGCGCTAGGTTTTGACGAGAGAAGATAAGCGCCGATGGGCCATCTTTACGTTCAATCGCTAGTTTCCATGCCACTGCAGACTCAACTTGGTCACATGGACGCCATGTGCTCATGTTTGGAGTCAGGCGTAGAGACGCCATTTGCTCAACCGGTTGGTGAGTTGGGCCATCTTCGCCAAGACCGATAGAGTCGTGCGTGTAAACTTGGATGTTCTGA
>NZ_JH976083.1:0-202 GCF_000305755.2 Vibrio sp. HENC-03 | reverse complement strand
TACCGGAATCGAACTGGTGACCTACTGATTACAAGTCAGTTGCTCTACCTACTGAGCTAAGTCGGCGTACCGTTTTCTTTTTTGAAGAGTAAACTCTTCATTTTTTAGAATCTCATTTACATGAAACTCTAGAAGTTGGCTCCTCCTACTGGACTTGAACCAGTGACCTGCGGATTAACAGTCCGTCGCTCTACCAACTGAG
>NZ_JH976081.1:0-345 GCF_000305755.2 Vibrio sp. HENC-03 | reverse complement strand
CCGTCTGCTGTGCCATCGGCGAGTGTCATGCTGACAACGGTATCTGTTGTACTTGCATTACTCATAGTCACATCAAGTGTCGCTGGGTCACCTTCGTTGACCGTGGTTGAGCTAATCGATGCCACGGTTGGACGGTCGTCATCTGGATCAGGGCCTGGGCCACTGCCATCATCAACAATTGTGCCCGTTCCTTCTGCCGGCGTGGTTTGTACGGCAGTTGCACCAGACAGCGTAAAGGTCTCAGGGCCTTCAAATAGGTCATCATCCGTTGTACTAACGGTGATGCTGTATGTGGTGTCATTGGCAGGAACAGTGACATTGAACGAGCCATCAGGATTTACCGCG
>NZ_JH976080.1:305-659 GCF_000305755.2 Vibrio sp. HENC-03 | reverse complement strand
TTCATGACTGGGGTGAAGTCGTAACAAGGTAGCGCTAGGGGAACCTGGCGCTGGATCACCTCCTTATACGATACGGATAGTTTGCTTTCACTTTTAAAAAGTGAAGACAAATGAGTCACGATGAGTGTCCACACAGATTGATACGGTTTATAAAGTAAAAGAGATAGAACATCTCCCAAGATGTTCAACTTAGTGTCCCGTTCGTCTAGAGGCCTAGGACACCGCCCTTTCACGGCGGTAACAGGGGTTCGACTCCCCTACGGGATACCATTGGGTCGTTAGCTCAGTTGGTAGAGCAGTTGACTTTTAATCAATTGGTCGCAGGTTCGAATCCTGCACGACCCACCATTTCTC
>NZ_JH976080.1:0-295 GCF_000305755.2 Vibrio sp. HENC-03 | reverse complement strand
CAGCTGGGAGAGCGCCTGCCTTGCACGCAGGAGGTCTGCGGTTCGATCCCGCATAGCTCCACCATCCGAGAAACTTCTTCCACAAGAAGTAAAACTAATGTGGGCGATTAGCTCAGTTGGGAGAGCACCTGCCTTACAAGCAGGGGGTCACTGGTTCGAGCCCGGTATCGCCCACCATCTTTAAGCGCATTCGATGAGTGCTTTTAAAAATGGTTTTCATTAGAAAATCTAGCTCTTTAACAATTTGGAAAGCTGACAAATCAACAATTTATTGTTGATTGTAAAGTTCTCAATG
>NZ_JH976079.1:247249-247626 GCF_000305755.2 Vibrio sp. HENC-03 | reverse complement strand
CGATTGCCTCGTCCAGCTGTCTCGCGGAGAGTCCAATTTCTATGTGACGTGCTCACCTTACGAACAATATGCGCAGCGCCAAGAGCAAGACATAGAACTCAAGCCAGTTGGTGGTTTGTTTGGAGGTGATGAGACTTAACCCCGTAGGGATAAGGAGTTGCGGAGCGACGACGAAGCACCGAGCCACCCACTACTGGCGATCTTGGGCACTTGCTTAGACTGGCGAGTGTCCCTAACTGCCCAAGCCAAAATAAGTAAAACCGCCCTCATCCTGCAAGAATCAGCCTCGCAGAGACTAACCACACCAAAGGCGCCTAAACCTACTGGAACACATCAAGACTATCAGCACCAAAGCTTTGCGAGTGTCGAGCAAGGCT
>NZ_JH976079.1:164698-247174 GCF_000305755.2 Vibrio sp. HENC-03 | reverse complement strand
CGCGGAGCAAGTGAGGACGGGCTAGGACGATTACGCGACGTGCGGCGGGAGGTCAAAACCCCCGTATCTGTATTACGGGGGTAAATTCCACTACAACACGCGATCAAGTGTTTATGTTACTAAGACAAAGGAACCAAGAACATGCAACTATTTCCATTTGTTGAGACCAAAGACTATAAGAGTTGTTAATCTGGATTTCTTTCGGCACTATATTTTGATTGGTGAGAAGGCAAAGCACAAAGAATGGTGGAAAATGCAACCTAAAACAATGGATGATATCCCTAAAATGACCTTAAGCCAGTTAGAAGACTATCTAATAAGTGCCAGTCATGATAGCCAAGGGCGAAGGTTAGCAATGGAAGAGTATAACCGGAAAAAACTTGATCTTATTTCCAAACCTCATTGGTCTGTAATACCGTCATTTTTACTTCTAGTTATATCAGTGTTTATTTCATTATTAGCTTTATTTTTATCAATTAAACAACAATTGGCATAGGTTATTGTAACAGTGAAAAACATAAATATATTATCGCTATCGCAAGCGGCGAATGATCTCTCTCCTGATGCATTTTCTTTATATAAGAAGCATTACGGCATAGATATTAAAAATAATGAGGTGTCTGACTTACAGTCATTGGTAAGCAGAATGTACCAAATAACGCCATTCGTTAACCTTTTCAATGAGTTTTATGTTGGTTATAAGATACAACACATTAGTAAAGAATTCGATCTATTAAGATTCGGGGAAAACTATATAATTAACATTGAGTTAAAGAATTCCAGTTCTGAAGATAAAATATCTAAACAATTATATAGAAACAGATATTATCTTAACCACATAAACAAAAATGTACATAATTTCACTTATGTTGTGTCTACTAATACATTGTATAGGCTTGATAATATCAATGGTCTTCAAAAAGTGGGAATTGACCTTCTGATTCAGTTACTCGGCAACCAAAAACTACTTCCTACACACAATCCAGATGATTTATTTAACCCATCAGATTATCTAGTTTCACCTTTTAACTCGACAGATAAGTTTGTTCATGGTCATTACTTCCTGACTAATCAACAAGAAGAATTTAAGAAAAATATCACCAATAAACTAGTTAGTAGTAATGCAACCGAGTTCTTCGCTATTACTGGTGGTGCGGGCACAGGTAAAACGCTGTTAACTTATGACATCGCAAGATCTATGATGCCAACCCATCGATGCTTAATTGTTCATTGTGGTAACCTAAATCAAGGTCATTATCGACTCAACGAATTGGGTTGGAATATCATTCCTATTAAAAATTTAGGCTATCAAAACCTAAATAACTTTGATTTAGTTGTCTTAGACGAAGCCCAAAGAATCAAAAGTTACCAACTTAATAATTTAATACCTAACGCATTAAACGCGAATGCTAACGTCATTTTTTCATACGATCAAAAACAAACACTTTCCTCTAGTGAAGCGTTTGCAAATATAGAGGGAAAAATTGATAACATTGCTAACGTACTAAAGTGCAAACTGTCTGACAAAATCAGGACTAATAAAGAGATAGCTAACTTTATTAAGTTAATATTTAATTCAAAAAGAAGTGATGTTTCTTTTTCGGATTGCGGAAACGTTGATTTCGAATACTTTACAAACAGTAATGATGTAAAAAACTATACTAGATTGATTAGTAGTGAAGGTTGGGAGGTTCTTAAACTAACAGCATCACTTAAAAACCCAGAATACCATCAGACTTATTCAGATAATGCTAACAGTTGTTCCCATGAAGTAATAGGTCAAGAGTTTGATAACGTAGCTGTAATAATGGATCAATACTTTTCATACGACGATGAAGGTAAACTAACTTATAATTCTAAAACTTATTACGACTCAGTTAGAATGTTGTTTCAAAATATCACTAGGACTAGAAAGAAACTTAAGATAATAATCATTCAAAACGGAATTATCTTAAATAGATGTATGGAGATTTTGGGATAAACATTAATTGTTAGGGCTACTTGAGTAGCCCTAATGTCAAATCATATTCTTAAGTATTCTTGCATACTTAAGTATTTGATGTGCAATTTCGCTTTCCGTCGAAGCGCCTAGTTCTAATAATGCAACTCCAATCAAAACTTGCTGAGCTGTGACTAGTTGGCCAGTTGGAAGCTCTAAGCGATCATGCCTCATGATGAAGTTTTCCCAATCATCACAGATGCTCAGCTCCCTACCCTTGTTCATGCGCATCAGTCTTCTGCACTCCGGTGGAATGGTTTTCCCCTTATCCCATTCTTTGACAGTTCTCACAGTTTTTAAACAAAGTTCAGCAGCTTGTTCGACGGATAAACCACATTCAAACTCACGAAAAATATAGTTTTTTGTCATTTCGTGATACTTCATTGAATTGTCCCTCAAAAGAGAGACATTCTATAAATAATCGATATGCAACTGCATTAAACATAAGTGCCCATAATGCGAACTTAAGGTGTTAGAGCAATTTAGTAATGTCCGGCTTGAGCCACTTCAAAATGTCCTCCTAAGATTAACAACATTCTTTGCTTTTAAGACTTTAGCCGTTGCTGATTACCTTCATTGTATTAACTCCAGCATTGTCATCTTTCACGAATCATTCCGCACACTCTTTTGGCGTGAGTTTAAATCTATCAAGCAAGGCGCTGAATATTTTCAGTTGTCCAAACCGACGATTACCCGTTGGCTTGATGGCACGGTTCCAATCAATCCCATGGCAGAAAAACTCATGTTGATTAAGTCGCTTGGCTATTTGCCTAACGATTTACGTTGGTCTGGCTTTCGTGTTTGTGAGAAACGAGCCATCATCATCACGCGGTCTGATCGTGAGTTCAGCCCAAAAGAATTGGAAAGTTTTGTGTTCTGGCGTGACGAGCATCGTCAGCTTGTTGAAAAGTTTGGACATATAGACCAGCCTAAGGTCTATCCTGCTAAAGAAAACGTTTTACCGTTTCGTGGCGGCCATCGAATGAAAGCCGCCGATTGGATACCCACTAAAAGCCGTAAATATTAGGCTCTTATTTCGCTTAAATAAGACGAGGAAAGGAGCTTAGTTTGCGTGTTTTTTGTGATTTCTAGCGTGGACATACCTATTATGCCTATCTTCCAGAAAATTTCTTGTAACTTTTGTTCTGATGTGTCAATAGTGTCAAGTAAAATATCCAATTCATAAACAGACGCTTTCATCTCTGTTATCGCTTTAATTTCGTTAATTGTTAGGAAGTCTTGATAAGCACAAATTTTATCAATAATTCTTAATAATTTTTCTTTGCTTTTTTTGAATTCATCCATAATTATGCTGTAGCAATTGAAATCTTTATCTTTTTTGATTGCTTCGTTTATGAGAAGAAATGCCAACATGTCCAATGAATTCATGTGATTGTATTTTTTAAAGAAACCTTCTCGTTCTGTTTGTATTTCTAAGCTTTTTATTAAATTGCTTGAAACAACAATGAGTTCTATATGCTCTATTCTTAAAGCAGACGTTACCCTGTGATGCCTCGCTTTCCTAGGAATATAAGAATCTAAGAACCAAACAAAAAACCTGTTATATATCCAGTTGAAATTGTGAAATATATATCGCTACCATTATCACTCTTAGAAAATAAACTGTTAATGAATTCGATGTTCATTAACGGTTCTGCGTTGGATTCTTTTATTGCAACAAATAATGAAGCAATGAAAAAAATAAATATTATACTATCACCACCTTCACTCATTTTTTTTGTTGCTTTATGCTTTATAGCGGATTTAATGAAATGAAAATGCAGCGAGATAGATAGTTTTTGTTTTTCTTCTGAGCTTTTTTTAATTTTCATTTTTACTATTCGATAGCATCAGTTAGACCAATAAGTTTCTGATAATCTTCCCATAATAAGAAGCTGTTTGGTGCATTACGGTAATTTTGAATTAGACGTTCGCACTCAATCAAATCTTCACGCCGCCAATCACGAGTTTGAAGGTCTTGAGACTCAACAGTAAGCATTTCCGTTTGATAGGAACAACTGCCCCAACCCCCATCTAAATTATATCTTTTACTTGAATTTGCTAGAGTCACCATTTTAAAGTGAATCGTAATGAAATTTGAAACAGACATCCCATTCGAAATATATCCATTACAATGGATACCATGGGAACTCATCTTATTGGTTCTTTCTTTGAATATATTAACGTTTTTCTCATGCTCATATATGCCGTATGCAAGAACGCAAAAATTGATGAATTTTGCATTCTTAACATTAAATTTTGATATATAACCTATGCAAGCTGTTAATTTTTGAATGAACCTCTCAATATCTCTTAGCTCAAATTTATCATTGTTGAGCATTTCAGATAATAACTTTATCTTTCGCTCATTATCGTTAGAGTATGGCGTTAGTGTCATATTAGGGCACATGCCATCAAAGTCTATTCCTTTTTTTAATAAATAGTTGTATAAGGATGGTTTTTTTAATGCTATTTTTTGATTGAAAAACCTCCGAAGGTATCTCTCTGAATCGAAACCTTGTCCATAAATACATTTAATGGATTCTTGTAAAGACTCTGTATCAGATGCTATTAGAAAATTGCAACCATCCACGTCAAAGAAATGTTTTATTACTTCAAGGGTCTTTATTGCGTAATCTGGTCGGCATCTATCTAGTTCATCAACTAGAATGATTATAGGTGAATTGCATCCATAGATGTCACATAATATATGAGATATCGAAGTTATTTGTATTCTTATTTCTTTCATTCCTTCAACTAAGTCTATTTGATTTCCAAGCATTGAAGAAATAATGGATTTGTTATAATTTTCCAGACTCATTGAGCTACTATTTTGTTGCGTCGTTAAATCAAGCAAAGTCTGAGAGAAATCAAATTCTTCATTTAAAGTTGCGTCTCCAGTAACTGCTTTGTAACCAAGAGATGATAACTTAAATATATACGCTACCTTTGAAATGCTACCCATTAATTTATTTAGTGCTTCATTTATGTCGACGAGCTCTTTTTTAGGGCGACTATTTGCCAAAAGGTACCCTAACTGGTTTAAAAACTCTGCGCAGATAACACTCAACGGGTCGTTGATAAAATCACTTTCCCAAGCATTAATGTATATAACCGGATGTTGCTTTTTGGCGATGGATACATATAGCCTTTTTAACAGTTCAGTTTTTCCAGTACCCCACGCACCATTGAGGTTGATCACGTGGCCATTTGTTTCTGAAGTCAAAATTGAAACCAAGAAGTTACCATACTTTTCTCTGCCAGTAAGGCATGTGTCCCAGTTAAAATCTTCCTTCCATTCGCTAAACTTCGAAGCTCTAAGTACGTCTGTCATCATTTATACCACTAAGATAGTTACCTTTCTGATTATATGGGTATTTTCCACTCGCTCATATACGTGCGCCTATGATATTTGGTTAATAAATGAAAAAGCCGAACCCCATCGCTAAGGTTCGGCTTTTCTGTAGGCTTCTTGATTTTGGCGGACGTTGATGAAAACGAATTGGAAGCCTGTCGAGGTCAAGCGACCTGCCAAATGTATTGGTTCACTGCCCGCTGTGTAAATCGTCATTAGTGTGGGTCTGAACTTGCTCGAAAGGTTTAAGCGTTTTGCAGCTCCTCATTACACAATGATTAGACACACCATACATAACTCAACCCTACTTACTCTCTTCTATTTTCTTTCGACAACTTACCACTAAGCTTTTGCGTTGAAGCAAAATCAGGTCGTGAAACCAAACCTCCCTTCGCAGATCACTATTAGTGGTGCAAGCGTGTTGCACTCCATTTCTTTTTTACGTCCTACGTTACGACGTAACACGTAAGTAAAACAGGTTCCCAAATTCGCTCTGCCTCGCTGTGTTGCCCAATGATCATTTTCTAAAAAATAACAGCACTAACTGTAATCCATCCAATCCGATTTCTTTCTATTCACACATTTAGATTTGCTGTTTTAGGTGAGTACTGTTGGATTAATGGATGTTAGTCCGCAAGCACTTACTGTCTTCAAAGTTCCCTTTATATCGTACTTATCTAAGTTAGCATCAAAGTGACGGTGTCTCTTTTAGATTTTTGCAGAATATTCCACTGCCCACTCACTCGCTCAAATTGGCCTTTGTAATTTAATTACAAAACCATGCTTCGCATAATTCTACGTTAGTCTTTTGTTCTTTGTTAACTCGCTGTATTTTATGGTTTTTATTGGCGTCATCCTCTATGGGCGGTGTTTTCCTCTGCATTTTAAAAGTGACAGTTAATTGAAGTTAGTAAAATTTTACTAACTGATTATGGTAGAGGTTCCTACTGTACTTCTGGTTTATTGGTGTGACGTGGTAACGTAATGTTTTGTTTGAAGAAACGTGATGAGTTGTCTGTTTTGGTTATGTATTCGACGGGCGTAAAAAAGCAGGGTCTGTGCCCTGCTCTTCGTAATTTCTTAGTCTTGTTTCTTTGCTGCGTATTCTGCTCGAATTTGCTCTGCAACGATCTTAATCGCTTCTGCGGTACTGGTACCCTTTTGCATTAGCTCTTGAATACGTTCTACAGCTTGTTGCTGTTCTTGATGGGACAGAGGTGGTAAATCGTCAAACATAAAAAAGCTCCTCAATGTGAGGAGCTGACTATAACGATTCGCTTAGTAGGTCGCAAGGAAATTAATTGAAGCGCCCATTGCATTTTCATTGGTGTATTGAGCGGCAATATCCATCTCTATTAAGTTGAGTGGTGATAATCCAATACCCGCAGTAATCGTGCCCTCGTCGTCTGAACGAGCTAGGTTTTTCATGTAACCACCACGAAGTGCTAGCTGGCGTAGTACATCGATTTCAAAACCCGCACGTAGCATTTGTGTGTTGTCATCAAAGGTAGAGAACTTCTTCTCTTCATTTAGGTCGTAATCAACACTAAAGCTGAAGTAATCCGCTACGTAACCTGCACCAACGGTGTATACAGGTCGCATGCTGTATTCATAGGATTGGATTGTGTCACCGTTGTATGTGAATGACTTGGTTTTCACATCTCGGCCAATCAAGTTCTTCGCAGAAATACCTAATCGATACGGACCGAAGAACCAAAGCGCACCAGCATCCAAGTTGAACATGGTTTCTGCGGTTTCATTTTCACGTAGATCTTTAGTGTCGAATGCAGCAAAGCTTGTCGCGTATGAATAAGTGTAGATACGCTGCAGTTTAGGCGTAATGCCAAATGACAGGTGTTGATTCATGAAGTTGGTGTACTTCGCGAGTGAAATCCCCGCTTCTGCTACACCAATCGATACTCCGCGCACGTAACTGTCATTCAATGGATCGCCGCTTGCTGTGTCTACCGTCGGCTCAACAAAAGATTCGGTGTAAAGTTTGCCGTAAGCCGTTGCCGATAAGAAGCGATTAGGGATACCAACTGCAACAACACCACCTAAATCGAAGTCCATCTTCTGCCCATCAATGGCGTTCAATGAATTGACGATATCTGTAGGGTCATTAAGTTTACCAATGCGCTCAATCTCATCGATTAAGCCATCTTGGTCGTTATAGTTGATACCAAAGCTTGGTACGATCATACCCGCATCATCATTACGTCGGTAAATCGCGGTAAGAGCTGGGTTAAAAAATGGTGCTGTTAGGTAAGAGGCGGATACGGTGCCAACGCCACCCATTGCATCACTGCGTGCTTCAATTGCGTAAGTAGCAGCTGAAGCCGCGCCAGAGAATAGCGCAGCAGTCATTGTAGTGGCTAAAATTTTGTATTGTGTCTTCATACTACACTTGTGTTTTTGTTCTTCCTGAACTTATATCGGCACAAGTGTAATTTCTTTAACTATTCTTCGAGAGAAACATCATAAGTTCGACTAATAGTTTGAGCTTGCTCCACAATAATGTCCCCTTGCCAACGGCGACTGTTAATGCTCACGGCTAACACATAGCGGTCGTTAGGGATGCCCTCAAGCTCGAGTGCATTTGGATAGTTTGACTCGTAGGTCTTTTTCCACACCTGATCGTATTGCCCTTCAACATAATCGTATAAGCCGACTTCGAGTTGTGGCAATGGACAGTGCGGATTTCGTAATGCGCTCTTTTCGACCTTCCAATTCTCTTTAGATGTCCAACGAACGTATTGCGTCGAGTTCGAATCCCCCAAGATTACCCAAGTGCGGTAGGTGCGGTTATCTTTCGTCGTGATTGAAAGATGATACAACCCTGCGTCTAACTTACCGGTTAAGTTATAGCGCTTGAGGAAGTTTCGTTCATTCGCGAGTTCTGCGCCCTCTTGTGGCTCTTCATAGTTAAATGAGGCATCCGCAGAGATTGAGCTATCAACCCAACGACGAAACGAAATGTCTTCAATATCGGTGGTTGCACGTAACTTCACCACTAAGCGGTAAGTGTCACGGCCGGGACTTTGAATAGTCTGACGAATAACGTTAATACCGCTGATCCAATCAGGCAGTGTGACACCAGTTAGAGATTTACCACAGTCTTTAGATAATGATTGAGCGAGCAAGTCATTAAGATGCGGTCTTAGCTCTTTATTGGGTTCACTTTGCCAGAGTTCGACCAGGGAATTGAACATGCCACCAAGGTCATCTTCTAGGAGATGTTGGTGCGCTTGTGTGAGAGGTGTGTTTGTTTGAAACCAGTCCGTTGCATGGACTGGTTTCACTAACAGTAATGATAGAACTACAGGAAGTAGTGTTTTCATTCTTGCTCTTACGCTTTCATCTTGTAGCCAACGCCACGAAGCGTTTCGATTTCAAGACCAGGTAGTTTTTGGCGAAGCTGAAGTACGTGAGTATCAACAGTACGCGTTGTTGGGAAGTGGTTGTAACCCCATACGTGGTCAAGCAATTCGTCACGTGTAAATACACGGCCTAGGTTTGATGCTAGGAACAACAACAAGTCGAACTCTGTACGAGTCAGTGTGATCATTTCACCTTTAAATACGACTTCGCGTGTTGCACGGTCGATCTCTAGGTCTTTTGTCATCACTTTATCAGCGTTACCTTGTTCTGCTGAATCTGGTGCACGTAGTTGTGCACGAATGCGTGCAAATAGCTCCGCTTCAGCAAAAGGTTTAGTCAAGTAGTCGTTTGCGCCAGAGTCTAGGCCCGCTACTTTATCTTTAACAGTAACCAATGCTGTTAGCAGGATTACTGGGATATCTTTAATTTTTTTCCATTCAGGAAGAGATTGTACAGAATCGCCGTCTGGTAGTTGGCGATCCAGAATGACTAAGTCAGCCTTTTTCCATTGTGGCTCAACGTCTGAAATACGCTCCACATGTAAACACTCATATCCTGCTTGTTCCAGGCTTACTAACAGGCCGTCAGCCAAGTTTTTATCGTCCTCAACGAGAAGCAGTGTCTGTTTCACAAGGTATCTCCAATATAAAGGTTGTAGGTGGTCCCATTAGGGACATTTTTCCGCCCATGCGGCCTACCATTGATTCAACTATTGTTAGTCCAAGTCCTAAGCCGCTCTTACTCACGAACGGTTTTCTTAGGTTTGCCCAATCTTTCGCAGTTAAACTGCCGGCATCGATGACTTGGATAATGATTTTATCTGCACTGGTTTTTACACATAGTTCAACCGGTGCTTCACCATACTTCAATGCGTTACGTAGCAAGTTATCGATACAGGTCCCGAGCCAATACACGTTAACTTTAGCAGCTACATCTTCATTTATTTTGAAAAGTACAGCGTTATCAAATTCTTCTTCAATCTTATATTCTAGCCATTCTGCAACGGATGGAACCCAGTCTGTTGCAAGCATTTGGTTATCAGATTGCAAATAATCCTTACTTGCCTCTGCTAATTGGCGTAATCGACGCGTATCTTCACACAATCGGCGAAATTCGTCATAAACACTTTCGGGCAGATGTTCAAATTCTCGACGGAAACCCTCAACTGTTAAAGACAGTGACGCGATCGGCGTTCTCAGTTCGTGCGTTAGAATTTGCAGTACCAACATTCGGCTGCGCATTTCTTCACGTTTACTGTTCCAACGATACACCGCCCAACCAATCACCAACAAAATATTGGCAATCACGAGGATGATCATACTGATCCGCAACACTTGCGAGTGATCTTCGACATCCCAACAAATGTTGCCGCGTTTTACGAAGCAGCTTCGGCTTTCTGATGCTAAACCGTAAGACAGACCAGCGTTTGCTACGTTCTCCTGCCAAACGTTTTTAGCGAATACAAAGTAATGGTCGCCACGGCGTAACCACAACTCTTTTCCTTCAATAAACATACTCGCGCCAGCGATGAGAGCGTTGATCGCGTCATCATCCATATTCTGTAGGCTTTCGAGTAGCTCGTCCCCTTCGTCGTTATTTCGCTCTTTGATATGCATGTACTGAGCAAGCTTAGGACGTAGCTCAGGATACTTCTCTGCATAACGTGCTGCGTAGGTACCACCACCCGGGTGGATTAAACCGCTACGCGAGAACCAACGTGGTGTAAGTTGCGTCCCCTTACATATGGCACGTGTAAAGACTAAAGGTTCAGTAATTAAAGGACTTAATGGTAATTTTCCGCGACACGTGTTCGCTAAACGGTACAATTGCTGAATGTCTTTCAGCGGATAATCTGCCGTTTGAGGCAACATCGAATCCGGCGACAGTAACTTGGTCGGATAGTTAGACTGCAGTATGCGTATATCATACGATTTAAGAGCCACTTCGTAATTAAATAGCTCTGTAAACGTATCTATTCGTTCTGGTAATGAATCTGCAAATGCGGGTGCCGAAAAAATTGGCAGCATTAAGGCAGAACGTAGCAAAAACTGTTTAATCAAACTGTTACCGTTACTAATTATATTAGCCAGAACTATACATCAATAAACAAGCAAATGACATTAGACGGCTTAAGGATTTGCAGTACTATAACATTGAAAGCGCACAAAAAAAGGCCAGCGAATGCTGGCCTTGATTAGTTTTAAAGCAAATTATATTAAAGTGCTTTGAAAATTGCCTCGACGCTTTCTTTCGCATCGCCGAACAGCATTGAGGTGTTTTCTTTAAAGAACAGTGGGTTCTGAACACCTGCGTAACCCGTATTCATTGAACGCTTGAATACGACTACGTTTTGCGCGTTCCAAACTTCTAGTACAGGCATGCCTGCAATTGGGCTGTTTGGATCTTCAAGAGCTGCTGGGTTAACCGTGTCGTTTGCACCGATTACAAGAACGGTATCTGTTTCTGGGAAGTCATCGTTAATTTCGTCCATTTCTAGCACGATATCGTAAGGCACTTTTGCTTCCGCTAGCAGTACGTTCATGTGACCAGGTAGACGACCTGCTACTGGGTGAATACCGAAGCGAACTTCAATACCTTGCGCGCGTAGCTTCTCAGTAATCTCATGCACTGGGTATTGCGCTTGAGCTACTGCCATGCCGTATCCCGGAGTGATGATCACTGATTTTGAGTTCTTCAGCATTTCTGCTACTTCTTCTGCTGAAGTTTCGCGATGCTCGCCCTGCTCTTCATCACTTGAAATCACAACTTCTTGACCGAAGCCGCCAGCGATAACGCTGATGAACGAGCGGTTCATTGCTTTACACATGATGTAAGAAAGGATCGCACCAGAAGAACCTACCAATGCACCTGTCACGATCAATAGGTCGTTTGCAAGCATGAAACCTGCAGCCGCTGCTGCCCAACCTGAGTATGAGTTCAGCATTGAAACTACAACTGGCATATCTGCACCACCGATAGACGCTACCAAGTGGTAACCGAATGCAAAAGCAATCAGCGTCATTACGATCAGTGCGAACATGCTGCCGTCCGCTTTTACGAAGTAAATCATAAGAAGCGTAGAAACGACGATCGCCGCAAGGTTCATTTTGTGCTTGTGAGGCAAGTTAAGTGGCGAAGAAGAGATCGTGCCACGTAGCTTACCGAAAGCAACGACTGAACCAGTGAAGGTTACCGCACCGATGAACACACCAAGGAAAACTTCCACTAGGTGAATTACGTGTTCAGCGTGCATACCTGCTAGGTCTGTTGAAACAGGTGCTGGTGGCTCTAGGTAACTGTTGTAACCTACCAATACCGCTGCCATACCTACAAAGCTGTGTAGGATCGCAACCAGTTCTGGCATTTGAGTCATTTCTACTTTCTTCGCGTAGTGGATACCGATGCTCCCACCGATGACCATCGCGATGATGACCCAAACAAAACCTTCCGCATTCGGGCTAAAGATTGTCGCAATAAGCGCAATCGCCATACCCGCAATACCGTAGTAGTTACCGTTTCTTGCCGATTCTTGTTTAGAAAGTCCCGCGAGACTTAAGATGAAAAATAGCGCAGCAATGATGTATGCCGCTTGTACTAATCCTGCAGACATTGGTCACTCCTATTATTTATCTTTGCGGAACATTTCGAGCATACGTTTGGTTACGGTAAAGCCACCAAAGATGTTAATGCTCGCAATGAGTACAGCAATGAATGATAGGAAGGTAACGACACCATTACCCTGACCAATTTGCAGCAGTGCACCTACTACGATGATGCCTGAAATCGCGTTGGTTACAGACATAAGCGGTGTGTGCAGTGCATGTGTTACGTTCCAAACTACGTAGTAACCTACTACACACGCCAGTACGAATACGGTGAAATGAGATAGGAATGCAGCCGGAGCAACAGAGGCAACCCAAGCAAAGGCACCTAAACCAACAGCTAGAGCACCGAATTTCTTTACAGGTGACGTTGGTTCTTCAACTTTAGGTTGAGGTTTAACTGGTTCTTGCGGTTTGGCTTGTGGCTGTGCTGAAACCTGAATCGGTGGCGCAGGCCATGTAATTTCGCCTTCTTTTACTACTGTTACGCCACGAAGCACAACGTCTTCGAAGTCGATATTGATGTTGCCGTCTTTCTCTTTGCAAAGCAGTTTTAGAAGGTTTACAAGGTTGGTTGCGTAAAGCTGAGAAGATTGCGTTGGCAGACGACCTACCATGTCAGTGTAACCAACTATTTTCACGCCGTTAGCCGTGGTAATCACTTGATCTTTTACTGTGTATTCGCAGTTACCACCGTTTGCAGCTGCAAGGTCAACGATCACGCTGCCCGCTTTCATGCTATCAACCATTTCTTTGGTGATAAGTGTTGGCGCTGGTCTGCCAGGAATCAGTGCAGTTGTGATGATGATATCAACATCTTTCGCTTGCTCAGCGTAAAGCTCAGCCGCTTTCTTGTTGAATTCATCCGACATTTCTTTTGCGTAGCCGTCACCTGAACCAGAGTCTTCTTTGAAGTCTACCGTTAAGAACTCTGCGCCCATCGATTCAACTTGCTCTTTAACTTCAGGACGAACGTCAAAAGAACGAACAATAGCACCAAGACTACCTGCAGCACCGATAGCAGCAAGACCTGCTACACCTGCACCTGCAACTAATACTTTTGCAGGCGGTACTTTACCAGCAGCGGTGATTTGACCTGTGAAGAATCGACCGAATTCATGAGCAGCTTCAACCACTGCGCGGTAACCGGCAATGTTCGCCATAGAAGAGAGTGCGTCTAATGCTTGAGCACGAGAAATACGAGGAACCGCATCCATTGCGAGAACGTTGATGTTCTTGCTAGAGAGTTGTTCCATTAACTCTGCATTTTGAGCAGGCCAGATGAAGCTCACTAATGTTGCGCCATCTTGCAGTAATGCGATTTCGTCGATGCCTTTTTCTTCATCTACGAGTGGCGCATTGACTTTGAGAATTAAGCCTGATGTCCATACTTCTTCACTAGATACAATTTTCGCCCCTGCTGCTTCATAAGCGGCATCATCGAAACTGGCTAGCACCCCCGCTTGTGATTCGATTGCGACATCGAACCCCAACTTAATTAACTGCTCAACCGACTTTGGTGATGCAGCTACTCGCGATTCACCCGCGAGTATTTCTCTAGGTACACCGATTTGCAAAACGCATACTCCTTGTATACATATCAATAAATTAGTCCCAAAACAGAGCGTCGCTCTACTCTAATTCTTTTTTATTTCTATCTGTTTACTACGCAAGATAAATACAAACGAATGATGGTGTTTGGGGTCACCCATTTGCACAGTCACTTCTTGACTAACAGTCCTGTTATTATTCTGTTTTTATCTAACGTCAATCGTGACTTCAAGTGTTTTGTAATAAAAATACTAAATTTCATTACATATAACGCCACGTAATGAATGATTCTCCACTTCACGCTGAAAAATAACAACGATTTGCATCACTAAGCAGAGGTCTAACCAGACGTCCGCTAACTGCTTGTTTTACAGATATTTAAGCCTAAAAAAGAAAGAGAGCCATCAGCATATACACTAATGGCTCTCTTTAAGATGATTCGAATCAAGTTGCAGTGATTTCTTAATCGAAGTTAAATCAAACGATATTCAGTCCTGTTGTTTCTACTCGTCAACGATCAACGATATGACAGGTATTCAAACTGCGTACCTTCACTCCCTTTAGGAAACAGTACTTTCCAACCTAGGTCACTCTCAACGATTAAATTGCCTTTGTTCTCATCGACAACTTCGTATAGGTGCCCTTTATTGATTACTATCTGTTTAGAGATCTCATGTTCAACATCTACTAACGCGTTAATCATTTTAGGAGGGACGGATTCAATCTCGGCAACTTCTTGTAGAACATCCGGTAGCGCAAAGTTGGTGATATCTATTGTCTCTAACAACCTATAGGCAATTACCATGCTCATAGCGGTTTCATCAGCTGTGTTTGCACAATCTCCGTTTTTAATTAAATGTTCTCTTATCCTTAGTTTTAGATCGTTGTTATCCATGCAAGATAAATCATTGATTTTAGACTGAAGGTTGTCCCACTCTAGTTTGAACGCTGCTGCTTTTTCTGCTTTAGCCTGTTTCGCTAAAACGATGAGCTCATCATAGAGTGCATCAAGCGCTTGCTCCATTGACGCCCAGCCAGATACTGAAATTGCGCGTGAAAACATATTGTCGAGCTTTTGTATTTTGTTCCCTGAACCAAGGCCAATATTGTGCAGCGTCGAGTGTATGTTCAACACTTGACCTTTTACTTCTCGCAGCAAGAGTTTGCGTTGCTGAACTTCTATTTTTAACGGGCGAAGCGTATTAATGGCTCCTTGAAGAGTTTTAAGCTTAGTCATGGCTTAATCCTGTTACTATCGTTTGATGATGTTTTTTTGTTTATGTTTTGGCTTTGTCAGTCCAACCATCGATAGGTTCAGTAAATTAGGTTTAGACTAGACTTTAGGGGTAGATAGTCCCTCAAAAAATTGGAGGAATATCATGTTTAAAAAAGCCCCACTGGTTAGTGAGGCAAAGTAGAGAGATAAAGTTAAACCAAAATAGCTCTATGCATAAATAAGTTCATTAAAACGGAACAACTAGGCCTACAGTGGTCAAACCGTTACTAAAGTCACCATCGACGGCATACTTAACATATGGTTGAAGACTCTCAGAACCTGTATATGTTATTTGTGCAGTATGAGACTGCGCATCTTCTGCCCCATAAAAATCTTCAAGTTGCTGATAGTAATCATAATCGTACGATAGAGATAAGCTGTTGAGCGCATATTCAACACCAATGTTGTAGGCCAACATTTGTGATTGTTTGTAAACGGTGTCTACGGCGGTTCGTTGGATACCGATATCAGGTACTGTATGCTCACCCGCTGGGAGTTGACCGCCATTGTAAAAGTCCTTGTGAGGGTTTGGAGTAATTGGTGGTGGTACTGCCCCGTGACTGCCAATATCATCACCGTGTACAAGAGCGTAATCGGCTTGATCGTTATTCAGACCATTCCTGTATTGAACGCTACCACTTAGAGTTAATCGATCGGTTAATTTATAATCTTGTGAAACTTCTAGGCGTGCTTCTTCAAATCCGTCGGCACTAACGTAAGCTGCATAAATACCAGTACCTGTATTAAATGTATAACCTGCCCCAATAGCTCCGAAATTACTTTCAGCGACCTCTACATCAACGTAAATTTGGTCAGTTAAATTGAGTGAGGAATAGATGCCAGCATTATTATTATCGTCGATATAAGCCTCTACTGAGCCCTCTAACTTTTCTGCTAAAACTGGGGTTGAAATTACTGTTAGCAACGCAACAGAAGTAATGTTTTTTCTCATTTGATCATCTCCGGCAACACGTAAATGCCACCTTCCTTTTAGTGCACATTTTCTTTTGAACTACCGATTTGACTGGTCATATCGGGCAGTGGGATTACACACAAACAGAGATTTCACAAAGTCAGTAACAAGTAACTTTAATGTCATTACAAAGTGATAAACTTTGAAACAATTTGACTCAATAATAGGGCTAGTGTTAAGCATTATCGACACGAAAAATACATAAATAATATTTCTATTTTGGTGCGCTTTTTCATTGAAATTAATAAGCAACTCTATTTTTTAAAAGTGGTGAGTAAAATGAAAAATCAGCGCATAAATTACTTATATTTACGCTTCTCCTGTCTAGCGTTGCACTTAACAATAAATGTTTATTTGCAATATGTTGAATATTTAATTGGGAATAAAAAAAGCCACTAACAAAAGTTAATGGCTTTATGATGATTGAAAATAAGGTCGAAGAACTAATCGAAGATCTTGTCACCCATTTGGTCGATAAACATCTGCGATTTTTTTAGCATCAGTTCGTTGGCGTCTTGCTCCGAACCTAGCAAATCTGAGCGGATAAAACGGTGTGATTTCACTTCTCCGTCGAAATCTTTTTCGATACGCCCTGCGATACGATACTGCCCACCTTCTGATAGGCTTTCTTGGTAAATTAAGTAGCCTTTGTATTCTACTGGTTCAACGGTTTTTACTTCGGCAGCTTTGTCACTGCCACCAAACAAGCGCGAAAAGAATCCCACGGTTCCTCCTTGGGTATGCCCACTCTCTTATAGGAAGTTTTCTATACAGTGGTGAGCATCAATTACTTTATGTTGACGTTGAGGATCGGTTTCTCAAACCAATCCAGTTCTTTGTCTTCATCATAACTGGTATGCGACAAAATTACAGGCACATCATTGTTACGATTTTTGCGTCTGTCTTCCCGAATCATCACTGCTGCGTTCTCAACCGCCACATCGACACTTTGTTTGAATTGAGCCAGTTTACGCTCTGGAAGTGCAGACAAAAAATCGATGTCATGACGAATGTATACCGGCTTTAGTTGAATGAGCGCTAAACATGCAATATCCGCCAATTGTTCATTGTCGAACTGCTCCACGTACTGCTCTGAAGCAAGTACCTGACCAACCAGTGTTTCCATATAATTGTGTACGTCTGAACTGATCTGCATCGATTTTTCTCCTTTGTTCAACACTTTGAAAGTATAGCAGTCGGGACTAACGTGCAACTCGTTGATTGCTCTTAATTTAATCAACCTCTCTCTTTTTGTAAGCGTTCGCTGTAAAACACTTGGAAAATTCCCAAATACACGTATTCTTGTTAGTTTTGAAAGTTACAGAATTTATACTGTTTGCACACGGTATTAATTGAATGCTTAACGTAACTCACTAGATATATTCAACTATTTTCAGGTAATTTGCAGTAGATGGTTTCATCTTTAATGACCTCCCCAGGCTTTCGATTCCTATTCCCAATCTTGTTGTTGGGCGTAGTCAGTTTGGGTATGGATAACATCATTCAGATGACGCAATCTAACTGGGGAATTGCTGCGAATTTGCCGTACATTTTGCTCGGTTGTGCGTTGTTGATGTGTTATTCGTTCAAGCAAGGTCGAGAGTCCATGGTTTGTATCGCCATGCTCTTTGCCTACTTTGTGATTCAGCATCGCCTTCAAGTTCCTCTCCAAACGGGAACTGCACTGTTAGAGCTCACCATACTAGCGAGCTTGTTGCCCGTTTCATTTCTCGCGGTGTTCATCTTTAATAAAGAAGGTTTTGATTCAAGAGCGACGTTGACTTACGTCTTCATGCTAATCATGTTCGTATTTTGGTCCTACGTGACTTTGACGTATTACGTCGAAGGTGGATTTGATGAATGGACTAACGGTATCTTGTTTATCGTGCCAACTCTCTCTAAGTTACCACTCGTCTTGGTGTTGTATTGCATTGGCATCGTGTGTTTCCTGGGTATCTTGGTCTTAAAGAAAAACAAGATCATTCATGCCATGACCTACTCTGCGATGGTGCTAGCATCAGCAACGTTTATCTTTTTTGACGTTCAGTATATTTCGAGCACGATGTTTACGCTGACAGGTCTTTTGATCATCATCTACTCAACTTCGGCTAGCCATCAATTGGCTTTTACCGACAGTTTGACGTTGATTCCAAGCCGCCGAGCGCTGGATCTTGAGCTCAAACACATGGGACGTAAATTTACTATTGCGATGCTAGACGTTGACCACTTTAAAAAGTTCAACGATACCTATGGTCATGACACAGGCGATGACGTGTTAAAGATGGTTGCATCACGTCTAATGAAAACGCAAGGCGGAGCGAAAGTTTACCGCTTTGGTGGCGAGGAGTTCACCATTGTGTTCAAAGGCAAATATACAGAAGACTGCGAAGCTCATTTAGAAGAAGTTCGTGAATTGATTGCGCAGTATGAAATGATTCTTCGTGACCAAGACTCCCGCCCTGACGACAACAAGCAAGGTCGTAAAAAACGCGGTAGTGCAGATTCGAAGAAGAAAACGGTGTCAGTTACGGCAAGCTTCGGTGTTGCAGACAGTCGCAGTGCACGAAACCCTGCAGATGTCATTAAGCTTGCGGATGAAGCTTTGTATAAAGCCAAAAAAGCGGGCAGAAACTGTGTTAAGTACTGCCACGCCTAACGCTTATAAAAACTACTCTTGATTAAAGAACAACACTAAACTGCCGCCTTTTAGCGCACTGCCATAGTTAATGGTCAGTCCAAGACCTACATTATCAATCCAATCAGACTTAAATGGTGGTGTCATCAGCCAGCCTACACTCGCTTCATAATAATGCGAAGTGTTCATCGGTTTGCTCGTGTCCCCACCCACATCGACTCGGTTAAAGCTGGTATAAACGGACTGGACTGTCCGGCCAACCTTGGTAAAGTCATAGAATAACTTTACCCCGTTGACCCAATACCAGCCTTCTGGGTTGCCTACATCTCCATTGTTTCCATCTCCCCAACCCGTTCCATAAAAATAGTGAGGCGACGACCAAACGTACCATTTTCCCCAATTCACGCTTTCTGAGTACTTAAGTTCTGCGTTCAATTCACCAACAAGCGCCCAAGCGTCTGTGTTGAGGAAAACGCCTTCGATGTATGGTTTTAGGTTGTCGAGCGCATCACTTCGGTAGTCATATTCATTGCGGTAGTGCATGAGATGTGCACCAGCCGCAGTACTGAGTGTAAGATGATTGGTCAGTCTACGTTGGCGCTCAACTTCGGTGTATGCACCAAGAATAAGGTCTTTGTTTCTGTCTGGTTTTTTATCGTCATTTACAGTGACGTCTTGATCAACCCCCAAAGCATAAAGTCTTCCTTTTAAATTGTATTGGGTTGAAGATTGGTCGTCGTCGGTAAGAGATAAATGATAAGGAAGTGTAGACAATGCGATCTGCTTTCTCAGATCGACAGAATCTTGAGTACCGATGTCTTCATTGTCTATGTTCAAATATTTATTTGGATCAAAATCGTGAAACCCTAAAGTGAAAACATCACTATCAGATAACACAATCGCGGTCGCAAAGTTACGTTCAAACTCTTTTTGCAAGGTTTTTTGAACAGGATTAGCATGAGCTGCTATTGAAATAAGTGACATTGTCACTAACACATATTTCATCTTATCCTTTTGATTTAGCTTGCATTTACTACCGTGTACGTATTTCTTCCAAGCGATTTGGACGTATATAGCGCCCTATCTGCTGTCGCGTACAATTCGGCGACATTATCCTTACCCGTTGGTTGGAATGCAAACACACCTTGTGACACTGTCACCCTATTCGCAACGCTTGAATATGCATGCGGATAATCTAAGAAAAACATCGCTTCTTGGACACGTTCAGCTTCTTTTTCGGCGGTCTGCGCATCTGTGCTATTGAGCAAAATGACAAACTCTTCCCCTCCATAACGCCCCACATATTCACCAGAACGACAGAAGGTTGCCTTTAACTGATTCGCGATGGCTTGTAGACAGCGATCCCCCTCTATGTGGCCGTAGTTATCGTTAAACGGCTTAAAGAAGTCGACATCAAGAAGAATTAACGCCATCGGCATGTGGTGACGACCGTGCCATGCAATCATGGTTTCGAGCTTCTGATCAATATAACGGCGGTTGTAGAGTTTGGTTAGGCCATCCTCATTTGCTTGCTGTTGCAAACGTGAATTCATCTCTTCGAGTTGTGCAGTGGCTTGCTTTAATTCACGACGCATGTGCGCAATTCGCTGCATGGCCATTAACTTAGAGTTTAGAACGAGCTTATCAACAGGCTTAATCAAATAGTCATCACCGCCCGCCTCGATTGCTTTCGCGATCATTTCTGGCTCTTCATGACTGCTTAAGAAGATGATTGGGATCCAGTCTGGGAAGGTTTCTCTGATATGAAGTGAAACTTCGAAGCCATTCATGTCTGGCATCGCAATATCCAGCAGCACGAGTTCAGGGTCGAAACTCTCATAGGTATTGAGGGCTTCCATCCCGCTGCCAACGGCTTTAACAATGTGACCTTGTTGTTTTAATCGGATTGCCAACTGCATTCGGTCTAGCTGAACGTCATCAACTAAGAGAATGCGCATCGATGTCCCTGTCGGTTGCATAGCGCGTTCCACTCTTTTTATCAGTCTTTATTAAACATATATCATACACACGAGGTTGTTGCATTACGTGACAAATTTAGTGCTATATTTTTTTGTTGAACGGTCACGTAATCAAATAGTTCTTATGGTAGCTATTTGACGCATTTGGTATTAATATTCCCGCCTTTTGTAACTAGAGACACTTTAATCTGGTTACATTACGCACCGCAAATTACGTGCGCTCTTATGTACTAACAGGACTCATGATGTCAGAAGCAACTAACAACGAAAGCAAAAAAATCGATCTAGAAGCTATTTCTCCAGAACTACGTAAAGTTATCGAATTTGATGAAGTTCCAGAGCAAATGTTCGAGATGGTTACCTCTATCCATGAAGTGTCTGAAGAAGCTGTTCGTGCATCTTGGGATGAAATGCCAGGAAGTGCACAAAACATTCTAGACAACTTCGAGCAGTTCCACGCTCTAGTTTCTGTTGGCCAAGCTTTTGCTGGTCTGAATGTAATGGAAGAATTCCCGACTCTTAACCTGCCAGAAAACATGACAGATGAAGATAAAGAAGACTACCGTGCGCAACTGCTAGACAATGTTCTACACAACTGTGTAAAAGACATGGTTAAGCAGCTTAAGAAAGCACGTCGTGACCCTCTTCTTAAGCGTGAATTCAAAGAAGTTTTCGCGAAGTAATTCCGACACTTTCTTTAATAATAAAGGCCGCTCCTGCGGCCTTTTGTGTATCTAAGGTTTAGAAAACTTAATGGTGCGCCAAAGCAATATCGCGTTGCGTGACACTCACACCTTTGACTTGAGCATAAACCTCATCACCGACTTTCAAATTCAGATCATCCAATGCCCACGGTGTTATCGTCGCCCATAAGTGACAATCTTCATCAAGCTTTAATGAGACAGTGATACTTTGCTTATCTTCACCAGTTGAGAGCGCTTCTATTGACGCCACCGTTGCTGGTAATACGTTTCGAATCGATGTTGATATTGGCTTTTCTAGCGCGATAGAAACGTCGTTTGCACGCACTTGCAGTCGGATTGGTGTATCCGGCTCCTCATCCACTTTTTGAACCCACAGACAAGCGCTTGGGGCGAGTTTCACGCACGTTAATGCGTATTTCTCGTGGTGTGTCGCGATCTTGCCTTCAAACAAGCTACTGTGGTCTGAGAATGACTGCCAAGGGCGCATAGCATGAGATGCCCATACCTCTTCTAATTTACCTGACGTCATGATTCTGCCTTTATCGAGAATCGACAGGTGCTGCGCTAAACGCAGGATCTCTTGCAAGCTATGGGTAACGTAGACGATAGGAATATTGACCTGCTCAGACAACTCTTCCAAAAATGGCATGACTTCACGCTTACGTGGCATATCCAATGACGCTAACGGCTCATCCATCAATAGTAGATTTGGCTTTGATAGCAAGGCTCGTGCAATGGCGACACGCTGCTTTTCACCGCCGGATAACGAGATTGGAAAGCGTTTAAGTAGAGGCTTAATCGCGAGCAATTCTGTCACTTTATCAAAGTAATCATCGTCTTTTTCGGCTACCCCGTAGAGCAAGTTACCTTTCACAGAGTAATGCGGGAATAAGCGCGAGTCTTGAAATACATAACCGATTTTACGTTTGTGCGTGGGTAAATTAATACCCGCATTACTATCGAAAAGAACGTGTTCACCAATCGACACTTTACCTTGCTTTGGCGTCACCAACCCGCTGATAACGTTGATTAGTGTGGTCTTTCCGGCACCGGAACGGCCAAATAATGCACTTATTCCGTTACCTGGTAACGACAGGTCGATATCAAAATCAGTTTCACCAAGTGATTGTTTAAATTGAATTTTAATACTCATCGCTTAGCTCCCAAACGTGAAGCTGCTTTGCGATTTAACCACTCTGAAACCATTAACGTCGACAGGGCTAAGACAATGGAAATGATGCACAAGCGTGCGGCTTCCATCTCTGCTCCAGGTGTTTCTATGAAGTTGTACATCGCTAAAGGAATGGTTTGAGTCTCTCCGGGAATGTTTGAGACAAAACTGATCGTTGCACCAAACTCTCCTAAGCTGCGAGCAAAGGACAGCATAGTGCCGGTAATGATACCGGGTATCGTTAAAGGTAGCGTAATCGTTAGGAAGACTTTTAAAGGTGACGCGCCTAACGTTGACGCGGCGTGTTCGAGTTTAGGATCGACATTATCTAAGCTAAGACGAACGGAACGCACCATTAGAGGCAAGGCTACAACGATACAAGCGATAACTGCGCCCTTCCAATTGAAACTGAACACGAGACCAAAGTGTTCAAAAAGCCAATTACCTAAAACGCCTTGGCGACCTAGTGAGATCAGCAGTAGATAGCCGATCACGACTGGCGGTAAAACCAATGGCAAATGAATGAGGCTGTCGAGAATGGATTTGCCGATAAACTCTTTTCGTGAAAGCAACCAAGCAAGAGCGACGCCTAATGGAATAAGCCAAACGACGGCATACGCGCCAACTTTTAAGCTTAACATTAAGGCTTGGTATTCAAGTTCTGTCACTCTGTGCCCTTTTTATTGAAAACCGTACTGCGCAAACACTTGTTTGGCATCGTCAGATTTCAAATATTCGAAGAATTGTTCTGATTGCGTCGAGTCTTTAACGATAGCTGCTGGATAGACGATATCAGCGTGGGTGTTATTGGCAAATTCACCGACCACTTTTACTTTATCTGTTAAAAGCGCATCCGTTTTGTAAACCACTCCAAGTGGTGCTTCACCACGTTCAACTAATGCCAAGGCGAGTCGAACATTTTTCGCTGGCGCTACTTGTCGCTCAAGTTGTTTCCAAACACCAAGGTTAGTAAGAGATTCTCGCGCATACATGCCCGCAGGAACCGAGACTGGATTACCAAGTGCAAGGTGATTGCCCTCTAGAGCTTGGCTCCATGCATTGGCGTCTGAAAAGTTAAATGAAGCGACGGTTGAAGCTTTAGGAGCAATAAGAACCAGACTATTACGAACTAGTTCGGTGACACTGTCACTCTTCACCGCTTTTGATTTTACTAAGTAGTTCATCCACTTAGTGTTTGCAGAGATAAACACATCAGCTGGTGCGCCGTTTAGAATTTGGCGAGCAATGGATGAAGACCCGCCGTATACTGGTGTGACTTTTACGTCGTATTGTTGTTCAAATTTTTGCGCGATGTCGTCAATCGCATTGGTCATTGACGAAGCCGCATAGACTTTTAAATCGGTCGTTGCGTTTGCTGCTGATGAAACGCTCAGTATTGCCGCTAGGCAAGCATGAATCTTCCATGCTTTCATAAAAACACTCCAGTGCTAGACAGGCAGAAAAAGATATTGTGGAACAACGTGCCCACTTTTATTTATGCTTCAAACAGTTAAAAACTGGATTTATTTGAACAGAAAGTCAAGATTCATATGTTGTTCTATCGCATCCGCAATGCGATTAATTCCCTGTTCTTTTAACTCTTCAAAGTCTTGTTGTTTGATTTGAGTGCCGTTTACCCACTCAGACACCAAGCTCAGCACATCTGCCTCATCGAAGAACCCGTGTAGGTAGGTTCCCATAATTTGGCCACATTCACTCAGTGCTCCTTCTGCCTCGCCAGAATTTAACTTTAGAGGTTGTGCGCCCTGTACTTCACTTCTTCCTACATGGATTTCATAACCCTTCACTTTGGCTGTTTTGCCGTTTAGGACTAAATCTGCTTGTGAATGAGTAAGCTGCTTACTGTCGGTTAGAGTTGTCGTGATGTCTAACAAACCAAGACCTTCACTACGACCAGGCTGGCCTTCTACGCCATTTGGGTCATCAATTACGTTGCCAAGCATCTGGTAACCACCACAAATGCCAATGACTTTGCCGCCCAGACGGATGTGGCGTTGAATGTCTTTATCCCAACCTTGGCTACGTAGGTAATCCAAATCGTCTCGAACTGACTTCGTGCCCGGTAGGATCACGAGATCGGCTTTATCGATCTTTTCGCCTTTACCCACATAGCGAAGATTAATGTCTGGGTTTAGGCGCAACACATCAAAATCGGTATGGTTACTAATGCGCGTTAATACTGGTACCACAACATTGAGTTTCACTTGTGAAGACAGCTCTTGTTGTGCCGTAATGGCATCTTCCGCTTCGAGGTTTAATCCGTGAAGATACGGCAGTACACCAAGTACAGGCTTGCCCGTTTTTTCTTCTAGCCAATCAAGACCAGATTCAAGCAAACTGATGTCGCCACGGAAGCGATTAATAACGAAGCCTTTAACGCGAGCTTGTTCAGATTCGGATAGTAACGCCAGCGTTCCATACAGATGGGCAAACACACCACCACGATCGATATCCGCAATAATAATGACCGGAACGTCGGCTTCTTCCGCGAAGCCCATGTTTGCGATGTCATTTTCTCTTAAATTGATTTCTGCAGGACTGCCCGCGCCTTCAATCATCACGGATTCGAATTCATCTGTTAGCTTTGCGAATGAATCCAGCACTGTTCCCATTGCTACTTTCTTGTAATCATGAAAGCCGACAGCGTCCATATTCGACAACGCTTTGCCTTGTAAGATGATCTGAGCGCCGGTATCGCTGTTCGGCTTAATCAACACAGGATTCATGTGAACCGTAGGCTCAACGTTGCAAGCTTGTGCCTGAACCGCTTGAGCACGACCAATCTCTCCGCCATCTTTGGTTACTGCACTGTTTAAAGCCATATTCTGTGGCTTGAATGGGGCAACCTTTATCCCTTTGCGGGCTAATACCCGGCATAAACCTGCCACAAGGACGCTTTTTCCGGCATCTGAAGTTGTGCCTTGAACCATTAATGAAGGGATTGGTGATTTCATGAACGTTTAATAAGAGAAAAAAGAAGGTGAACAATCATAACGTTATCTCAGTATAGGACTCAAGAAAATGAATCGAATATGAATGTTCGAATCAGTAATGGTTCAAATAAGGTTTGTTTTAATAGCACCATCAAAAACGAACACCTATATAGAGAAACCAAATTATGAAAAACACTGTTATCGCTACTATCGCTGCACTTGCTATCGCTCCTACTGTTGCAATGGCTAAAGACCACAACCATGGCCAATCAAGCATTCAATTTAATGGCCCTGTTACCGTTGAGAAAGTCGATGCATTGATTAAAGACTCAAGCATGTTCACTGAGAAAGACGTGGTTGTAGAAGGCAACCTACTTCGTCAAACTCGTGCCGACCAATTTATCTTTAGCGACGGCTCTGGTGAAATCATGGTTGAGCTGGACGACGACATCCGCCTAACGACGCCAATTGACCAAACGACAAAAGTACGTCTGTTTGGCGAGTTTGAAGGCGGCAGCAAGCCAGAGATTGAAGTAGAACACCTTGTTGTTATGTAATTTTGCCTTTTCGCCGCTCAATTGAGCTGCACAACATTGAACTGAAAAATCATACGCACTTTGTCCTAGTGCATTAGGTGACGGGAAACGCCTAAAATGATACTTTGTAAATCTTGGTCTGCATTTTGCAGACCTTTTTTTCGTTCGTATTATTTTCTTGCCCGGAGACACCCATGTTAGGTAAAGCTCTAAAGGTTGCTGCCTTTGGTTTGTGCGCTGTTTTGCCACTATCTGCACATGCAAACAACTTCAACTACAACACGATGGAATTCCGCATGGGTACTAGCCCAGGTACGTTTGGTGGAGAAGTAACAACCTACTTCACAGAAAACACGCACTTTGTAGGCCGTGCCGATAGTGAGTTCAGCGGCGATTGGGACATTGCAGGTGGTATTGGTTTTAATGGTCCTGCTGGTCAGTTCGCGGATATCGTCGGCCAAATGTTGGTCCACAACATTAAAAAAGACAATGGTGATGGCGACGAATGGAAAACCGAAGTTAACATTGGCACACGTATTTGGTTTATGCAGAACGTTGAACTACACGGTCGTATTGGCCAGTTGATCGACAATGATGATTCTAAAACCATCTACAACCTTGGTGCTCGCTTCCATTCAACACAGCAACTGTCGTTGGGTGCAGATTTAAAAGACAATGGCACGTATGGTCAACAGCTTGTTCTTTCTGCGCGCTTTGCTTATTAATACCAATAAGTAACTGATTTAAAATTAAAAAGCCTCTCGATTGAGAGGCTTTTTTGTTATTACATTAAGCACTTAACAGTAAGTTATTTGCCACTTGGTTTGTTCTGAACGTATTTCTTAGATACATCCACAACGGCTACATCACGGAAGAAGCTACGACCTAACAAAATTGGGAACTTCATGTGACCACGTTCTGTTAACGTAAACTCGGTTTGCTCTTTTAAGTCACCGACTTGGATATAAGCTAAAACGACGGGACGCTTATCTACGTCTTCAGATGAAGATTGACGAATCTTGGCCCAACGCTCAACAGGCAGTTTGAACTCTTTGCTCGCCTTACCATTGATGTCGATTTTGAACTGTACCCAGTCTTTGCCATCACGCTCAAATGGAACCACTTCAGTCGCACTGATCGATGATGTCGTTGCGCCAGTATCAACACGACCTTTGAACGTCTGGTTGATAGCTGGAATGTGGACCCACTCTTCAGCACCCAGAATCAACATACCATCAGGTGTTTTTTGTACCTTAGCTGGTTTTTCTGGCTTTGGTTCTGGTTTCTTCTCAGGCTTAGTTTCCGGTTTTTGTTCCGGCTTCACCTCAGGCTTTGGTTCTACTTCAGGTTTCACATCCGGTGTTTCAACCGGTTGCTCAACGACTGGTGTCTCTGGCTCAACGGGCTCAGTGGTCGTCGGTGTCGACGTACAAGCGATAAGACCGCCGCTCATCATTAGCGGCAGAATCAGTTTCCAGTTCTTCATTAACTCTCCCAATTAACGTTGAGATACTTTTTGGATAGCGTCAGCAACGTAAGGAATATGAGTTTCGGTTAAACCAGCGATGTTGATACGACCATCACCGACACCATAAATGCCATAATCTTCACGCAGTTGCGCCATTTGGTTTTCACTAAAGCCTAGCACAGTAAACATGCCTTTGTGGCTCTCAATGAAATCAAATTGATCTGTATTATGGTTGTTTCTCAATTCGTTACACAAAGTTTGACGAAGGTTCAGCAAGCGTTGCTGCATTTCGTTCAATTCTTGTTTCCAAACGGAAGTCAGATTTGCATCTTGAAGGATGGTTTTCACTAATGCTGCACCGTGATCTGGCGGCATAGTGTATGTTGAACGAGCTAACGTAAGCAGTTTGCCTTTGGCATTCGCCACATCTTTTGCATTTTTACCGATTACAATCGCTGCACCAGTACGCTCACGGTACAGACCGAAGTTCTTCGAACATGAAGTTGTGATCAGCATCTCTTCAACATTGTCGGCCATAAAACGAAGACCTTTTGCGTCTTCTTCTAGACCGTCACCAAAACCTTGGTAAGCAATATCTACAAACGGAGTAAAACCGTTCTTTTGTGAAAGCTCAGTAATCGCTTGCCATGTAGAGAAGTCAATGTCTGCACCCGTTGGGTTGTGGCAGCAACCATGGAGAAGAACCACGTCAGAAGGACCAGCTTTAGAAAGGTCTTCTAGCATTTTCGCAGTATCAACTTGCTTGGTTTCTGGAGAGAAGTAATGGTAGAACTTCACTTTAAGTCCAGCCGCTTCCATCACTGGCTTGTGGTTTACGTAGCTTGGGTTTGAAATCCAAACCGTTGTATCTGGTTGTGCAACCTTCATTAGGTCACCCAACATACGTAACGCACCACTCGCACCAGGCGTTTGAATCGCAGCCACACGATCTGTTGCTGACGTGCCAGTCAGAAGCAAATCGATCATGCTTTGGTTGAATTCTTCACAGCCAGCAAGGCCAACGTAAGACTTGGTCTTCTGGTTTTCGACAACCACTTCTTGAGCCATTTGAATGGCTTTCATGATTGGCGTTTCACCAGCGCTGTTTTTGTATACGCCAATACCAAGGTCAACCTTGTTTGGACGTTCATCGCCGCGGTATGCGACGGAAAGAGACAAAATGGGATCTAATACGGGAGTTGGTAGATTAGAAAACATGAAAGTCATAACCCTTTGAAATTCAAGTATCGAACCTCACGGTAACACTTTCGCTAACAATGGCGAAATGATTTTTTACTCATTTCGCCAATTAGAGTACAAAATTCTGGTGACTGCGGAATTTTATGAACTCAATCGGTCACAAAAAGAACGATTCACTCACCGTAATTGATATCGAGTTTGCCATTTTTTCTGAACTCACGAGGGGTCATTGACGACCATGCCTTGAACCGAGTACTAAAGTTTGCACCAGTTGGATAACCAACTATTTCACCAATATGTTGAATGGACCACTCAGTCGATCTCAGTAAACGGGCTGCGTATTCCATTCGCATACGAGTTAGGTGTGCCATTGGGCTTCGCCCAAACTGCTGTTGCGTTAGTCGATGTAAGTGAGGCTCCGAACAAGGATAAAGTGCGGCAAGTTGCTCTACTGTCCAATCTTTATGGAGCTGTCGTTGAACCAAATCGAATACACGACGCAGTTTTAATTGGTTTCTCGAAAGGGCGTCAGAGTGCGGCATGTTTAACATAAGCTCTAGCTGAGCAACGCTATGCGCCCCGACCTCACCACCATAATCTATGGGCAAATTGATACTGCGTAATAGGGTTTGAATACAGGAATACATCACCTCTGGCGCAGGGGTGAGTTGATAGTCGATATCGTCATTCACCATTTCCCACTCTTTATATTGGGAAAGAAACACCCATGCGATTTGCCATGTCTCGTCTTCCATCCCAAAGCCATTTTCAATGCCTGCTGGCACGATCACTAACGATCCTGGCTCAAGTTCATAACGACAAGCTCCGCTCTCCAACCAGCCTTTGCCACGAACCGTATACAGCAACATGTGTTTCTTCTGGTTTTTGCGATAAACCGAAAAGAAATCTCGGCAAGTCGCGATGCCGCATTGGACGATCCCCCTTTCTTCGAGGGCAAGTACTCGAGTGTGATCGACAAATTCTTGATAGGTCTTATCTGAAATAGCGTAGCGTTCTTGTTTTTCTTCCATGGGACGACAACTCACAAATGCACTAAAGGCAAACGCGTTTTATCAAAGCATCGATAAAGACTGGATAGTTTGACAAAACTTTTGGATGTCTTTGAAAAATACACCGCCAAATCATACGGATAAACTACTCGCATTGTTCTTAGAGGAGAAATGCGATGCTCTTAACACGTCAATACATAGACAAAGCATTTTGGAAAAAACTGATTGCGATCGGTGTACCTGTGTCACTGCAATCCATGCTGTTTTCGTTACTTGGTGCCATCGATATTTTTATGGTGAGTCAGTTAGGTGAATCTGCAACAGCAGCGGTTGGCGTTGGTAATCGAATCTTTTTCTTTAATCTCGCCGTGGTGTTTGGATTGTGTGGTGCAGTAACGGTTTTAGCCTCCCAATATTATGGCTCTGGAAACCTCTCTGGCATACGCAGAACGTTAGCGCAATCTTGGTTTATTTCGCTAGTGGTGACTCTGCCATTTATCTGGCTGTATGTGGTTTATGACAAACAAATCGTCTCTTTTATGGCGGACGATCCTGAGTATGTTGGCTATGCGAGAGAATACTTAGTCGTAACAGGTTTGAGTTTGTTAGGCACGGCAGTTGTCGTTCCTATTGAGTCGGTGTTGAGATCCATTGGTGAGGCAAAGATGCCGACTTACGTCAGTATTGCCGCTATCATCGTGAACGTTTTCCTTAATGCGGTTTTGATCTTTGGCCTACTCGGTTTTCCGCAATGGGGCGTATTTGGGGCTGCAGTCGGTACTTTTATCTCACGCTTTTTCCAAACTGCGGTTCTGGTTTACTTCTTTTGCCGTCGGTATTCACATCTGCTCCCTACTCTTTCAGATTGGCGTGAGGGCACAATAAAGAAGTATCGAAACAAATATTTCAAAGTTTCTATGCCAATGCTGATCCACGATGCGTTGTGGACTGGCGGATTGATAGTCTACAGCATCATTTACGGCCAATTGGGCGTAACCGAACTGGCGATTATCTCGTTCCTATCACCAATTGAAGGAGTATTGATTTCAACCTTTATGGGATTCGCTGTTGCCGCTTCTGTACTGCTTGGGAATGACATTGGTGCCCAACAATATGACCGTGTAGATAAGACCGCGTGGTGGTATGTATTAACGAGCGCAGTATTGGCAACCATTTTGTTCTTTGCCGTATGGATTTGTTCGCCTTTGATTTTGAATTTGTTAGAGATGAGCCCGCTCACAGACAAACAAATGGCGTTGAATGTATGTTTGGTGCTCGCATTAGGCATGATACTGCGCGTGTTTAATATGGTTGGTATTGGAGGCGTATTAAAGAGTGGCGCTGATATTCGCTATAGCATTTTCATCGACACGTTTGGTCAATGGGCGATTGGTATTCCGCTTACCTACTACACCGGGATGGTGTTAGGTTTACCACTGCATTGGGTGTTGATGTCCCTACTGGTCGAAGAATTAGTAAAAGGCATTCTAACGACTCACCGAATTCAGTCTAAGCGATGGATTAATAACATGGTTGATGATGACTCCAGTGTGACGGCGTAACTGAAACGTTGTGCTATAGTTGTTGAGTAAGCTCAAAACAGGACGATTTCATCAATCAAAGCTTAAAAAGAACTCACACCAAAAGGGCACATTCGAAATATCCGAATGTGCCCTTTTTATATTTGGCTTTGCTTGAGTTGGAACGCTTAAAGCTCAGTGAATCGATGGATGATTTGATTCGAGCTGCCTCGCCATTCTAGATTGAGGTCTCGTTTATCTTGCTCGTATTTGCCATCAATTAATGTGTCGATGTATTGCGTCACTTCACGCTGCGCATCGTCTAGCTCTTCAAGCGTGTAACCTGTCCAAACCCAAATATCTTTGCCCGGGCACTCTTCTCTTACGCGTTTTACAAGCTTAAGAATGTGCGGCACGTTCGCTGGGTGCAAAGGATCACCACCGGACAGAGATAAACCACGGCGTTTGATACGCGTGTCGTTTAAGTCTGCAATGATTTTGTCTTCTGCTTCTTGCGTGAAAAACACACCAGAATCCAAGCGTTGCGTCGACTGGTTATAACAGCCGCGACACTGGTGTACACAGCCCGACACAAATAGCGTGCAGCGTGTACCTGGTCCGTTAACAACGTCAATTGGATAATATTGGTGGTAGTTCATAATCGTGCCTTGTTTTGCTGGCTAGAAAAGAAAATCAACCCACGACAGGTTGATTTTCATTATTGGGTTTGAGCTTAAGTAAACCTTACAGGTGTTTAACTCGACGCTTCACTTCTTCTTGCTTACCGAAGTTAAACGGACGTGCATCTGGGCTGCCTAGGTAGCCACAAACACGACGTGTCACTGACACTTTGGTTGAATCATGGTTGCCACAGCTTGGGCAAGTGAAGCCTTTACTTGTACAGTCAAATTCACCGTTGTAGCCACACTCGTAACACTCATCAATTGGAGTGTTTGTACCGTAGTAAGGTACGCGGGTGTAACTGTAGTCCCATACGTTTTCTAGTGCTTCAACGTTACGTTGCATGTTCGGGAACTCGCCGTAACAGATAAAGCCGCCGCTTGAGATTTCTGGGTAAGGCATCTCAAAGTCGATCTTGTCGTATGGGTTCACCTTTTTCTCAACATCTAGGTGGAAGCTGTTGGTGTAGTAACCTTTGTCTGTTACGCCTTCAATAACGCCGAACTCTTTCGCGTCGATGCGGCAGAAACGGCTACATAGGTTTTCACTTGGCGTTGCGTATAGGCTGAAACCGTAACCAGTATCTTCTGCCCAACCGTTTACTGTGTCTTTCAGGTGCTTGATGATCGCTACTGCTTTTTCACGCAGCACAGCGTCATCGTAAACGTGCGCTTCTGTACCGAATAGCGCGTTAATTGTCTCGTGTACACCGATGTAACCAAGAGAAATAGACGCACGACCATTCTTGAAGATATCTGCGATTGAGTCGTCAGCTTTCAGGCGAACACCACACGCACCTTCCATGTAAAGGATTGGTGCAACACGTGCTTTCACGTTTTCTAGACGAGTGATACGTGTTTCTAGCGCTTTACGAGCAAGACGTAGACGGTCGTTTAGAAGCTCGTAGAATTTCTCTTCGCTGCCGTTTGCACGGATAGCGATACGAGGAAGGTTCAAGCTCACTACGCCAAGGTTGTTACGACCTTCGTGAATCAGCTCGCCGTTTTCTTCGTAAGTACCAAGGAAGCTACGACAGCCCATTGGGGTTTTGAATGAACCCGTTACTTCCACTACTTTGTCGTAGTTAAGAATGTCTGGGTACATACGCTTAGACGCACACTCAAGCGCAAGTTGCTTGATGTCGTAGTTTGGATCTTCTGATTTGTGGTTCAAGCCATCTTTGATGCCGAATACCAGTTTAGGGAATACCGCTGTTTTACGGTTCTTACCTAGACCTGCAATACGGTTCTTCAGAATCGATTTCTGGATAAGGCGTGATGCCCAGCTTGTACCAAGACCAAAACCAAACGTAACGAATGGTGTTTGACCGTTCGCCGTGTGTAGCGTGTTTACTTCGTACTCTAGAGATTGGAACGCGTCGTAACACTCTTTCTCAGTGCGTGCTTTTGCGAACTCTTCTGGCTCAGCAATTTTCCACTCTTTTGCGATCTCTAGGTGTTTCTCGTAGCTTGTGATTACGTACGGTTCTAGAACTTCATCAATACGGTTGATGGTTGTGCCGCCGTAAATGTGGCTCGCTACCTGAGCAATGATCTGTGCCGTTACTGCAGTTGCAGTCGAGATTGATTTAGGAGTATCAATCTCAGCGTTACCCATTTTAAAGCCGTGCGTTAGCATGCCTTTAAGATCGATAAGCATACAGTTAAACATTGGGAAGAACGGAGCATAATCCAAATCGTGGTAGTGAATGTCACCTACTTCGTGCGCTTGAACCACATCACGAGGAAGGATGTGTGTCTTCGCGTAATGTTTCGCTACGATACCAGCCAACAAGTCACGTTGAGTCGGAATCACTTTACCGTCTTTGTTCGCGTTCTCGTTGATTAGGTCTAGGTTGCTTTCTTCAATCAGACCTTCGATTTCACGAGTTAGGGCGCTTTGTTTCTCACGAGCGATGTCGCGATCGTGGCGGTATTCGATGTAAGAACGTGCTAGGGCTTTGTAAGGACCTTGCATGAGTTCATTTTCGACTAAGTCTTGAATCTCATGAATGTGAACTTCATCGTGATCCTGAAGCTGTAACTCAACTGCCAGAGCAACATTTAGTGCATAAATGGCGACATCTTTGTCTTTGTTTTCCGCTGCTGCTTCTACTGCTGCTTGAATACGATCCCTGTTAAACGGAGCTCTTGAGCCGTCACGCTTGATTACGATTGGTTTCACTTTTTCTCCTTACCCCAAAATACTCACAGACTTATCCACAAATACACTATATGGGGTTATTTCTTATTCTGATGACACAATATATTGTGGCGTATTTAACGAGAAGCACCAATTGAAAACATTGATTTTGATCAATAAAAAATGGGTAGCGAACAAGAACAAATCGATCTTATTGGCGCTGATCTCAGTTGCGAAGAAAACTGTGAAAATTGCAAAATTGGAGCGAAATCCACTTGCTTTTTTTCGAGGTCTTATAGGATAAAGGATGGAAAGGAATGCGCTAAATAATAGGAGTGCAACAGACCAAAATGCGATCACTTTTTGTTACGACGATATTATTTTTTAGTTCTCTTTCATTCGCTCAAAATTCCATCAACTTAACCAGTTGGAATATTGAATGGTTATCTATAGATGGCGGAAAAGTTTCGAGAACACCACAAGATTTTGAAAAACTGACCCACTATGTGGATAAAACACAAGCCGACATTCTTGCTTTTCAAGAAGTCGAAAGTCCTGCTGCCATCCAAAAAGCCGTTGGCAATGACTTCACTATTTATCTGTCTGATCGTGCGAACGCTTCTAATCGACATCTTCAGTTCAACGATACCAATCAATACACAGGTTTCGCGGTGCGTAATGGCGTAAACGTATTAGACAAACCAGACTTTTCTATCACACGAGGCAACAACAAGCTCCGCTTCGCCAGCTACCTTGTTTTGAATCCAAACCAAGACAACGAGACTCACCTACTCTCTGTGCATCTAAAAGCGGGTTGCAGTGGCGCATATCGCAATAACCGCGACTGTAAGATAGTGAAACAACAAGGACAGGCACTAGCTAAGTGGATAAAAGCGCGCGAAGACAACAAACAACAATATGTGGTGCTTGGCGACTTTAACCACAATTTGGGTTATCGAGGAGATTGGTTATGGGAAGTACTATCGGGCAATACCGATGCTAAGTTAGTGACCAAAAATACCAAAGCGGAATGTAAAGTGCGTTCTAATCGTAATCCGAATAAAACCCACCAATTCCGCTCGGTGATAGACCACATTATTGTGAGTGGTGATTTAAAGGCGTCGTCTGGTGTTCAAACCGTTTTCAAAACACAAGATGTGCTCGACTACAAACTGAGTGACCATTGCCCAGTTTCTACGACGCTCTCTTTTTAACGTTGATACTTTCTTTAGCCACGAACCACTCTTTTAGCGGTGAATGACCCAACCAACATTGCCGCTATAAAGAGCAGAACTTGTACGTTGCCAGTAAAAAGGCTGGCAACCGCAGGACCAGGACACACACCCAATAAGCCCCAACCAATACCAAACAGTGCTGCACCACCAACTAGCTTTTTGTCTATCGTTTTAGAAGTCGGACAGACAATCTCATCACCAAACACAGATTTGCTTCTTGGCTTTATTAATAAAAGATAAGCAGGAACGAACACCGCAAGTGCTCCGCCCATAACGAAGGCTAAGCTTGGGTCCCACGCACTGGTAATATCGAGAAAGCCGATAACTTTGGCCGGATCAGCCATACCGGAAATCACCATACCAATACCAAAAAGCACACCAGAAAATGCAACGATGGAAATTTGCTTAATACTTTTCATTACGTGGGTTTTCATTACGACACTATTCCTTACGAGACTAGCAAGACGGTTAACATGGCTGTTGCCATAAAAGTACACGTCGCGACAACAGAACGGACAGAGAAACGCCCCATTCCGCAAATACCATGACCACTTGTACAACCATTACCAATACGTGTACCGACTCCGACAAGCAAACCAGCAACGACAACCAAACCAAGAGAACCGCTGTACTCAGTTGGTACGTGTCCGCCAAGGGCATAAACAGCAAACACACCGCCTAATGCCATCGCAATTAAGAACACAATTCGCCAAACGCGATCTGTATTCTCAACAGCGCCATTTAATATCCCGTTGATTCCCGCTGTCTTACCAGTGAAGAGCATCAATATTACCGCTGATGCGCCAACCATTACGCCGCCCAAAAGCGACATCCAAGGAACTTCAAACATAATAATCACCAATATAAAGTTTGAATTATTGCTTACAGAAAACTTGGTTAAACGCTTCGATCAGCGGAGCGACTCTCCCATCAGAAATCGAATAAAACACCTGCTGAGACACCTTTCGAGCTTTGATGATGTCGTGTTTTCTCAATACGGTGAGGTGTTGTGAAAAGGCTGATTGGCTTAATGCTGAGCCTTCAAACAGTTCACCGACCCCTTTTTCGCCTTCAATTAGCTTGCACATCACGATTAAGCGCTCCGGATGAGCCATAATTTTAAGTAGCTCACTCGCTTCGGTCGCGCTTTGTAGCATACTGTCGCCCATTCTTATGCCCCTTCATCAATACGTTAAGTTTTATTAGATATTACTAATTAATATTATTAAGTCAATGCTAATGTAGTTAAATTAACATTAGACACAGCTAATTTATTTAAGTAAGGTGTAGGCGTTTTCGATCATTCAGTAGGAGAAATCCATGAGCAAAATCGTGATTATTGGTGGTGTTGCTGGCGGTGCATCTGCAGCAGCTCGCGCTCGTCGTCTTAGTGAAGACGCAGAAATCATTATGTTTGAACGCGGTCCATTTGTGTCATTTGCAAACTGTGGCTTGCCGTACCACATTGGTGGCGATATCCAAGAACGCAGCAAACTGCTTCTTCAAACGCCTGAGAGCTTTTTAGCGCGTTTCAATGTTGATGTTCGTGTGATGAATGAAGTGGTTTCAATTAACCGCCAAGATAAAACGGTTACGGTTAAGAACCTACTTGATGGCTCTGAATGCCAAGAGAGCTACGACTTTCTTCTACTCAGCCCTGGTGCAGGTCCAGTTGTGCCGCCTATTCCGGGTATTGATAACCCGTTAACGCATTCGCTGCGCAATATTCCAGATATGGATCGCATCATTAAAACGATCGAAACCAACAAAGTTGAACACGCTACGGTCGTTGGCGGTGGTTTTATCGGTTTGGAAATGATGGAAGCCTTCCACCAGCTTGGTGTAAAAACCACATTGGTTGAAATGGCGGATCAAGTGATGACGCCCGTTGACCGAGAAATGGCAGGCTTTGCTCATGCTGAAATTCGTGAGAAAGGCATCGACCTGCGTTTAGGCGTTGCTCTATCTTCCGTTGAATATGTTGCAAACCAATCTGTCGCCAACACTGAAGCGGGTGAAGATGACACGCACCAACACCTTCAAGGAAAACTGACGCTGTCTCTAAACAATGGTGATCAGCTGGACACCGATATCCTGATCATGGCGATTGGTGTTCGCCCTGAGACAAAACTCGCGCAAGAAGCCGGACTTCAAATTGGCTCACTAGGTGGTATTTACACCAACGAGTACATGCAGACCAGCGATCCTTCTATCTATGCCGTTGGTGATGCGGTTGAAGAGAAAGACTTTGTCACTGGCGAACAAACGCTTGTTCCGTTGGCAGGTCCGGCAAACCGTCAAGGTCGTATGGCAGCGGACAACATGCTTGGCCGCCAAGAAACTTATCAAGGTACACAAGGCACGGCGATCTGTAAGATCTTTGATTTGGCCGTCGCTTCTACTGGCAAAAACGAGAAGCAGCTAAAACGTGAAAACATCGCTTATGAAAAAGTGTATGTCCACACAGCAAGCCACGCGAGCTACTACCCTGGCGCAGAAACTGTGTCGTTCAAAATGTTGTTTGATCCAGCAACCGGAAAGATTTTAGGTGCACAAGCAGTAGGTAAAGATGGCGTTGATAAACGTATCGACGTAATGGCAGTTGCTCAGCGTGCAGGTATGACGGTAGAACAACTGCAACACCTTGAACTCACTTACGCGCCACCTTATGGCTCAGCGAAAGATGTGATTAACCAAGCGGCGTTCGTTGCGAACAACATCATTAAAGGTGACGCAACAGCGATTCATTTTGATGAGATTGACAACCTGTCAGAAAACCAAGTGCTGCTTGATGTTCGTAATCCGGGAGAATTGGAATCTGTAGGCTTCATCGAAGGCGCGATCAATATTCCTGTCGACCAACTTCGCCAACGTATGAATGAACTGCCGAAAGACAAAGAGATCGTGATTTATTGTCAGGTCGGTTTGCGCGGTAACGTCGCCTATCGTCAACTGGTCAACTCAGGGTTTAAAGCGCGTAACCTGCTTGGCGGTTACCGTACTTACAAGTTCGCAAAAGCTTAATCTCTGATTCTGCTTAGGTAGACAAAGGGGCACGTTATGTGCCCCTTTCTACATTTCGGATTCGACTAATTGAATAATCTTGGTCGCTTTTTCGAAGTGATCGAGTTGATGAGTTTGAATCCACCAAGTCGCCGCTTCCATCAATAACTCAGGATTGTCATTCTTATTAGCAAAAAAGGCATAAAAGGACACGCCAACATTGTCGCCTTTCTGCTCTATTTTCTTCTTACACACCTGTATGATTTTGTCTCTTAACGCGATGTTCATTGCCATTCCCTTTCTCTTTGCGATAGCAAAATTAACCTAAAACAAGAATAACTGTATTTATATACAGTTATTCTTGGTAAGGCAAATAAACATAATCATCTAGATGAATATTCTCGCGCGGAGACCTAATACCCAAGTGCTGCTTTTGTTCGAAAATGCTGGGTCTTTGATGTATTGAATATCAGGGGTAATTTGAATGTAGTCGTTCAACTGCATGTTGTAGTAAAGCTCGGCCGTGAACTGTTCAGAGTCATCCACACCATAAGCGTGCTCTAGGTTATCGTTAACATGGCTCCAGTTAACCGCGAAGCCTAGGTTGTTGGTTGGCTTACCTAAACCAAAGTAACCAATTCCTACCGTTAGCGATCGATCATAAAGCGCCACATCACCTTCCGAAAAGCCGCCGCGAACAAATGGCATCAATTGCTCTGTAGCAAAATAACTTGCTGAAAAGTTAATACCCTGCCCGCTGTCTTTATTCGTTAGGTTATGTTGCGTGTCGCCATCCAAATGCCAAGCAGTTAGGTGAACATTGTCGGTATAGATTTGGTCTTGTGAGGCCGTCCAACCCAGCTCGAACGTAGTAAATAGTTTATGATCGTTGAATAAGGTATCAAAGCCATCAAATGGCTCATCTGAACGCCCTTTACCATCTGCGACGCCAGCAACCATATAAAAGTTATCAGTTAGCATGTGTCCCACGGCTAAGCCGAGAATTCCATCATCCGGTAGACCAATAGAGCCTCCACCAGTGCTAAATGCAAGGTTACTAAATCCGGTCCAAGGGCTTGCCAATGCATAGGCATCAACGTAGTCAGTCGTATCTAGAAAGCCAACCATGAAGGAAGTTTTGCCACCGTTGAGCTTTTGCTTCCAATATAGGTTGGTTAGACGAGCCCCTTGATCACTGTATGCTGGACCAATCATCCCTGCATAACCTAACCCGTTACCGATAAAGCTAAACTCTTTCGGTGACAAATCGCTGTACGCATGGCGGTGTTCGACTTTCCAAACCAATCCGCCCGTATTGCCAGATTCAAGCCCAACAAGATTCCAACTACCGTAAAAACGAGCAACACCAGCGCTTGCTGTATCTTCACCACCACTTTGAGGGTCTGAGGCCGTTAGACCAAGGAATTGATAGTCCAGACCGAAAGTAACATTGTGTTCCTCTGCTAATGACTCACGCCATGAGCGTTTTTCTCGAGCGTTTTCCGCAATAGTATTGTCCACCGTATCAGGGCTACCAAAGTTCGCCGCGTTAACCGATGATGCTATTACAAGTGAAAGAGCGATAAAACTAAGCTTTGGAACAGTTACTTTCATGTCTGGGTTCTCATTAAATTGATTTCTAGAAAGAGATTTTAATGATTCAGAGTTTTGAAAATTGCCATTAAGCGACAGCTCACTGCTTTTATGTATTTTCGATATGTACTCTTATCGATAAGGTCGGATAGAAACCTCATCCATTTGGTAGATAGTTTCTACGTTCGCAGCACCATCAGAGTATGAAACGTCTGCTTTGGTCTTTTTCACATGCAGATCCCCTTTCACCCAAATTGGTTCGTAAAGAGAAGTCAGTTTCAAACCTTTTGGATAATCAACCAATACAATCTGGTTTGCAGGTGGCGGAGGTGTATGGATACATGCGCCCATGGTTGGAACAAGGAAGAATTTTGTGACAACGTCATTGTTAAATTCTACCGGCGTAACAAAGCCAGGAATTTCATAAGTTTCTTCTGTTAGCGTTGTGTTTGGCATTGATGCCAACATACGACGATGTTCAGTAATTTCGTTGCGCTTTTTGAACAACCACTCAATGTCTAAGTCGTCAGCTTTTAAACTGTCTTCCAGTTCTTTCATGGTTTGCTTTTGTTGCTCGTTAAGATTTTGAGAATCGCGATATCTTGCAAGAGAGCCCAGTTCAAAAAGTTGTTGGTCTGTGAGTTTTACAAATGGGTCTTCAATCTGAGGAACATTCACCGGCAGCAATTGCTCCCAGCTTAATTGATCGGCGGATACATTTGATGAAGCCAGCAAAACTAAGCCAGCCAATAGGTACTTCTTCATACGTTCCCTTGAATAGTTCTTTGTCTTTTAGAGAAAAATTTGGGGACAACGTATGCCCCCAAACTGATTGCAGAGTTTACTACAAGGTGTTCTTGTGGATCTTGCCGTCTTTCATAATTACTTTGAATTTATCTTGGTAATCGTTAAGAACTGTGATGTCCTCCAGAGGATTTCCGTCCACCAGCACCACATCTGCATATGCACCAGGCTCTACGACACCCAATTTGCCGTATTTATATGGATTCATACCACCCGACCAACTAAGCACTTCTGCTGCGTTTGATGTACCCATCTTCATGATTTGATACGGGGTAAATCCGACTTTCTCCATCCAAACCATATTGTCTGCTTGACGTGTATTGTAAGCTGGACCAAACATATCGCCGCCGGTCACAATCAACAGGTCGTATTTACGCGCCCACTCAAACATCTGTTTTGCGCCTTCGTTTACTTTGGTCGCTTTGGCTTTTTGATCTGGACTAAAGAAGGTGATCTTTTCTGGTTCTGCAAAGGCTTCGAGAGACATCACCGCTTGCGCAGAAAGTGCCACCCCCTTCTCTTTCATTCGCTTGATGGTTTCCTCAGAGATAAGGAAGTTATGCTCGATAACTTTCACGCCAGCATCAATGGCGCGATTAACCGAACGGTCATGATAAGCGTGTGCCATGACATAAGTGCCATAGTCTTCCGCTACACCCACAATCGCTTCCATTTCCTCTTTCGAGAATTGTGTCATATGGATTGGGTCAAACTCACTTGCAACACCGCCGCCAGCCATGATCTTGATTTGAGTTGCCCCCGAACGTAGGTTCTGACGCGCAGCACGACGAGCCTCTGTTTCACCATCGACGATATAACCAAAGCCGTGGCGTTCAAGATCGTCAACGCGCCCTGGTACATCATTGAAGCTGCCGGTATCTGCGTGACCGCCAGTTTGACTCAAGAAACCGCCCGCTGGGAAGAGTCGTGGGCCTTCTAGCAAACCATTGTTAATGGCTTTTGCCATACCAAGAATGTTACAGCCAGCGTCACGAGCTGTGGTAAAACCTTGGTCGAGGTACTGCATCATGGAAACGTGGGCACGAGCCCCCATCGCCATTTGATCGTAACCATCTCGACCTACCAACATGCCTTCCTGAATACACATGTGTGAGTGCATATCGATCAAGCCAGGAATCATGGTTAAGCCTTCGCCGTTAATCGTTGTGGTTTGTTTGTCGGTTTTTATCGGTTTAGCCGAAATCTCTTTGATTAAGTTATCGACAACCAATACGTTCTGGTTTTGCAGTAGCTTTTCATCCGTGCCATTGAAAACATCGACGTTGGTAAACAGCGTTGAGGCTGCATTGGCATTAAGGGCGAACGCACAAGATAGCGCAACGAAAGAAAGGTTCTTCTTAGAAATTGTCATTATTACACCTATGTTTTTGGATAGTTGGAGTCCATTTCCTATAACCTCCCTGTTTAAGCAGCGGCGTTATGAGGGCGTCTATTTCAGTGATCACCAAAAACAACTGATCAGATAAAAATACATATGAAACAGACGACTTACGTTAAAAACATAGAAGTCATAATGACGACTTTCAAGGTGGTTTAATTGCCTTTACACGACAACATGCGGATATTGTTATAGAAATGTGAGTTGAGACGAAAACCTCCGATTATTCAGAGGTTTTATGTCTCAGGGTCTGTTGACCTTTCGTGATGATTTTTGCAGCAGTTTGCAGGTGTTTTATGCATGATATGTAGCGATTCTACCTGATAAGCCGATAACGCAGTAGAAGGCACCTACAAACGCTGCCCAAAGGGTTCGGCTAGGCGCCCCCGGCTAAAAGCGTTTTACTCTTTGTTGAGTCAATTTTACTTAGAACCACTAGGCTTCAATCGACTCGTCGCGATTAAAACGCTTTTGACTAGGCGTCCCCATCCGAACGAAATTTAACCACGAAAGATAAACAGACCCTAATAATTACAACAAAGATTGACGGTACGCTTTAGGCGTGAGATTCATCATTCGCTTAAATGCACGGGTGAAATGAGCAGAATCTGAATAGCCTGTTTTGAGCGCAATATGTGTGATACTCAGGTCTCGGTCTGCTAACAGTTCCAGCGTTTGTTTAAGCACCAAGCCTTCGATCACTTCTCTATACGTCGTATCCTCATTTGCTAGCCGCCTTTGTATGGTGCGAGCATTCATGTCAATCAACTCGCCAGCAAACTGGATAGAGATCTTGCCCATCGAGAGATAAGGCGTGAGTGCCCTTGCTAATGCGTCACTGAACTTATCATCCTCACCCCGAAAACTTGTACTTGGCGCCGTCTGGGATGGAGTGAAAGCAATCGGCTGGTTAATCCAATTATTAGGAATCGAGATGGCAGTAACCGGTCTACCAGTAAAGAACTGCGCACTCTTCATACCCGGTAATAGATTGAATGGCTCGGCTTCTACATCTTGAATCCCGACTTCAGCCAATCGCCATTGTGAACCCACAAGCTTTTTGAGCAATTCATTCATGAACATAGCTGAGAACATTTCTGCATAACGAAACCATTCTCTTTCTGCGTCCTGCTTTTCTCTCACTAGCCACCATTTACCGCCCCGCGATACGACCGAAAGACTGACATTATCTGAGATCTGTTTTAGCAGTTGGGAGACTTCTTCCAATGCCGCTTTAAGTGAGTGCGTTTGGGTAATTTGATTGGCAAGCCTAGGAACGTAGATGTCGTGGCAAAGCGTCCAAGTAAGCAAAGCAAACTTCTCTGGTGATGCTCGTTCACCTAAGGTTTGGAATACCGATTTTAATGCACTCTCTGGCACAAACGCATCAGGGGATTGGGTGGATAAGATATCCTGTGGCATACGTGCGGATTCAAGTAAGGAATGGATATCGCCATCCAGCTCATTGAGCATAGTGGCAAAAAGCTTTACTTCTTCCGAGTGAACCAAAGGAATATCTGTATTGGGCATGCAAGCTATCATCTTAAAATACCAAGGATTATTTTAGTTTAAGCACAAACTTCCGGGCTGTCATTAGTCACAATCCAAGTGCAATTTGATATTGAGAAGTGACTCACTCCGAACAAACAAGCCAACCAATATCGGCCTTCAACATAGATCAGCGCCAGAGCGAATACTTGCCAGTTCGCGCCACAAATGCGTTTTATCCACTTTTTAAGCGCTATTTATATTTCTATGAATGTGATGATTTTCACGCTTTCTTAATCAGCAATCGTTTTCTAGGAATTTTTCCTAGTCGATCTAAGCCCTCCTCTCATGTGGTTCAAAAGAGGACTCTCTACAATCGCCGACAGCTAAAAGAAAGCGAGCACGCAAGTGCATCACACTAATACAAGAGAGTTCACGATGTTAAAATTCCTTGAACAAGTCCGGAAGCCTACCCTCGATCTTCCTGTCGAAGTACGTAGAAAAATGTGGTTCAAACCATTTATCCAATCTTACCTAGTGGTATTTATTGGCTATTTGACCATGTACCTGATCCGTAAAAACTTCAACGTCGCGCAAAACGACATGATTTCTACTTACGGTTTGTCGATGACAGATCTAGGTTTGATTGGCCTCGGTTTCTCGATTACTTACGGCATCGGTAAGACCGTGGTTTCCTACTACGCCGATGGTAAAAACACCAAGCAGTTCCTTCCTTTCATGCTTATCCTTTCTGGCCTGGCAATGCTTGGTTTCAGTTTCAGCATGGGTGGTGGAAGCGCGAGCTTGTTCTTGATGGTGGCGTTCTACGCACTAAGTGGTTTCTTCCAAAGTACTGGTGGTCCTTCTAGTTACTCAACCATCACTAAGTGGACACCGCGTAACAAGCGTGGTTCTTACCTAGGTCTTTGGAACATGTCTCACAACGTAGGGGGCGCGGGTGCTGCAGGTGTGGCTCTGTTTGGTGCTAACTACTTGTTCGACGGTCACGTAATCGGCATGTTCGTGTTCCCTTCTATCATTGCGATCATCGTTGGTTTCATCGGTATGCGCTACGGTAACGACTCTCCTGAAGCCTACGGCCTAGGTAAAGTAGAAGAGCTATTTGATGAAGCCGTCAGCGAAGAAGACGAAGCGGCTGAAGGCAATCAAATGACTAAGAAAGAGATCTTTGTTGAGTACGTTCTGAAAAACAAAGTGATCTGGCTACTTTGCTTCGCAAACATCTTCCTTTACATCGTGCGTATCGGTATCGACCAATGGTCAACGGTTTACGCATACCAAGAACTTGGTCTATCAAAAGAAGCAGCAATCTCTGGCTTTACCCTATTCGAAGTGGGTGCGCTTGTGGGTACTTTGATGTGGGGTTACCTGTCTGACCTTGCAAACGGTCGCCGTGCGCTAGTGGCTTGTGTTTCTTTGGGTTTGATCATCGTATCACTTGAGTTCTACCAACATGCAACCAGTGAGTTCATGTACCTAGCGTCGCTATTTGTTCTTGGCTTCCTAGTGTTTGGTCCTCAACTGCTTATCGGTGTTGCCGCGGTTGGCTTTGTTCCTAAGAAAGCAATCAGTGTGGCAGACGGCGTAAAAGGCACATTCGCTTACCTAATTGGTGACAGCTTCGCGAAATTAGGTCTTGGTATGATTGCAGATGGCACACCAATCTTTGGTCTTACGGGTTGGAAAGGTACGTTCGCTGCCCTAGATACCTCAGCAATGATTTGTATTGTTTTGCTTGCTTTCGTTGCTATCGCGGAAGAGAAAAAGATCCGTCAAAACAAGAAGAAGCTTGAACTCGCAGAAAACCAAGCTTAATCAACCAGCGCGCTTTGGTAGTCAAAGCGCGCTAGATCATTAAATAAACTTGGTCAGTTTAGTATCATAGTAGGTTTTTATTGGGCTCTTTGAGAGCTCATTTTCGTTTGTGTATTGCTGAAGTTTGGTATTTAAGATGATTAACGTAGCGCTTGTTGATGACCATGTCATTGTTCGTTCTGGATTTGCTCAATTGTTGAGCCTTGAGACAGACATGAATGTTGTAGGTGAATTTAGCTCGGTAGCAGAAGCTCGAGTGGGATTACCTGCGTGCAAGCCAGATGTGGTTATCCTAGATATCTCGATGGCAGACGAAAGTGGGCTTACCCTACTCTCCGAAATCCCTTCAGGCATTGCATGTGTCATGCTTAGCGTGCACGACTCTCCGGCAATGGTTGAAAAGTCACTCAAACTTGGCGCTAAAGGTTACCTAAGTAAACGTTGTAGTCCTGATGAGTTGATTCAAGCCGTACGAACCAGTGCTTTGGGCGGTTGTTATTTAACGCTTGATATTGCGTTGAAGCTCGCGACACCAAGTGACAAAGCGGCAACGCTGACTCAACTGACTCGCAGAGAAAACGAAGTGTGCCAATTGCTGGCTCGTGGCTTGGATGTGAAGTCTATCGCCACTGAGCTTGGCTTGAGCCATAAAACCGTTCACGTTCACCGTGCAAACGCCATGGATAAGCTTGGCGTAAAGAACAACGTTGAACTCGCCAAACTGTTCTCGCAAGAGTCGTTTTAATGCGTAGCTACACCATCACCTCAATTTGCGGTTTATTCATGACAGGATGCTCGTGGTTCTGTCTGTGGGTGATCGCTTATTACTTTGTGAATGATGCTGAACTGGCGATCTTGTTGTTCCCCTTTGCGTTGCGTTTGGGGTTAACACTGCACACGCGTACAAAGTATTGGGCAACGATTTATCTCGCCGAATGGGGATTAACCGTTGCACTCGCTTTACTTCTTGAACAGCCACAATGGTTGATGGTGTTGGTGGCCAGCGTATTGAGCATTCCGGTTGTTTACCTTGCTAAGCGCTATTACAAAGGCGATCAGAACCAGCATTTAGCGGTGATGGCGGTCGTTTTGCTCGTGACGTCTTGTATTAACGTACTTGCGGTTGGTTATCACGTTCAATCTGTCTACATGGCGTGGTTAGCGAGCATTGCGGGCGGTTTGTTGGTGCTGCCAATGTGTTACCTACTCTGGAACTACCTCTTCCAAAGCCCTTGGTCACCGCTGACCTCGAATTTGTTAGCCAACGAAGTTCAGTTCAAAGTTCGTCATATTCTGCTTTATAGCGTGCTATTGATTGCCAGCATTTTAGTTCAAACCAGTTTGCCAGATGAGTTAAAACGCTTCGCACCTTTCTGTATGGCAATCCCAATCATTGTGCTGGCGCTACGCTATGGTTGGCAAGGCGCTCTTCTTGCGACCATGTTAAATAGTATTGCGCTGATTGCTGCGCGAAGTGGTGTTTCGAATCTGGAAATCACTGATCTGCTCTTGTCCCTTTCGGCACAAACCTTAACTGGAATTATGCTCGGTTTAGCGGTGCAGAAACAAAAAGATCTTAACCATAAGCTGCGTGGCGAATTGTCGAGAAACCAAACCTTGTCACGACAACTCATTCAAGCGGAAGAGTCGGTACGTCGTGACGTGGCAAGAGAGCTGCACGATGAAATTGGTCAGAACATCACGGCGATTCGTACCCAAGCGAGCATCATTAAGCGCGTTGATAATGCCGAAATGAACACACGCTGTGCCGACATGATCGAAAACCTTTCTCTCAATGTTTATGACACCACCAAACATCTACTGAGCAAACTACGCCCGAAAATGCTCGACGATCTGGATTTGAAAGATTCCGTTCACCAGTTAACTCGTGAAATGGAGTTCGACAATCATGGCACTCGCGTTGTACTCGATTGGCAAGGTGACTATGAGTCTTTAGGCGACACGCTAAAAGTCACCCTATTCCGTTTGTGTCAAGAAGCGTTAAACAACGCTGCGAAATACGCGAATGCGACGTCTATTGTTATCGAGCTGTCTATTGACGAGAACATTTCGTTGAACATCGCTGACAACGGCATTGGTTTCAAAACCGAAGACTGCATGAAAGGCATGGGCGTTCGTGGCATGCAGGAACGCGTACAAGCACTCGGCGGCAAAATGTATATCTACTCTTTGAACGATCATGTGGATGGCACGCAAATCGCCATCACATTACCTAAGGTGTAACGAGCATGTTTGGATTTTTTCAGTCTCCGAGCTACAACCAAGCTCCCCTTAGCAAAGACCAAGTGGATGAACGCTATCGCTATTGGCGTCTGCACATCATGCTGGGTATGTATCTTGGTTATGCGGGCTTTTACTTCACTCGTAAAACCTTCAACTACGCTGCACCCGCGATGATTGCTGATTTAGGTTTGGATAAAGCCGATATCGGTATGATAGGTACGCTTTTCTACATCACCTATGGTTTGTCGAAGTTTATCTCGGGCACCATTTCTGACCGTTCTAACCCTCGCTTTTTCATGGGTGTCGGTTTAATCGCGACAGGCCTTATCAATATCGCGTTTGGCTTCTCTAGCTCTTTGGTTGCACTCGCTGCACTTTGGGTGATGAACGCTTGGTTCCAAGGTTGGGGCTGGCCTTCTTGCTCTAAGTTACTTACGACGTGGTATTCGCGCTCAGAACGTGGTTTCTTGTGGGCAATTTGGAACACCGCCCATAACGTAGGCGGCGCTTTAATTCCCCTACTCGTCGGATTTCTTACATTCCATTACAGCTGGCGAGAAGGCTTTATCGTACCGGGCGTTATCGGCGTGATTCTTGGTGTGGTTGTTTGTTGGCGTTTGCGCGATAAACCGACCACTCAAGGGCTACCAACGGTTGGTCAATGGCGAGATGACAAGTTAGAACTCGCTCAAGAAAATCACGGACAAGGTCTGAGTTATAAAGAAATCCTCAAACAATACGTGTTCAACAACAAGTACATTTGGTTGCTCGCATTCAGCTATGTACTGGTTTATATCGTGCGCACCGCCATTAATGACTGGGGTAACTTGTACCTGACAGAACAACACCACTACAGTCTAATCAATGCTAACGCGGCATTGTCGATGTTTGAAATCGGTGGCTTTGTTGGTTCTCTGGTGGCTGGTTGGGGCTCGGATAAACTGTTCGGTGGTAACCGAGGTCCGATGAACCTGTTGTTTGCCGCAGGTATATTCCTATCTGTTGCTGCACTGTGGTTGATGCCGTTAACTAACTTTGCGTTCCAAGCTGCGGGGTTATTCTCAATTGGCTTCTTCGTATTTGGTCCACAAATGTTGATTGGCATGGCCGCAGCGGAATGTTCACACAAAGATTCCGCTGGTGCTGCAACGGGCTTTGTTGGTTTGTTTGCTTACATGGGGGCCGCACTTTCTGGCTACCCATTGGCATTGATTCTTGAAGAATACAGCTGGACTGGATTCTTTATCACCATCTCGGTATGCGCAGCCGTTATTGGCTTGCTGTTGTTACCGTTCTTGCAGGCTCAACCTTCAAGAAAGCCGCTCGCTCCCAAGCTTAGGTTGTAGACATCTGATTGTAGAAGCGACTTCTACACCTCTTAGGGTGAGTTAACCACTCACCCGTCCAATCTCCACTATTTTTTGCTTCCGATTCAGTTCGGAGGGTTTTTCACGGGTAAAATTCATGAATTCGAATACTATTTCATCAAAATGCTTCTTCAAAATGGACAATAAGATCCAAAACTACGACTGGGGAAGCCGCACCGCTATCCACGATTTGTTTGGCTTCGCTAACGAAGCTCAGCAACCTCAAGCCGAAGTTTGGATGGGCACCCATCCGAATGGTTGCTCTATCGTCAATCAAGGAAGTACAAATGTGTCGTTATCAGAATTGATCAAACAAGATCCTTCAGCGTTTCTATCCCAAAACACGGCTGAAGTATTTAGTGACCTACCTTTCCTTTTCAAGATTCTTGCGGCGGATAAAGCCTTGTCGATTCAAGTGCACCCAAACAAGCAAGATGCGGAGCTCGGTTATGCAAGAGAACAACAGCTAGGTGTCCCGTTGAGTGCATTCAATCGTAATTACAAAGATGCCAACCACAAGCCAGAACTGGTTTACGCACTTACTGAATATCAAGCAATGAACGGCTTTCGCCCGTTTGATGAAATCATCGTTGAGTTCCGCCTGTGTGACATTCCAGAGATTAACGGTTACGTAGAACAATTTGAGCGCAATCCTAATCAAGACGGCTTGTGTCAGTTCTTCGTAGAGATCCTTTCCATGGAAGAAGCACGCAAGGCTAACGCAGTTGACCATCTATTAAGTTACGCAGCAGCCAACCAAGTGCGCCCTGTGTGCGAATTGATTTTAGATCTTGCTGCTCAGTACCCGAATGACGTAGGTTTGTTTGCCCCATTACTGCTGAATGTTATTACGCTTAAACCAGGTGAAGCTATGTTCCTGAGCGCAAGAACGCCTCATGCTTACATCAAAGGCACTGGTCTGGAAATCATGGCGAACTCAGACAACGTACTTCGCGCTGGTTTAACACCAAAACACATGGATGTGGAAGAACTGGTTAAGTGTACCGACTTCATCCCAAAACCAATGAATACGCTACTAACCCATGCAGCAATCAACGGCTCTGAGCATCACTTCCCTGTTCCTGTACAAGACTTCAAATTCTCTGTCTTCCAAGAGCCGAAAGATCAACAAGTTGAGATGAGCAGTGCGGAAATCTTGATGCCGATCGATGCGGACGTCACGCTACTTGCAGAAAGCGGTGAAACATTGGTGCTTGGCAAAGGGCAATCGGCTTTCATCCCTGCTTATGTAGGGAACTACACGATCCGTTGTGAAGGTCGCGTTGCTCGTGCGTTTAATGGCTAAGTTCATTTCCTCTTAAAACAAAAATGGCGGAGACTTTTCAGCTCCGCCATTCAAACCATTCATTTGTTTACTCACTCTGTGCTTGAGCTAAACGAATACTCACCAAACTTGCCACCATGATGGCTAAGTAAAAGCTCCCGACTATCGCTTCAAAGAAAACGAAGAACTGAGCCACTGGAACCGTTGGTGAAATGTCACCATAGCCCACTGTCGTTAATGTGATAAAGCTAAAGTACAAAGCATTAAACAAGTTCGACAGCCAAGGTTTTGCTTCTAATCCTGTGAAAGAGCTCGGGAAGAATTCCAGCACCAATAAGTAAATCACCGCCCACGCAAGCCCTAATAACAGATAGATACAAATCGAACCGATGATGTGGTTTGTCGTCACCGACTTAGTTAACACCACCTGCTTTAATGCCGAGTATATGTGCGAAAACAAGAACACCAATAACGCACCTAGCGTCAAAATGGACAGATCTAAATGCTCTAAGAACGACATCCCGTAGGAGATGACGGCCACAATCAGTAACACACCATACCATGTTCGGTTGGTTTTGTTCTTCTTGTTGATACCTGCGATCGAAGCGCCTAGTGTCACCACCAAAAGGGCGAGAACAAATTCCTGCCCATCTGGATAAAACTGATGCATCACAGCACAGCCAAAAAACAACGCAATGAGTGCGAAAAACAAAAAGTAGAAGTTATCTTCCCTGGTCATCGGTTTCATGATGCCACCTCTACTTTGTCTTCCTCCTTCGCTTTTTGGTCCATGCTCAGTGCTTTGTTTGCTTCAGTGTCATCTTCATCTAACCAGTTCACCATCAACTGGTAAGTCAGACTCAGTACCACGGCACCAACAAACAGACCAACGATACCAGACATTGCCATACCACCCAGTGCACCCAACAGTGTCACAAGCATTGGAGTGTCAGAACCACGGCTTAGAAGAACAGGTTTCAGTACCGCATCACTTGCGCTCACCAAAATACACCAGACTAGGAAGATGCCAGCAACCAGTGTTGATTCGACACTAAACACGTAAATGATCGCAGGAATCAATGCCAGAATCGGCGGCAACTGAACAATCGCAATCAGAATCACGGCAACCATCCAAAGCGCAGCAGCAGGAACGCCAACCGCGACCATACCAACACCCGCCATAACAGATTGAATTAACGCGACACCAATTACGCCTTGCACCACACTGCGAACGGTCGATTTAGAAAGATCAATCAACGCTTCGCCTTTCTTGTTGGTTAGACGGTCAGCCAACTTGGTAAAGCCTTTCTGGCACACTTCAGCATTACTCATGAACGCACCTGCAATCATGGTCGAAATAATGAACTGGATGAAACCACCGCTTACGGAACCAACGATAGACGCAGCTTGAGAAAGAAAGCCTTTTACTTGCTCGCCATAATTAACCAAGAAGCCTTCCATATTGGTCGAAGCGTAGTTGATCGCGACATAGAGTTTGTCACCCACCAATGGGATTTCCTTCAGACTCTCTTGAGGCTTAGGCACAACGAGCGTGCCATCCTGCAGACCTGTAACAACCTCAGTACCACTGGTGTAAAGGCCAGATGAAAGAGCAATCAGTGGAATCAGAAGCAGCAAAACACCTACCGTGCTGAGGAGCGCACTTGCCTTGCCTTTGGAAATACCTAAGCGATTATGAAGAGACATCATGACTGGGTAGAGCGCGATAGCAATAATGCCACCCCACACAACCAACATAATGAATGGGCTGAGGATAGAGAAACACCACCAGATCAGTAACGCTACGGCTCCGATCTTGATTGCGGCATCTATCGCCTGTTTAGAGAAATCATTTGAAGCTTTCATAGCGTTACCTTTTCACTGTAAGTTAAGTGTTATGTTTGCAAAAACTTCCATTGTCGGGTTTCCAGAAAGAGTGAGGCGACAATCATGTATGTCCCAACCATCACCAACTGGAAGATTCGGATAAATGTGTTGCTGTCGATGTCGCCAGAGCTCATCAACGTACTGCCGATCAGAACAAGTAGCGTACTGAATGCAGTGGCGAACACCGGCGCCTTCTCTGGCACTGTGTATATCTTGGTTCCTATCACTACAGCCAACAAAGCGATGAAGGCGGTGTAAAACCAAATGTTCGGAACAATCGCGAGGATAGAAAACGCGAGGATGGCGAGTACACCACCGATTCCGTTACTGATGATCAAGAACGCGCTCAATTTGACGGACTTCTCTGAAGTAATCATCAAAGACAACAGCGCAACGAACATCATGGTGAGCAAAGCTTCTGAGATTTGAAAAACAAAGAAGAAGCACACCAAGGGAAAGGAAATCAACATTGCTCTGAATGCTGCATTCCAACGTTGTTTTTTGCTTATTGGCGGCTCTGCGTAACCTTCAAATTTACTTTCAGGTTCCGGTAGATAAATGTGCATCAGGGTGTAAATGAATACCGCCACCGCCCCTGATGTTGCCAAGCCACCTGCGAGATAAATTGACATTGCTGGGTTGCCTATCGCCATAAATGGCAACATAAGCACCGCTATCATCAATATCGTCGCAAATAAATTCCACTTAGGGTCTGTAAACAGGTAGTAACCCCATATCATCATTAACCCAACGGCCAATAACAGAATGATTGGGAATTGCGTAATGCCACCCGATAACAGCAACCCTAGCCCCATTGTCGCAATCATTGCCAAAAGCAACTCATACACGGTTTCTTTGTGGGCTTTGGGTTTGTCCACGAGAAACTTCGCGGTGAACACTGGCGCGACAAACGCCAGTGACCAATTCAACCAAGCCGCAAGAAATACCGCCAGCGCGACACCAAAAGTAAAACGTAATATCCGGCGTTGCGTGGCGTTATCAATGCTCACGTTATCGGACATAAGACAATACACTCAGTAGACGAATCCAAAGTTTGCCAACCGCGTTAAAGATAAAGTTATCGCTGCTGTAGACAATCACATCTGCTTGTCCACCAACACGAAGCATTCCGCTCGTTTCACTGCGGTCAAACTCGATTGCAATCGGAAGCATTTGCGTTTGACGTAACCAACCAGTTTGTTGATTAGCTTGCGCGAGCTTACCAGCTTGTTGGTTTTGTCCCCAATCCACACCCCAGTCGATGCTGCTGACTTTACCTTTGATGACCTTACCTGGAGCGAAATCCAATGCGATTTCCACCTCATCACCAACGCTCACGTTGCCTAGACTGTTTTCTCGGAAATAAGCCTCAATCCAAATGTCTTCTGTCGATACAAACGTCATGATTGGCTGACCTACTGAAGCATAGAAACCTTCGGTCAAGCTGAAGTTTGAAACACCACCTTGAGTTGGCGCTCGAATCACAGTACGTTCTAGATTCAGTTGAGCTTGCTCAAGTGCCAGCAATGCTGCTTTGACTTGGCTGTTTTCTTCACCTTCTGCGCCAAGTTGTTGTTTCGCTTTTTCAAGATCCGCTTCTGCATTTAACACGTTCGCTCTTGCGGTTGCCAATGCCGCTCTTGCTTTATCAGCGTCTGATTTCGACACCACACCTTTCTCTGCCATCGCAAGAATTCGATTGCCTTGAGCTTCGGTGTTCTGACGTTCTACTATCGCGGAAGTCAATCGCGCTTGAGCGGAAGCAATAGAAGCGGTTTGCGCTCCCACGTTTTGGCCAGCGATCTCTAAATTCTCTTCCGCTTGTTTTACTGCTATCTCGTAATCAGACTTGTCCAAAATAGCCAGCTCATCACCTTCTTCCACCAGTTGGTTCGGGCGAACTCTAATATCTAGAACGTTACCGGAGACCTGAGGTTTAATCGGAACGATGTAGCCTTTTACTCGCGCATTATCGGTTACTGGGATAATCCGATCTGCCACAATACTGAACCCGAGCATGACGACAATAAACAAAATGAGATAGTTAGTGACCTTCTTCACCTTGTCGTTTTTACTTGCCTCGTTATTATCCGCCACTTCCGTTGGCTGTTTTTGTTTTTCGTTCTCGGACATGTTTTCCCCTTGCCATTGAATAGATTGAACATTTTAAGAATATACCGTCCTGCTCAACCTTCAATTAAATGAATAATAAATAGCGAGCTATATCTAAAACCGTGCGTTATGCGCTAAGATTGGTTGAAGGTCACTTGGGCATACATGGAGTATTCGCTTGATGCCAAATCAAACATTTCATTTACCCGTTATTCAGACTAACTATGCTCGTATTCTGGTCGAGGTCTTTGCTGACTATGGCTTGGACAAGCATAAGCTACTTAGTGACGCTGGCTTACCTGCGGACTTATTCCAAACCGAGAGCGACTACATTCCGTCTGAATCGATAAAACGTTTAATTCATCTCACTTCTTCTCAACTTGGCGTCACGAAATTCACCGACTTATTGGTGTTAGTCTTTCGTCGCCGCGTTATACCCAATGTCTTGCATCAGTTTGTACCATTTAAAACCATCGGCGATTCAATGCAGCACATTGATGAAATCTTCAGTTTAGACTCACCTGGCAGTAACGTTTCTTTCGAAACCCATCATAGCCACGCCTGGTTCTGTCGATATTCGGAACAGAAAGACACGCAAATCGCTAACTGGTCTGAAGCATTTGCTGTGATTTACATCATTGAGCTCATTAGCATTTTGACCAAAGCCGCTTGGTATCCAAGCAAGGTACGCCTGCAAGGCAGTAACAGCGATATCGTAAAAAGTGTTGTTCCTAGCCAGTGCCAGATATTTGTGGGTCAAGAGAAGACCGGTGTTTACATTCCCGCGGACATTCTTAACGTACCAATCCAAATATCGGACTCACAGTTAGGCGCTGAACCGAGTCAGATCCAGTGGCATACAAGTTTTACCGATAGCGTGTTTGAACTCCTGCGCCCTTATGTGCGAGAGCGTAATTTGTCGATAGAAGAAGCGGCTCAGTTGCTGAGCTATTCTGTTCGAACCTTTCAAAGAAAGTTAAAGAATGAAGGCACTTCTTTTCGGCATATTAAAGAGTCATTGATGTTCTCTGTTTCTTGCGAATTGATGGAAGAAGGACACTCTCTCACTTATATATCCAATCAACTTGGCTACACCAGTATTTCGCACTTTTCGCGCGCCTTTAAAAGAGTGTCCGGGTTATCTCCTAAAGTGTATAAACAGTCTATTGCGCTGAACGCATCCAGCACTTCGTGACGTTATACTGCTCAGTCCATTTGAGGCTTGGAACTTGGTAATTGTTTGAGCTTGGCTTGCATCAGTGTTGCGAGGTCTATTTCATCACACAACACTTCTACGTCCTGAACTCGAAAGTAAACAATCATACATTACCCTCAATTGAAAACGTGGTGCTATTATGCCGTGGCGCAAACCAAGTTATTTACCATTTTACGCCACACAACCACATTCCAATCTCATTATTTGAAGTCTCAAATTAGAGTAGTTCGCCCACTTTGCACAATTTTTACAATAAGAAGAAATTCGGTGGTTTGTTCATTGCGTTTTACTTCTCAGTCCCGCTTCCATATTGGTTTTTGGCGAATTTTCAATAACATACTGCATTGATCAGCCAGAATGTCGTTTTTGTCAGCCAATGGATAACGCTCTATCTATTGGTCAAGCCGAATGTTCATCAGTTTGAAGCTGAGCAGCCTTTTGTTGCAAAACGTATACGCGGGATTGTAATCACGTTTTGTATCACTACAATTCCAAACCAAATGAATAAAGAAACGTTTGTATGCCGAAATTAAATTTAGACAGCGCAAGGAATAGCTCTGCACTCTCTGATAATGAAACCTGCGAAAAAGTACAATCGGCATTAGAACCGAAATACCACAAGCCAGAAAAGAAACTTTGCCTCAGTGCGGGTCTGACGGAAAAGCACATTGAACGCCGTTGGAAAATACTCGAATCGATGACGGACAAAGATCTTCTTCTGGATCCTTTCACACAATCGCATTACGACCAATACGCCAACAACATTGAACACTTTATTGGTACCGTTAACGTCCCTGTCGGTGTTGCTGGACCTCTACGTATTAACGGCTTGTTCGCGAATGACGACTACCTAGTACCACTCGCAACAACAGAAGCCGCTCTCGTTGCCTCTTATAACCGCGGCGCGAACTTGATTACCGCAGTTGGTGGCGCAAGTACGCTTTTGATCAGCGAAGGCGTCAGTCGTACTCCAGTGTTTGGTTTCCAATCACTTGCAGAAGCAGCGCAGTTCGTATGTTGGGTGGTGACTCAATACGATATCTTCCGTAAAGAAGCAGAATCCACCACCACGCACGGCAAGCTTAAAGACATCAACGTCAACATTGAGGGTAATCATGTTTACTTGGTGTTTGAATACGTGACGGGCGACGCGTCTGGCCAAAACATGGTGACCATCGCGACACACAAAGTCTTCCATTACATTCTTGAACACAGCCCGGTAGCACCGGTTGATGCTTATCTTGACGGTAACTTGTCTGGTGATAAAAAAGCCAACGCCCACACTTTACGCTCTGTGCGCGGTAAAAAAGTCTCAGCTGAAGTGACGATTCCTGCAGCTTTGGTCGAGAAATACCTGCACACCACACCAGAGGCGATGGTGAAGTTTGGCAAAATGAATACTGTAGGTGGATTGCTAAGCGGCACTATCGGTATCAATGCGCACTACGCCAATGCCCTCACCGCTCTGTACATCGCCTGCGGGCAAGATGCAGCGTGCGTTGCAGAATCTGCGGTTGGTATTACTAGAATGGATGTGGATTCTCACGGCGACCTGTATACGTCAGTCACTTTACCAAACATTATGGTTGGCACCGTTGGTGGTGGTACTGGCTTACCAACGCAAAAAGCGTGTTTGGACATACTTGGCTTGCACGGCAATGGCAAAGCAAAAGCGTTAGCAGAAGTCGCTGCTGGCCTCTGCTTGGCTGGTGAGCTTTCCATTGTTGGCGCATTCTGTGCCGATCATTTTTCTAGAGCACATCATAAGCTTGCGAGAAAATAAGCTATTGAGCCTAATTCGTTAAAACAAAAAGCCGCGCACTCGTGTTAATGCAATGAGTGAGCGGCTTTTTAGTTTAAGCTCTTGTGCTTATTTCGTTATTGATGCTGCAAGCACCTTCGCTTTTTTACTCTGGTTGCGGTGGTATGTATAAATCCACAGTATCGACAAAATACGTACTCCACATTTCGTTCATACTTGTATCTGAGTACTCGTCAAAGATAATAACTGCAGCGCCATATTCACCTTTGAAGTAAGGCGCAATCAAACGGACAAAATCGTCTCCTTTGCTTAACCTTAAGTATCCTTCTGAAGTGATACTCCAATCCCACCCGAGGTTTTCAGTATTGCCTTCGGCTTTCCAAGTCTCGCGATCCGCCATACCACCTTCATAGATGTCCCAGAAACGAACTTCGACTCCGTTTCCTTTGCGTCTCGTCAGTCTTGAATCGACAACGTCATCCTCCGTTAATGGTTGAAGTCCGCCACAGTTTGTCAGCTCTGTCGCGAACAACTCGGCATTGACTGATTCACCAGTCGCATTGACCTCGCAGTAATCGTAACCCTCACTGCGGCTCACGCCACGGATAGACTCACCAATGACTCGCAACCAGATCGCTTGTTCAGACAGTCCCTCTTCGAGCCAACCGTCGACCAGTTCATCTAAGTCTTCAATATAAGGACCGACGTACTCAGGATAACCTGTGTAATTGTCGTTGATCAGAGTACTGTATTTTTGTCCACCATCATTAAAGGTGTAGTCATACCCTTCAATTGCAAAGTGTTGCCATTCAACATGAGTACGAATATCTGTCTCTGACCAATAGGTTTTCACTTCGTCCCAACGGTTGAACATCATACCATCGCCATTCTCATCAACTTTCTTGACCGCGTTAGCTTCATCGAGAATATATTTGCCACCCACACTCGTTTCGATTTTCTGACCGTCGTCGTTGACACCCTTGGTATAGGTATATTCTTCCCAATAATTGACTTGGTATTCGAAGCTAACTGAACCATCCCAGTTCCAAACTGGGGCTGCTTTCGTGTATGACTCGGAGCCATCGGCATTATTCATACTTGTTGTCGTTTCATTAACTGAACCGTCTGCATCCCAATCATGCTTGATGACTTCTTTGTTACCACCATCCACATAGTCCCATCGTTCACGAACTTGCGCATAGGTGGCCGCTTCTAGAGGAACTGCAGCATCTAGGTCGTACTCTTTAAAGTCACGAGATTCGTAATCATAATCTGCCGTTGTTTCTTCTATCTCAACCATGGTTTGAAGTAAGTCCACACCAGACATATCGCCGGCCATAACCGCTTCTGCAAACAAATTCACCGTGCTGTAACTTAACTCGCGTTCTGGGTCATCCGTAGTGACGCTGTCACCGCCAGAATCGGCAGGGTTGGATTCATCAACGTAACGGGTAAATTCCCACTGACCGCGGGTCACCCCCTCATCTGCGACACCAACATCATATACATGGCTGGTAAAATCAAACTCGCCATCGAAGTTCAAGTCTGCTTTAAACGTTATCTTGGCCGTGAAAGTACCGTCATCGAGGTTCTGCACCGCTTCTTCTGTGAACGTACTGAACACCTTTTTTAAGCCGGCTCGTTCATAATACTCTGTAGCCGTGGCTTGATAGGTCAACGTGTTCGCGGTTTCATCGACGATCTCCGTTTCACTGCCCTCTACCGTGAAGTCCAATGAGATATCCATGTTGTCCGGCGTGCCATAGTAGCTGTCTGTATACGAGTAATGGGTAACCTTACCATCCGGGTATTCATCCTCTAGCTCTTCGGCAACTCGCTCATCCGATACACGCTCGTCGACTTTGCTTTCGGCTAATTCGAGGATTTCGCCTGTGTCGCCTTCAGCGATAAAATCACCCATCAAACGGTCTTTAAGTTCTTCATCGGTCAAGGTGCTGTCTTCGAGCTCTTCTTTTAACTCGTCGACTGCATCGTCAATTGCTTGGTTCACTAGGCTTCCAAGCGAAACAAGCAGCGCTGCGATTTCCTCATCACTCAACTCATCCAGGTTTTGATCTTCCAGAACGGCGCTTACTCGAGACGTCAGCTCTTCATGAACTTGGGTAGTAAAAGGGTTTATGACCTGACCATCGAGTTCACCGTCTTCAAGATCATCAAAGTCGGCTTGTGTTAAAGGTGGCATCCCAAGAACAATGGCGTGTCCATCTTCAGCATCTTCAAAGACTTTCTCTGCTTCATTGGCAGCAATTTTCTGCTCTAACTCTTCCATCGTGGTTGGGGGTTCAGTCCCCACATCGACAGAGTCGTTTGTTAACTGAGCCAAAATTGGCACACCCAATAAGGTGTCCTTTTGTGCTTCTGAAATTTGAAATGAATATGTACCATCAAGGCCAGTGTTTGCCTGAGGTTCATCGGTGTCTGGCTCACCATCTCTATCTATGTCCAACCAGACTAAGGCGTTATAGATGTACCCATCCACGACGGTACCATTAAGTGTGTACGTTTGACTGGCGCTCTCATCATTGTCATCACTGCCACACGCAGCGACCGTAGATGCAATAACAACAGCGAGCATAGTTTTGCGAGCTTCCATGTGTGCTCTCCTATCCAACATTTATGGTGCAGCTATTACCTCTCCTCTTTACTAGCTGCGGATTGAATTGTGTCGAACTTATCGACCCGGTAAATGTTAGCTATTGATCGCATTTATTTGTGCAATTTATGTACAATCGTGAGCTTATTCACGCTTTATGCAACTTAATTAATAAATCGATCAGTAAAGTAATCACTCTGGCATGTTTTTTTAGATCTAACTTCTTTAAAGGCTCACTTCAACCAAACTAAGTGATATATCAACAAGCCCACCATTGAGTGTTCGAATGATAAAAACAGGCAAAACATGAAAGCCTGCTTAAAAATTTCATAATTAATTTGAAGTTTAACAAGGCAATTTTGGTGCTTATCTATCAGTTATTTATCAAACCAAACGTGAGCCTACGTTTTTCAATCCAGATTATTTTCTGAGAAATCATACTTTGTTAGTGAATTTTCCCGTCTATACTCCGCTCTGCAGCTGCTTGATTTTGTTACTTTATTTTACAGCTCACTATGAGCTTCATTTTACTCCCGTTAAATGGATTTAAGTCGTTCCTTTGGGTAAGCGAGTTAACTATGAGACGTCAGAAACAGAATGAGATTTCTTGTTGGGTGCTAGGTTTTGTTGCCATGCTGTTGTTTTTTGTAGGACCAGTATCGGCCGACGAAGACGACCCAGATCTACCAACTGCACGCTTTCTATATCAAACTACATTTGGTCCCACTCCTGCTTTGATCGACCAAATAAACCAAACCAATTACGAGGAATGGATTACAGAACAAATACTTCTCCCTCCTACTTATCACAGTGATCTTTACTTCACGCCTTTTAGTAAAGGGGCACAAGCAAACCGAGAAAACGCTTGGTATCAAATCGTCCTCACTTCGGAAGATCAACTCAGACAAAGAATGGCCTTTGCTCTTAGCCAAGTGCTCGTCGTATCCCGATATGGCGGCCTACTAGGTAGCAAGCCGGAAAGTCTGGTCAATTATTATGACTTGCTGGTCGAAAATGCCTTTGGCAACTATCGTGACTTGTTGCTAAAAACCGCTATGCACCCTGCCATGGGAAACTATTTGTCAATGATGGGAAGCGCAAAAGCAAACGCGGCGACAGGTGCACTGCCAGATGAAAACTTTGCTCGTGAATTGATGCAACTGTTCACCATCGGTTTGTATCAATTGAACTTAGACGGTAGCGTCAAATACGATTTAGAAACAGGGCATGCGCTCGCGACCTACACACAAACAGACATACAAGAACTCGCACGCGCGCTGACGGGTTGGAACAAGTCAGACACCGCGTTTGTTAAGCCTATGCGCGTGATTAAAAACCGTCACGATACTGGCGAAAAACACGTACTCGGTAGCAAGATCCCTGCGGGATTGACCGCCGAAGAGGAATTGGAACGTGTCATTGATATTTTGATGAGTCACGACAATATCGGGCCGTTTGTCTCTAAACTGCTCATCCAACGCTTTGTGACCTCTAATCCAACACCAGAATACATTGCCAGAGTTGCAACCGTCTTCAATAACAATGGCAATGATGTAAAGGGCGATTTGAATGCTGTCATCCGAGCGATCTTGCTTGATGATGAGGCTCGCGGGAAAACATCCATTCGCCCAATAAAAGTAAAAGAGCCAATCTTGGTGCTCACCAATTTCCATCGCGCGGCGGGCTTTACACTCGACGCTGCCCGATACGATGGCGCTGTATCGGTGATGAACATCGCCAATCAAGGACCACTGCGGTCACCCTCTGTGTTTAACTTCTATTCACCCGATTATCAGCCTTCAGCCGACTTTGTGTTTACCGGAATGGTTTCGCCTGAGTACGAACTATTGGATTGGTCGGTATATACAGAGTTGGTTAACTTCATGCTTTACAGCGTACGCAAAGGTTCTGGCTCGACTTACTCATTGGATATGACTGAGTTGTACGAGTTGCTTGATGATCATGAGGCATTGGTTGAGGCCATCGATGTGCGTTTCTTTGCGGGCACGGCTTCTCCGCAGCTAAAACAAATCATGCACAACGCACTCAACAAATACCAAACCAACTATGTTCCCACCACCAAACTTGCCTTAGTGATTTTCACCGCGATTTCTGGCGGCGAATTCTACATTCAAAATTAGGAGCGACTTATGAAACTTTCACGACGCAATTTTATGAAAAGTACGGCTTCTTTGGGTGCTATGGCTTCCGTGGGTTTACCAGGTTATGCAATGGCTTCACAAACCAATGATTTTCGTGCGCTTATCTGTGTGTATTTGTCTGGCGGTAATGATGCTATTAATACATTCCTGCCCTTGTCCGACTTCCATTACGACCAATACGCCAACGTGAGAGGCAAACTCTCTGTTGCCAAAAACAGCATCATACCTATTGGGCTAAATGCCACAGACAACCAAGGCAATACGGTACCCTTGGGTATGCATCCAAAGTTAGCTCGGCTGGCTGAGATGTTCGATAACGGTGATGCCACTGTCGTGCTTAACAGTGGTGTCCTTGAGCAACCCATGACGAAACAGATGATTGAATCTGGTGAGGTTGCTTTGCCTGATCAGCTCTTTTCTCACAACTCGCAAAGCAACACCTTAATGCGCGGCGGCATGAACACGTTCACAAACCTAGGTTGGGCAGGAAGAATGCTTGACGTCATGAGCTCACACTCAGAGATTACGCCTCTGTACAGTGTTCATGGTGATTCCTTGTGGTTACGCTCACTTGAACACCGACAAACCGTGCTTAAGAAAGACCGAGCTGTTCAGCTGAGCGCGATTGGCAACCCACTTTACAAAGAGGTCTATGACCAACTCTTGGCGACTTCTCCTAATAATCCATTCAGTGGCCACTTTAATCTAATGGTTGATGAGTCTATGACCATGAGTGGCGTGTTGGCTGAACAACTGCACAATGTAGAGGATGCACCGCTGTTTTCCTCTACAACGCTCGGCAAGCAAATGCAGACGGTCTACAAATTAATTGCGAGCCAAAGCCACTTGAATCAACAGCAACAAGTGTTCTTCGTTAAACATACTGGTTATGACGTTCATGATTCGCAACTGTCGAAACACCCTGCGTTGTTGGGAGACTTGGCGACAAACCTATTTGCCATGTATCGAGCAATCGATGCACTTGGAATGCGTGACAATGTCACTACATTTACCATGTCTGACTTTGGCCGCCGCATGACAAACAACGGTAACGGTACCGACCACGGTTGGGGCGGACATCAGTTTATTATGGGTGGCGCGGTTAACGGGTCGAAGCCAATTGGAACATGGCCTGAATTGGTATTGGATGGTGAAGATGATTACTCGAAAGGACGTTTGATTCCGAAAATCGGTACTGATCAAGTGGGCGCAACGCTCGCACAATGGATGGGCATTACCGATGGCGCAGCGTTGGATTACGTGTTCCCCAACATCCGAAACTTCTCTTCATCAAATCTCGGTTTTATGTCTTAATACCTACCGGATAGGCATAAAAAAGGGAGCGTTATGCTCCCTTTCGCTTATTACTTATTTTGACCAGTTAGCCGCTAGCGCTAGTTATGCGTCTTCACCACGTGGGCGTTCATTACAAAGCTTGATAGCACGCTCTAGTAGCTCAAGTGCAGACTTGTCACTCTCAGGTAGCGCAGCGTCACTTTCAGCAATTGGCGTTACGCGGTCACCCCACTTCAACACAGCTGCACCCCATGTTAGACCAGCACCGAACGCTGCTAACAACATGTTGTCGCCTGGCTTAACACGACCTTGTTCTAGCGCTTCACACAATGCGATTGGCACCGTCGCTGCCGAAGTGTTGCCGTAGTTTTGGATGTTCACAAACGCTTTTTCTTGCGGGATACCAGAAAGGTCACACAACGTTTGGATGATACGAATGTTTGCTTGGTGCGGGATTACCACGTCGATTTGATCTGTGGTTAGTTCTGAAGCTTTCAGAACCGTTTTCGCCGCTAGACCCATGCCTTTTACGGCGCGTTTGAAGATCTCTTGACCTACAAAGTTGAAGTCCCAGTAACCGTTGTCTTCCGCAAAGCGATCCATGCATGTACCAAACTTAGGTACGGAGAGGATGTCGCGCCCTTTTGCATCACAACCAATTTGCGATTGCAGTAGACCAGTTTCTTGCTCTGTACGAGTCAGAACAACGGCCCCAGCACCATCGCCGAACAGTACAGCAGTATCGCGCATTGCCCAGTCGATGTAGAAAGAAAGACGTTCAGCACCAATAATGATTGCGTTTCGGTAGTTGCCCGATTGAATCAAACGTGTGCCTGTTTCTAGGCCGTATACGAAGCCAGTACATGCCGCGTTTAAATCGAATGCAGCAGCAGAGCGAATACCAAGGTTTTGCTGAACCTTAGAAGCAATGTTTGGGATAAGAGAATCAGGAGAGCATGTCGCAACAATGATTAGGTCGATGTCACTCGCTTCTACACCTGCACGAGCCATCGCGTGTTGCGCGGCTACCGTTGCCATGTCAGACGTGTTTACGTGGCTGATGCGACGGTTTTCAATACCAGTACGGGTGCGAATCCATTCATCTGAAGTTTCAAGGAAAGTGCTAAGGTCATCGTTAGAGAGCGTGGCTGGTGGAAGACATTTTCCCCAACCGGTAATTTCAGCGTAGTAATTTGTCATCGCAGACCTATTTATTGTTGTATTTTAATGAAATTTCTTAGAACCTGTTCGGGTCCAAATACAGACTTGCCGTCTTATAATTCGGCAGGCTAAAAAATAAGTATACAAATTATGAGGCTGACTGGTAAGTCATGTTTTCATCAAGTTGTCATAAAGGAAGAAGTCATGTCATCGTTTAAAACTCGTTGCCCGTCTTGTGGCGGTTTAAATCGTGTCCCTAATGAGCGAGTTGCAGAAGCTGCAAGTTGCGGTAAATGCAAAAACGCCCTGTTTGATGGCGCACCGATAGAAGGCACTGTCGATAACTTCTCGGCGCTGCTAGAAAGTAACACGCCAGTTGTGGTGGATTTTTGGGCACCATGGTGCAATCCATGTGTTGGTTTTGCGCCGGTTTTCTCGGATGTGGCACAAGAACAGACCGGAAACGCTCGTTTTGTCAAGATTGATACCGAAGCGCAACAGCAGCTTGCCGCTCAATTTGGTATTCGTAGCATCCCAACCATTATGGTTTTCAAGAATGGCCAGCGCGTGGATATGATCAACGGCGCCCTACCGAAGACTCAATTCGATCAGTGGTTAAATCAAGCACTTAGCAAATAAATCCTTCCGCCAGCCTCGCTTACAGGCTGGCGTTTTTATGCAGCTTTCCCCCATAGAATTTCGATAAATTTCTTTTGTCGAAACGACTCAAATATATCGTTTTACTTGCCTATTAATTAGCCTCATATTCGCGCCGAATAACCCCTGATTTTTACTTAACTTATAGGCGCAAAACATTGGAAAACACAGCCATTCCTGCAGCATCACCACGAGTCACAGTTCCTGTCGTAGCACTGTCTCTTTATGCAGTGGCGTCAGGCTATTTGATGAGCTTGATCCCTCTTATGCTTGGTGAATACAACATCTCTGCTGATTACGCGAGTTGGTTGGCGAGTGTGTTCTATGGCGGTCTATTGATCGGCGCAATGTTCTTTGAACGTATTGTTCGCAACGTTGGTCACCGTAAAGCGTTTGTAGGTAGCTTAGCTGCATTCTCACTAACGATCATCGTACTGCCTATTATCCCTAACGGCATGGTATGGCTTGTCGCACGTTTTATCGCAGGTATTGCGGTCGCTGGCGTATTTGTCATTGTTGAATCATGGCTAATGTCTGGTGATGAAGCATCACGTGCTAAACGCTTGAGCCTGTACATGCTGTCACTATACGGTGGTTCTGCACTAGGTCAGTTTGGTATTGGTATCCTTGGTGTGAGCGGCGGTGTTCCTTTTATTGCCATCACAACACTGATCTTAATGGCGATGCTAGTGCTGCTGTTCATCGATTGTGAACAACCAAACAGCCATGAATCGACTGCACTGTCGTTTAAACAGATTTCTAAACTAAGCCACGCTGCGATCATTGGTTGTGTAGTGTCTGGTCTTACTTTAGGGGCGATTTACGGTTTGATGCCTGTTGAGCTTGCAAACCGCAAAATCAGCCACCAAGACATTGGCACTCTAATGGCGCTAGTGATCCTAGGCGGCATGCTGGTTCAACCTATGGTGACAACCTTAAACAAGTACATGGCGCGTACAGTGCTAATGGCGTTCTTCTGTATCCTTGGTATTTTCTCTATCGGTCTGACCTTCGTTTCTTCGTCAGCGGTAGTATTGGCAGCGGCACTGTTCCTATTGGGCATGGCGACATTCGCACTATACCCAATTGCGATTAACCTGGGTTGTGAAGGTTTGGATGAGCGTTTTATTGTTTCTGCAACGCAAGTCATGCTGTTCAGCTACAGCGTTGGCTCGGTAGCAGGTCCGGTGGTTGCTGATAAGTTCATGGGTCAAATGCACGGCTTGTTGGGCTACTTGTTCGCAGCATTGCTTGCTACATGCATCTACATGCTAATCGCAGCGACCAAGTCAAAACATCAAATGGCTGCGGGTTTGTAATTCAAGCCTTTCCAAAAAGACAAACAAAAACGAGGGTCAATGCCCTCGTTTTTTTGTTTCTGAATTCTCTACTTTATCGATCATTAGGTGATCATTAGAAATCAAAACGACTCATTGGTTTTGATTCTCCAGTAGCCTCTTGCGATAACGTGTTGGCGAAGTGCCGTAGAACTTTTTAAATCGATGAGTGAAGTTGTAAGGATCGCGATAACCCAATCGGTTGGCAATCATAGCGACTGACCAAGCTGGATACTGCAATAAGTCTGCGGCCTTGTGCATACGAAGCTCAATTAACTTGCTTCGCGGACTCATATTGAAAAGCTGTTTAGATAAACGATTGAACTGCTCTTCACTGATAAAACACTGCTTGGCCATTTCGGCAATGGTCCACGGCAAGTGTAACTGACCTTCCACTTCGTTAAAGAGTGTTTGAACGCGCGATAGCGAAGTACTGATTGGGGTTTCAACACTTTTTACCAATCGCTGCACTTCACTGATCAACAGCTGACGAAACCCCGTTCGTCCCCCAATTTCGTTGTAGAGTAAGGTCATCAATGACCATACCTGCTCAGAGCCCCTAAACGGCACCACGGTTTGCCCCAAGTCGGAGAGATGCTGCCAAGCCTCGGTATTTTGTGGCAGAAGCCAAACCATCTTCCAGAGTCCTTTGCTTGGATTCATTTCAAATCGAAAACACGTATCTACGGGCAAAATAGTCAGCGTATAAGGCTCAATTTCTTTAACGAAATCCGGTGTAATCAAAACACCGCCACCTTCAATGGTAAACAGCAAGGTATGAACGCCCACTTTGTCTCGCTCGACATGGTAACCATCGCGCAGTTCAGCAAGCCCCGCCATAAAGATATCTGCTCGTTTCCATTCAGGGATTTCAGTTAGGGTCAGGAATCGTTCTTTACATGCTGGTGCTAAATGTACATCGTCATGCCACTCTGTTTTGATGGCAAATTGTTCGATGACGGATTTGCACAGGTTTTGTGGTTTTTCGCACATGTATTTCTGTCCCTATTGGCTTTATATTCCTCACAAATTTCGAGGAGTAACTATGACGAACAACATTGGCATCAAAAACAGCGACAACTCTTTATCTAGCGGGCTACTGAAGCAGATCATCCGCTTGGGTTTCCCTGTCGCGATCCAGAGTGCGTTGGTGGCGATTCTCGCCTTGGCTGATGTTCTCATGGTTAGTGACTTTGGTAAAGAAGCAACCGCAGCTGTGGGAATTGCATCAAAATGGCATTTTGTCGCGATTATGATCATGGCAGGTTTAGCGTCCGCAAATGGTACGCTTGTGGCTCAATATTGGGGACGTGATGACGCAGTAAGCGCAAAAACTGTTACTGGTATAGCGATTCGATTTGGTTTAAAAGTCTTGATTCCTGTTACCCTGATAATCACTGTCGGTAGCGAACTTATCATGCGTCTACAAACCAACGATACGCAAGTCATCGAACTAGGCTCCACCTATCTTTGGTATGCGTTCCCTGTTCTGTTACTCACTCATATCATCATTGTTTTAGAAGCGAGCATGCGCTCTTCTGGTGACACCGTCACTCCTTTACTTATGGGCGCGGTGACGATTGTTCTCAATATCGCACTGAACTTCTGGCTCATCAAAGGTGGGTTCGGTGTAACAGCAATGGGTGTTGCGGGTGCGGCTTTGGCGACAACAATTTCTCGCCTGTTCCAAGTGCTAGCTATGGTTGGCTACATGCGTTGGCGTAAGCATTGGTTATTGGAGGTGAAAGAAGGTTCTGAGCGCCCTTCTTTGTGGCTCTCCTACCGCCGCTTGGCGCTGCCAATGACCTTAGGTGCGCTACTTTGGGCTATTGGCACCATGGTGTATCAAATGATTTTTGGTCACATGGGCACGACAGAACTTGCGGTATTCAGCATGTTAGGCCCGTTTGAGTCGTTATGTTATTCCATCTTCTTTGGTATCTCTGTAGCGTGTTCAGTGATGATTGGGCAGTCGTTAGGGCGTGATGCTTTTGAACAAGCTCAGCACATGGCAAGCTTCTTCATCAAAGCAGTGTTTGTGTTTGGTATTTCGATCGGTGCGTTATTGCTACTAAACCGAGAATTAATCATTGCTGCTTTGAACTTAGACAACCCTGAGCTTTACCCACTTGCAGCACCTGCGGTGGTGATTTTATGCAGCGCGATTTGGCTTCGCATGCTTAACATGATCATCATCAACGGTATTATTCGTGCGGGTGGCGATAACGTCTTTTGCTTGCGCATGGACTTTATCGCGATGTGGATGACGGGCCTGCCTTTATGTGCAGTTGCGGCGTTTGTATTAGGTTGGGAATTCAAATACGTTTACGCACTCATGATCGCTGAAGAAGTGGTGAAACTAGCATTGTGTTACCGCAGGTACACGCAAAAGTATTGGATTAAGAACTTAACGGTCGTGACAACTTCTTAATTCTTATATTGGCTAGGATTTCTTAGCTTCGCGCTCTGCACTCATCCGTTTGTGGCGATTTGACGCATTGGCAGCAGGCTTTTCAGGTACCTCGCGTTTCTCATGCATCAAGTGTCGAATTGCCAAGATTGGATGCTTAAGCAACATTCTCGGTCCTGAGTAACACATCACTAAGCGCATTTGTTCTTTCGGCTCGGGCTTGTAACAGTGAATCGGACATTTGTTGCAAGTCGGCTTGTCTTCTCCGTAAGGACAACGATCAAGCCGCACTTCCGCGTACTCTAATAATTCACGACATTCCGCGCACAACTCACCTTTGGTGCCGTGGTGGTCTTTACAGTAAACCTCCACCATCGCTTTAACGGTTTTAAATTCTGTGGCGAGTTTGCCTAATAAAATGTCGCTCATTCTTTCCTCAATCTAAAACAGCTTTGGTTCAGAGACCTTAACAATAAGGCACTAACCAAAAAGCTTTAGTTACCGCTTATCGGGTCACAACTTCATGGTATAGAGTTGCAATGTACGGCCATTATCGTAAGTCTGCTCGACACGTTCAAACTGAAAACCCAATTTTTCTAGCAAACTTATACTACGAATATTGTCATTATTGGTGATAGCGACCAAGTTTTCTATTTTCATCTCGTCCCGAGCAAAGTCGACCACGACACTCGCCGCTTCTTTTGCGTAACCTTTGCCATAAGCGCTAGGTAGATAACCGTAACCAATATCAAACGCCGTTAATGTGTCGCGTTTGACCAAACCACAAATACCGATAGGTTGTTTATCATGATTGGTTTCTACCACCAGCAAACTGACACCCTTGAGTTCTTGCATCCTCAACATGTTGTCTTGAATGTAGCGTTTTGCTTCTTCTAGGGTTCGAATTTGCTTGTCACCGACGAAACGATAAAAGTCAGGCTGATTGTAGAGTTCTAAAATAAACGGCGCATCTTCTACACTAACAAGACGAAGTGTCAGGCGTTCTGTAATAAGTGTTTTCATAAGGGATCCATTAGGCTTGTAACTTGGTGGAAAAATCACTATCCTGCCCCGCTAAATTAAAGGACCAACACCATGAACCGCAAGAAGAAAATCAATTCGATCTTAAAAGCGAAGTTGAAAAAACAAAATGCAAAGCTTCATAAGAGCAACAAGCCTCGCTATATCTCAAAAGCAGAGCGCGCGAAGATGGAAGCTGAAGAAAAAGCAGCTGAGCAAACTTCGCAAGTGAGTGAAGAAACTCAAGCAACTGACGAAGCATAAAAGAAAAGCCGCATAACGCGGCTTTTTTATTTTAACCAAGGTTAACTTGGCATTAAGTAACCTGAAAATCTAACGCCTATCGTTTAAATTATCATCTAGGTCAAAAAGCACTCAAAACCACTGAAAATCCTTGCACCAAAATGGACCGCTGTAACCTTAGCTGACGACGATTCAAACAATCCTTCAACACCCTTTCAAACCGCTATTAACACTGACACGGCTCAGCGTGAGTTATTCCCAATTATTGGACATTGCTGTTTCTTATAAAACGGAATGTGAACAAGGCTAAGTATTTTTTCCTTCAATACCGAAACAATAGAAGTCCCTGTTTCTAATAAGGAAATTAAACATGTTGTATCTTGAGTTTCTATTTTTGCTCGTGATGCTGTATATCGGCTCACGGTATGGCGGCATTGGTCTTGGTGTCGTTTCTGGTATTGGTTTGGTCATTGAGGTTTTCATCTTCAAGATGCCTCCAACGTCTCCACCAGTAACCGTAATGCTGATCATCCTCGCGGTGGTGACTTGTGCCTCCATTCTTGAAGCCGCAGGTGGCTTAAAATACATGTTGCAGGTGGCAGAACGCGTATTACGTAAGAACCCTAAACGCGTCACTCTTATTGCGCCGTTCGTGACTTACTTTATGACCTTCCTACTTGGTACTGGTCACGCGGTTTACTCTATCATGCCAATCATTGGCGACGTTGCACTTAAAAACGGCATTCGTCCTGAACGTCCAATGGCAGCAGCATCGGTTGCTTCTCAAATCGCCATTACTGCGTCACCAATTTCAGCTGCAGTGGTTTACTACCTTGCACAATTGTCTGATATCCAACACGAGATCACCCTACTTTCTATTTTGCTCGTTACCGTGCCAGCAACCTTGTTTGGTACCTTGTTGATGTCTCTATACAGCTTAAAACGCGGTAAAGAGTTAGAAGACGATGAAGAGTATCAAGAGCGCCTAAAAGATCCGGTTTGGCGTGACAAGATCTTAAACACAACTGCGACATCATTGGATGAAGTGCTACCGTCTAGTGCGCGTAACTCCGTTCTACTGTTCATCCTATCGATTCTTGTGATTGTCGTTATTGCGATGTGGCCAGAGGTTCGTACCATCGTTGAAGGTGCAAAACCAATCAGTATGGCCGTTGTTATTCAAATGATGATGCTCTGCTTCGGCGGTATCATTTTGCTAGCGACGAAGACCGATCCTCGCGACGTACCAAATGGCGTAGTGTTCAAATCAGGTATGGTGGCGGCGATTGCTATCTTCGGTATTGCATGGATGTCAGATACCTACTTCCAATACGCAATGCCTCAATTTAAATCCGGCATCGTAGAGATGGTTACCAACTACCCTTGGACGTTCGCGCTTGCGCTATTCATCGTATCTGTAGTGGTGAACTCTCAAGCAGCAACAGCGCGTATGATGTTGCCAGTCGGTTTAGGTCTAGGTTTGGAGCCTGCTCTGCTTATCGGCTTGATGCCAGCGGTTTACGGCTACTTCTTTATTCCAAACTACCCTTCAGATATCGCGACTGTGAACTTCGATACCTCAGGTACAACTAAGATTGGCAAGTGGTACTTCAACCACTCATTCATGTCTGTGGGTTTAATCGGCGTGATTGGTGCGTGTTGTTTGGGTTACTTACTAGGGCAAATGATCATTCCTTCGTAAATCATCTGAATCAGAAATAAGGGGCAAGTCATTGTACGTTTGCGTACAGCCTGAAGTGACTCGCCCTTTTCTTTTGCCTATTTCTAGCGCAAGCGAGAATCAAAGAAGAAAGTCGTCATCGACAGCAACAAAATGGTCCGCGCAATCAATCAAGGTTTGGGAAGTGAGCCTTGGTACGCCATAGATAGTGACTTTCTTGTTGAAGCGTTGCTGAATGCGTTCCACCAACAAACTGAAATCACCATCGCCAGATACCAGAATCACTTCATCCACTTCCGGCGCAATCTCAATCGCATCTAGGGTGATACCTACATCCCAGTCGCCTTTCGCACTGCCGTCACGGCGTTGAATGTAAGGTTTCAACATCACCTCAAATCCGACACCACGAAGAATATGGTGGAACTGACGCTGCTTAGGGTCGTTACTCGCAATAGCATAAGCTCGTGCGCTCACCACTTCTTTCCCTTGTGTCGCAACATACCAAAACTGGTTGTAATCAAAATTGCTGCGGTACGCTTCACGACAGGTGTAGTACACGTTTTGTACATCGACCAAGATTGCGATCTTTTGTTTGTTGCTATCCGAATTCATCTTCTTAATACGCTTTATTTGTTTGTCGCATACCCTATGCCACTTTGGCTCAAAGCACAATGAGCTAATTCCACTAAACTTATCGTATAACTTGATATTCGAGTTTCAAGGAGTGAAGCCATGAACAAGACGACCATTGCCCTGTTGCTTTCATGCCTCATATCAAGTGCTGCATTTGGATATCCAGCGCACTCTCAGTATTGGCCGCACCGCAGCGTGCTGTATTTCGCCCCTGCAAATGACGACCACGTTAAGCAGTTTTTGCTTGAAGCACTGATGAATGAATGTGAACTAGAAGACCGTGACGTTATTACGCTCGTTATTGCCGAAGACGGTTACACGCAACCATCATGGCTTAAAGAAGAGTTTGATTTGAAAATGTTGGCGAAACTTTACGAAGTGAAACAAGGCCAACACACGGCGATTCTATTAGGTAAAGATGGTGAAGAGAAACACCGCTGGGGAGCGAAGACCGATTGGCAATTCATCAACAATCTGATTGATGAAATGCCAATGCGTAAAAGAGAGATGCAGCAGAAACGCAGTCCTTGCGCAATCTAATGCTTAGGATTACATCTTCGGTTACTTGCCGAACCAATCCAATTTGTTGTGCAGCTGTGTAACGCTACCAACTACAATCAATGCTGGGCTTACGGCTTGCTCTGCCATGCTCGATAGCTCGTTCAACTTTCCTTGGAACACGCGCTGCTCCGGGCGCGTACCGTTTTCAATAATGGCGCATGACATCTCAGGGTCTAATCCATGCGTGATCAGCTTATCCATAATGTGTCCGCTTTGCTTCAAACCCATGTAGAACACAAGCGTGTTGTTGGATTGCGCCAGTGAATGCCACTCAATCTCACGACCATCTTTTTGTACGTGACCAGTGATGAATTGAACGCTTTGCGCATGGTCGCGGTGTGTTAAGGGAATACCAGCATAAGCCGTTGCACCCGCTGCTGCTGTGATCCCCGGAACCACTTCGTATTTGATACCAAATTCCGCTAGTTCTTCTAGCTCTTCACCACCACGGCCAAAGATAAATGAGTCACCGCCCTTTAGACGTACAACACGCTTACCTTCTTGTGCTTTCTGCACCAAGATTTGGTTGATTTGATCTTGAGGCACACAGTGAAAGTCCAATTTTTTTCCTACGTAAATCATCTCTGCTGATGCGTGAGCCAATTCAAGAATGTCTTTCGACACCAATCGGTCGTACACCACAACTTCAGCCGCTTGAATGGCTTTTAAGCCTTTTACTGTGAGCAAATCAGGATCTCCTGGACCTGCACCAACAAGAGAAACAAAGCCGCTGTTTAAAGATGAGTGAGCAGTAGTCATATCAACGCCTATCGAAAAATTTAGATATAAAGAGTAACACTCGCGTTATGCACTTAGGGCTAAAACCACTCTAAGGAGTTATTACTTTTTATAGCTAAACCAATAAAATATGTCGCGAAAGTGAAAGTTAAAAATTGAAATCCAAGTTAGAGAACAGTCCCGCCCATCCAGAAGCGGGACCATATTAAGCGAATTACCCGTTAATGGTTATTTAGCCATTGCAGGTCGTGCTTTTACTTCTTCTTCAGCATTGATAGAAGGCGCAGTTTTAGCGTGAGTTAGGTACAGTGGAATACAAGTCATTACTAGACCACCAACAATGTTACCTAGGATGGTTGGGATAAGGTTGAAGTTCAACCAAGTCGCGATACCAAAATCAGCACCTAGAATCATACCTAGTGGGAATAGGAACATGTTTACTACTGTGTGCTCAAATACTAGTGCGAAGAAGATGAAGATTGGGAACCACATCATTGCTACGCGACCAGACACTGAACGTGCTGTCATGTTGCCGATAACGCCAAGACACACCATTAGGTTACAGAAGATGCCGCGTACGAAACACGTGATCCATCCGTCCATACCCATGTTTTCAAAACCAAGGCTACGCGCGGTAGAAACAGCGACAAACTTCTTCGCTACTGCGTTCAGTTCTAGTGAGAAGTTACCTGTTAGTGAGATAGCCACAAGGTAAGCAACGATTAGAGAACCGATAAGGTTACCCAAGCCTACAAGCCCCCAACAACGGAAGATACGACCCCAAGTGATACCAGGACGGTTTGCAAACTTAGCCAGAGGCGCTAGACCAAAAACACCCGTTACTAGGTCGTAACCCATCACACTTAGAATCACGAAACCAACTGGGAAGACAAGCGCACCCACGATGCCAATACCGGTTTGAACCATAGTGGTAATAGCAACGACAACCGCTAGCGATAGGATGATACCCGCCATAGTACCGCGAAGTAACAAGTCGCGAGTGCTAGTGTTGGTTTTCGCTTCACCCACGTTGATCATGGTTTGAACGAATTCTGCAGGCTTATAATCAGTAGACATGAATGTGTCCTTATTCAAAAGTGAAAGTTAAAAATTAAAGATTGAATAGAGAAAGGCTTGCCGCTGAGTAACACCTAGCTTCCCTGTCCCCGAAGATGAACCACGGAAAGCCTTTACCTATTAAATCTAGATTTCGTTTCATTCCCTCCCCCTTAGAGGAGGGAATGGAAACCAAGCTTATGCAGAAATTTCTACTTCGCCGTTGGTTACGCGCGTTTTGTACGCTTTCACGCTAAAACGCTCGTCTTCCATGCACGCACCTGTTGTCAGGTTAAAGCGTTGCTTTTTAAGTGGGCTTGCCACCCAAAGCTCGCCTTGGTGCTCACAAATCAAACCGCGAGAAAGCACATTTGATTGGAAGAACGGGTCAGTGTTGCTGATCGCTAGCACTTCTTCTGCTTGTGTTGGACGGAATACCGCAACTTGCTGACCATCAACCAGTGCACAAACACCCGTGCCCGGTACGATGTCGCTGATTTGGCAAATCTTTTCAAATGACATAATCAACCTTCCCTTATGCTTCAGTGATCGCTACGTGTAGGATGTCGCCTTTCGCTTCAGGGTGTTTTTCCGTGAAGGTTGCTGGGCGGTGCTGTTCACGCTCTTGTACAAACACAACGTTATCATCGCGCTTGTCAGAGTTGATGAAGTGCGCGAAACGAGTCAGTTGTGATTCGTCGTTGATGGTCGCAGTCCACTCACACTCGTACTCGTCTACAAGCTTCGCTACGTCAGCTTCTAGTTGAGCGTTGATGCCAAGTTTGTCGTTAACAATCACTTCGCGTAGGTAGTCAACGCCACCTTCCATGTTTTCCATCCAAACTGATGTGCGTTGTAGTGGCGCAGCAGTACGGATGTAGAACATCATGAAGCGGTCGATGTACTTGATTAGCGTTTCTTTATCTAGGTCACTTGCAAGTAGGTCTGCGTGACGAGGTTTCATACCGCCGTTACCACATACGTACATGTTCCAACCCGCGTCAGTCGCGATAATGCCAAGGTCTTTACCTTGTGCTTCCGCACACTCACGAGTACAGCCAGAAACACCGAACTTCATCTTGTGAGGTGTACGAATGCCTTTGTAACGGTTCTCGATGTAAGAACCTAGACCAACAGAATCTTGAACACCGTAACGACACCACGTTGAGCCAACACATGTCTTCGCCATACGAAGTGCTTTTGCGTACGCTTGGCCTGTTTCGAAACCAGCGTCGATAAGCTTGCGCCAGATCTCTGGAAGATCGTCTTTTTGAGCACCGAACAGACCAATACGTTGAGCACCGGTTACTTTGGTGTATAGGTTGTATTCTGCAGCAACGTTCGCTAGCGCACCCAATGCTTGAGGTGTTACTTCACCACCCGCCATACGTGGGATAACAGAGTAAGTACCGTCTTTTTGGATGTTACCTAGGAAGTTATCGTTCGTGTCGTGCAGCTTAACCAGTTGTGGCTTAAGAATGTGCTCACCCCAGCAAGAAGCCAAGATAGAACCAGCCAATGGTTTACAAACTTCACAGCCGTAACCTTTACCGTATTTCTCGAGAAGCTCATCAAACGTTTTGATCTCTTCAATGCGGATTAGGTGGAACAACTCTTGGCGTGAGTATGCAAAGTGCTCACACACGTCGTTCTTCACTTCGATACCAGATTTAGCAAGCTCTGCGTTTAGGACAGAAGTGACTAGAGGAATACAACCACCACAGCCTGTACCTGCGCCAGTCACAGCTTTGATGTCACCCAATGTGTGGTGACCATCAGCAACCGCTTGTGCGATCTTGCCTTTTGTCACGTCGAAACATGAACAGATCACTGCGCTTTCTGGTAGAGCGTCTGCACCTAGTGCTGGTTTCTCAGCGCCTGCGTGTGCAGGAAGGATCAACGCATCTGGGTGTTCTGGTAGGTCGATTTCGTTCAACATAAGTTGAAGCAGGTCGCCGTAGTCAGACGTATCGCCAACCATAACCGCGCCAAGCAGTTTCTTGTTGTCTTCAGAAACAATAAGACGTTTGTAAACTTCTTGCTCTTCGTTTTGGTAAACGTAACTCTTACAGCCTTCAGTACGACCGTTCGCGTCACCAATTGAACCTACTTTCACGCCAAGAAGTTTCAGCTTCGCAGACATGTCAGCGCCTTCGAATTTGCTTTCTGTGTTACCTAGAAGGTGATCAACAGCAACTGTCGCCATCTTGTAGCCAGGAGCAACAAGGCCGTAGAACATTTCGTTCCAAGACGCACACTCACCAATCGCGTAGATGTTCTCATCAGAAGTCTGACAATGGTCGTTGATAGCAACACCGCCACGAGGTGCCACTTCTAGCTCCATTTGGCGTGCTAGTTTGTCTTGTGGACGAATACCTGCAGAGAATACGATGAAGTCTGTTTCTAGCTCTGAACCGTCAGCAAAACGCATAACATTGCGTGCGTTTGTGCCTTCTGCCGCAATCTCAAGCGTATTTTTGCTGGTGTGAACGTTCACGCCCATACGCTCGATTTTTTGACGAAGTTGGTTACCACCAGCAAGGTCAAGTTGCTCAGCCATTAGCTTTGGTGCGAACTCAACAACGTGTGTTTCTACACCTAGTGCTTTCAATGCGCCCGCAGCTTCAAGACCTAGCAGACCACCACCGACAACAACGCCTGATTTGCTCTTCTTCGCACACGCTTCGATCGCTTTAAGATCTTCGATAGTACGGTAAACAAAACAGTCTTTGCTTTCGTGACCTTTGATAGGTGGAACAAATGGGAATGAGCCAGTAGCAAGAATCAGCTTGTCGTATTGAACTTCGCGACCAGTGCTTGAGTAAACAATGCGGTTTTCACGGTTGATGTTAATCGCGCGTTCGCCGATCAGCATGTTAATACCGTGTTTCTCGTAGAAGCCTTCTTTCACTAAAGAAAGTTCATCTGCAGTATGGTGAGAAAAGTAAGAGGAAAGGTGCACACGGTCGTATGCGACACGAGGTTCTTCACAGAAAACCGTAATGTCCATATTAGACATATCAGCTTTCTCGACTAAGTCTTCAATGTAACGGTGGCCTACCATACCGTTACCGATGACTACTAGCTTCAACTTGCTCATTGTACTTCCTAAGGGTTAGGTTCTTATCACTGAGCGCATTGTTAATTGTGAAAGAAAATTAATACATGATGTAAATCAATTACGGAATTAAACTACCCTAAAGGGGTAGGTGCAGTTTTTAAACAGCGTTTAAACCTTTGCTTTCGTAATTTAAACAAAATTCATGTAATCCAGCCGAAATGAACTCAACATATTTGTCACATTTCTTCATAACAAAGAAAAAGCAAGCGACTAACCGCTTGCTTTTTAATCACATTTGAGTGGATTTTATAGGTTCGCGTTAAATAATGCCGCGTGATGTCCCTACTCTACGCCCTTCTTCCATCTCCCATTGAATACCGTATTTGTCTATCCAATAGAAAAAGGTGATCGGGAAGCCATTCAATTTTTCTGGGTGGTAACTTTTAGACTCGTCAATCATAGTGACCCCCTCTTGCTGTTTTAAGTATCGAAATACCTCACCACAGTTGGAAACTTCGAGTGCTATATGTCGAGGACCACCAAGATCATAGGTTCTTGGTTGTGGCGGTATAGCCGTCGCACCAACAGGCGAATGGTATTTCATCAGCTCCAGATAAACCGACGCATACGGATGCTTCACAAACAGCACGTCAACAACAACGTCTTGTCCAGCTAAACCCGCATCTTGGTTAAACTCGGCCATACTCACGCCGCGGTAATCCATTTTTTGCCCCTGAGCATCAAGTGCGCGTTCAAAACCAAGTACTCGTTGGTAGTAATCAGCCGCCTTATCAACATCATCGACAATGATATTGATATGAGATAAACCAAGTACAAATGCGCCAATATCACGCTCCGCTAAACGCTTAAGCATTTCCGGTTCAGCATCTGGCGATACTTCAACCACATAGTCGACCACTCGTCCTTGCTCTATCGATTCGTTGCAAACCAGATAAGCTTTCTCTTTGTGTTTGTCCGTATCACTTGCTGCGATGATCTCCACCTTGGACTTCCAAGCGTGAGAAACAAACCACCCTGGATTCACCACATAGGCCGCGGCCACCATATCAAAAGGAATAAAGCCACCTTTAGAACCAAACACCACTTCCCACTCAGTACACCATGCAATGGAATGCGACTCTAAGAAGTGACTAAGACTACTGCCATGGCTCATCTTATGAAGTTCTTTAAAATCGACCCAAACTTGAGCACAGGCTTCAAACGGGACTAAAGTCACCGGAACGTCGCTATCAAGAAGTACTTGAAATGCAGTTTGGTCCACCTCAAAGTTCAGGTCACGAAACGGCCTTGGTTGACGCTTTCCGGCAACAAAATGCTGGTCGGTGCTTCGTCTGCCTGCAACACAAACTACCTTTTCTATGTTTTTGGCCTGTTCCGGAAAATCACGAATCAATAAGGCGATGTTGGTAAGTGCACCGATAGCGAGAATAGTCAAAGGCTCTTGCTCAAGTTGAGCAGCAAGGTCTTTTACCGCTGGCGGAATATCTTTGGCTGAATCAAAGTAAGTGGCGCTTCCTTGAGAAACGCTGAGGTAAGTTGGACCAAACTGGCTAATAAAAGAGCGAGCGATGTCCGTAGTAACTTTAATGTCATCACAATTGCCAAGTGTTGAACTCACGCCAACGATGTCGACTTCTTGGCTTCTGAGCAATAACCCCAGCGCGTAACCATCGTCAACATCACACAGCTTAAACCCGTCGTGATGGCCTATGGTGATGTCTGTATCAACCCAGACGCGTGTTTGTGGGCGACACGTATGCTTATCCTCTCCGATGTTGTGCATCGAGACTCCTTTCTCTTCTTTGGTCTTAAATGGCCGAGTGGCCGAATTAAATGCAATGAAACTAAAAACTACAGCGTGATGGGTTCCGCCATAATGACAACGTTTCGTCCTTTATCTTTTGCTGCGTATAGGTTCTTATCGGCAACTTGAAAGGCCCGCTCAAGTGCTTTCTCACAGTCGTTCAAGTTAGGATGAGACGCGGCTCTAGTTAGTGGAACCGCTCCAACCGAAATCGTTACGACTTCAGAAGGAAGGTTTTTGATGTGTGGTATGGCGAGGGTTTCGACCGCTTGTCTTAAGTGTTCAACTTTGGAGTTCAACACCTCTAGCGTATTGCCATAGACAAGCAAAGCAAACTCTTCGCCGCCTAAACGAAACGAGGGCTGGTCTTTACCTAAATGAGAACGGAAGACTTCCGCGACATCACATAAGGCGTTGTCCCCTTCGGTGTGCCCGTAAGTATCATTAAACTTTTTGAAATTATCGATATCACACAAGACGAAACAGGCGTATTTCATGTTACTCAGGGTTTCATGAACAAAAACAGGCGCACTACGCTTGTACAAATAGCGAGAACCGATTCCAGTCAAGGTATCGGTATCAGTTTGCTGGCGAAGCACCCTTAATTGGTTCTTTATTTTGGTAATTAAGCTTGAATATGAACGAGCGAGTTCGCCGATTTCATCCGAGCGTTTGATCTCCGGAATGTGTGATTGATCGATCTTCTCAATGTCTTTTTTCATTGATTGAGACAAGCGTTTAAGCGGGCTCACAATCCACATTGTCACCATGTAGATCAGTACCATTGAAATAAGTGCAGCAATCAAGGCTTCGTTGATCAGCTCTTTAATCAAGGTGACTTTAATCGTATCGAGGTCACTTGCATCTAGCACTGCCCAAATGTAACCGCCATTAATATTGCGTAGCGGTAAACAGACGTGAAGTACCGACAGTGTCGAATCGTAGTAAAAATCCGTCTGGCGCAGATAGTCCTTATTCCAAGGCAGTTCAGTATTACGATTGAGTAACTGACTCGCTTGCAACGCCTCTAAATCAACGTTGGTCTTGTTTATCAAATATTGCAGCTTATTACGCTTGATCTCGTCTTTTTCTGGCGTCATAGATAACATTCGAACTAAGTTGCCCTTTTGGTCTTTTAAGACATTGACTTCAAGATCGCTTACATCGATACGCCACACCTGATTGGACTCCGCCAAGTAACGGACAGCAACCGTCTGGGTTTTGTAATCGGAAACGCCGGAAATTTCGATAAAGAGCAGATCGTCTATCGCACTTAAGTTAGCCTTAGTCGATGGCATCATTAAGTTAGCGTAATTGCGACCCGCAATCGATCCAGAAAGGAAAGTCATTTGAGAAGAGAGATGAGTTTTCGCCATGGTAGCGGCATGCTCAATACGCATGTTCCATTCGCTTTGAAAACGCGTGAAAGACAGACCTAGGATGATGGACAGAACCAACACCAAATGCGAAACAAATAGCATCTGGTTAATCGTCAACCAGCCGAAAACTCGATTACTCACAATAAACTACTGCTTATCTTTATAAACGCCCAAAACTGGCTCTGCACACGTACCATTAATGCAAATGTCTTGATACGTAGTGTGGCAACTTTGGCAAAATGAAGGCTCTAATGAAGGATGTGTGTGGCTAATATCTTTCCCCTGACGATCGTAACTTCCATAAATCGCCATACCACCGATGTGTTCTGTCACCCAAACAATGCCATCGACCTCGGAAATCGCGACTGCCGTAGGACCATCTGTGTATGGACCATGGGTTTTGTACTGTTCAATCTTTTTCGGATTCACACGGATCGTAAGCGGTGATCCTTGTCCGTTATTAATCCAACTGTAAGCACGAACAGATTCTTGAATAAACAATGAGGTGTCTGGAGGCAGAATCGTGTCTGCAGGTAGGTTTTGTGACTCTTTAACAACTGGCCATTCCTGCCACCCTTCCGGATAGCTAGCCATAGATGCGGCAAAAGCAGTAAATGACGTAGCACCCAACAATAAGGCTACGAATCGCCTGCTTAAATGACATAACACGTGTACTTCTCCCTAAAACAAAATGGGCTCATCCTGAGCTAAAATCAAAATGTTATATATTAACAAAACGTTATATATGATGTTATCAATTAGATTCTAGTAATGCACTCAGTTTATAATTAACAACGTTCTGTTAATAGAGTTGAATGTGCATTTTGGGAACTAACGAGAGTGATGAGAAGTGTAAAATGAGGCTTATGTCGAATTTACGTCGGTAAATAGCGATGAAATGCACTTATTTTCGAAATTTTAAGAAGTTAGTTTTGCTGAAGTTCTTGAATGGTCAGAGGTCTGAATTGAAGCTTCTGGTTTGATTTAGGAACAAAGATGTTTGAGTTACGAGGAAAGATAATGGAGGCGCCTCCCGGAATCGAACCGAGGTCCACGGATTTGCAATCCGCTGCATAGCCACTCTGCCAAGGCGCCATTTTGTTGCTTCTAAGATGAAACATTGAGGTTTTCGTAAGGGATTGCCCTTTCGATGGTCGTTGTGAAAGATTCTATTTAAACTTGCCAGAAGCTAAATCAGCTTCAAATCATTTAAATAATCACACCAACCTAATCGCACATTCGATAATGAGATGCGATGGTACTCACTCTATCGA
>NZ_JH976079.1:157637-164688 GCF_000305755.2 Vibrio sp. HENC-03 | reverse complement strand
TTTTAAATCCCTTGTGTCTACCAATTCCACCACCAGGGCAACGCAATCAATGCGATGGTAACACCACCTGCTCTAACGACCTTCGCCGTGAGAACGAGGCGTACTTTAACGGATTAAGATTCTAGGTCAACAACAAATTTTATCTTTTTTATTCATGCGGTTAAAAAGCAGACTCAGACGAGCACTCTTCAATCAATTCGATCAATCCCTAAACACATCAAACCATTCCAACCCTGCTCTTCACCTGCTCTTACTCAATCATCGCTTTTCTTTCTAGTTAATGTCAGAAAGATTAAAAAGAGAAATCTATCAACAACTTTATAAATTACTCCCGCAAGCAATCTCATTTATAGGAATTAAAATTATCATTATTGTACTCCGGTAACACTTCACAGATCGGATGTGTTGATCGTTATTATTCATCCCGTTAATCATACCTTTCGAGCAAAAGTGATTTTGATGTTTGTATTTTGCTTATTACCACTTCGCTATTTTTGGCGAAACTAAACATTCAAAGGTTGATAACATCATGAATAAAATGACAAAACTAGCCGCACTCGCAGTAGCAATGGCTTTACCTACCGCTTCCAATGCAGCTATTGGTGATTACAAAGTGGTCCTCATCCACGGATTCCAAGCCGATCAACTGCAAACTAAACCAGCGCCATCGCAAGTTGAAACAGAAGGTGCGGATTATTGGAAAGACTATTGGATGCAGTATGCCGATGCTCGCATTGATTGGCCCTCTCATGAAAGAGTTGAAGGAAAAATAGCCAGTGATTATGTATGGCCGAAGCTGCAAGAGCTCTCAAGAAACGGGACTTGCCAGCCGGGTTGCGTGTTGGTCACCCACTCAACTGGCGACCTAGTTGCAAGACATCTGCTCGATAACCAAGAAAACTGGTTAACTAACGCAGGCCTATCTCCACTCAACATTGTCGCGACTTTCGACTTTGCGGGCGCTGGTGGTGGATCCGAGCTGGGCGATATCGTTATTAACATCACTGAAGGTGGTGGCTGGACAAACAGTGCAATGCGTTATGCGATTTCACTCTGGCTTGGTGATATGCCATCAAAAAACAACACCGGTGTATTGAATGATCTAAAAGTGTCAAACGCTCGCCAAATCGCGATGTTACCAGACCACCGTATCCCTCGAATTCGTTTTGTTGGTAACGGCAGCGACTACTTAAAAGCGACCGCAAGCTTCTTGCCCGGAAAAGACGATGGTGTTGTAGCGGCGCATTCATCATGTGGCGCTTCAAGCTCAGGCAGTTTCGATAGCTGTTCTACTAGTCTTGCTATGGACGGAAAAGTGGCTTCTCAAAGCAAGGGAGTGGCTAGCTTTATGCCAAACCACTACCCGTTCATCATGGGTAACGGTTATAGCCACAGCGAGGTCATTGGGTCGAAACACAAAGGTAAAGTCACCTCCAGTAATACGTCGATTGCCTTAGCGGATGGAAAATCGGTAAGCGTTGACAGCTACCAAGAGAACGGATGGTTTGGAAATAAATACATTTACGTACAAGATTCTCAAAATGACACCATGTCGGAAATCGCTGTCGGCCTGTAAAGCGTCGTAATAAGCAAACCAACGAGCCAAGTGTCATGCTTGGCTCTTCTCACACAAAGCACGATGCAAGAGATCGATTATGAGTAACAAAAAGCCAATCGCCATTGGGGCTTTCGTTTTGATTGGGGCTACGGCGATGTTTCTATCGCAACAAAATCAAGACGATGACTCCACGAAGCAACAACCAGCCCAGCAGAATCAAACGGCTGCTTTACCCAAGCCAACACCGAGCGAAACCATCACTATGGAGGGCGCGCCATTACCTCCCAAAGAAGAGAGCGTCGATGTGATTGAAGGTATGACTTCTTCCCATGACTTATCTTTGATTGCAGAACGTCACGAAGAGGTCTTACAGTATCCAGCCTACTCTACTCCCATCACAGATAAGAACAGCCCGTATCTCGATTGGAATCATTTTGAAGAGGTCCCTGTTCCAGTGTTGAATGGAGAAGCCAAAGCAGCATTAAGCTTGGACAAATATCGTCATTTTTATCCAGACAAGATTGATGTTCGCTTAAAATCATCGGCAAACTACGTGACAGCGTCACTCGACATTATTGACGTAGAAAGCCAGCAAACCCTCACGACTCTTCCTGTTCAAGAGAAGGGGTGGCAAATAACACCAGAAGCAAACTGGCCACAAGAATTAAGATTGGTGGCACGCATCAGCTTTGAGCAAGGTGAAGATGTCATCAGTGCGGATTTACGCCTTTACCACTCTGTAGCCAGCATTATCAATGTAGACCAAGCGTCTTCGAATAATTCCGATATGGTGATTCCTATTACAGTTCAAGTGGACAGAGCGGGTATCTATCGAGTTCGTGGCAGTTTATATCTATCAAGCGGCTCGGCAGTTGCCTCTTTAGTACAAAAGAAACAACTGGCTGAAGGAGAACAAACCGTGGAGCTAAAAGCGTTCCACAATGTCTTACCCAATGGAAGAGCCGAGTATGAACTTCGTGACATCATGATAGAACGCATGTCTGGTTTCCCAGGTGAAAAAGCACAGTATGGCCAAAGTAAAGCAGAGTCTTATCCTATTGGATCATTTGATTCGAATACCCTATCCGATGAACCTTATGAAATGAGCGATAAAGAAAAGCAACAGCTTGAATTTCTTCACCAAGCCGCCAACTAGCCGGAATAATTGTTGGCTGAGACAGGTAGAACTGGTCGTCACCTCCTAAAATTAAACCATGTTTGATGTAGGAGGATGGCGATGAAGCTTCTCAACAAGAAGGTTGCGGACTTTAAATTGAGTCCAGATTCGGATCTGAGCTTTCTTTTACCCCGTCATCTAATGCATGAATTCGACTACGCAAGAACGCTTGAACAAGGCGTAATTACCGAAACGGAACCTGAGTTTAACCATCAATATCGAGTCACTTTACGGCGCATTCGCTCTCTACTACTGCTTCTTAAGCCTAATTTCTGCCCCTTTGAATTCAAACTGCTCAAGCCCCACTTAAAGTTACTCATGAAGCAGACCAACACATTACGCGACTCAGATGTGTTTCTCATCGATAGAGAGCATTACTTAAATCGATCACCGGAATACCAAGATAAATTAGCGTCGGTTTTTGAAGTGATTGAAACGCAACAAATCGAAGCACTCAAATCTGTTAGGCAATGGCTCGCCTCTGATTGCTATCTCAAAACCTGTGTCATGATTGAAAACAGCCTTCGCCGAGCATCTCAATATGAGGTGGACAATGTCGAATCCATTGTTGTTTGTTCGAACAAAAGGATCCTCCACCACTACAAGCTGGTAAGCAATGCATGTAGAGGCTTGAACATAAAAAGCAACGATGGTGAAGTTCATCAATTCAGGCTTGAATGCAAGAAGCTCCGTTACTTGCTTGAATACTTTGCTCCTTTGTATGTTCCTCACCAAGGCCACCTTGGAATACAGCACAGAGCGAATGTAAAACAGTTGAAGCAACTTCAAGACCGCCTCGGCGCGTTTAACGATACTTCCAATCAGCTCGATTTCTTTCGTACACAGCAAAACGATAAGCAATTCACCAAGCCACAGCGTAAGGCGATTGGTCAGCTCTTAACATTGGTAGAAAAAGATCATCAAACCACCAAGCTGGCAATTTTCACTGACTTGAAATCGTTCAAACGTGAGATAAAGAGAAGCGATGCACTCGCTATTTACACTTAATTTGTACTCAAGCCATAAAAATGAACGCTATAGGCTGAGCTGTTTATTTTGCCTTTCCATACAGGTTCATGTTCTTTTCATATTTGACGTCTAGAGTTTGAAATTAACTAAGACAAAGAACAACAACGTGAAGCCTCTAAAACGATACCAATACGAACGCTACGCCGTACTCTGCAACCTTGCCTACCCCAGAGTCTTTAAACAGACCCGCTATGGGTTCGACCCTAATGGACAGCGGATCATTAAAAACGAGTTTGGCAAAACCATGATCCGTGTTTTGTGGAGTAAAAAGCGCACAGAAGTCGTTGTTGTCATTAAGGGGTCGCACAGCATTAGCGATTGGCTTTTGAACTTTGCCATGTGGACTCGTAGCTGCAAGCGCCTTGGGCTTAACTATCGCATCCATGCAGGTTTCTACCATTTGTTATTTCAAGAAAGCCAACCTTCTCGAAATGAAGATCGTCTTGGTTTGAGCGTGATTGAACGACTAGAAGCCACCGTCGTACCGCTGATTCTACAAGGCAAGCGCATCACCATTACTGGGCATTCATCGGGCGGCGCGATTGGTAGCGTGTTTGCCGATTATATCGAACGAAAGTACCCCAAAAGCATCAAGCGAGTAGTAACGTTTGGTCAGCCAGCAATTGGTGATTGGACATTCAAAAAACAATACAAGTTAGGACATAAAACCTATCGAATCTGTTGCGACATCGACATTGTTACCTTTATGCCTCCGGTACCTTTTCTCTACTGGCATGTAGGCAAAATGCTTTGGCTTTATAACGGTAGGATTTACGAGAACACACCAACGTTGATGCGGCTTGGACGCTCTTTGGTAAGTTGGTTGATACGCCCTTTTTCTTATCACTTGATGAGCAAGTACATTCGAAACAAAGACTTCTTTGATGAGCGGTAATCCATTGCTTCCATTGCTTCGAGCAATCTGGGAAAAGGAACAGAAACAAAAAGAGCCAGTATTAAACTGGCTCTTTCTTCTTGGTTCAGAATTACAAAGACGCAATTTCTTTATCAAGTTGGTATTTGTTGTCAGTAACGATACGCTCTAATACTTCGACGCGCTGTTTTAGGTCTTCTATTTGTTTATTAAGACCATCTCGCTCTTCTTTATTCATCTGCTTACGCTCAGAAATTTCGAGCGCTCTCACTTCTTTTCGATGATTGAGAATCAGCTTAACGATACCACCACCAAATATTGCACCGAATACAATCGCAACAATCAAAACGTCAGCCATAGATTCCTTTCCTTAATCTGCCTACTGATAATGCTCAGGTATAAAGTTACGCATATGTTTCATGAATATCAAACAAGACATTGATTAAATGCGCACTATTTTCGAAATTGGTCACACCTGTAATTCTACGAGCCTGATTATTTAACGCCGACCCAAACAGAAACCGAACCGCCGTTCACTGGGAACTCAGCCCAACCGTTGGCGTCAGTCCAGACTTCTTCGGTGCGAATACCTAACTTATCGACGTAACGCGTACTCGGTGAACCTGTGTACATCCATTTTGTTCCGCCAGGGCCATCACTCATGATAACCGCCATTGAGTTCGGGTGTTCCGCATCCCCTTCTCGTGTCCAACCAATCACATCCCAATGATCAAGGTAGGAGTGCTGCTTGCCATAAGCATAATCTTTACGCGCTTTCACCAACTGCTCAATGTACGGCACTTTCACCATATTGATGTCGTGTCCTTTATCGCTGTATTGTGCGCCGTAGTAATCCGCGTAGAACACTGACGGATAACCTTCTTCACGAAGCAAAATGAACGCGTACGCAAGAGGCTTAAACCACCAATCCACAGGAGACTCCAGCGCTTGCAGTGGTTGCGTATCATGGTTCTCGACCAATGTTACCGCTTTCACTGGGTTGTCCTTCATCAAGGTGCCATCCATGATACGGCGCATATCGAAGTTACCACCCGAGCGTGAAGCGTTATAGAAGTTCATGTGTAGCGGTGCATCAAACAATGACATGCTGCCAGAAGTCTTAGTGATAAAGTTATGCAGATTGTTCACGTCGTAGTTCCAGTATTCACCCACAGTGAACAGCTCTTTGCCTGTCTTCCAACGCAAGTAATCGATCCACTCTTGTAGGTACTGGTATTTGATGTGTTTAACCGCGTCCATTCGGAAACCATCTACACCCGTCATGTTTAAGTACCACTCGCCCCAGTCTTTCAGCTCTTGCTTCACGTCTGGGTGGTCCATGTCTAAATCTGCGTACATGAGATAGTCGTAGTTGCCTTTTTCAGAGCTGACTTCCCAATCCCATGCTTTGCCGTCACCTTTAAATTTGAAGATCGCTTTTTCTTTACCTGCGTCATCCCAGTCGACGCCATCAAAGTGATACCACGTCCAATGGAAATCTGAGTATTTGTCGTTACGCCCCGGGAAGCTAAATTCGACCCATGCTTCAATCCATTTGTCGCCGAGCTCAATATTTCGGTTGTTCCAATCGACTCGCTTGGTGTCGACCCACGATTTACCATCCGCACCGCCACGGTGGTTAAATACCACATCACCATAAATTTGAATGTTATTTGCGTGTGCCGCTTTGATGGCATCGAGGTATTGGTCTTTAGTACCGTATTTGGTTCGCACCGATCCTTTTTGATCAAACTCCCCCAAGTCATACATATCGTAAACGCCATAACCGACGTCGTTGCTGCCACCAGCACCTTTATAGGCAGGCGGTAGCCATAACGCGGTAAAGCCGTTGTCAGATAGTGCTGGCGCGTTGTTTTCAACTTGTGTCCAGAGTGCACCGTCATTTGGCACATACCAATGGAAATACTGCATCATGGTTCCATTTTGAGCCGCCATTACCGGCGAACTGAGCAGCAAAGTTAAAGGTAAAAGTGTGGGTTTAAGGTTGAATGTTTTCATTATTTTTCTCTCACGTTTTAGGACGAAGCCCGAACTTAGAGAGCCGCAAGACAGGTAGAAGAAATCCAACTAACCGTCTGTTGTACAACAAAAAGTTCGGACTACAATCGTGGAGAAATTATCACCAATCACCCTCTACAATTATTGAGATGTGTAGCATTTATAAAATCAATAACTAATTGAGTGCAATTATTGAATCCCGATCAAATAATCAGGGAGGAGATAATAAGTAAACAGCAGAAAGAGGGATTAAAGCGCGTCGATTTCATTGCGCTAAAACGAAGAAAGCCCGTCATAATGACGAGCTTTCGAAAAGAATGGAGGCGCCTCCCGGAATCGAACCGAGGTCCACGGATTTGCAATCCGCTGCATAGCCACTCTGCCAAGGCGCCTC